>JAWKXE010000078.1:0-1750 GCA_041397165.1 Paracoccaceae bacterium | reverse complement strand
AGAACGAGCCATCATCAGCAATTGATGTAGTTCACCGATACATTCACGGCCAGCCCGCCCGTCGCAGTCTCCTTGTATTTCGAGCTCATGTCGCGCCCGGTCGCGCGCATGGTGGCGATTACCTCATCAAGGCTTACCCGGTGGGTGCCGTCGCCACGTAACGCCATGCGGGCGGCATTAATCGCCTTTCCCGCCGAAATGGCGTTGCGTTCGATGCACGGTATCTGCACCAGGCCCGCGATCGGATCGCACGTCAGCCCCAGACTGTGCTCCATCGCGATCTCTGCGGCGTTCTCGACTTGTCCCGGTGTGCCGCCGAGGATCTCGGCGAGGCCGCCGGCTGCCATGGAACACGCCGAGCCGACCTCGCCCTGGCAGCCGACCTCGGCGCCGGAAATGGACGCGCGCTCCTTGTATATCGACCCGATCGCGCCGGCCGTGAGCAGAAAACGCACGGCGACCTCGTCGGGGTCGGCGGCTCCAGCGTCGGTGTAGTGCACGGCGTAATGCAGCACCGCCGGAATGATTCCGGCGGCACCGTTGGTGGGCGCGGTGACGATGCGACCACCAGAGGCATTCTCCTCATTGACGGCAAGGGCCACCAGGTTCACCCAATCCTCGGCGAAGCGGGGATCACGATGTGGATCTTCGGATTGCAGACGCCGGAACCAATCTCCAGCGCGGCGCCGAACCTTAAGCGGGCCGGGTAGTAACCCGGAGCGGCTGATCCCACGTTGTTCGCATGCGACCATGACGTCGCGCAGCCGCAGCAGTCCGGCGCGAACCTCCTGCGCGCTGCGGCTGCCGCACTCCTGTGCCAGCATCACGTCACTGATCGATCCGCCCATGACCGAGGCGAGCTCGAGCAGCTCAGCCGCGGACGAAAAAGACATCGCCGGATCAGCGGCCTCTGGGGGCGGTAAAGCGGCCTTGTTCTGTGTCACCACGAATCCGCCGCCGACCGAGAAGTATGTCTCGCGATGGAGCAGGTTCCGGCGGTCACCGAAGGCGGTCAGCGCCATGCCATTGGGGTGGAATTCCAGCACCGTTTCCGGATGCAGCGTGATCTCATCCTCGGAGAAGGCAATCGGCACGCGGTTGCCGAGCAAGATTTCGCCAGTGCTGCGCAGCCGGTCCTGCCGCGACTCCATCTCATCGGATTCGATCGTCTCCGGCCGACAGCCCTCCAGACCGAGCAGCACCGCGGGCAGCGTGCCATGCCCGCGCGCCGTAGCTGCCAGCGATCCGTAAAGCTCGACACCGATGGCGCCGACGTGGGCGAGTATCCGCCTCGCCTCGAGGTCGGCGACGAACTCCGCAGAGGCCCGCATCGGGCCAACGGTATGCGAGCTCGAGGGGCCTATCCCGACCCGGAAGAGCGCGAACACGCTAATAGTCACGATTCGAAGTCCTGACGCTAAAGATCATCCAGATCCATTCTCTCAGCGCGCCGCCGGCGGTGATCTGTGCCGCAGGGCCGTTATCGGTCAAGCGGACCGAGGGGGCCAGAGGTTAGGGCGGACGAGTTGGCCTGTAAGCCGGATTCTGTTCCGCTGCGCCTGGCGCAGCGGCGGCGACCATCCATCTGCGACACCCGTCGCCGGGTGCCTGACGCGGCCTACCCGCAGGCTCGGGCGAGCAGCCCTCGAGCGCCTGCGCAGCCGCACGAGTGCGGCCTCTTGGCCTTGCTTCGGGTGGGGTTTACCGAGCCATCCCGGTCACCCGGGATGCTGGTGCGCTCTTACCGCAC
>JAWKXE010000077.1:0-1565 GCA_041397165.1 Paracoccaceae bacterium | reverse complement strand
CGTGGTCTGCGACGACCGTTTCCACCACAAGCCCACCGGCCCCGGGCGCGCCCTGGCGCCCGAGCTGGACATGGCGCCGGCCTATCCCGGCGCCAAGCCCAGCCTGGTGGTTCCAGCCGAACGCTGGGACGAGGCCGACTGGCTGTCGCGGCTGACCCGCAGCACCGCCGAGGCCCTGGCGAAACGCCGCTGAGCGCGCGGCAAGCGCCTTCGAACGGCCTTTGCGCCTCAGATGTCGCTCAGCGCCTCGGCCAGCATGTCGAAGACCAGCCGGATCCGCGCCGCGCTGTGCAGCTCGCGATGGGTGACCAGCCAGACCGGAAAGCGCGCCGCCTCCATCGCCGGCAGCAGCCGCTCCATCTCGGGGGTCTGCGCCGCCACATCGTCGGACATGATCACGATGCCCAACCCCTTGCGCGCCATCTCCCACGCCACCAGCCCGTTGGCCGAGCCCAGCCGGAACTGCGCCTCGTCCAGCACGATCCCCATCGGCCGGAGGTGATCGAGAAGCTGTGCCGCGCTGCCGAAATGGATGAACTCGTGCCGTTTGAGATCGGCCAGCGTCTCGGGGCGTCCGTTGCGGGCGACATAGCCGGCCGAGGCATAGAAATGCGCCGTCCCCTCGGCCACCTTGCGGGCGATCAGGTCGGGCTCGGTCGGGCGGACATGGCGGATGGCGATATCGGCCTCGCGGCGCAGGATGTCGCGGATGTCGTTCACCGCCACCACCTCGATCTCGAGACGCGGCGCGGTGGCGCGCAGCCGGGCCAGCACCGGCGGCAGGTGATAGGCCGAGAACACGTCCGAGGCGGTGATGCGGATCTTGCCCTCGATCGCCTGCGCCTGGCCGGCCGCCGCCAGCGCCACCCGCGCCGCCGCCTCGCCCATGGCGCGGGCGTGGGGCAACAGCTCGCGCCCCGAGGGCGTCAGTTCCAGCCCGCGCCCGACCCGCTCGAACAGCGCCACGCCCAGCGCCTCTTCCAGCGCGCCGACCTGCCGGCCCAGCGTCGGCTGGGTCAGCCCCAGCGCCCGCGCCGCCGCCGAGAGCGAGCCCTCCTCGGCCGTCGCCAGGAAGGCCCGAAGCTGGGTCCAGTCGAAACGCAATGCCTGCCAATTCATGCGAATACGTATAGCAGACCTGCAGCTTTCGGCAATTCCCCGGCATATCCGCATGGACTAGGATCCCGGCACTGCCTGGCACAAGGATCGAACCGATGACCGACGCGAAATTCTGGGACGGCGTGGCCGAGAAGTACGCCAAATCCCCGATCGGCGACATGGACGCTTACGAGGCGACGCTGACGCGGGTGCGGTCCTATCTGCGCCCCACCGACGCGGTGCTGGAAATCGGCTGCGGCACCGGCACCACCGCGCTGAAACTGGCACCCTTTGCCGGGCGCTATCTGGCCAGCGACATCTCGACCGCGATGATCGGCATCGGCCGCGACAAGGCCGCCGCCGAGGGCGTTCGCAACCTCGGCTTCGCCACCGCCCCGGCCGAAACCCCGCCCGAGGGCAGCTTCGACGCGGTGCTGAGCTTCAATCTTCTGCATCTGGTGGACGAC
>JAWKXE010000076.1:0-1579 GCA_041397165.1 Paracoccaceae bacterium | reverse complement strand
AACCAGCAGGCAAATCACCGATCATGGCAATCTATGCAAGCATCCACCATGTGACCCACTATACCTATGATCGCCTGGTGACGCTGTCGCCCCAGATCATCCGCCTGCGCCCGGCGCCGCATTCGCGCACCCGCGTGCTGTCGCATTCGCTCAAGGTCTCGCCCACGGGGCATTTCGTCAACCACCAGCAGGACCCCTACGGCAACTGGCTGTCGCGCTTCGTCTTCCCCGAGCCGGTGCGCGAATTCAAGATCGAGGTCGATCTGGTCGCCGACATGACGGTCTATAACCCGTTCGATTTCTTCGTCGACGAAACCGCCGAGGAATGGCCCTTCTCCTATCCCGCCGACCTGCATGACGACCTGGTGATCTATCGCACCCCCGAGGCCGAGGGCCCGCTTCTGGCCCAGTTCATCGGCCGGATCAGCTATGACCAGACCAACACGGTCGATTTCCTGGTGGCGCTGAACCGCCAGGTCTCGCAAGAGGTCGATTACACCATCCGGATGGAGCCCGGCGTCCAGACGCCCGAGGAGACGCTGACCGCGAAACGCGGCTCGTGCCGCGACTCGAGCTGGCTTCTGGTCCAGGTGCTGCGCCACCTCGGCTTTGCCGCGCGCTTCGTCTCGGGCTATCTGATCCAGCTCACCCCCGATCTGAAATCGCTCGACGGCCCCTCGGGGACCGAGGTCGACTTCACCGACCTGCACGCCTGGGTCGAGGTCTATCTCCCCGGCGCCGGCTGGGTCGGGCTCGACCCGACCAGCGGGCTTCTGACCGGCGAAAGCCATATCCCGCTCGCCGCCACCCCGCATTACCGCAACGCCGCCCCCATCGCCGGCGGCTTCTCCAGCGCCGGCACGCCCGAGGTGGGGTTCCACTTCGACATGCAGGTCGCCCGCGTGTCCGAACATCCCCGCATCACCAAGCCCTTCTCGGACGAGGCCTGGGCGCGGCTCAACACGCTGGGCGCCAAGGTCGACGCCGACCTCGCCGCCGGCGACGTGCGCCTGACCATGGGGGGCGAGCCGACCTTCGTCTCGATCGACGATTTCGAAAGCGCGGAATGGAACACCGCCGCCGTCGGCCCGATGAAACGCGGGTTGGCCGACAAGCTCATCCGCCGCCTGCGCGACCGCTTCGCCCCCGGCGGCTTCCTGCATTACGGCCAGGGCAAATGGTATCCCGGCGAAACCCTGCCGCGCTGGACCTTCTCGCTCTACTGGCGCCGCGACGGCAAGCCGGTCTGGGCGGACGAGGCCCTGATCGCCGCCGAGGACGCCCAGACCGGCGCCGATGCCGTCGCCTCGGGCGCCTTCCTTGCCGGCATGGCCGACAAGCTGGGGCTCGATCCCGATTTCGTGATCCCGGCCTACGAGGACCCGGCCGACTGGATCCTCAAGGAAGGCAACCTGCCGGAAAACGTGACCCCCGAGAACTCGAAACTGAAAGACCCCGAGGAGCGCGCCCGCATCGCCCGCGTCTTCGAACGCGGGTTGACCGAACCCGCCGGCCATGTCCTGCCGGTGCAGCGCTGGCAGGCCCGGGCGGTGCCGGGGCAGCATGTCTGGCGCTCCGA
>JAWKXE010000075.1:0-1710 GCA_041397165.1 Paracoccaceae bacterium | reverse complement strand
CCGCCGAAGGGCGCCTCGACCAGGGCGCATTTATAGGTCATCAGCGCCGCCAGCGCCTCGACCTCGTCCTGATGCACGCCCATGGCATAGCGGATGCCGCCCTTGACCGGCTCCATATGTTCGGAATGGACCGAGCGATAGCCGGTGAAGGTCTGGATCTGGCCGCGCAGGCGGACGCCGAAGCGCACCGTATAGGTGGCGTTGCAGACGCGGATCTTCTCTTCCAGGCCCGGCGGCAGGTCCATGATGGCAACGGCGCGGTTGAACATCAGGTCCACGCTTTCGCGGAAGCTCGGTTCTTTGACGGGGGGCATGGGGATGGCTCCAGGCATGTTCATTCGGTTCGGGCCTTTCCGCGGAACGAGACGACGAGGCGACTCGCTCTGACCATGACAGATTGTCGCACTTGGCCGAGAATGGCAAACAACCCTTTCCAGACCCCTAACGCCCATGGCCCCGGGGTTTGCGGCAATTTTCCGGCGCCCCGCCCCTGCCCCGCGGCCGGGTCCGGCGGATTTCGCTAAATTTGTCGCCAAATCGAACACACAGCCCGGCGGCGGGCGGGATTGCGACGGACCCGGCAACAAAGCCATCAATTTTCCCTATTTTTTGCCTAAATTTCGCCGTCTTTGCCCGCCAGAAACAAGCTTGGATCAATGTTTCCGGCATAGGGGGTCGGGTGGTCCGACACTTGGGTGAGAGTAAAGTCATGACGCAGCAACCGTCGCCGAAAGCATCGAAACGGCAGATCCGCCGCCATCTGGCGAAGGGGGCCGCCCGGCGTGCCAGGCGCTTCGGTCGCGACGAAAGCGGCGTGATGATCGCCTATTCCATCTTCTTCCTGCTGATCATGCTGATCGTCGGCGGCATCGGCGTCGACTTCATGCATTACGAGATGAGCCGGACCCGGCTGCAGAACACGCTGGACCGCGCCGTTCTGGCCGCGGCCGACATGCAGCAGACCCAGGACCCGGTGGCGGTGGTCGAGGATTATCTGGCCAAGGCCGGCGTCGACGCCCAGCTGACCGGCACGCCGGTGGTCAATACCGGCCTCAACTATCGCGATGTGGCCGCCAGCGCGACGCTGACGGTGCCGACCCAGTTCATCCACATGCTGGGGTTCAATTCGCTGACCGCGCCCGGCGCCGCGAAGGCCGAGGAGAAGATCGAGGCGATCGAGATCGCGCTGGTGCTGGACGTCTCGGGGTCGATGAACTCGAACAACCGGCTGATCAACCTGAAGCCCGCCGCGCGCGAATTCATCGACGCGGTGATGGACCTGACCGAGGAAGGCGACGTGTCGGTGTCGCTGATTCCCTACAACACCCAGGTTTCGGCCGGGCCCGACCTGCTGAAGCATTACAGTTACGAAATCGGCGGCACGAACACGATCACCACCCTGCCGTCCGAACTGGGCCCGGTGCTGGCCGCCGGGTTGCAGAGCCATCTGCTGACCCCGGGCATCACCCAGCACGATTATTCGCATTGCGTGAACTTCGATGCGGCCAGCTTCGGGTCGACCACGATTCCCACCAACGTGACGTTGGAACAGACCATGCATTTCGACATGTTCAGCTATGCCGAAAGCACGACCTGGCCGCCGGTCGCGGACACGATGCCGACGCCGCTGTGCAACACCAGCGCCAATGCCGACATCATGGTGATGAGCACCGACGATATCGCCCTGAAGAACCGGATCGACGATCTGGT
>JAWKXE010000074.1:0-1847 GCA_041397165.1 Paracoccaceae bacterium | reverse complement strand
CTGCCTGAAAAGGTCGATGTGCTGATCGTCGGCACCGGCCCGGCGGGGCTTTGCCTGGCGGCGCAGCTGGCGCAGTTTCCCGAGATCGACACCATGGTGGTCGAGGCCAGCCCCTGCAACATCGTCAAGGGCAAGGCCGATGGCATCAACACCCGCACCATGGAGATGTTCCAGGCCTTCGGTTTCGCCGACAAGGTGAAGCGCGAGAGCTATTGGGTGAACCAGACGACGTTCTGGCGGCCGGACCCGGCGAACCCGGCCCATATCAAGCGCATCGGGCGGGTGCAGGACGTGGCCGACGACAGCTCGGAGATGCCGCATATCCTGATCAACCAGGCCCGGCTGCACCAGCTGTTCCTGGATGTGATGCGCGACGCTCCGGCGCGGCTGGAGGTGGACTATAACCTGGCGCTGAAGGACCTGACGGTGGACCCGACCACCGACGATCACCCGGTCACGGTGACGCTGGAGGATACCGGCGTGAACTGGGGCGAGACGACGGTGATCCGGGCGAATTACGTGGTGGGCTGCGACGGGGCGCGCTCGAAGGTGCGCAAGGCGATCGGGGGCGAGCTGCATGGCGATGCGGCGCATCAGGCCTGGGGGGTGATGGACATCCTGGCCAATACCGATTTCCCCGATGTGCGGCAGAAATGCCTGATCACCTCGGCCAACGAGGGCAATGTGCTGATCCTGCCGCGCGAAGGGGGCTATCTGTTCCGGATGTATGTGGAACTGGACAAACTGAACGAGGACGAGCGGGTGGCCGAGCGGGGTTTCACCGAAGCCGACATGATCGCGGCGGCGAACCGGATCATGCAGCCCTACTCGATCGACGTGAAAGAGGTGGTGTGGTGGTCGATCTACGAGATCGGTCACCGGCTGACCGACAGGTTCGACGATGTGCCGGCGGGCGAGCAGGCGACACGGATGCCGCGGGTCTTTACCGCCGGCGACGCCTGCCACACCCACAGCCCGAAGGCCGGGCAGGGAATGAACGTGTCGATGCAGGACACGTTCAACCTGGGCTGGAAGTTGGCGCATGTGTTCCAGGGCCGGGCCGAGGCCAGCCTGCTGCACAGCTATTCCGCCGAGCGCTGGCTGGAAGCCAAGCGGCTGGTCGATACCGATCACGAATGGGCGCGGATCATGAGCGCCCCGCCGGGGGAAAGCGAACTGGATAACGGCGACGAGCCGCGGTTCGTCCGGGCCTTCAAGGAGAACCTGGAATTCACCGGCGGGTTGGCGGTGAAATACGACCAGGGGCCTCTGATCGGTCCGGCCACGCATCAGGCGCTGGCGACGGGGCAGGAGGTGGGCCGCCGGTTCCACTCGGCCCCGGTGGTGCGGGTCGCCGATGCCAGGCAGATGCAGCTGGGCCATGCGGCCGAGGCCGACGGGCGCTGGCGGCTCTATGCCTTTGCCGGTGCCGGCGATACCGGCGCGGCGGGTGGCGGCATCGCCCGGCTTTGCGCCTGGCTGGAAGGCGATGCGGCCTCGCCGGTGGTGAAATACACCCGTGAGGGCGAGGATATCGACGGGCTGATCGACCTGCGGGCGGTGTTCCAGCCAACGTTCGACGCGCTCGACTATGGCGCGATGCCGGCGCTGCTGAAGCCCGAGAAGGGCAAGTTGGGATTGCAGGACCACGAGAAGGTGTTCTGTGTCGATCACAAGGGTCTGGGCGACATCTTCGACATGCGCGGGATCGACCGCAGCCAGGGCTGCATGATCGTGGTGCGGCCCGATCAGTATGTCGCCCATGTGCTGCCGCTGGATGGCGTGGCCGAGCTGGCGGGATTCTTCGACGGGTTCCTCAAGGCGTGAGGACGGAGTGGGGGCCAGCC
>JAWKXE010000073.1:0-1979 GCA_041397165.1 Paracoccaceae bacterium | reverse complement strand
GACGCGCCGCTTTCGGTTCAGGTTCCCAGCTTCCTGCTGTCCGAGATCGCCCGCGCCGTCCAGATCGGGTTTCTGATCTTTCTGCCCTTCCTGATCATCGACCTGGTGGTTGCGGCGGTGCTGATGTCGATGGGCATGATGATGGTGCCCCCCGCCATCGTTTCGCTGCCCTTCAAGCTGAGCTTCTTCGTCATCGCCGACGGCTGGAGCCTGATTTCGACCAGCCTGGTGCGCAGCTACTTCTAATCCATACCCATCCGTACGGGTATGGAGGTCAGCGCCGCCCTTCGCGCAGCCAGGCGCCGATCAGCAGGCCCGAGGCCAGCAGCAGCACCAGCCAGGGCGGCAGCAGCGCCGTCTGCGAAACGCCTGTGGTCTGATAGGCCCCGCGCGGCGTGAGGCCCAGCCAACCACGCCCGGAGGCCGGCCGCCCGGGGCGAACCTGCCGCAAGGTCGGCACGCCATCGGACAGTGCGGCGATGCCCCCCCGCATCGGGGCGATCACGGGCTCCAGCGCGGCCCCGCTGGCCACCGTCTCGACGAACTCGCGCGGGGCGGCGGGGCCCAGACCGACGACCGCCTCCTTGTCGCCGTTGACCAAGCGATAGAGCCCGATCTCGGAACCGTCATACCTGGCTTCGAACCGGCCCGGTTCGACCTCGTCCATCGCCAGTTCGCGCATCTGCCCCGAGGGCGACGTCACCGTGACCTTCCCGACCGTATCCTTCAGGCTGCGGCGGATGATGCGCAGGGTCTGGCCGGTCGGCTCGGCCCACAGCGCCTCTTCCTCAAGCTCGGGTTCCTTCATCATCCAATGCGCCAGCCGCCGCAGCAGCTCCAGCTGCGGCCCGCCGCCTTCGAACCCGCGGCTCCACAGCCAGGCATGATCCGAGGCCAGAAGCGCCACGCGGCCGTTGCCGACCCGATCGAGCACCAGAAGCGGCGCGCCGTCGACGCCGGACATCAGCACCTCGCCCTTGTTGGCGGTGACCTCGATCTGGCGCATCCAGCGGCCCCAGGTCTCGTGCCCGGGTGGCGGTGTCAGGCCGGCGGTGACGGGATGACGCTGACCCAGATCGGTGACGGTGGGCAGATAGCCCTGTTCGATCACCCGGGCGGTGGGGCTGGCCGGCAGGATGGCCGCCAGCGGTGAGCGATAGAGACTGTCGGCCGAGGCGAAATCAGGCCCCGCGGCGATCAGGATGGCGCCGCCGTTCTGGGCATATTGCACCACGTTCTCGAGATAGAGCGAAGGCAGGATGCCACGGCGCTTGTAACGGTCGAAGATGATCAGGTCGAAATCGTCGATCTTTTCCAGGAACAGTTCGCGCGTGGGAAAGGCGATCAGCGACAGCTCGCCCACTGGCACACCGTCCTGTTTCTCGGGTGGGCGCAGGATGGTGAAATGCACAAGATCGACGGAACTGTCCGATTTCAACAGGTTGCGCCAGGTGCGTTCGCCCGAATGCGGCTCGCCCGAGACCAGCAGCACGCGCAGCCGGTCGCGCACGCCGTTGATCTGCACCAGGGCGGTGTTGTTGCGCGCGGTCAGCTCGCCCGGCGCTTCCGGCAGGGTGAATTGCAGCACGTTGCGGCCGCCATGGGGCAGCGTGACCGGCAGCTCGACGGTTTCGCCGACCGGGATCTGAAATTCGACCGGATCACGGCCGTCGACGGCGATCCGGATCGGCGTACGGGTATGGCCCGGCGGCACGGCGCCCTGATCCTCGACCCTGAGGGTCAGGGTGAATTCTTCGCCCAGGATGGCATAGGCGGGGGCGTTTTCGACGATCAGCCGACGGTCCCAATCGTCGGGCTTGCCGGTCAGGAGAAGGTGCAGCGGCGCCGGCAGGTCGGGGGCGTTTTCGATATCGTGGGCGCGGCCGTCCGAAATGAGGAACAGGCCCGAGATCCGGCCGCGCGGTTCCTCGGCCAGGGCATCGGAGAGGGCGGTCATCGCCAGGGTGCCGCTGTCGCCC
>JAWKXE010000072.1:0-2081 GCA_041397165.1 Paracoccaceae bacterium | reverse complement strand
CTATCTGCATTCCGGCGGCATGATCCTGTTTGACACCCGCGACGCCGATCTGGCCGGTTTCGGTGCCTCCACGCCCGAGGGCAAGCGCCTTCAGGCGCTGGCGGCCCCGCTGGACATCCCGCCGCTGGAGCCGATCCCGAAAGACCACGTCCTGACCCGTGCCTTCTATCTGCTTCAGGATTTCCCCGGCCGCTATGCGGGGCCGCCGATCTGGGTCGAGGCCGCGCCCGCCGATGCAGAGCAGGTCGAAGGGATGCCCTTCCGCAACCTCAATGACAACGTCACCCCGGTGGTGATCGGCGGCAATGACTGGGCCTCCGCCTGGGCGGTGGACGATCAGGGGCGGCAGATGTTCCCCGTCGGGCGCGGCCTTGGCGGCGAAAGACAGCGCGAGATCGCCTATCGCTTCGGCGTCAACCTGGTGATGCATGTGCTGACCGGGAACTACAAATCCGATCAGGTCCATGTGCCTGCGCTGCTGGAAAGGCTGGGGCAATGATCGGCCAGATCGTCTTTGACCCGCTTCTGCCCTGGCCGCTTCTCTGGGCCGTGGCGGTGCTGGCCGCGGCGCTGGTGGGCTTCGCCGCCTGGCGCGGGCTGAAGGGCTGGTGGCTTCGGGCGCTGGCGGCGGTTTGCGTGATCGCGGCGCTGGCCCAGCCGTCGCTGCAATCCGAAGACCGGCGGCCGCTGTCCGACATCGTCCTGCTGGTGGTCGATCAAAGCGCCAGCCAGAAGATCGCCGACCGCGCCGCGCAGACCGACATGGCCGTCCGGCGGGTGGAGGCGGAGGTGGCCGCGCTGCCCAATACGGAGTTGCGCAAGATCATCGTGGGCGACGGGGCCGAGGATGCCGGGACGCTTGCCATGACCGCGCTGGCGCAGGCCCTGGCCGAGGAACCGCGCGCGCGGGTCGCGGGGGCGATCCTTGTCAGCGACGGGCAGGTGCATGACCTCGATGTCGGAACGGACATGCCCGCACCGCTGAACGTGTTGCTGACCGGCCACGCGGCGGACTGGGACCGGCGGCTGATGATCAAGACCGCCCCCGCCTTCGGCATCATCGGAGAGCCGCTTTCCCTCACGCTGCGGATCGAGGAGCAGGGCGCGATACCCGCCGCCCTGTCGGGCCGGTCCGTCGCGCTGAGCATCGCCATCGACGGCGCCCCCGCGCAGGTCTTCACCGTGCCGGTGGGGCAGGATCTGGAACTGCCGCTGACGCTGGATCACGGCGGGCAGAACGTCGTGCAACTGTCGCTGGAAACCGCCCCGGGGGAGCTGACGGACCGCAACAATGAAGCCGTGGTGCAGATCAACGGCGTGCGCGACCGGCTGCGGGTGCTTCTGGTCTCGGGGGAGCCTTATGCAGGCGAACGGACATGGCGCAACCTCCTGAAATCCGACAGTTCCGTCGATCTGGTCCATTTCACCATCCTGCGCCCGCCCGACAAGCAGGACGGTGTGCCGGTCAGCGAGCTGTCGCTGATCGCCTTCCCGACGCGGGAACTGTTCGTCGAGAAGATCACGGAATTTGATCTGATCATCTTTGACCGCTACCGGCTGCGGGGCATCCTGCCGTCATCCTATCTCGACAATATCCGCGACTATGTTCTTGGCGGCGGTGCGGTGCTTGTCGCCGCCGGGCCGGATTTCGCCTCGGCCGAAAGCCTTTACCATTCCGGGCTGGGCGACATCCTTCCCGCGCGCCCGACGGCGCGGGTGCTGGACGGCGGCTTTACCCCGCGCGTGTCGGACCTTGGCCAGCGACATCCGGTGACCGAGGGGCTTGAGGCGGGCTTTGCGCCCGAAGGCGGGCAACAGGGCAAGGAAGGCGCGCCGAGCTGGGGCCGCTGGCTGCGCGCGGTCGATCTGGCCGATCCGGCGGGGCAGGTGGTGATGGACGGTCCCGCCGGGCGTCCGCTGCTGATCCTGAAGCGCGAGGGCGAGGGGCGCGTGGCGCTTCTGGCCTCGGATCAGGCCTGGCTTTGGGGGCGGGGCTTCGAGGGCGGCGGGCCGCAACTGGAGTTGCTCCGCCGTCTCGCCCACTGGCTGATGAAAGAGCCGGAGCTTGAGGAAGAGGCGCT
>JAWKXE010000071.1:0-2093 GCA_041397165.1 Paracoccaceae bacterium | reverse complement strand
GGCGCCTCCCCCTTCGTCTGGCCCGAGCGAAGCGAGGGCCCGGGTCGACGCGCGAAGCGCGGCGAAGTCCCCGAGGCTGCCGGCCGCGCCGGCGCCGGGCGTCAGCCCGAGCGGCGGCCGATCACCGGCGGGGCGGCCAGCTTGGCCTCGTAGCTGCGGATCCAGTCCATCGTCTGTTCGAACGGCATCGGTCGGGCGATGCCGAAGCCCTGGACATGGCGGCAGCCCAGCTGCGCCAGCATCGCGTGTTCGCCGGCGGTTTCCACCCCTTCGGCCAGGGTTTCCAGCCCCAGCCGTTCCGCCATGGTCAGGATCGCCGAGACCATGCGCTGCTGCTCGGCATCGTCGTCGACATGGGTGACGAAGCTGCGGTCGATCTTGATCCGCTCGATGGCGAAGCGCCGCAGCGCCGCGATCGAGGCATGGCCGGTGCCGAAATCGTCGAGGTCGATGCGGCAGCCCATCTCGGCCAGGCGGTGGATGTTGCGGGTGGCGGTGTCGTCGGGGGCGCCCACCACCACGGTTTCCAGCACCTCGACCGTCAGCCGTCCGGGCTTGAGATCGAAGCGATCGAGATCCCAGCGGATCTTTTCGGCCAGCTTGGGGTTGCGCAGCTCGTCCCCGGTGAAGTTCACCGCCACGCAGGGCACGTCGAGCCCGGCCGCATCCCAGGCCGTCACCGCCTTCAGGGCGCCATAGAGGATGACCTCGCCCAGCCGCTCCATCTGGCCGGCGCGGTCGAGGATCGGCAGGAACTGCGCCGGCGGCACCACGCCGCGTTCGGGATGGACCCAGCGCGCCAGCGCCTCGAACCCGGTGACGCGGCCGGTATCGGTGGACACTTGCGGCTGGAACCACGGCACGATCTGGCCGTTTTCCAGCGCCCGCAACGCATCTTCGTTCAGCGCCGCCTGCGAATCGCGGCGGCTGTGCATTTCGTCGGAATAGACCCGGATCGCCGAAGGCCCGCCCAGCAGCGCCTCGTCCAGGGCGATGCCGGCGCCCCTGATCATGCTGTGGCCGGTCTTGCCCGGGCTGCGGGTCGACAGGCAGAGCCCGACCCCGGCCGAGAGATAGACCGCCGCCCCGTCGAGCGCGACCGGCTCTTCCGCCGTGGCCTGCAGCCGCACCGCGATCTGGATCGCCGCTTCGAGGTCGAAATTGATCACCGGCCGCAGCACCACGCCGAAGGTGGCGCTGCCCTGATCGGTGGTCACCGCCGGCCCGGCCGAGCCCAGCCAGGCCAGGTGATCGCCCTCGCGCAGGGCGCCGCGCAGCCGTTGGGCGATGCGTTCGAGCACCCGGTCGCCGGCGGCGGTGCCGCGATGGGCGGTGAAGCTGTCGAAATTCTCGACCCGGATCAGCAGGCAGGCCGTCTTCAGCCCGCTGCGACGGCCCGAGAGCAGCGCCGCATCCAGCCGGTCCTCCAGCGAGGCGGCCAGCGGCAGGCCGGTGGCGATGTCGAGCGCGCCACGGTCGCGCCCGGAGACCTGGTCGAAACCGCCGGTGAAGAGGAAGAGCAGCGGCACGCCCAGCGCCACCACGGCCAGCGCCGCCTCGCCCGCCGCCCAATAGGCGCCCAGCGCCAGCGCCGGCAGCAGGGCCAGAACCTGCGTCCCGCCGATCAGGCGGCGCAGCCCGCGGCGGGCGGCGGTGACGGAAAGGGCGTGGCGAAACCTCATGCGCGAGTTCCCCGGTTGCAAAGCTCGGGAAACGTTAGCGTCCGGTCCCTCAACAGGACTTTAACGCGACACGCGAAACGCGAAAAAAATTCTACTCGATTTCGCGCGGTCCCGGCGTGCCGCGGGTCAGCCCGGCGAAATCGAACAGCGCCGGGTCGAGCAGATGGCTGGGCCGGGCATTCATCAGGGCGCGGAACATCTTCTGCCGCCGGCCGGGGTGGTTACGCTCCCAGCCGTCCAGCATCGCCTTGATCTGCTGGCGCTGCAGCCCGTCCTGGCTGCCGCAGAGATCGCAGGGGATGATCGGGTAATCCATCGCCCGGGCGAAGCGGTCGCAATCCTCTTCCGCCACCAGCGCCAGCGGGCGATAGACGAAGAGATCGCCCTCTTCGTTCACCAGCTTGGGCGGCA
>JAWKXE010000070.1:0-2116 GCA_041397165.1 Paracoccaceae bacterium | reverse complement strand
TTCCGGCCCGTTCGGGACCTTTACCGCGCTGTCGTTTCCCGTCCGGCTGGGATATTGGGCCGTGATCGTGGGCGTGTCGATTCTGGTCGGCCGCGTGGTGCGGGTCACCATCGAACAGCGCTTCGAGAATCGGCCGGCCTGGCTGGTCGAGGTGATCGCATTGTCGACGATGGTGCCGATCCTGACCGCGATCATTTCGGTGCTCACCCCGTTGCTGTTGCAGGTTTCGCCGGATCGGCTGCCCCATCCCGGCACGTTGGCGGTCTATGTTCTGGGAATCGCCGGGTTCGTGTCGGCGGTCCGGCTGGCGCGGCGGCATGTTCCGGCGGTGGCCGAGGTCACCGGCGGCGCGCCCGTCGCCCCCCGTCTGCTGGACCGGCTGCCGCGTGAAAAGCGCGGCGAGATCTATCGCCTGACCGGCCAGGACCACCATGTCGAGGTCGCCACCGACCGTGGCGTGGTAACGATCAGGCTGCGGTTCAGCGATGCCATCGCCGAGATGGAACCGATGCAGGGCTATTGCACGCACCGCTCGCATTGGGTGAGCCACGCCGCGATTTCGGGGGTAGAACGTGAGCCGGGAAAGCTTTTTCTGCGGCTGGTGAACGGTGACCGCGTGCCGGTCAGCCGGAAATATCGTCCCGAACTGGAGAAGGCGCGGATCGTCTGACCGCGCGGCTTATCGCGGCATCGGCAGGGCGGCCGGGAAGGGGCCGGTCAGCACCGCCAGCGCCTCGGGGCGCATCAGCCGCGCCAAGGTTTCGTCATGCGCCCTCAGCCCGCCGGTATAGGTGCCGAAGGCCGGCATGACCACGCGGTCGCTGTCGATCAGGAAACAGGGCCGGGTGATCGTCTTGCCCTTGGCCGAAAGGCTGGCCTTGGGGTGGTAATGACCGGATATTTCACCGGATTGCCCGGGCTGGGCAATGTGGCGGAAAGTCAGCGGCTGCATCGGCAGCGCGTTCAGATGGGTGCCGCCCAGGCCCACGGGGCCGGGATCGTGATTGCCCTCGATCCAGACCCAGCGGCGCCCGGCCTGCATCCGCGAAATCCACATCCTGTCGCGCTCGGTCAGGGCCTCGGCGGCGGCGCTGTCGTCGAAACTGTCGCCCAGGCAGATCACGGTATCGGCCCCGGTCGCCGCCAGTTCGCCATCGAGCCGCGACAGGGTATCCTGCGTCTCATAGGGCGGCAGGGCGCTGCCGCCCAGGCGGGCCAGGCGTTCGGATTTCCCCAGATGCAGGTCGGACACGCAAAGCAGCCGCCGCGCCGGCCAGTGCAGCGCGCCCGAACCGCGGGCCACCAGATCGGCGCCGGACAGGGTGAAATCGTAACCGTTCATGCCCCGGGGTTTGCGGCTTTCGCCCTTGTTTTGCAAGCTTTTTCGCGCGCGGGTCAGGCCAGCCCGGCGGCCTGCATAAGGCGTTCGGTTTCCTCTTTCAACAGCCGTTCCTCGGCCGCGCCCTCGACCGGAACCTTGCCGACCTCGAGGAAAAGCGGTGCCGCCAGAGGGGTGACGCGATCAAGGCGAAGCGTGTCGATGCGGCCCTGCACCCGGGCGGCCATGTCCTCGATCCGGGCGAAATCGACCAGGCCGCGCATCGCCTCTTCGCGGGTGACGTCCAACAGAAGGTGGCCGGGGTCGTATTTCATCAAGGTGTCGTAGAGAATGTCCGAACTGAACGTCGCCTGCCGGCCGGACTTGCGATTTCCCATGGTATTACGCTCGATCAGCCCGGCGATGGTGGCCACGGCGCGGAAGGTGCGTTTCATCACCGCATTGCCGGCCAGCCAGCCGTCGAGCCCCTGGCGCAACGCGCCCAGATCGAACAGTGGCGCGGCATCCGTGACCGGGTCGAGCCCCCAGATCAGCGTGGCGTAATCGGTCGCGACGAAGCCCAGCGGCGCCAGCCCCATCTCCTCCATCCGCTTGGTCAGCAGAAGGCCCAGCGTCTGTTGCGCATTGCGGCCGGCAAAGCCATAGGCGCAGAGATGTTCGCGGCCCTCGTGCGGGAAGCTTTCGACCAGCAGCCGCCCGGGGGCCGGCAGGCG
This sequence comes from Paracoccaceae bacterium, assembly GCA_041397165.1. Taxonomy (GTDB): domain Bacteria; phylum Pseudomonadota; class Alphaproteobacteria; order Rhodobacterales; family Rhodobacteraceae; genus JAWKXE01. Next base: position 64 of record JAWKXE010000070.1, on the reverse strand, counting down.
CGACACGCGGCGCTGAAGGTGCAGCCAGTCGCGGGTGTGCGGCGGCAGGTCGGGCCAGTCGGGC
>JAWKXE010000069.1:0-2245 GCA_041397165.1 Paracoccaceae bacterium | reverse complement strand
CTGGTCGGATCGCGGCACCTTCAACTTCGAGGGCGGCTGCTATGCCAAGACCATCGGGCTGAACCCCGAGGCCGAACCGGAAATCTATGCCACGACGGCCAAGTTCGGCACCGTGATCGAGAACATGGTCTATGACGAAGAGACCAAGGCGCTGGATTTCGACGATGACAGCCTGACGGCCAACATGCGTTGCGCCTATCCGCTGAACTATATCTCGAACGCCTCGGACACCGCCCTGGGCGGGCATCCCAAGAACGTGATCATGCTGACCTGCGACGCCTTCGGCGTGCTGCCGCCGATCGCGCGGCTGACGCCGGCGCAGGCGATGTATCACTTCCTCTCGGGCTTCACGTCGAAAGTGGCCGGAACCGAGCGCGGCGTGACCGAGCCCGAACCCACCTTCTCGACCTGCTTCGGCGCGCCCTTCATGCCGCGCCGCCCCGAGGCCTATGGCAAGCTGCTGCAGGAAAAGATCGCCAAGCACGGCGCGACCTGCTGGCTGGTCAACACCGGCTGGACCGGCGGCGCCTATGGCACCGGAAGCCGGATGCCGATCAAGGCCACCCGCGCGCTCTTGACCGCCGCGCTCGACGGCTCGCTGAACGAGGCGACCTTCCGCAAGGACCCGAATTTCGGCTTCGACGTGCCGGTGACGGTGCCCGGCGTCGATGCCGGCCTGCTGGACCCGCGCTCGACCTGGGCCGACAAGGAGGCCTATGACGCGGCAGCGAAGAAACTGGTCGGCATGTTCTCGGCCAATTTCGAGCAATACGTGCCTTACATCGACGAAGACGTGAAGGCCGCCGCCATCGGGTAAGGCGCTTGGTGGGTTGTCACCCACCCTACGGGAATGCGAATGCCCCGGCTGGCAACGGCCGGGGCGTTTTTCTTTTGCAAAGCAGAACTTTCCGCATCGCCCTAGCCCATCTGGGGTATGCGCGGCGGACCCGTCTGCCCTAGGCTTGGCGCGATGGCCCGCCCGGCCCAAGGCCGCGGCCGGAGCCAGCCCCGCTCAGGACGCAGACCATGCCCGCCTTCACCTTCCGTCCCGCCCTTGTTGCCGCGCTGATCCTCACCGCACAGGGCGCCGCCGCGCTCGACAGTTTCACCGACGGTGCGAACGTCAGCGACACCGACCTGGCCTCGGCCGATCTCTATGTCAGCGATGTCAGCGTTCTCGATGGCGAGGTCTGCATCGGCAACGGCTGCGCCGATACCGAGACCTTCGCGGCCGAGACCCTGCTGAAGCTGCGCGCCTCGGTCACCAGTATCGAGTTCGACGACAATTCGGGCGCAAGCTTCCCCCGCCGCGACTGGCGGATCCAGATCAACGACGACCTGGCCACCACCAGCGGCGGGCTCGAGCATTTCAGCATCCGCGACCTCAGCGCCGGCACCGTGCCCTTCACCATCGAGGGCGGTCAGCCCAACGCCACGCTCTATCTCGGCAACGACGGCCGCGTCGGGGTCGGCACCACGCTGCCGCAGGCCCGGCTGCACCTGGTCAGCGGCTGGACGCCCTCGCTTCGGTTCGAACAGGATACCTCGCTGGGCTATCCCGCGCAAACCTGGCAGATCAGGCCCAATGACCTGTACTTCGACCTGAACAACGTGACGGCCTCGACCTACCCGTTCAGGGTGAAATCGGATGCCGAGACAAACCTTCTCACCCTTGCCGGCAGCCATGTCGGCATCGGCGGCGTCTGGGCCGCGAACCCGCAGGCCACCCTGCATCTGGTGCGCAATGACGGCAGCGCGCAGCTGAAGGTTCAGGAAACCTCTCTCACCACCAGCCCGCGCAGCCTGCTGTACCTGGAAAACAACGGCCGCCCCGAGATCGTCATGGCCAATATCGACACCGGCGGCGAATGGTCCTTCGGCGCCGGCACCAATTTCGTGCTCAAGCAGGGCGTGGTGGGCACCACCTCGAACGCCAAGACCAAGCTGTTCGAGATCGACCCCGCAGGCAACGCCACCCTGACCGGCAGCCTGGTGACCGGCGGCACCGCCTGTGGCGGCGGTTGCGACCGGGTGTTTACCGAACGGGCCATCATCCCCGAGGCGGATTACGCCACCGCGATGTGGCAGCAGGGTTTCCTGCCCCATGTCGGCGCCACACCGGAAGGCGCGCCGCTGAACGTGAGCGAAAAGCTGGGCGGGATGCTGAACGCGCTCGAGCACGCGCATGTCTTCATCGCCGATCTGAGCGCCGAAAATGCGGCGCTGGCGGCGCAGGTCGCCGCCG
>JAWKXE010000068.1:0-2274 GCA_041397165.1 Paracoccaceae bacterium | reverse complement strand
CGGTCTTTTCCCAGGAGAAGCCGCCATCGGCGTCCGGGCTGCGGCCGAAATGGCCGTAAGCCGCGGTGCGCTGGAAGATCGGCTTGTTCATCCCCAGATGGGTGCGGATGCCGCGCGGGGTCAGGTCCATCGCCTCGCGCACGGCGGCCTCGATCGCCTCGTCGGCGGCCTGGCCGGTGCCATGGGTGTCGACGAAGATCGACTGCGGCTCGGCCACGCCGATGGCATAGCTGAGCTGCAGCGTGCAGCGGTCGGCGAGGCCGGCAGCGACCACGTTCTTGGCCAGATAGCGCGCGGCATAGGCCGCCGAGCGGTCGACCTTGGTCGGGTCCTTGCCGGAAAACGCGCCGCCGCCATGCGGGGCCGCGCCGCCATAGGTGTCGACGATGATCTTGCGCCCGGTCAGGCCGGCATCGCCATCGGGGCCGCCGATGACGAACTTGCCGGTCGGGTTGACGTGCCAGGCGGTCTTGCCGGTGATCCAGCCCTCGGGCAGGATATTGCGGATATAGGGCTCGACGATGGCGCGCACGTCTTCCGACGAAAGCGACGCGTCGAGATGCTGGGTCGAGAGCACGATCGAGGTCGCCTCGACCGGCTTGCCGTTCTCATAGCGGATCGACAGCTGCGACTTGGCGTCGGGGCCCAGCGCCGGCTCGGCGCCGGATTTGCGGACCTTGGCCAGCTTGCGCAGGATGGCATGGGCATACTGGATCGGGGCCGGCATCAGCGCCTCGGTCTCGGTGCAGGCATAACCGAACATGATGCCCTGGTCGCCGGCGCCTTCGTCCTTGTTGTCGGCGGCGTCCACGCCCTGGGCGATATCGGCCGACTGGGCATGAAGATAGCTGTCGACCTTCATGTTGGCCCAGTGAAAGCCTTCCTGCTCGTATCCGATATCCTTGACGCAGTCGCGGGCGATCTGCTCGACCCGGGCGATCACCTCGCCGGGGCCGCGGACTTCGCCGCCGATGACCACGCGGTCGGTGGTGGCGAAGGTTTCGCAGGCGACGCGCGCCTGCGGGTCCTCGGCCAGGAAGGCGTCGAGAACGGCATCGGAAATCCGGTCGCAAACCTTGTCGGGATGGCCCTCGGACACGGATTCCGAGGTGAAGATGTAATTCTGTCGTGACATGAAATATGCTCCATTGGGTCTTGCCGCTCACGCCAGGAAGCCGTTGTGAGGGCATCGGACACTCGTTACGCGCGCCGGCCTGAAGGGTCAATCGCAAACTGCGGTCAAGTCCGGAACTCGGCCCGGGGTTGCCTTATTGACGGGCAGGGCGGCGGCGATGCAGCAGCGCGGCGGCGCCGAGGCCCAGCAGGATCAGCAGCAAGGCGGGTCCGTCGCCGCTGCGGGCATAGAGCGTCGGCGGCAGCGCGGCGGGCAGGGGGGCATCGGCAAAGCCGGCCTCGCCCAGGGGGATGCGGTTCAGGATCTCGCCCTTCGGGCCGATCATCGCCGAGACGCCGGTATTGGCCACCCGCACCATCGGCAGGCCCTGTTCGATGGCCCGCATCCGGGCCTGTTGCAGGTGCTGGTAGGGCCCCGAGAACTGGCCGAACCAGGCATCGTTGGTCAGCTGGAGCAGCAGCCGGGGCCGCGCCGGGGCGGCGGCGACATCCTGGGGAAAGACCGCCTCGTAACAGATCAGCGGCACGGCGGGGCCGATCTCGGGCAGGGTGATCAGCCGCGGCCCGGGGCCGGGCGAATACCCGTCGCCTTCGCCCGCCGCCAGCCCGTGGATGCCCCAGCGCGCCGCCAGGTCGCCCAGCGGGATATATTCGCCGAACGGCACCAGGTGGTGCTTGTCGTAAAGCGCCTCGACCTGGCCCTCGGCCCCCAGCAGGATCAGCGAATTGTAAAGCCGCCCGTCGCCGATCCGCCGAATGCCCAGCACCACGGGCGTCGCCGCGGCGGCCTCGGCCACCATCGCCAGCGGCCGGTCGGCGCCGTCGAGCATCCAGGGAATGGCGGTTTCGGGCCAGACCACCAGGGTCGGCACCCGGCCCTCGCCGGCCCGGTCGGTGAAGTCGAGCTGGCGATAGAAGAAGGTCATGACATGGTCGGGATCCCATTTCTGATCCTGCGGCGCGTTGGGCTGGACCATGCGGATGACGGGTGCGTCGGGCGCGGGCGGGCTGGGCTGCGACAGCGGCACCGCCAGCGCGATCAGCCCGGCGCCCAGCGCCAGCGGCGCCAGGGCCCCGCGCCAGCCCGGCGTGGCCAGCCGCCACAGCAGCGTGGCCACCACCAGCGCCGCAAGGCTCAGC
>JAWKXE010000067.1:0-2393 GCA_041397165.1 Paracoccaceae bacterium | reverse complement strand
GCCGACCAGCAGGCCACCCATGACACCCAGATGGCCGAGGCGCGCGCCGCCCATGCCACCCGCGAGGCCAAGCTCATCGCCGCCCAGGCCGCCGAACTGGCCCGGGCCGAGGCCCGTCGCGCCGAGCAGGCAGCGCAGTACGAGACCCGGCTGTCCCGGCTGCAGGTCCGGACCGAACAGCTCGAATCCCGCCTCGCCGCGCTTTTGTCCAGCACGTCCTGGCGCCTCACCGCGCCGCTGCGGGCGCTGACCTCGCTGCTCCGCCGCCGCTGACACCGCCCTCACCGGCCCGGCGCCAGCACCTGCGCCTGCGCCGCCTGCCACAGCCTTGCCGCCACCGCGTCGGGCGGGGTCAGGCGGTGCGGCAGGGCAAGCGTGATCTGCTCGGGATGCGGCCGATAGGCCTCGGCTCCGGGCCCGACCAGCACCAGCTGATCCTGATGCGGATGCCGCTGCGACCAGCTGTCGGGCCGATCGATGCGCAGCCTGTGGCCCTGGTCCTCGAACGCCCGCGCCAGCGCCGCGACCGCCTCGGGCACCTCGCCGTCGCCCAGCTTCACGGCGATGTCCAGCCGCACCGCCGCCAGGGCTTCGGCTGCGCTGTCATGGCCATGGCGGTTCTTTTCGGCCACGATCTTGCCGAAGACATAGGGCTCGGCGGTCGAAACCCGCCCCGCGCCCTGCTTCTCGTCAATGTAGTGGCAGCCGATGAAAGGCAGATGCAGCGGCGGGTTGTCCCGGGTATAGCGCAGCACCAGGTCCCAATCGACCATCCGTCGCAGCGCGGTGTCGAACCCGCCCAGCTTCTTCACCAGATCGCGGCGATGGCAGAAGACATTGATATCGACATAGTTCCCCTCGAGACAGACGTCGCGGTCGAACGGCTCGCCGCGATACCCGGTGACCCTGCCCTCCGCATCCTCGACCCGAAGCGAGGCATAGCCGCAACGCGCCCCCGTCGCCTCCAGCCCGATCAGCATCAGCCGCACGAAATCGCGGCTCCAGCGGTTGTCGGAATCGAGATAGAAGACCCACTCGCCCCGCGCCGCCGCCAGCCCGGCATTGCGCGCGCCCGACACGCCGGCGCGGTCGGTTCTCAGCACCTTCACCCGGTCGTCGCCCAACCCCGCCAGCATGTCGGCGGTGGCGTCGGTGCTGCCGTCGTCGATCACGATCAGCTCCAGGTTCTGATGCGACTGCCCCAGCACCGAGCCGACGGCCCGCTCCAGCGATGCGGCGCGGTTCCAGCTTGGCAGGATGACGCTGGCCGTCTGCCGCCGCGCCGCCATCTCCTCGCGGCTCAGCGATTGCAGCGCATCGACACAGGCGCGCGCCGCGTCGCGGTCGAACTGGCCGAACAGCCGGTGCGTGCGCCCCTCCTGACGGCGCGTGGCCAGTGCCTCGATCCGCCGCCGCGCCGTGACCGTGGCCAGGGCCGGGCGGGTCCGGTCAAGCTCGGACGCGGCGATATCCGCGTCCGGCCGCAAGCGCCCGACCTCCGACACCGCGATCTCGCGGTCTTCGTATTGGCCGAACAGCTCGTAATGCCACAGCGGGTTGTGACCCGCGTTGCGCACATCCTCGTGCCGCGCCAGATAGAACGTGCCGCTGAAATCGGGCCCCGGATCGCGCCCCATCGGCGCCCCGAAATGCAGGTAATGCTGCACCGGGTCCATCCCCGCCAGGGCGACATCGGGATAGGTACCCAGATACCACTCGGCCGAAAAGAACCGGCTTTCCGCCACGGCCTTTACCGGATCATGCGTCATTCATACAGGTCCAAGCTCTTCGGTCCCGCCCCGGCACGGCCGCGACACGCCGGCAAAATCCCATGGCATGGCGCGGAATACAAGCATCGCGGGAAGGCGCGCCGCCGGCCTAACCGGCCTGATCGGCCCGTGCGCCCGCCATCTCGCGGAAATGCTCGTACATCATCACGTATTTCGCCGGGATGTCGCGATAGGACAACAGGCCCACGACCCGCCCCGCCTCGATCACCGGCAGATGGCGAAAGCTCTCGCCCAGCCGCGCCACCAAAGCGTCCGAGATCGCATCCTCGATATCCACCACCACCGGATCGACGGTCATCACCTCGGCCACGCTGGTCGTGCCCAGATCGCGATCCCGCGCCACCGCGCGAAAGACGATGTCACGCTCCGACAGGATGCCCTTCAACACATCGCCCTCGGTCACGGCCAGCGCGCCGACGCCATGCGCGGCCATCAGCCCCGCCGCCTCTTTCAGGCTGGCCCCCGGCGCCACATGCCGCACCTCGCGGCCGCCCAGAAGATCGCGGATCGTGGTCGTGCTCATCGCCTGTCTCTCCCGTTTGTCACCGTCCCGTCATAAAGCCGCCCGGGCGCCACCGCAACGCCCCGTAGGGTGGGTGCCAA
>JAWKXE010000066.1:0-3086 GCA_041397165.1 Paracoccaceae bacterium | reverse complement strand
CAGTCGAAGCCGAAGCGTCCGCGCAGGTTGTCGCCCAGGGCGCGGGCCAGCGCCGGGTCGGTGGGGGCAAGGCCGCGCGCATCGAGCTGCACCTGGCCGGTGACCCAGCCCTCGCCCCGCGAGATGCGCCCGGCGCCGGTGAACCCGGCCGTGGCCAGCGTCAGATCGGGGCGGGCGAAGCCGGTCATCCGGCCGGCGATGCTCCAGGCCTCGCCGGCGCTGTCGTCGAAGCCGGCGGTGAAGGTGACGCCGGTGACCGATGTGCGCGGCCCGGGCAGGGGCAGGATGACGATATCGCCCTCGACCGGCGCGATGCGCCCGTCGAGCGCCAGCTTGCGCGGCCAGCCATCGGCGCCGATCCGGGCGCTGCCGTCAAGCTGCATCGCGGCGGTGGCCAGGCGCAGCGTGTCGAGCGCCAGCGCGCCGTCGGTGTCGCGCGCGCCCTCGGCCTTCAGGGCGACCCGGTCGCCCAGGAAACCGGCGAACTCGGGCAGCAGCACGGGCGCCACATCGCCGCCGATATCGAGCGCGAAGCGGTTGGCGCCGGCGGCGTCGGTGATCAGCGTGGCGGTGCCGGTCAGCCGGTCCTTGCCATCGGTGGCCAGGCGCAGCGTGGCGGTGAAATCGCCGATCGGGTCCTTGCCGGCGATGGCCAGCTGCAGCGCCGGCTGGCCGGGCAGGCCCAGGGTCGAGACGGCGATTCCGCCCGCGGGCTCCTCCAGCGACAGGTCGAGCGTCAGCACCCGGCTGGTATTGTCGAAGCCGCCCGAAAGGGCGAAGCTGCCGGACTTGTCGAGCCGCTCGACCGTCAGTTTCGCCGTGCCGGCGCCCCCCGACAGGGCGGCGCTGCCGGCAAGCGAAAGCTCGGCTTCCTGGCCCAGGATCGGGGCGCCCAGAACGGTGCGGGCGATGGCGAGCTTGGCGATGTCGACCGAAACCGGCAGTTCGGGCAGGGTGAAGGCGGCCTGCGCCTCGGGGCTGGGCAGGGTGGTTTCGGCCGGCACGGGGGCGCGGGGCAGGTCGATCCGGCCGATGGAAATCTCGTCGATCTCGATGGCGCCCTTCAAAAGTGCGGTGCGGCTCCAGCTCAGCGCCAGGTCGGTCGCGGTCAGCCAGACGCCCTCGGGGTCGGTCACGGTGATCTTGTCGATGGTCGCGCGCGAGCTGAGCGCGCCGGCAAAGCCCTCGATCCGCACCGTGCGGCCGGGGGCGGAAAGCGCGTCTTCCAAGAGGCCCTGGATATAGCCGCGGTCGCCCTGATCCTGTTGCGCCCAGGCCGCCAGCGGCGTGAGCAGGCAGAAGAGAAGAAGCGCCAGCACCCGCATCAGAAGGCCTGCCCGATGCCGATGTAAAGCTGCAGGCCGCTGCCGGTCTTGCCCGCGACCGGCCCTGCGATATCGAGCCGGATCGGCCCGACCGGCGTCTTGTAGCGCACCCCCAGACCGGCGCCGGCGTGCCAGTCGCCATTGCCCGTGCCGTCGCCGACGAAACCGGCATCGGCAAAGCCCACCACGCCCCATTTCTCGCCCACCGGCACCCGCACTTCGCCCGAGAGCGCGGCAAAGCTGCGCCCGCCCAGGGTGACGCCGCCGTAATCGGCCGCCAGCGATTTATAGGGCTGGCCGCGCACCGTGCCGGCGCCGCCGGAATAGAACAGGTAATCGGGCGGCGCATCCACCGCCGGCGGACCGGCCAGCGCCCCCAGCTGCAGCCGCGCCGCCAGCACGCTGCCGCTGCCGCCCAGCGCGTGATAGGTGCGGCCATCGAAGGCGAACCGGGCGCCGCCGCGCTTGCTGGCGGTTTCGACGAACGGGGTCAGTTCGCCCTTCAGATAAAGCCCCTTGCTGGCGTCGAGCGCGTTGTCGCGGCTGTCGAAGGTCAGCGTGGCGGGCAGGCTGACCAGACGCAGCTCGCGCGTGGTCTTGGGCAGGGTGTAAAGGTCGGTCACGCGCGAGAAGCTGTAGCCCAGCCCGAGGCTGCCGGTCAGCCTGTCGCTGAATTCGCGCGACACGCCGAAGGTCAGCGCGGCGTGGCGCTCGATATAGGTGGGCTCGTCCAGATAGGCCAGTTCGGCCTCGGTGAAGAACAGCGTGTCGGGGCCATAGACGGCGGGTTTCTCGAACCGCAGCGCAAGGGTATAGTCGATGCCCTTGGCCCGGGTGCCGATCTGGGCGATCTCGCCATCCAGCCGCAGCCTTTCGGCCCCGCCCAGCAGGTTCCGGTGCAGCCAATAGCCCGACAGGGTCAGCCCGTCGAGGCTGGAAAACTCCAGCCCGCCGCCGATCCGCCGCGGTTTGCGGTCGAGCACGTTGAGGCCGATGTCCAGACTGCCGTCGGGGTTCACCGTTTCGCCCTCGCTCAGCGTGACCGACTTGAAGGTGCCGGTCTTGCGCAGCCGGGCGGCGGCCTTGTCGACGGCCTGGGGCGTGAAGACCTCGCCCTTGGGCAGGCTCGCGATGCGGCGCAGGCGCGATGGCCGCACGCTGCTGTCGCCGGTGATCACCAGCTTGCCGAAACGCACCTTCGGGCCGGGCGCCAGCCGCAGATCGCTGTCGAGCCGCGCCTGCGGGTGGTTCGCCAGCACCGTCTGCCCGTCGATGCGCGCCTTGGCGTGGCCGGCGTCGCGCCAGTCGTCGACCGCCGATTGCGCGGCCTCGCGCACCACCGTGGCGCGGGCCGGGGCGCCGTTGCGATAGCCCTCGGCCGGGGCGGTGCCCGGCACCAGCGGGCCGACCCGGGCCTGGCCGAAGCGGAACAGCCGGCCCGGCGTCACCTCGATCTCGACCTTGTTCACCCGGGCCGGATCGCGGAACGGATCGAGCGTGGCGGCCTCGCGCCCGTCGATCAGGATATGGACCGCGACCGAATAGTAACCCTCGCCATAGGCCAGTTCGACCAGCCGGGCGTAATCGGCGCGGGCGGCGGCGACGATCTCGTCCGGGGCGGCATCGGCGCGGCCGGACAGCGCCATCAGAAGCGAGCCGTCGCTCAAGGTTTGGCGCAATTCGGGGTTGGAGGGGCCGGACAGGCGCAGGTCGACCCGGTCGAGCGCCCGCGGCGCCGCTGGCGCGAACAGGGCCAGGGCG
>JAWKXE010000065.1:0-3757 GCA_041397165.1 Paracoccaceae bacterium | reverse complement strand
CCCACCCCGACGCGCTCGGGCGGCAATGATGCGCGCCCTTCCGGCGCCGGGGCGGGGGAGAGTGCGGGAGCCTCCGGCGGGGATATTTGGGGTCAGATGAAGCAGGGGATCGGTCCGCCCCTTCATCTGACCGGAAATATCCCGGGGGGTCTGGGGGGCTGGCCCCCCAGCTATCCTGCGGTCTGGGGGGCTGGCCCCCCAGCTTCACAAGGAAAACTGTGTGCCGCAGGCACTCAATTCGGCTGCGGCTCGCCCTCGAGATGCAGAAGATGGGCGACCTCGGCCTCGCCCTCGTCCTGGAGATAGGCGAGGAAGCCCGAGGCGGCGTTCGACAGGTGCTTGCCCTTGCGGTGCACCGCGTACCAGCGCCGGCGCAGCGGGAAATGTTCGACGTCGAGCGTCACCAGCTCGCCCGCGGCCAGTTCCAGCCGCAGCGAATGCAGCGACAGGAAGGCGACGCCGAAGCCCGCCACCACGGCCTGCTTGATCGCCTCGCTGTCGTCGAGTTCCATATGCGGCGGCAGGGTGATGCCCTGGGCGTCGAACAGCCGCTGCACCGCCTTGCGGGTGCCCGACCCCGGTTCGCGGCGGATGAAGTGTTCCTGCGCCAGGCGGGCCAGCGATATGCCCCGTTCGCGTGCCAGCGGGTTCGAGGGATGCGCCGTCACGACGATGACGTTTTCGAGGAAGAGGTCGCTTTCGACCTCGAATTCCTCGGGTAGCTGGCCGGTGATATAGAGGTCGTCCTCGTTGCGGGCCAGTCGGCCCAGCAGCGTGTCGCGGTTGGTGATCTGCAGCCGTGGCCGCACCCGGGGGAAGCGGCGGGTGAAGCTGCCCAGAAGCTGCGGCATGAAATACTTGGCCGAGGACACGACGCAGACATTGAGGGGGCCCGCGACCTCGCCCCTGAGATCGGTGAGCGAGGTTTCCAGCTCGCCCAGCCGCGCCAGGATCTCGGTGCAGGCGGCGAAGACCTCTTCGCCCGCGCGGGTCAGGTGCAGCGTCTTGCCGATCTGTTCGGTCAGCTTCTGGCCGATCTTCTCTTCGAGCCGCTTGACCTGCATCGAGACCGAGGGCTGGGTCAGGTGCACCTCGTCCGCCGCGCGGGTGAAGCTGCGGTGGCGGGCGACGGCGGCAAAGAGGCGCATCTGTTGCAGGGTAGGGGCATACATCGGGGCGTTTTGACGCGGGGCTGACCGCGAGTCCGGGGGGATTCAGAGTGTTTTCGTTGGGGTTAGCTTAGGCATAAGCAATCATCTATGGAAGTCATAAAAACAATTTAGTGTTCGTTATTATCCCGCCATCGTATCCCTTGGGCCGACCGAAGGGTCATCGCCCGGGAGAGCGGGCGGACCACGCGAGACGAGACGTGCGAGACAACGGAGGAGCACTGGAGCAATGGCAAAGACATACAATGCCGGGGTGAAGGAATATCGGGAAACCTATTGGATGCCCGATTACACCCCGAAGGACACCGATTTCCTGGCCTGTTTCAAGGTCATCCCGCAGGAGGGCGTGCCGCGCGAGGAAGCCGCCGCCGCCGTCGCGGCGGAAAGCTCGACCGGGACCTGGACCACGGTCTGGACCGATCTGCTGACCGATCTGGATTACTACAAGGGCCGGGCCTATGCGATCGAGGACGTGCCGGGCAATGACGAGGCCTTCTATGCCTTCATCGCCTATCCGATCGACCTGTTCGAGGAAGGCTCGGTCGTCAACGTGCTGACCTCGCTGGTCGGCAACGTGTTCGGCTTCAAGGCCGTGCGGGCGCTGCGGCTTGAGGACGTGCGGGTGCCGCTGGCCTATGTGATGACCTGCGGCGGCCCGCCCAACGGCATCCAGGTCGAGCGCGACAGGATGAACAAGTATGGCCGGCCGCTGCTGGGCTGCACCATCAAGCCGAAGCTGGGGCTGAGCGCCAAGAACTATGGCCGGGCCTGCTATGAAGGCCTGCGCGGCGGGCTCGACTTCACCAAGGACGACGAGAACGTCAACTCGCAGCCCTTCATGCGCTGGCGGCACCGCTTCGAGTTCGTGATGGAGGCCATCCACAAGGCCGAGGCCGAGACCGGCGAGCGCAAGGGCCATTACCTGAACGTCACCGCGCCGACGCCGGAGGAGATGTACAAGCGGGCCGAGTTCGCCAAGGAGCTGGGCGCGCCGATCATCATGCACGATTACCTGACCGGCGGCTTCACCGCCAACACCGGGCTGGCCAACTGGTGCCGGGACAACGGGATGCTGCTGCACATTCACCGCGCCATGCACGCGGTGCTGGACCGCAACCCCAACCACGGTATCCACTTCCGCGTGCTGACCAAGATGCTGCGGCTGTCGGGCGGCGATCACCTGCATTCGGGCACCGTGGTGGGCAAGCTGGAAGGCGACCGCGACGCGACGCTGGGCTGGATCGACCTGATGCGCGACGGCTTCGTCAAGGAAGACCGCAGCCGCGGGATCATGTTCGATCAGGACTGGGGCTCGATGCCGGGCGTTCTTCCGGTCGCCTCGGGCGGGATCCATGTCTGGCACATGCCGGCGCTGGTCAACATCTTCGGCGACGATTCGGTCCTGCAATTCGGTGGCGGCACGCTGGGCCACCCCTGGGGCAACGCGGCGGGTGCCGCGGCCAACCGCGTGGCGGTCGAGGCCTGTGTCGAGGCGCGCAACCAGGGCCGCGAGCTGGAGAAGGAAGGCAAGGACATCCTGACCAATGCCGCCAAGCATTCGCCGGAACTGTCCATGGCGATGGAAACCTGGAAAGAGATCAAGTTCGAGTTCGACACGGTCGACAAGCTGGACGTGCAGCATCGCTGATCCGAACCAGGCCCGATTGGCCCCGGACCGGTGTTCGGGGCCGGACGAAACCCAAATCAAAGGAGCACTGCCATGAGCGACGTGCAGGACTATAAATCGAGCTTGAGCGATACCTCGAGCCGCAAGTTCGAGACCTTCAGCTATCTGCCCGAGATGGATGCCGCGGGGATCCGCAAGCAGGTGGAATATATCGTCAGCAAGGGCTGGAACCCGGCTGTCGAGCATACCGAGCCGGAGAATGCCACATCGAACTTCTGGTACATGTGGAAGCTGCCGATGTTCGGCGAAACCGATGTCGACCGGATCCTGGCCGAGGCGGAGGCCTGTCACAAGGCCCATCCGAAGAACCACGTGAAGCTGATCGGGTTCGACAATTACAAGCAGTCGAAGGGCGCCGAGATGGTGGTCTATCGCGGCAAGGCGGTGTGACGGCTGCGGCTTGAGCGATGGTTGCGCCCGAGGGATCGGGCGCGACGCGTGGGGGCTCTGCCCCCACACCCCCGGGATATTTTCAGTCAGATGAAGCAGGGGACTTGGGAGGGAGGAAGCGATGACCGCGCATGATGTCAGCCCGTTCGAGGTGAAGGCCGAGCCGTTCTATCGGGCGGTGGGCAACGAGGAGGCGCTTTATCGGGCGGCCTACAAGCGGCGGATGCCAGTGATGCTGAAGGGGCCGACCGGCTGCGGCAAGAGCCGGTTCGTGGAATACATGGCCTGGAAGCTGGGCCGGCCGCTGATCACCGTGGCCTGCAACGAGGACATGACGGCGAGCGATCTGGTGGGGCGGTTCCTGCTGGATAAGGACGGCACCAAGTGGCAGGACGGGCCCTTGACCACCGCCGCGAGGGTGGGCGCGATCTGCTATCTCGACGAGATCGTCGAGGCGCGGCAGGACACCACCGTGGTGATCCACCCGCTGACCGACCACCGGCGCACGCTG
>JAWKXE010000064.1:0-4053 GCA_041397165.1 Paracoccaceae bacterium | reverse complement strand
CAGCCGCTCGCCCGACCCGTCGGGCCGCATCACGCCGATATGGAACCGGCCCTTGTGCTGCTTGGTGAAGGCCACCAGATCGCCGCGCGGGCTCCAGACCGGGGTGCCGTAATTGCCCTGCTCGAAGCTGATCCGCTGCGCCTCGCCGCCCGTGCTGGGCATCACATAGAGCTGGCGCGAGCCCGACCGGTCGCTCTCGAACACGATATGGGCGCCATCGGGCGAATAGCTGGGCGAGGTCTCGATCGACGGCTGCGTCGTCAGCCGCGTCTGCGCCCCGCTGGCGATATCCATGAGGTAAAGGTCGGTATTCCCCCCCGCTTCCAGCGAGAACACCACCTTCGACCCATCGGGCGAAAACCGCGGCCCGAAGCTCATCGTGCCCTCCTGGCTTTGCAGCACCCGGCGCCCGACATTGGCCACGTCCAGCACATAGATCCGCGGGAAGCCGCCTTCGAAGCTGGTGTAGAGCACCCGGTCGCCATTGGGCGAAAACCGCGGGTTCAGCACGATGGCGCGGCTGTCGGTCAGATATTGCACATTGGCGCCGTCGTAATCCATGATCGCCAGCCGCTTCTTGCGGTCGTCCTTCGGGCCCTGTTCGCTCACGAACACCACCCGGCTGTCGAAATAGCCGCCCTCGCCGGTGATCCGGCTGTAAACCGCATCGGCCACCTTATGCGCCATCCGCCGCCAGCCCTCGGTCGTGCCGGCGAATTGCAGCCCCTGGCCCAGCTCTTCGCCCGCGAACACGTCCCAGACGCGGAACTTCACCGTCACGCTGCCGCCATTCACCGCCACCGCCCCGGTGATCAGCGCCTTCGAATTGATCGCCCGCCAGTCGGCGAACTGCACCGGGCTGGAAAAGCTGGTGATCTGGCTGATGAAGGCCTCCTTGCCGATCTCTCGGAACAGGCCCGTGCCGTTCAGATCCTCGGCCACCAGCCGGGCGATCTGCGCCGCCAGCTCGGCCGATCCGGCCGTCTCGGCCACGAAATCGGGCACCGCATAGGGCATCGGCTCGCTCGTCGGGTCGTTCACTTCGATCCTGAGCGGCTCGGCCAGCGCTGTCATCGGGGTGGCCAGGGCGGCCACCAGGCCAAGGACGATTGCGATAAGTCTCATGGTCATCTGATCCCCATTTTCTTGGGATTGAAGGTGATCTCGATCTCTTTCCATTGATCGTATTTATCGGGCGGCAGGCCGAATCCCGCACGCGACCGCGACAAGGCAATCAGCGCATTGCGCGCCTGACGCACGGCCACATCGCGGACATTGCCCTCGGGGCCCGTAACCGAAACCAGCTTGGGCGTGCCCGAAAGCCGCCCCTCGGGTGTCAGGTTCACAAGATACACGACAACCACGTCGCGCGCGCTGGAATAATCGTCCAGCAGCCATTCTTTCTGCAGCGACGCCATCAGCCCCTCGGTCTCGCCCCTGGTCAGCGGATCGCTGCCCGCCCCGGCGCCGCCCGTGCTGTCGCCCAGGGCCGAGGCCAGCGCATCGCTGACCGCCGCGCTGGTCGACGCCCCGGGCCTCGGCGCGGCCGCTGCGGCCGGTGTCGCGGGCGCGGCTGGCGCGGCCGGGCGCGTCGGCAGGGATGGCGGCCGTTTCGAAACCTTCGGCGCGGCGCTGACCTCGGCCTGCGCCTCGGGGGTGATCTCGGTCACCGCCTCGGGCGGGGCGGTCGCCTCTTCCCGGGGCTGCACCACTTCGGCCGGCGTGTCCGTGGTCTCCTGCCGCTCCACCGGATCGGGCGCTGCCTCGGGCTCGGGCGGCTGCGGCGTGGGCTCGGGCGCCACCCGCTCGACCGGGCGCTCCTGCGGGCGCGGCGCGGGCTCGGGCGGCAGCACGGCAACCTCCTCCTGCGGCGGCGGGACGATCTCGGGCGGCGTCTCGGGGCGCGCTTCCGGCGGCGGCGTCTCGGCCACCTCCGGCCGGGCCTGCTCGGGCGGCTGGTCCGGCGTCGCCGGCAGCTCCGGCGCGGCAGGCGCCTCGGCCGCTGGCGGCTCGGGCATCGCCACCTCGGTCACCGTCTCGGGCGTGTTGTTGCCGGCCAGCATCGCCTGGAAATCCGCCTCGCTGATCACCGCCACATCGGTCACGTCGAACGGCAACGGCTCGCTCGCGAACCGGCCGCCGAACAGCAGCCAGCCGATGAGGCCCAGATGCCCCAGCCCCGATATGACCTGCCCGGTGTTCATGACCGCGTCAGTTCTGCGTCTCGTCCAGCTCGGGCCCGCCGGTATCCGTCACCAGCCCGATATTCGAGAACCCGCCCCGGTTCAGCGCCCCCATCACCTGCACCACATCGGCATAGGGCACGGCCCCGTCGGCGCGCAGGAACACCCGGTCGCTGGCCCGCTCGGCCGCGATGGCACGCAGCTTCGACAGCAGCTGGTCGCGCGGCACCTCGGTCTTCTGCAGCATCACCACGCCGTCCTTGGTCACCGTCACCGTCAGCGGTTCCTCGGCCTCGGAGGGCAGCGCATTGGCCGCGGTCTTGGGCAGCTCGACCGGAACTCCCACCGTCATCAGCGGCGCCGCCACCATGAAGATGATCAGCAGCACCAGCATCACGTCGACGAAGGGCGTGACGTTGATCTCGCTCATCGGCACCGCCCGGCCGCCCCGCCGCCGCCGGCGCGTGCCGCCGTCATGGCTGGATTTGACTACACCCGCACCCATGGCTCAGCTGTCCAGCTGGCGTGAAAGGATGGTCGAGAACTCGTCGGCGAAGGCCTCGTATCCGGCGATGATCCGGTCGCTGTCGGCGCTCAGCTTGTTATAGAACACCACCGCCGGAATGGCGGCCAGCAGGCCAAGGCCGGTGGCGGCCAGCGCCTCGGCAATGCCCGGCGCCACCACGGCCAGGTTGGTGTTCTGCTGCTGCGCGATCTCGACGAAGGCGTTCATGATCCCCGCGACGGTGCCGAAAAGGCCGACGAAGGGCGCGGTCGAGCCCACGGTGGCCAGCACCGGCAGCCCCTTCTGCAACCCCTCGGATTCCTTGGCGATGGCCACATCCATGCTGCGGTCGATCCGCGCCTGCGCCCCCATGATCAGCTCGCCCGACGGCCGGTGCGACCGCCGCCATTCGATCATGCCCGCGGCAAAGACCTTCTCCGACTGGCCCTCGGGCTGCGCCCCGATCTTCTCGAAAAGCCCGTCCAAGGGCTCGCCCGACCAGAAGGCACGGTCGAAGCGGTCGGCCTCGGCCCGCGCCTTGCGGTAATTGATCAGCTTCTGAATGATGATCGACCATGACCAGAAACTGGCCGCGATCAGCAACAGCATCACCAGCTTCACGGTGATCGTCGCGCGCGCGAAAAGGGCCCAAAGGGATATTTCGATGATCTCCGGCGACATCGCCAGGGTTTGAGTGTCCATCTGCCTGCTCGTTTTCTTGTTCTATGGCCGTTAACCGGCCTCTTTGCAGGCAAATTACCCGATTCAAAGGGGAAAACCAACTAAATCGCGGTCAATTCCGCGCGAAACCGCCCGCGCGAGCAACGAAAAGCGGCTTTCCGCCTGTTTCGTCCGCCGCAACCTCGGCCCGGCCCGGCGCCTCACCACTCGGGCAGGCGCACCGGCTTGCCCTGAAGCGTCATGCAGATCACCGTCACCATCGCCCGGAACAGCACCTGCTCGCCGCGCTTGACCTCCTGGCCCATGACCATGCGTACCGGTTTGCGGCTCTCGACCCAGGTCTCGACCACCAGTTCGTCATCCAGCCGCGCCGGCGCCAGATAATCCGCCTCGACCCTCCGGACGGCAAAGACGATACCGTCCTCGTCCTTCATCCGGTTCTGGTCCAGCCCGACCTCGCGCACCCATTCGCTGCGCCCGCGCTCGATATAGCGCAGGTAATTGGCGTAATAGACGATACCGGCCATGTCGGTATCCTCATAGTAAACGCGGATGGGCAGTCGATAGATCATGGCGCGACCCTAGACCGCGCCCCGGGAGGCCGCAAGGCCTGCGGCCCTGCCCAAGGGGTTTCGCCGCACTGCGTGCGTCGACCCGGGCCATCGCTTCGCGCACGCCCCACGA
>JAWKXE010000063.1:0-4056 GCA_041397165.1 Paracoccaceae bacterium | reverse complement strand
CGACCCCGCCGCCGCGGACGAGAAGCTGGCCAATGACAAGATCGCGGTGCAGCTGGAACGGATCCGCCAGGGTCAGCGGCTGGACGAGGTGGCGCCGAACCTGGCCGAGGGCGTGCGCTTCCACGTTCTGGGCCTGGCGCCCAATGCGGCGCGGCTGTCGATCCGGTTCTGGTGGGAGAACGATTTCGGCACGCTGACGGCTCATTACCAGCGGTTTCTCGACGACATGCGGCTCGACCCGGCGCCGCGCGACGGCTGGCCGCCGCTGTGGCGATACCTGTCGGAACTGGCGGTGCTGGGCAAGCGCGAGAACGTGCCGCCGCTGGTCGCCGGCGAATGGATGCGCGCCATCCTGACCGGCAGGCCCTATCCGATGACGCTGCTGTCGGGCGTCCTGATGCGCCTGCGCGCCGATGGCGAGGTCAATGCCCTGCGCGCGGCGATGCTGAAATCCGTCCTGATCCGCAACTTCGACATGGAGGTTCCCGTGGCGCTCGATCCTGCCAATACCGACAAGGGCTATATCCTAGGGCGGCTGTTCGCCGTCTATGAAGAGGTCCAGCGCGCCGCGCTGGGCGGCCATGTCAACGCCACCATCAAGGACAAGTTCTATGGTGCCGCCTCGGCCGCGCCGCAGAAGGTGTTCCGCGCGCTCGATGCCGGTTCGCAGAACCATTTCTCGAAGCTGAAGAAGCAAAGCCCGGGGCGGGCGGTGAACCTGGAAAAGCTGCTGATGTCGATCACCGACCTGATGGAGCCCTCGGATGATCCGATCCCGCCCGCGCTCGGTGCTGCCGAACAGGCGCTCTTTGGCATCGGTTATTACCACCAGCGCAGCGATTTCTTCCGCAAGCATGACGACAAGCATGACGACAAACCCAGCCCGGAGGCCACCGAATGACCGCCCTTTCGCAACGCCACGATTTCGTCCTGATCTTCGATGTGTCGAACGGCAACCCCAACGGCGACCCCGACGCCGGCAACCTGCCGCGGCTCGACCCCGAGACGAATAACGGCCTGGTCTCGGATGTCAGCCTCAAGCGCAAGATCCGCAACTATGTCGAACTTGCCCGCGAGGGGCAGGACGGGCATCACATCTATGTCCAGGAGGGCGCGATCCTGAACGAGAAGCATCGCCAGGCCTATGTCGCCCTGCGCGGTGACGAGAAATCGGCCAAGGACAAGAAGCTGAACCCCAAGGACGACGCCGAGGCCAAGCAGCTGCGCGACTGGATGTGCGCCAATTTCTTCGATGTGCGGACCTTTGGCGCGGTGATGTCCACCGGCATCAATTGCGGCCAGGTCAAGGGGCCGGTGCAGATGACCTTCGCCCGCTCGGTCGAGCCGATCCTGCCGGTGGAAATCTCGATCACCCGGATGGCCGCCACCAACGAGGCCGAGAAGGCCAAACGCGCCGAGGGCGAGGACGGCGACAGCCGCACCGACAACCGCACCATGGGGCGCAAGCATATCGTGCCCTATGGGCTCTATGTCGCGCATGGCTTCATCTCGGCCAAGTTCGCCGAGCGCACCGGCTTTTCCGACGCCGATCTCGCTCTGTTGTTCGAAGCTCTTTCGACCATGTTCGAACATGACCGGTCGGCGGCGCGGGGCGAGATGACCACCCGCCGGCTGATCGCCTTCCGCCATGCCAGCGCCCTGGGCAATGCGCCTGCGCACAAGCTGTTCGAGCGCATCCGCATCGGCCGCAATGTCGACGGTGAATTCCGTCCGCTCGACGACAAGGGCCTGGGCAACCTCGCCCCGGCGCGGGCCTTCTCGGACTATGTGATCGAGATCGACCGCGACGGGCTGCCCGAGGGGTCGAGGTGCTGGATCTGGTCTGAGTGATGCCGGACGCGGCCGAAACCGGGGATCCCATCCCAATCTCGGCCGTCCAGCACGCCGTCTATTGCCTGCGTCAGGCCGCGCTGATCCATATCGAGCGGCTCTGGGCCGAGAACCGCTTTACCGCCGAGGGCGATGTGCTCCATGCGGTGGCCGACAAGGGCGGCAAGCGGCGGGTGAAGGGGGTGCGGCGGGTTTTGTCACTGCCGCTCGCGTCACGGCGGCTGAACCTGAGCGGTGTGGCCGATCTGGTCGAATTCACCGCCGACGGGGAGGGCGAGACGGCCTTTCCCGTGGAATACAAGCGCGGCAAGCCCAAGCTGCATCGCGCCGACGAGGCGCAGCTCTGCGCCCAGGCGCTCTGCCTCGAAGAGATGACCGGTCGCGCGGTCCCGCAGGTGCGCTCTTCTATGCCCAGACCCGGCGGCGCGTCACGGTGCCCTTCGATGCCGAGTTGCGCGCCCTGACCGAAGCCACCATCGTCGATCTGGCGGCGATGTTCCAAACTCTCGTCACGCCGCCGCCCACGCCGCACCGCGCCCGCTGTCGCGCCTGTTCGCTGGTCGAGCTTTGCCGCCCCGATCTGGCCGGGCGCCCGGTGCGGCGCTGGCGCGACGCCCAGCTGGCGCGCTTGATGGACGAGCCCGAGCCATGAAGAAGCTTCTCAACACCGTCTATGTCACCACCGAGGGCGCCACCCTGCGCAAGGACGGCGAAACCCTGGTGGCCGAGATCGAGGGGGCCGAGCGCACCCGGGTGCCGCTGCACATGCTCTCGGCAGTGGTCGTCTTCGGTGCGGTGCTGATCACGCCGGCGCTGATGGCCGCTTGCGCCGAGCGTGGCATCACATTGACGCTTCTCGGGCGCAACGGTCGTTTCGAGGCCCGTGTCGAAGGCCCGGTTTCCGGCAACGTGCTGCTGCGGCGCGAGCAATACCGCCGCGCGGACGATGCGCTCGACATCGCCCGCTCGATCGTGCTGGGCAAGATCGCCAACCAGCGCGCCGTGATCCGTCGCGCCCTGCGTGACCATGGCTCCGAAATGGCGTCCGAGGTCCGCGCAGCGCTCGAGGCGGCCACCCGGCGCATGGCGCAGATCCTGCGACGGGTGCAGCTGTCCGATGCCAGCCTCGATGCCGTTCGTGGCTCCGAGGGCGAGGCGGCGACGCTCTATTTCGGCGTCTTCGACCACCTGATCCGCTCGCCTGATGCCGATCTGCGCTGGACCCAGCGCTCGCGTCGCCCGCCGCTCGATCCGGTCAACGCGCTTCTGTCCTTCCTCTACACCCTGCTCACTCATGACTGCCGTTCGGCCTGTGAAGCGGTCGGGCTCGACCCCGCCGTCGGCTTCCTGCATCGCGACCGGCCCGGCCGCCCCAGCCTGGCGCTGGACCTGATGGAGGAGTTGCGTGCGCCGTTGGCCGACAGGCTGGCGCTGTCGCTGCTCAATCGCCGGCAACTGCGCGCGGGCGATTTCCGCCGCATGGAAAGTGGCGCGGTGCTTCTCTCGGACGATGCGCGGCGCAGCGTGCTGACCGCCTGGCAGGAGCGCAAGCGGGACGAGCGCCGGCATGCCTTCCTTGGGGAAAAGGCGCCGATGGGTCTGGTTCCCTTTCTGCAGGCTCAGCTTCTCGCCCGGCATCTGCGAGGGGACATCGACGACTATCCGCCCTGGTTCTGGACCTGAGATGCTGGTTCTTGTGACATACGACGTGAATACCCTGGCGGCCGGCGGCAAGAAGCGCTTGCGCCAGGTTGCGCGCGCATGTGAGGATTTCGGCCAGCGCGTTCAGTTCTCGGTGTTCGAGATCGAAGTCGATCCGGCGCAATGGACCAAGCTGAAGGCGCGGCTGGAGGCGATCATCGATCCTGGGCTGGACAGCCTTCGATACTACTACCTCGGCGCGAACTGGTCCCGACGGGTCGAGCATGTCGGCGCCAAGCCAGCAATCGACCTGAACGGCCCGATCGTCATCTGAACTGCGAACCATGAGCATGTTCGCGTTTCGCCAAGAGATCGCAATCCTGTAAGTTATTGAATTCGTGTGGTTCCGTTGCGAGAGCCCAGAGCAGGCCTTGGTTCGGCAACGGAAAACGTCCTGGCTCGCAACTGGTCGGCCATTTACCCAGGTGCCAAAGGGACTTAGCCTGCTGCAGTCGCTCCCCCCAGGGGAGCGTGGATAGAAACCGGCCGCGGCTGAGCTGTCGA
>JAWKXE010000062.1:0-4744 GCA_041397165.1 Paracoccaceae bacterium | reverse complement strand
ATAGGCGTGCAGCATGGCGGCCCCTGTCCCAAGGTTTTCCTTGGCCTAGCGCGCGCGATACGCTAGGTCCAATTAAAGATATCGAACCAGAATAAGAGGCGCTAATGCAGTTCGACAGCCGGCAGCTTGCCGCCCTTTCCGCCATCCTTCGCCTGGGCAGTTTCGAGGCCGCCGCCGGCGCGCTAGGGGTCACGCAATCGGCGATCTCGCAGCGCGTGAAGGCGCTGGAGGAGCAGGTCGGCAGCGTGCTGATCCTGCGCGAAAGCCCCTGTCGCGGCACCGAGGCCGGCAACCGGCTGGCCGCCCATGCCGAGGCGGTGGCGCTGATGGAGGCGCAGGTCTCGACCGATCTGGGTCGGGCCGAGAGCACGGCCGGGCCGGTGCGGCTGCGCATCGCGGTGAATGCCGACAGCCTGGCCACCTGGTTCCCGGCGGCGATGGAGGGGCACGAGGGCTGCCTGTTCGACGTGGTGCTGGACGACGAAAGCCATTCCGCCGCCTGGCTGCGCCGGGGCGAGGTGATGGCGGCGGTCACCGATCACGCCCGCCCGGTGCAGGGCTGCGACGTCTATCCGCTGGGCAGCCTGCGCTATTCCGCCGCCGCCACGCCCGAATTCGTCGCCCGCTGGTTCCCCGAGGGCGTGACCCCCGCCGCGCTGGCCCGCGCGCCGATGCTGCAGTTCAACGAAAAGGACGACCTTCAGGCCCGCTGGATGGCGGCGCAGTTCGGCCGGGCCGTGTCGCCGCCGGTGCATCTGTTGCCGTCGAGCGCGGCCTTCGCCGAGGCCGCGTTGCGCGGTGTCGGCTGGGGGATGAACCCGGTGGCGATGGTCTGGCGCGGGTTGAAGCGCGGCCATCTGGTGCCGCTGGTCGAGGAGGCGCCGCTGGACGTGCCGCTGTACTGGCAGGTCAGCCGGATGCTGGCCCCGGCGCTGGAGCGGCTGACCGAGGCGGTGCGCGCCAAGGCCGCCGGGGTGCTGCTGGCGCCCGAGGACGCGGACTGATCCCGGCAGGGGGGTGGTGGGGGGCGGTGGGTTGGCACCCACCCTGTGGGGCGCGATCGGCTTTTGCATTCGCCGGCAGGGGTGTTATCAAGGCGGAAACAGCGGATAGGCGGGGCGGATGAAGATCGGATTGCATCGGGGATTTCTTGTGCTGGGCCTGATGGCCGGGCTGGCGGGGTGTGCGGCGAAGGAAGAGGCGGCCAGATCGCTGCCGCAGGCCGGCGTGCCGGGCTATGGCGCCGTCGAGGACGGCGATATCACGGTGCCGGCGGTCGATCCGCAATACCTGGTCGAGCCGAACCGCAAGGCCGAGGTGGTCTATAACGGCGAGGAGGGGCCGGGGACGGTGGTCGTCGACCCGTTCGCCAAGTTCCTTTACCTGGTGGGCGAGGGCGGGACGGCGACGCGATACCCGGTGGCCGTGGGGCGCGAGGGCAAGGGGTTCCGCGGCCATGGCGTGATCAAGCGCAAGGTCGAATGGCCGGGCTGGACGCCCACCGCCAACATGCTGCGCTCGGAGCCCGAGATCTATGGCCCCTTCGCCAGGGGCATTCCGGGCGGCGTGGCCAGCCCGCTGGGGGCGCGGGCGCTGTATCTCTATCGCGGCAAGCGCGACACGCATTACCGCATCCACGGCACCAACGACCTGGAATCGATCGGCAATGCCAATTCGGCGGGCTGTATCCGGATGTTCAACCAGGACATCATCGAACTCTATGAGAAGGTGCCGATGGGGACCGACGTGGTGGTGCGGTCCTATGACGAATCGGTGGCGCTGGAAGGCGAGGAGATGGCGAACCGGGGCGTCGAGCTGCCGCCGAAGCAGGTGGACCCGGAGGTGATCTATGCCGCCGTCGATGCCGAGAAGGAGCGCCGCGCGGCGAAGCGGGCCGAGGCGGCGACCGCGGCGCTGGAGGGCGACGAGGTGAAGATCGTCGAATAGGGCGCGGGCCGGGGCGTTGCGCGGATTGGCCGGTCCCCGGACGGCTCCCACCCGCCCGCCCCGCCGTCCGGGGACCGGCCAGGCGCGGGCTCAGAGCCGGATGACGTAATCCTTGGTGGTGGTTTCCAGCACCTCCCATGTGCCGGAGAAGCCGGGGCGGAGGATGAAGCTGTCGCCGGCGGTGACGCGGGTTTCGTGCCCGGCCGCATCGGTCAGGATCGAGACGCCCGAGAGGATGCGGCAATATTCCCATTCGTCATAGGCGATGCGCCATTTGCCCGGCGTCGATTGCCAGATGCCGCAATAGAGCCCGTCGCGTTCTTCCAGGTTCCAGGTGGTGAAGACGGGATCGCCCGAGATCAGCTTCGCCGGGTCGGGGCGGTCGGTTTCGGGCGGGGTGGAGGCGGTGACGGGGAGAAGGGCGGTCATTGGCTGTCCTGCGGTTGTCCTGCGGTTGGCTTTGGCGCAGGGTGCCGTGCGGCGGGGGCGGGCGCAAGGGGCCGGCGGGGGCGCGGGTCGAGGGCGCCTCCGGCGGGAGTATTTGCCGGAAAGATGAAAGGGCCTGTCCCCGGTGTTTCGGGTCGGGGACAGGCGGCGGTTCAGGTCGGGGTCCGTCAGACCGGTTGCGTCAGACCGGTTTCGTCAGACCAGGGCGATCAGGCGGGCGGGGCCGCCGGTGCCGCCGCGATGTTTGGGCGCGCCGATGACCAGCGTGGCGCCGGCGGCGGGGACCATATCGAGATTGGCGATGCATTCGATCCCGAAGCGGCCCGAGGGCAGCCAGGCGTAATGGGTGGCGAAATCGGGCGAGGGGCCGAAATCGAGGCTGAGCGTGTCGGTCGCGATCGAGCTGGCGCCGGTTTCCTCCATCAGCATCTTGGCGGCTTCGATATGGAAGCCGGGGAAGTGCATCGCCGTGCCGTCGAAGTTGCGGAAATCGGCGGTGTCGACCTTGGTATCCCAGCCCGAGTTCATCGCCACGCAGGCGTTCTGCGGGATCTCGCCATGGCTGGACATCCAGGCCTTGATGTCATCGGGCGTGACCTGGGCATCGGGGTTTTCCGCCGCTTTCGCCTTGATGTCGATGACGCAGAGGGGCGCGACCAGCTGGGCCACCGGGATCTCGTCGACCGAATTGCCGCCGTCGGAGAAGTGCAGCGGCGCGTCGATATGGGTGCCGGTATGTTCGTTGACGGTGAATTGCTTGAGGTTGAATTTGTGCTCGGCGTAATTGAACAGCTGTTCCTCGTCATATTGCGGATCGCCGAAGAAGGTGGGGAAGTCGTGATGGAGGGTGTGGGTCATGTCCATGGCGCCGCCACCGTGGCTGGCGGCCTGGGCCGGGCGGCTGGCACCCGCGCCGATGGCGGCGGCCGCGCCGGCCATGGCCGCGGTCTTGAACAGGTCGCGCCGTGACAGCATCTTCGACTTCACGGCATTCATCACGCAGATATCGCACATGTTTTGGGTCTCCCTTGTTCTTGTTTCTGGGGGGGAGCGTAGCATGAGCGGGTGAGTCGCGCCTAAGGCGAAGTGGGGCCGCGCGATCGCGGAGAGGCCGCGCCCGGCGAGGGGCGCGGCCAGTGTGGGACCGGCCGGGGATCAGGCCAGTTCGGGCGTGACCGAGAGCCCGACCGTGACGGCATGGGAATAGGGGCAGACCTTGTGCGCGCCGGCGATCAGGTCTTCGGCCGTGGCCGTGTCGAGGCCGGGAAGCGAGACCTTGATGCCGACCGAGAGGGCAAAACCGGTGTCCTGGCGCGGGCCGATGCCGACGCTGACATTGACCGCCGTATCGGCGGGCACGGCGATCTTGCGCGTGCCGGCATAGAAGCGCAGCGCGCCCATGAAGCAGGCGGCATAGCCGGTGGCGAAGAGCTTTTCGGGGTTGGGGCCATCGCCGCCGGGGCCGCCCATTTCCCTGGGCACGGTGAGATCGACCGAGAAGGTGCCGTCATCGGTTTGCGAATGACCGTTGCGGCCGCCGCCGGTGGCCGTGGCGGAGGTGGAATAGACGATGGAGGTGGGGGAGGTGGGCATGTTATATATCCTATGCGATTAGATCGTGTGCGATGTAAATAGCGGCGCGCGGCTGGCCTGTCAATCTTGCGATATGATCGTGTGCGATATATTTTCGGGGAAGCCGGTGCGGGGAGAGGCGAGATGACGGAACGGGATGGCGATACGGGCGAAGGCGGAAACGCCACCGGGCGCGGGCTGGACGCGATGCTGTGCTTCGATCTCTATGCCGCGCATCAGGCGTTCGGGCGGCTTTACAAGGGGCTGCTGGATCCGCTGGGCCTGACCTATCCGCAGTTTCTGGTGATGGTGGCGCTGTGGCAGGAGGGGCCGATGTTCATGAAGGAGATCGGCGCGCGGCTGGGGCTCGAGACCAACACGCTGACGCCGCTGATCAAGCGCATGGCCGAGGCCAGCCTGGTCGAGCGTCAGCGCGACAGCGCGGACGAGCGCAAGGTCCGGGTCGGCCTGACCGAGGCGGGCCGGGCGCTGAGGGCGCGGGCCGAGGGGGTGCCGCAGGCGGTGGGCCGGGCAACCGGGCTGGAGCCCGGGGAGGTGGAGGCCCTGCGGCAGGAGTTGCGCCGCCTTGCGGCCAATCTGAAAGCCGCCGCTGCCGCAAAATGACAGTGTTTTCTTTGCCTTTCCCCTTCCTTTTGCCATGCGGTTTTGCCACAGTTTGGGCAAAACCGGTGAACCCGGGTATGTTAATTGGATTTACACGCCCCATATCCACCGCATCAGTTCGAGAACGAGGGAGCCGAGATGGCCGATTTTGAAG
>JAWKXE010000061.1:0-5892 GCA_041397165.1 Paracoccaceae bacterium | reverse complement strand
AGGTAGTTGCCCCATGGTGCCGATGGTCTCGGGGTGGCCGGCATGGCCGATCATGACGATCTGAAGCCCCGCCTCGGCATGGCGCTCGGCCTCGATATGGACCTTGCTGACCAGCGGGCAGGTCGCGTCGACATAAACCATCTGCCGCCGTGCCGCCTCTTCCGGCACCGATTTCGGCACGCCATGGGCCGAGAAGATCACCGGCCGGTCGTCC
Organism: Paracoccaceae bacterium; assembly: GCA_041397165.1. Classification (GTDB taxonomy): domain Bacteria; phylum Pseudomonadota; class Alphaproteobacteria; order Rhodobacterales; family Rhodobacteraceae; genus JAWKXE01. The sequence continues at coordinate 5,678 of JAWKXE010000061.1, read as the reverse complement.
GGGCAATCGCTCAGCTCCTCGACAAAGACGGCGCCCTTGGCGCGCAGATCGTCGACCACGTATTTGTTGTGCACGATCTCGTGGCGCACATAGACCGGCGCGCCCCATTTCTCGATGGCCATCTCGACGATCTTGATGGCGCGGTCGACGCCCGCACAGAAACCGCGCGGCGCGGCCAGATAGAGGGTCAGGGGGGGCTTGGTCATCATGCGTCTCCTATGGCCCAAGACCTAGGTCAGCGCGGGCGCGGCGTCCAGATCAGGCGGGTGGAAAAAGCCGGGCCAGCCGGGCCAGGGCGGCATCGGCGCGGGCGGCGATCTCGGGCGCGGACGGTGCCGCCATCGCGCCGGTCACCCGCCGCACCTGCAGATCGCCGATCAGAAGCGCGAACCAGGTCTCGGCCATGTCGCCCACGTCGCCGGCCAGTTGCCCGGCCCCAACCGCCTGCGCCATCACCGCTTCGATCCAGGGCCGTACCGCGCCGCGTCCGGCCTCGGAAAGGGCCCGGCCCAGCGTGCCGCTGCCATCCGCCGCCGCCGCCCGGTTCAGCGCCACCGCCCGCGGCCCCAGCAACATCGCCAACAGTTCCGGCCCGACCCGCGCCAGCACCTGCATCGCGTCGCCCCCCTCGGCCGCCGCCAGGGTCGCGCGCACGGTTTCGGTGTTGCGCCCGATCAGGGCCCGGAACAGGCCCTGCTTGTCGCCATACCAGCGATAGAGCGTCTCGTTCGAGGCCTTCGCCGCCCGCGCCACCGCCAGCATCGACAGCCCCTCGAACCCCTTCGCATCCAGCACGGCATAGGCCGCCGCCTCGATCTCTTCGGCGCGTGCCGCGCGCTTTTCCTGCCGCATGGGTCCCTCCGGTCTTGACAAAACCGTAACCTATATTACGGTCCAGTCAAACCGTAACTGAAATTACACATATGGAGACCGCCATGTCCCGCATCCTGATCCTCGCCGCCTTCCTGTCGCTTCTGCTGACCGGGGCGATCTTCGGCTTCTTCTATGCCTGGATCTGCTCCACCATGTGGGGGCTCGACGCCGCCGACCCGCGCGTCGCCATCGCGGCGATGCAGGCGATGAACGCCTCGGTGCGCAACATCGTCTTCGCGCCGGCCTTCTTCGGCACGCCCTTCGTGCTTCTGGCAACGGCGGTGCTGGCCCGATCCGCCGGCCAGCGCCGCGCGGCGGCCCTTTTCGCACTCGCCGGCGCGGTCTACCTGTTCGGCGGGATGCTCCTGACGATGACCGTCAACGTACCGATGAACGAGGCCCTGGCCCAGGTCCCGGCCCCCGCCACGCAGGACGAGGCGGCGGCGATCTGGGCGGCCTATTCGCCGCGCTGGCAGCTGTTCAACATCCTCCGGACCGTGGTGTCGGGGGTGTCGCTGATGCTGACCGGCTGGGCCATGCTGTATCTCGGCCGCGCCCCGGCCGCTGCCCGGGGCTGAGCCATCCGGAAACGACAAAGGGCCGGAGCGTGCCACCTCCGGCGTGCTCCGGCCCTTTGCATTCGATGCGGCTGTGGCTCAGCGCTCTCCGGCCATCGCCGATTCGCGGTCGCTGTTGCGCTCTCCGCGCTCGGGCTGCGGGTCGCGCGGCGGCCGGCCGATCACTTCCTTCAGTTCGTCCAGCTCGATGAAATTGTCGGCCTGGCGGCGCAATTCGTCGGCGATCATCGGCGGCTGGCTGCGGATGGTCGACACCACCGACACCCGCACGCCCTGGCGCTGCAGGCTCTCGACCAGCGGGCGGAAGTCGCCATCGCCCGAAAACAGCACGATGTGATCCACCCGCGGCGCCAGTTCCATGGCATCGACGGTCAGCTCGATATCCATGTTGCCCTTGACCTTCCGGCGACCCTGGCTATCGGTGTATTCCTTGGCCGGCTTGGTCACCATCGAGAAACCGTTGTAATGCAACCAATCAACCAAAGGGCGAATCGGCGAATACTCGTCATTCTCCAACAGCGCGGTGTAGTAGAACGCCCTCAACAACTTGCCCCGGCGCATGAACTCGTGCCGCAGAAGCTTGTAATCAATGTCGAAACCCAGCGCCTTGGCCGCTGCATACAAGTTCGATCCATCGATGAACAGCGCCAGCCGTTCGTCTTTGTAGAACATAAATTTTCCTTCCGATGTGGCCCGGCTTAATCCGTGAGTGCATAAAGGGGAGCCGGGCGGCCCGCGACAATTATTAGTATTTCTGCCGTCATTCAAGGGAATAGAACACGGGGAAAATGATACGAAGGGCCTCACGTTGGATCAAGCTTCATTGATTGCGCTGGGGGGAAACCGGCCATCGCCCGCCGGGTCCCCGGACGCGACACTACGCGCGGCGCTGGCCGCCCTGAACGCCGCACCGGGGGTCCGGGTGACGGCGGTCAGCCGGTTTTTCCGCAGCCCGGCATTCCCGCCGGGGGCGGGGCCGGATTACGTAAATGCCGCCGCCGCCTTGGAAACCCGGGCCTCGGCGTCCGAGCTTCTGGCCCTGCTGCACCGGGTCGAGGCCGACCATGGCCGCGCCCGCATGACGCGATGGGCCGCGCGCACGCTCGATCTCGATCTGCTGGCGATGGGCGATGCGGTCTGCCCAGACCGGGCAACCTGGCAAAGCTGGCACGATCTGCCGCTGGATGAACAATCCAAGGTTGCGCCGGCCGAAGTGATTCTGCCGCATCCCCGCATTCAGGACCGCGCTTTCGTCCTGGTCCCCCTGGCCGAGATCGCCCCCGATTGGCGTCATCCCGTGCTGGGCCGGACCGTGGCCCAGATGCTCGCCGCCCTGCCGGCCGAGCAGCGGGCGGACCTGGTCCCGCTCTAGATCAGCGCCAGGATGCGGGCGGCGATGTCGCGGCTGAAGCCGCGCGCGCGGGTGAAGCCTTCGAAACCGGTCTCGCCCCGCTGCGACGCCTGCCAGAGCCGCGCCATCTCGCCCGCGATGGCCTCGGGCGTGGCCGCGACATGGCACAGGCCGAGATCGGCGAGATACTGGTAATCGCTGGCCAGGAAGGCCGGGATCGCCCCGGCGACGACCTGACGCTCGTGGATGATCGGCTCGTAGGGGTTGTGCCCGACGCCACCGAACATCGTGTGGCCCATATAGGTGGCAAAGCTGAGGTCCAGCCAGACCCCGAATTCGCCATAGCTGTCGGCGATGAAGACCGCATCCTCCGGCCCCGGCATCCCCTCGACCGAGCGGCGCGGCACCTGCTGCCCCATCGCCGCCGCGACGGCATGGAAGGCGGCACCCTCTTCCTTCCAGCGCGGCGCCAGCAGAAGTTTCAGGCCGGGAATGTCCCGCGCCGCGATCCGATGCGCGCGGATCAGCGGCTCGACCTCGTTCTCGGCCACCGAGGCGCCGAAGAAGACCGGGCTTTGCCCCCAGGCGGCGCGGATCGCCTGCATCACCTCGGGCTTCACCGCCAGCCGGGCCGCGTCCATCTTCAGGTTGGGGTGGAAAGCCAGGTCGCAGCCCGGCGCGACCCATTTCACCGCCTCGACCTCGGCCCCCTTCGAGAAGGCGTGCAACAGCGACAGATGCGCCATCATCCAGCGCCCCAGCCCCGGCAGCTTGCCGATGAGCCGCCCCAGCCGGCCGTTGAACTGCCCGTTGACCAGCGCCATCGGCACGCCCCGCCGGTTCAGCAGGTCGAGCGTATTGGGCCACAGGTCGCCCTCGCCGAAGATCGCCACATCGGGGCGCCAATGGTCGATGAAGCGGCGGACGGCCGCGCGCTGATCGTGCGGCGCCAGCAGCAGGGTCACGTCGCCCGCAAGGGCCGTCTTGCGAAAGATGCCCTGGGCGTCGACCGTGCGCGTGGTCACCAGGAAATGCAGCCCCGGCCGGACCTCGCGCAGCGCCTCGATCAGCGCGACGAGCGCGGTGGAATCCCCCGGCCCGATCGACTGCAGCCAGACCACCGTGCCCTCGGGCCGCGGCGGCAGCACCCGCGCCACCCGCTCGCCGGCGCGCTCGGCGCTTTCCTCGCCCGGATGGGTCCTGGCGCGGCGCTTCACCAGCGCCACGATCAATCCCGCCGGCAGCGCCCGCATCAGGCCGAGGTAAAGCGCCAGCAGCGCGCGCTCGCGCAGGCTCAGCGCCCGGCGCCTCTCGGCCACCGCCTGCCTGACCCGCTCTGCCCGTGTCTGCGCCATCCGCGCCCCCGCTGAAGAATTGCCCGCCTGTCTGGGTCAAATCGCCCTCTGGCGCAAGCGCGCGCCGGGGGGGCGGGTGAAAATCGGTCTGGGCTTTTGCGCCCCGATCGGGCATCACCAAGGCGCACAGACATGCAGGACAAGACCCGCCCCATGACCGGAAAGACCATCGCCCTGATCCCGGCCCGCATGGAAAGCTCGCGCCTTCCGAACAAGCCCCTGAAGAAGATCTGCGGCCTGCCGATGATCGTCCATGTCGCCAAGCGCGCCGCCCTGTCGCCGCTGGTCGACCGGGTCGTCGTCTGCACCGATTCCATCGAGATCCTGATGGTCTGCGACAGCCACGGGATCGAGGTCTGCATGACCCGCTCGTCGCACCAGAACGGCACCGAGCGCATCGCCGAGGCGGCCGAGGTCATGGGCCTTGCCGCCGACGACATCGTGATCGACGTGCAGGGCGACGAACCCTTCGTCCAGCCCGCCTATATCGAACAGGTGGCCGAGTTTACCCGCGCCAATCCCTTCGGCTGCGTCGTGCCGCATCAGTTCATGGAAGAGATGGGCAATCTCAACCGGGTCAAGGTGGTGTCCTATGAAAGCCGCATCCTCTATTTCTCGCGCGCCGATGTGCCCTGCTATTTCGGCGCCATCCAGCAGCCGATGAAGAAGCACCTGTCGATCATCGGCTTCCGGCTCGACGCGCTTCGGACCTTCGCCGCCAACGCCCCGACGCCGCTCGAGGAAATCGAACGGATCGAGCTGATGCGCCTGATCGAACTGGGCGTGCCCATCGGCACCTTCCTGCAGGAGGGCAGCTCGCTTTCGGTCGACACGCCCGAGGATTACGAACTGGCCTGCCGGATGATGGAACGCGACCCGCTGTTCAAGCAGAAGATCGAACGCGAGGTGGCGCGATGAAAGCGGTGAAACACGTCTCGTTCGACCTCGACGGCACGCTGATCAATTCCTTCGCCACGATGGAAATCGCCTGGAAGGCGGCGACGGAAGAGCTGCACATCAACTGCGGCTTCGCCGAATACCGCCGCTATGTCGGCCTGCCGTTTCCGAAGATCCTCGAAATGATCGGGCTCACGAACTATCTGACCGAGCTGAACGAGCTCTATTTCGCCGGCACCCGGCGGCTCTACGACCAGATCCCGGTGATCGACGGCGCCAATGCCCTGATCGACTGGTGCCGCGCGCAGGGCCTCGGCACCTCGATCATCACCTCGAAACCGCGCCGCAACGCCGAGATGATCGTCGACAAGATGGGCTTCGCCACCGACCGGCTGATGTGCGGCGACGATTACTCGAAGGGCAAGCCCGACCCGATGGCGGGCCGCATCCTGTGCGAGGAGTTCGGCCTTGCCCCGGAAGACGTGCTCTATGTCGGCGACGCGATCTTCGACTTCCAGTTCGCGCTCAATGCCGGAATGCAGTTCGTCTTCTTCACCGATCACGGCGCCAACCGCCTGCCCGCGAACATGCTGAACCCGGTCGTGTCGGTGAACGCGCTGACAG
>JAWKXE010000060.1:0-8165 GCA_041397165.1 Paracoccaceae bacterium | reverse complement strand
CACCCCGATCAACGTCACCGACAAACTCGGCCGGATGCTGAACGAGCTCGAGCACGCCCATCTCTATATCGCCCAGCTGGAACGGGAAAACGGCGCGCAAACCGATCTGATCGCGTCGCTGAAGGCCGAACAGGCAACGCAACGCGCGGCGCAGCACCGCGCCATCGCCGAACTCGCCGTCATCGCCGCCCGGCTGGCCGCGCTGGAAGCCCGGGACTGACAGCCGGCCCCCGGGATCGCAAGCCGCGCCTGGCCCGGCTTTCGGCCTGAGCCCGCGCGGCCTTTTGCAAAACCCGGCCGAGCGTTGTAAACCAATCGAAGCTCGGCCGAGCACCGACCGCCTTCACCCCCTACCCCATTCCACACAAAGGGAATTTCATCCATGCGCTTTTCCAACCTTCCGACCCTTGCCACCGGCCTGGCCCTTGCCGTCTCGGCCACAACGGCGACGGCCGATAACGTGATTGCCGCCAACACGATCATCCAAAATCAGCTTTGCATCGGTGCGGAGTGCGTCAATCCCGAAACCTATCCGGCATTCAGCGCCACGCTGCGCCTGAAGTATCAGCGCACCCGGATCGAAGCCGTCGACACCAGCGACCCCAACGACGCCTTCCCGTCGAACGACTGGGCCATCCTGTTCAACGACGATGCCTCGGGCGGAGAGAACTATTTCACCGTCTCGGACGAAACCGCCGGCCGGCGCCCCTTCACCATCGAGGCCGGCGCGCCCGAAAACGCCCTGCGTGTCAGCGCAAGCGGCCAGATCGGAATCGGCACCATGCTGCCGCAGGCCAATCTGCACATCGTCAACACGATCTCCGAGCCGGTGCTGCGCCTCGAAGACGCGGCCGGCACCCCCTATACCTGGGATATCCGCGGCAACAGCTACGGGCTTTATGTCTATGATCCGCAGACCTTCGGCATTCCATTCGAGATCAAGAGCGGCGCTCCAGACAGCGCCATCAAAGTGCTCGCCAACGGCGCCGTCGGTCTGGGCACCTTCGCGCCCGGGGCCGCGCTCCACCTGAGACGCTGGGATGGCACCGCCCAGATGCTGGTCGAAGAGGCCAGCGCCACCACCAGCCCGCGCACCCTTCTGAACCTGCAGAACAACGGCCGCCCCGAGCTTGTCATGGGCAACACCGATACCGGGGGCGAATGGAGCTTCGGCGCCGGCACCAACTTCATCCTCAAGCAGGGCGCGGTCGGCAGCGCCTCGAACGCCAAGACCAAGCTCTTCGAGGTCACCGCCACCGGCGATGCCACGCTTGCCGGCACGCTGACCACCGGCGGCACCACCTGCGGCGGCGGCTGCGACCGGGTGTTCACCGAAACCCAGATCATCCCCGCCGCCGACTATGCCGCCGCGATGTGGACCCAGGGCTTCCTGCCCCATGTCGGCCCCACCCCCGAGGGCGCGCCGCTGAACGTGAGCGAGAAGCTGGGCGGGATGCTGAACGCGCTCGAACACGCGCATGTCTTCATCGACCGGCAGCGCGGCAGGATCGAAGCCCAGAACGAAGAAATCTCCGGCCTGCGCAACCAGCTTGCCGGTCTCGAGGCCGGCAAGGCCGCACAGGACGCCCGTATCGCCCGGCTCGAGGCGCTGGTTACGACCCTGGCCGCCCGGCGCTGATACCGCCCGGACAGGCTGAACCGGCCGCCCCAAGAAAAGGGATTGGTCGCGACAGGATTCGCGTTAAGATTTCCTCAACCCGGCGAGCCGCTCAGGCCCGCCGGGATTTCGAACAGGGATTGCAGGAAGAGGATTTCGCCATGACGTGCCGCAGACAGATCGCCCTCATCGCCCTTGCCGCGACGTTCGGCCTTACCACGCCGCCGAAGGCCGATCAGATCATCGCCGACGACCTGATCGTCACCAGCAACATTTGCGTCGGGGCCGTCGATTGCGTCAACAACGAGAACTTCGGCGACAACGACATCAAGATCAAAAGCTTCATCCCCGAGATGCAGTTCTTCGACACAAGCGCCGGGGACAGCAGCTGGACCGTCTCGGTCGACGATACGGCTTCGGGCATCGCGAACGGCTTCACCATCAAGAACGAAACCAACGCGGCCTATCCCTTCCTGATCCAAGAGGATGCGCCCGACAGTTCCCTTTTCATTGCGAACGGCGGGAGCATCGGCTTCGGCACCTCCCTGCCCCGGCGCATGCTGCATGTGATGGCCGGCTATCAACCCGGCCTGCGGCTGGAACAGGACACATCGGGCGGCTTCGACAACCACATCTGGGATATCGTGTCGGGCAATAAGGGCCTGCTCTTCAACGATATCGGCCCTGTCTTCGCCATCACCCCCTTCGCCATCCAGAACGGCGCACTGCATTCCGGGCTTGTGCTGGCCGCGAATGGCAACACCGGCATGGGCACCGCGACGCCCGGCGCGGCGCTGCACCTCTATCGCAACCTCGGCACCGCGCAGATGCGGATCGAAGAGGTCAACGCCACCACCACCCCGCGCACGCTGCTGAATTTACAGAACAACGGCCGGCCCGAGATCGTCATGGGCAATACCGACACGGGAGGCGAATGGAGCTTCGGCGCCGGCACCAATTTCATCCTCAAGCAGGGCGCCGTGGGCACCACCTCGAACGTCAAGACCAAGCTCTTCGAGATCGACCCCGCCGGCAACGCCACCCTGACCGGCAGCCTGACCACCGGCGGGCCGGCCTGTGCCTCGGGCTGCGACGCGGTGTTCGATCCCGATTACGACCTGCCGTCGATTTCGGAACACGCCGCGCGGATGCACAGCCTCGGCCACCTGCCCAATGTCGGCCCCACCCTGCCGGGCGCGGCGATGAATGTCTCCGACAAGCTCGGCGGAATGCTGAACGAGCTCGAGCATGCCCATCTCTACATCGCCCAGCTGGAACGGACGGTGCGCAGCCAGCAGGACGAGATCGCCGGGCTGAAGCTGGATCAGGGCGCCCGCATGGCGGCGCTGGAAGCCCGGATCGACGCGATGGCCGCGACACTGTCGCGCGACTGACCGCGCGCAGCCGCGCCCGCGCGCCCCGGGCGGAAAGGCCTGACCATGAGCTTCGACACGCTGATCCCCGATGCCCGGGCCTTCCTGTCCGAACTGGCCGCAAACAACAGCCGCGACTGGTTTGCCGCCCAAAAGGCCCGCTATGACAGCCGGTTGAAGCGGCCCGCCCTGCTGTTGCTCGACGATGTCGCGGCGCGGCTTGCGCGGCTGACCGGCAGCGCCACGGCGGTCAAGCTCTTCCGGCCGCAGCGCGACCTGCGCTTCTCGGCCGACAAGACCCCCTATCATACCCATCTCCACCTGCTCTGGACCGGCGGCGACGGGGCGCAATGGTTCTTCGGCATCTCGCCCGATTACGTCACCTGCGGCGCCGGTCGCATGGGCTTCGACAAGGCGCAGCTTGCCGCCTATCGCGCTGGCCTGCCCGCCCGCGGCCCGGCCCTGCAGGCGGAACTCGATGCCCTCGCCGGCGCCGGCGCGCGCCTCTCAGACCCCGACCTGGCCCGCCCCGCGCCCCCCATCGCCGCCGACGACCCGCTCGCCGGCCTCGCCCGGCGCAAGTCGCTCGCGGTCTGGTTCGACGACCTCCCCGCGCCACCGCCCGCCCTGCCCGAACGGCTGATGGCCGATTTCAGCCGGCTCCGGCCGATGCAACAGGCGCTCTCCGCCCTGCTTGGCCCCTGACGCAGCCGCTGCCGCCCCCCCGGCGCAAAAAGAAAAACGCCACGCGCCTGTCCCCCTGCGCGTGGCGTCTCTCTGGCACCTGCCTCGACGGATCAGCCCTTCTCAGGTCCTCCGCTGATCCGGATGCAGGGCCGTGCCAAGAATGTGATCCGAACGGTGGATCACATGATTGGCGGAACTGACGATCAGCGGATCGGGATGACCCACCACCTTCAGATCCTTGCCCGGATAATCCAGGCTCGACAGGAAATGCCGCATGGTCGCCAGGCGGGCACGTTTCTTGTCGTTCGACTTGACCACCGTCCAGGGCGCGTCCGCCGTGTCGGTATAGAAGAACATCGCTTCCTTGGCCTCGGTATAGTCATCCCACCGATCGAGGCTCGCCTTGTCGATCGGGCTCAGCTTCCACTGTTTCAGCGGGTCGGTCTCGCGGCTGGCGAAGCGGGCGCGCTGCTCGTCCTGGGTGACCGAGAACCAGTATTTGTAAAGCCGGATCCCCGACCGCACCAGCATCCGCTCGAAATCCGGGGTCTGGCGCATGAATTCCAGGTATTCGTTGGGCTCGCAAAAGCCCATCACCCGCTCGACGCCGGCGCGGTTGTACCACGACCGGTCGTACAGCACGATCTCGCCCGCCGTGGGCAGATGGTTGATGTAGCGCTGGAAATACCATTGGCCGCGCTCACCGTCGGTGGGCTTGTTCAGCGCTACCACCCGGGCCGAGCGCGGGTTCAGATGCTCGGTGAACCGCTTGATGGTGCCGCCCTTGCCGGCCGCGTCCCGCCCCTCGAAGATCATCACGAACTTCTGGCCGGTCTCCTGGGTCCACAGCTGCACCTTCAGCAACTCGGCCTGAAGCGCCGCCTTCTGGCGCTCGTAACTGCGCCGGTCCAGCTTGTCTGTATAGGGGTATTCGCCGGTCTCGAAGGCACGCCGCACCTCGTCGGGCGTGGGCGTCTTCTGGCGCCGCGGGCTGGCCGGCTTGGCCGCCGCGGGCTTCGCCGCCGCGGGCTTCGCGGCCCCCGCCGCCACCACGGGGGCCGTCGCCTCCGGCTTCGTCCCGGAATTCGGTTGTTTGTCGGTTTCACTGGCCATGCGCGTCTCCCTTTACCATGTTCGCGCGCACCCTAAACACCTCATCCGCCCCCGTCCTTGATCCATATCAAGCTTTTTACCCCTCAGAACCGCTTTTTCCCGCCCTTTTGGCCCGTTTTCCCGCCCCGACGGCCCCGGTGCGCGGGGCGGGTGGAAAACGCCCCGCCCCCCGCGCGACCTCGAAGGGGAGCGCGCCGAGGCGACCGCAGACCGGGGCCGCACACCGGCGGCGCCGCACGCTGCGCCAGCCCCCGCCCGCCCTAGGCTCGGCGCCATGCAAAAGCCACCACATCCACCTCTCGGGCCGGCCGTTCCATTACCTCACCTGGGGCGATCCGGACCTGCCGCCGCTCTGATGCTGCACGGCTTCCCGGAATATTCCGCCGCCTGGGACAGACTGGCCCGGCGCCTGTCGCGCCGCTTCTTCTGCATCGCCCGGATCAGCGCGGCTACGGTCAAAGCTGGGCCCCGGCCGAAGGTCGGCCCGAATACACCGTCTCCAAGCTGGTCGGCGACATGGCCGAGCTGATCGCCGATACCGATCTCGCCCCGGTGACGGTGCTGGGCCACGACTGGGGCTCGGCCGTGGCCTATGGGCTGGCGATGATGACCCCCGATCTGGTGTCGCGGCTGATCGTCGTCAACGGCGTCCACCTGGCCCCGTTCCAGCGCGCGCTGGCCGCCGGCGGGGCGCAATCCGGCGGCCTCGCAATACATCCTCTTCCTGCGCCACGACGGCTCGAGGACATCCTGGCCGAGGACGATTTCGCCAGGCTGCGCGGGATGTTCTCGACCGATATGGATTTCTCCTGGTTCACGCCCGAGAAACGCCGCGCCTACGGCCACGAATGGGACCGCCCCGGCCGGCTCCGGGGCATGATCAACTGGTATCGCGCCTCGCCGCTCCGGGTGGCCACCCCGAGGCCAGCCCATCACCGACCTGCCCGCCTTGCCCCTCGCGCGGCTTCGCGTGCCGCAGCCGCATCTGCCTGATCTGGGCCGACGGCGACACCGCCCTCCTGCCCGAGAGGCGACCGAGGGGCACCGAGAAGGATTTCGCCCCGAACCTCACCCGCATCGCCATCGACGGCGCCGATCACTGGGTCTGCCATCAAAAAGCCCGACGCCGTGGCGCGGGCGATCCTCGACTGGTGCGCCCCGTAACCCATCGGGTGGCTGGCGCCCCGCCATCCCAAACGACCGATGCCCGTAGGGTGGTGCCAACCCACCACCCCAACCGGCCAACGCCCGCCGGGCGGCTGGCGCCCCGCCATCCCAACCTGCCAATGCCCGTAGGGTAGGTGCCAACCCGCACCCCAACCGGCCAATGCCGTCACCGCCCCAGCGATACCGCCTGCATCCCGCCAGATCCGCCCATACCGCCATCCGGCATGAAGGTCCAATCCGTCACATAGCCGAAGCCCAGGATCACCACCGCGACCAGGCCCCACTGCACCCGTTGGACCTGACGGCTGGCCGCCAGCCGCTCCTTTACCGTCTCGCGCAGTTGCACCAGCGGACTGGCCTTCGCCGCGCTCTCGGCCCCCGCGCCGCCCGCCGGCACGCCGCCCCGGCGCACCAGCGGCACCGCATCGCGCGGCATCTTGGCCGCCGCAAGGTCCCGTTGCGCGGCGTCGCGCGCCTCGATCCCCGCCAGCACCCGGCTGGCCGCGCGGTTGAGCCGCGCCACGATCCCCAGCCGCAACGCCACTGCCGGCAACAGCGCCAGCAGGAAGATCAGCACCGGCGCCCCGGTCAGCGCCCACATCGCCGCCTGCCGACCCCGCCCCGGCGCCATCGCCGCGATGTCCAGCCAATAGGACGCCGCCAGCACCAGCGCCGTCGCCGCCGCACCCAACACCGCGCCGTCCGGCACCCGGGTCCAGCCCAGCAGCCGCCGCACCGCGCCCAGCACCCGGGCGTGAAGGAACAGGCACAGCCCCGCCATCACCGCGGCCAGCGCCCCGCTGATCGCCTGCGCCAGCAAGATGCGCGCGAACCGCTCGGCCATGACGCCTTGCATCCAGGCCACCGCACCCCAGGCCTTGGGGTCGGGCCGGAACGCCTCTCCCGCGTTCTGCAGGCTGCCCGGAATCCAGCCGCCGCCCAGCTCGCCACTGCCCAGAAACCCGTTCAGCTCGCGCCACAGCCCGGCCCGCTCCAGCTCGGCAAAGCGCGCCGCCTCGCGCGGGCTGGCGACATGATCGGCCCAGATCTGCATCCCGAACAGGAACAGCGCCTCGGCATTGAGCGCGACAAGCGGCCCCACCGCCACCCCCAGCACCAGCGTGACCCACAGGATGCGGCCCCGCCCCTGCGCCTCGGCCTCGGCCGTGGCCGGCAGGGCAGCGATGGCCAGCGCCGGCAGGATCATCACCACCGGCCCGATCGTGAACAGCCCCGTCATCACGAAGGGGATCGCCAGAACCAGCAGGGCCCAGAATTTGCCCAGACTTCTGAAAACCGCCATACCCGGTCCTTCGACACATTAACCCTGCCGCAGCCCTAACACCCAAACGCCGCGCAACCACGGCGCGATCTGGGCGATTTTCCGGCAAACCCCGCGCCCCCGGACGCGCAGGGTGGGTTTTCACCCCACCATCCGCGCTTCCCCAACGCGCGACCCTCTGTCATAATGCCCGCCAATCAACGAAGACGAGCAGCAGCCATGGCCGACGACCTCCTCACGCCCCCCGACAGCGGCGACTATAACGCCGACAGCATCGAAGTCCTCGAGGGGCTCGAACCCGTCCGCAAACGCCCCGGCATGTATATCGGTGGTACGGATGAGCGCGCGCTCCACCACATGCTGGCCGAGATCCTCGACAACTCGATGGACGAGGCCGTCGCCGGCCATGCCAACCGGATCGAGGTCGAGCTACACGACGACTATTCCCTCACCGTGCGCGACAACGGCCGTGGCATCCCGGTCGATCCGCATCCCAAATTCCCCGGCAAATCCGCGCTCGAGGTCATCCTCTGCACCCTCCATGCCGGCGGCAAGTTCTCGGGCAAGGCCTATCAGACCTCCGGCGGCCTCCACGGCGTCGGCGCCTCGGTCGTCAACGCGCTCTCCGACTCCATGATCGTCCAGGTCGCCCGCAACAAGGAGCTGTTCGAGCAACGCTTCTCCCGCGGCCTCCCCCTCGGCCCGGTCGAAAAGCTCGGGGCCACCAACAACCGCCGTGGCACCACCATCACCTTCCACGCCGACCCCGAGATCTTCGGCTCCCACCGCTTCAAACCCGCCCGCCTCTTCAAGTCGATCCGCTCCAAGGCCTATCTCTTCTCGGGCGTCGAGATCCGCTGGAAAACCGCCATCGACGACGGCGAAACGCCCTTGGAGGCCAGCTTCCACTTCCCCGGCGGCCTCT
>JAWKXE010000059.1:0-8759 GCA_041397165.1 Paracoccaceae bacterium | reverse complement strand
TGGAAGACCCGCGCCGGCTGTTGATGGACCTTTAAGGGGGGTGGGGTGAAACCCCACCCTACGAGTTGGTGCCCATGGCCTATCGCGATCCCGAAACCCTGACCTGCCGCAAATGCGGCAAGACCGGAGAGGTGGTCTGGATCGTGGGCATCGGCCCGCAGACCCAGCGCGGCGGCGGGCCGTCCTACAAGACGCTCGACGATGCCGGGCCGTGGCGGGCCGAGACCACCGAGGAGCATCCCTTCTGGGCCGGCAGGCTCTTTTGCCCCGATTGCGGGGAGATCGTGAAACGGGTGCCGGAAAGCACCATCCGCCGCGGGCGCGGCGGCGTGAAGGAGTAAGACAATGGCAAGTTACGACGTGATCATCATCGGCGCCGGCCCGGGCGGCTATGTCTGCGCCATCCGCTGCGCCCAGCTGGGGCTGAAGACCGCCGTGGTCGAGGGCCGCGAGACGCTGGGCGGCACCTGCCTGAACGTGGGCTGCATCCCGTCGAAGGCGCTGTTGCACGCCACCCATATGTTGCACGAGGCCGAGCATAATTTCGCCGCCATGGGGCTGAAGGGCAAGAGCCCGTCGGTCGACTGGGCGCAGATGCAGGCCTACAAGGACGATGTCATCGGCCAGAACACCGGCGGCATCGAGTTCCTGTTCAAGAAGAACAAGATCGACTGGCTGAAGGGCTGGGCCACGATCCCGGCGCCGGGTCAGGTGGCCGTGAACGGCGAGGTGCACGAGGCGAAGAAGATCGTCATTGCGAGCGTTTCCGAAAGCGCCAGCATCCCGGGCGTCGAGATCGACGAGGACCGCATCGTCAGCTCGACCGGGGCGCTGGCCCTGCCGAAGGTGCCGAAGAAGATGGTGGTGATCGGCGCCGGCGTAATCGGGCTGGAGCTGGGCTCGGTCTATGCCCGCCTGGGCGCCGAGGTCACGGTGGTGGAATACATGGACGCGGTGCTGCCCGGCATGGATGCCGATGTGCAGCGGCTGGTGAAGCGGCTGTTGGAAAAGCAGGGCCTCAACATCGTCACCGGCGCCGCCGTCTCGGGCGCCGAGGCGCTGAAGTCGAAGGCCAAGGTGACCTATGCCCCGAAGAAGGGCGGCGACGAGGTGGTGCTCGACGCCGATGTCGTGCTGGTGGCGACCGGGCGCAAGCCGTTCCATGACGGGCTGGGGCTGGAAGCGCTGGGGGTGAAGCTGACCCCGCGCGGCCAGATCGAGACCGACGCGCATTGGGCGACCAACGTGGCGGGGATCCATGCCATCGGCGACGTGATCGCCGGCCCGATGCTGGCCCACAAGGCCGAGGACGAGGGCATGGCCGTGGCCGAGGTCCTGGCCGGCCGCCACGGCCACGTCAATTACGGCGTGATCCCCGGCGTGGTCTATACCACCCCCGAGGTGGCGACGGTGGGCCAGACCGAGGCGGCGCTGAAAGAGCAGGGGCTGAAGCCCAAGGTCGGCAAGTTCATGTTCATGGGCAATGCCCGCGCCAAGGCGGTGCATCAGGGCGAGGGCTTCGTCAAGATCATCGCCCACCCGGAAACCGACCGCATCCTCGGCGCCGCCATCGTCGGCCCGGCGGCGGGCGACATGATCCACGAATTGTGCGTGGCGATGGAATTCGGCGCCTCGGCCGAGGACGTGGCGCTGACCTGCCACGCCCATCCGACCTATTCCGAGGCGGTGCGCGAAGCGGCTCTGGCTTGCGGCGACGGGCCGATCCACAGCTGAGACGGCAACAGGGGCGCGGCCGCCAGGCCGGGCCCTTGCCGGGACACCGGGACGCCGGTTACCACATGTCCTTGCCGAGATAGCGGTGAATCTCGTCGTCGCGGTCGCGACCGGTTTCCACCGGCTCAGCCGCTTCACCCGCCTCGCGGGCCGCGATCTCGGCCAGGAAATCGCTCATCCCCGGCACCTCGGCGCGCTGGTCCCCGGTCTTCCACAGCTCGGACCGCAGCAGCGAACGGGCGCATTGCGGATAAGCTTCCGCGATGTGGAAGATCAGCACCAGCTTCGGCGCCCGGCCACGGTCGGAGAACCGCCCCAGCAGCGCCGGGTCGGTCGACAGTTCGGCGCGGCCGTTCACCCGCATCACCTCGAGCACGCCGGGCACCAGGAACATCAGCGAGGCGCGACCGTCGCGGACGATGTTGCGCAGGCTGTCGATGCGCTGGTTGCCGCGCCAGTCGGGCAGCAGCAGCGTCGCGGGGTCCAGCAGCTCGACCACCGGGCCCTCGTCGCCGCGCGGGCTGGCATCGGTGCCTTCCGGCCCCACGGTCGACAGCACGCAGAAGCGCGAGGCGGCGATCCATTTGGCATAGAGCGGGCTCAGCCGGGTGACCACCTTGGTCACGGCGGCCCCGGCCGGGGCGCCGTAAAGCGCCTCAAGCTCGTCCAGGGTCTTCAGGGTCTGGTAACGGTCCGTCATAGCCGGCCTCTCTCATCAATGCGTTCGAGCGGGTTTCGATCTCGGTCTCCAGCCGCGGCAGGAACTCGGCCTGGGCCACGCCGGGGGCGATGGGCGCCATGAACTCGACCACGGCGCGGCCCGGCAGGCGCAGCATCGTGCCCTTCTTCCAATACATCCCGGCATTGGTGGCGGTCGGCACGCAGGGTTGCCCAAGCTGGTCGTAAAGCACGTAGGAACCCACCTTGAACGGCCGGTAATCGCCGGGCTTCACCCGCGTGCCCTGGGGATAGATCACCAATTGCCCCGGCGCCACCCGGCCCGATTGCACATCGGCCATCATCCGCTTGATCGCGGCGCCGCGCTTGCCGCGCGCCACCGGCACGCAGCCCAGCCGCCAGGCATAGAGGCCGATGACCGGGGTCCAGAGCAGCTCGCGCTTCATGATGAAGCGCGGCCGCGGCACCGCCTGGAAGATCATCATGATATCGAGGAAGGACTGGTGCTTGGCCACCACCAGGCATTCCTCGCCCGGCACCGGGCCGCGAAATTCCCAACGGATGCCGACCAGCGCCCGGCAGGTGAAGCGCACCCACCAGGTATAGAGCTTGCAGGCCATCAGCGCGCCCTGCGGCGACAGCGCCGCCCAGGGCAGGAAGAGAATGCCGAGGATCAGCATCATCAGCGCGTTCAGCACCACGAAGAGGATCGACATGATCCAGCGCCAGACCAACAGCATCAGCTCAGCCCCCTCAATGTGCTCTGCGCCGCGGCGCGGGTGGCGATGAAGGCCACCGTGGCGGCCAGCGGCGGGATGACCAGCGGCCAGAGCCAGTGCAGCCCGGCAAAGCCGAGCCCGGTCAGGAAGCTGCCCGCGCCCTGCGCCGAGGGCAGCAGCGCCACCGCCACCAGCCCCAGGGCGGTGCCGATGGCCGCGCCGGTCAGCGCGCGCAGGGTGAAGCGGCGCACGAAGGCTCCGGCGATATAGCTGTCGCGCGCGCCCACCAGCCGCAGCACCCGGATCACCTGGGCATTGGCCGCCAGCGCCGCATTGGCCGCCAGCGTGATCATCGCCGCCATCGCCGCGAAGATGAGGCCGATCGACAGCCAGCCCAGCAGTTTCAGCCGCGAGGCCGCCGCCACCAGCGGCCGGCGCCAGCGGGTGTGATCGTCGAGCACCGCGCCCGGCACCTCGGCCGCCAGCCGGTTGCGCAGGCCGGCCGGGTCATAGCCGGGATCGCCCTCGGTAATCTCGATCAGCTGCGGGATGGGCAGCGCATCGACCGGCATGTCGGGGCCGAACCAGGGCTCCAGCAGGGCGGTCTGCTCCTCCGGGGTCAGCGCCCGGGCGCTGGCGATGCCGGCGGTGGTCTCCAGCACCCTCAGCGCGGCGGCGGTCTGCGCCGCCATCTGGTCGCCGGGCGCCGAGATGCGCAGCGTGGCCGAGCGCGCCAGCTCGTCCCCCCAGCGCTGTGCCAGCCGCCCCGAGGCCAGCGACAGGGCCAGCGCGAAGACCGCCAGGAACCCCATGACGGCGGCCGAGAACAGCGTCAGCCGGGCGGTGAAGCCGCTGGGCGGCACCACCCGGTCGGCCTGCTTGTCGCCCACCGCCAGGGCCATGATCTGCGACAGGTCGAAATTCACAGATCCGCCCCCGCCAGTTGCAGCTGTCGGTTGGAAATCCGCAGCACCCGCGCCTGCACCTGGGCC
This sequence comes from Paracoccaceae bacterium, assembly GCA_041397165.1. Lineage (GTDB taxonomy): Bacteria > Pseudomonadota > Alphaproteobacteria > Rhodobacterales > Rhodobacteraceae > JAWKXE01. Next base: position 4,636 of record JAWKXE010000059.1, on the reverse strand, counting down.
TTGGCGGCCCGGATCAGCGCCAGGTCGTGGGTGGCGATCATGATCGTCTTGCCCATCTTGTTCAGCTCGACCAGCAGGCGCAGCAGGCGCTGCGACATCTCCCAGTCGACATTGCCGGTGGGTTCGTCCGCCAGGATCACGTCGGGCGACATGATCACCGCCCGGGCCAGCGCCGCGCGCTGACGTTCCCCGCCCGACAGCTCGGGTGGCAGGGCGTCGGCGCGCTCGGTCAGCCCGACCCAGGTCAGCAATTCCTTCAGGTTCGCCGCCTCGTCGATCGAGGCGCGGCCCGACACGGTCAGCGGCAGCGCCACGTTGTCGGCCAACGGCAGATGATCGAGGAATTGCACATCCTGATGCACCACCCCGATCCGCCGCCGCGCCAGCGCCACGTCGTCGCGGCTCATGGTGCGGACATCGGCGCCGAACAGCCGGGCCTGGCCCGCCGTCGGGATCAGCGCGCCATAGCAAAGCTTCAGGAAGGTGGTCTTGCCGGCCCCGGACGGCCCGGTCAGGAAATGGAACGAGCCCGGCTGCAGCGCCAGGGTGATGTTGCTCAGAAGCTCGCCCCCGCCATAGGAATAGGCCGCGTTGTCCAGCTCGATCAAACCCGCCTCCCCTGTTGCGCACCTGCCCGTTTCGGCTTCAGTCATGCCCCAGGGGCGGCAAAGTTGCAATCCGGCGGCATGTATCGCCCCGCGTTTTCTTTGCTCTTTTCCTGAACGGGGTTCCAACATATGGTGTCTGGCAAAAGGGTAAGGCCGCCAGAATGACAGGCAAGGCGGCGATGGGGGCACGATGCGGTTGATCTGTCCGAATTGCGGGGCGCAATACGAGGTGCCGGATGACGTCATCCCGGCCTCGGGGCGCGACGTGCAATGCTCGAATTGCGGAGATACCTGGTTCCAGAAGCACCCCAGCCTGGATCGCGACCTGGCCGAGGACCTGGAACAGCCGCTGGACGAGGCGCATTGGCAGGACGACGGCGATGCCGGCCCGGCTCCGGACACGCCCGAGCTTGAAGACGACTGGGCCGAGGCCGCCGAAGAGGAGCGTGCCGAGGACGAGACCGAGCCGAAACTCGCCGAGGACGACGACGAGGACGACTGGGCCGAGCCGGAGCCTGCCGCCGAGGATGTCTTCGAGGACGAAGCACCGGAAGACTGGCGGGCCGAACCCGCGCAACCGCCCGAGCCCGAGCCCCCCTTGGAGAGCGATTGGGGCGATTTCGCCGACGACGACGAGGAGGAGGACGAGGACGACGAACCCGCCGCCCCCCCGCCCCCGCCGCAGCGCACGCTTGCCCCCGAGGTCCGCGACGTGTTGCGCGAAGAGGCCGAACACGAGATGCGCGCCCGCGCCGAGGACGGCGCCGGGCTGGAAACCCAGCCGGATCTCGGGCTCGACGAGGCGCCGCTGGACGAGGCCGGCCGCCGCGAGCGCGAGGCGCGGCTGCGGATGGCGCGGATGCGCGGCCTGCCCGACGAAGAGGCCGCGATGGGGTCCGAGGCGGCGCTGGCGGCCCATGCCTCGCGCCGCGACCTGCTGCCCGATATCGACGAAATCAACTCGACCCTGCGCAAGGATTCCGAACGGGTGGCCGCCGAGGGCGCCGACGCCCCCGCCGCGCCGGCCGAGGCCAAGGGCTTTTCCCGCGGCTTCCGCAGCATCGTGCTCCTCGCCGTGCTGGCGATCGTGGTCTATGTCTTCGCCACCCAGATCGGCGATCTGGTGCCGCAGGCCAAGGCGCCGCTTGCGGCCTATGTCGCCTGGGTCGATGCCGGGCGGGTCTGGCTGGACCGGCAGGTACTGGCGCTGACGCAGTATCTCGACGGCCTGATCTCGGGCTGAGGCCCGGGACTCGGGCCGCCATCCCGGCGGCTCAGAACGGCTCGATCACCGCGAAATCGTCGTCATCGGTAAGGGCCGCCTTCGTTGGCGCCGCCCTGGCGGGGGCCGGCGCGGCGGGCCCGCGCGGGCGCAGGCTGACCACCGGGCTGTCGCGCTGTTCCCACAGATCGGCGCGGTTCAGGATGTCCGGCGGCAACCGGTCGCGCAGGAAGACGCGCCGGGTCTGGCGCCGGATATCGGCCTGAAACCGTTCGCCGCGGACAAGCCCGGGATCGTCGAGCAGGGCCTGACGCAAATCCGCCTCGCGTGCCTGCAGGGCACGGATGCGGGCGCGGATCTCGCCAAGCTCATCCGCCGGGTGCAGGTTGTGGCCGGGACCGGGGCCGGGATTTGCGTATCTCTCCATGCCCCCGAGGCTGGGCCGGATTGATTAAGATTCGATGAAAATTCTTCCGGCCCGGCCGCGATTTTTCGACGACCCGACGCGCCCGGCTCAGAACCGGTCGAGCAGCCGTTCGAGATAGTTGCGCTCGGGCTCCGGGCGGCTGTGATCGCCCGAGCGGCGGCGGATCTCGTCCAGCAGGTCGCGGGCGCGGCGATAGACGTCTTCGCTTTGCAGCATGTTGTCGTCGACCCCCGGATTGCCGCGCAGATTGCGCCCCAGCGGGTCGGATTGCCGGCCGGCACCGCCGTTGTCGGCGGTTTCGCCCTGCTGCCCGGGGTTCGAGCGGTTGCCCCTCTGGGCCAGCGCCTCGCCCAGCGACCGCATCCCGTCGCGCAGCGCCTCCATCGCCTCGGCCTGCTTGTCGATGGCCCCGGCCAGATCGTCGCGGCGCAGCGCCTGTTCGGCGCCGTCCATCGCCCGCCCGGCACGGTCGAGCGCATCGCGGGCGGCATCGCCCTCGTCGCTGCCGGCGCCCGGCAGGGTCCGGCGCTGCTGGTCGAGCTGCCGGCGCAGCGCCTGCTGGCGCTCGGCCAGCGAGCGGCCCAGATCCTGCGCCTGACCCGCGTCCGGACCGTCCTGACCGCCGCCCTGACCGGCTTCGGCGCCCGGCTGCTCTCCGGCCTGACCGTCCTGGCCGTCCTGACCCTCCTGGCCCTGGGCCTGATCGCGCCCCGCACCCTGACCTTCGCCCTGGCCCTGGCCGGCGCTGCCCTGGCCTTCGTGGCTCTGGCCACGGCCCAGCCCGCCCGAGCGGCCCTCGTTGCCCTGGCTCTGGCCGGCATTGGCACCAGGATTGAACTGTTCCTGAAGGTCGCGGAAGGCCTGATCCGAAAGCCCCTGCTGTTCGCGCAGCGTGTCCGACAGGCCCTCCATCGCCTGTTGCCCCGGCGACTGGCCCTGACCGCCCTGGCCTTCGGCGATGCGCATGTTCTCCATCATCTGCTGGAACTCTTCCAGCGCCTGCTGCGCCTCGGCCATGCGGCCCTGTTCCATCAGCTCCTGGATGTGGTCCATCATGCGCTGCAGGTCGTCGTCGGAGAGCATCGTCATGTTCTCGTCCGACTGGCCCTGATCGGGCTGGTCGGTCTTGTTGCCCTGGCTGTCCTGGGCGAACTGGCGGCGCAGCTGGGCCATATAGTCCTGGGTGGCGTCGCGCAGCTCGTCCATCAGCCGGGCGATTTCCGCGTCCGAGGCACCGTTCTTCATCGCCTCGTTCAGCCTCTCCTGGGCCTGGCGCATCCGCTCCAGCGCGTCGGCCAGCGTGCCCTCTTCCAGCTGCAGCGCCAGCTCCCACAGGGCGGCGGCGATCTCGTCCTGCTGCGCGTCGCTCAGCCCCTGCGGCGCCAGCGCCTCGAGCCGGCGCAGGATGAAGCGCAGCCGCAGATAGTCGGTCTCGCGTTTGAACAGCCCGTCGGGCCGGTGCGACACCGCCCGCAGCACCTGGGCCGCGCGGGCGGCGTTCTGGCGGTTCCACAGCAGGTCGCGGCGCATCTCGATCACCGCCGCCGCCAGCGGGTCGAAGAAATGCCGCGCCGCCAGCGCGGTCTCGATCACCGGGCTTTCGCCTTGGTTGCCGGCCGCGTCGCGGGCCGAAAGGGTGATCCGGACCGGCAGGTTGGCCCAGGCATGGTCGCTGAAATCCTCGATCAGCACGTCCTCGAAATCCTGCCGGTCGCGCGCCACCGGCAGCGGCAGCGGCAGTTCGATCGCGGCACGCGGTTCCGGGTCGGGGGCCAGGCCGAAGCGGCGGTCGATGTGCGCTAGGTCCAGCTCGATCCGGGCGCGGCCCTCCAGCACCTCGTAATCGTCGCGCGCCTCGAACGGCAGGGTCAGGGCGCCGGCGGCGCTGGTCTCGGCCGGGCCGGTGGCCTCGATCTCGGGGGCGCTGTCGGGGATCAGGGCGATCTCCCAGCGGCGGCCGCCCTGGCCTTCGATGTCCAGCACGCCCGAGCGGGCGACGGTGATGTCGGCGGGCTGCATCGGCTGCGGCTCGGGCGCGGCGGCCTCGCCCGTCCTGTCGGACGGTCTCGGCGCGGCGGGGTTCGAGACCGTCTCGGTGATGCGATAGGCTTCGGGGGCGCCGTAAAGGCGCAGCGTGATGCGGCTGCCGGCGGGGGCGTTCAGCACATCCTCGGCGATGTCGCCCAGATAGAGCACCGGCAGGCCGGTATAGGCCGGCGGCTCCATCCAGCCCTCCCACGAGGGGCCGGTCGCCGCCTGGGCCGCGCCGGCGCCGGGGGCCAGGTCGGCCACGCTGCCGACCTTCCAGAGCGAGCCGAACAGCGCCGCCACGACAAAGCCCAGAAGCGCGACATAGCGCAGCCCGTAAGGATCGCGCGA
>JAWKXE010000058.1:0-8932 GCA_041397165.1 Paracoccaceae bacterium | reverse complement strand
CCATCTCGTCGGGTTCGCAGCCGGCGGCCATGACGCCGACATAGCGGCCCAGCGGTTCGAGGCCGCGACGCTCGGCTTCCTTGCCTTCCATCACCACGGCGGCGGAGGCGCCGTCGGAGAGCTGGGACGCATTGCCGGCGGTGATGTATTTGCCTTCGGCAATCGTCTGGCCGTTCTTGAAGACGGGCGCGAGGCTTTGCAGGTTTTCAAGCGTGGTCGAGGGGCGGTTGCCTTCGTCCTTTGCCAGCGTGACCTCGTGGAAGGAGATTTCCTTGGTCTCCTTGTCCATCACGCCCATCTTCGTGGTCAGCGGCACGATTTCGTCATCGAACTTGCCGGCCTCCTGCGCGGCGGCGGTGCGCTGTTGGGACTGGAGCGCATAGGCGTCCTGATCCTCGCGGCTGACGCCATAGCGCTCGGCCACCGTCTCGGCGGTTTCCAGCATCGACATGTAGAGCGCGGGCTTGTGTTGCTTGATCCAGGCATCGGCCAGGTAATCGGTGCGCATCTTTTCGTTCTGCACGAGAGAGATCGACTCGACGCCGCCGCCGATGGCGATCTGCATCCCGTCGGTGATGACCTGCTTGGCGGCGGTGGCGATGGCCATCATGCCGGACGAACACTGCCGGTCGAGCGACATGCCGGCGACGGTGACGGGCAGGCCGGCGCGGATCACCGCCTGGCGGCCGATATTGCCGCCGGTCGAGCCCTGCTGGATGGCGCAGCCGACGATGCAATCCTCGACCTCGGCCCCTTCGAGCCCGGCGCGGGAGACGGCGTTCGAGACGGCATGGCCGATGAGCGTCTGCGCCGAGGTGGCGTTGAAGGCGCCGCGATAGGCCTTGCCGATGGGGGTACGGGCGGTGGAGACGATGAGAGCTTCACGCATGGGTCTTAGTCCTTCTGGTCGAGGGAGATGCCGCGCAGCTTGGCGGCCATCTGGATGTATTTGTTGGTCTGGTCGAAGGCGCCGGGCATTTCCGTCTGGCCTTCGGGGTCGCGGATGCGGGCCATGTTGGCGATCACCGCTTCCGGCGTCAGTTCGTCGTCAGCGAGCGCCACGCCGGCCGTCTCATAGACCTTGGTTTCGGCGAAGCAACCGCCGCCGGCGCCGAGGATCATCTTCGACGGTGCGTCCTCGCTGACCAGCGCCAGCAGGCCCGGGGTGATGGTTTCGGGCTTCAGCAGCGGCAGCACGGCGGGGGGCAGCAGTTCCTCGGTCATCCGGGTGGCGGCGGTGGGGGCCAGCAGGTTCACCCGCACGTTCTTGCGGCTGCCTTCCTGGTGCAGCACGTTCATCAGCCCCAGCATCGCGGCCTTGGCGGCGCCATAGTTCGACTGGCCGAAATTGCCATAGAGCCCCGAGGCCGAGGTGGTGAAGACGATGCGACCGTATTCGCGTTCGATCATGTGGCGCCAGAGGGCATGGGTGCAGTTGACCGTGCCGGTCAGGTGCACGTCCATCACCAGCTGGAAATCCTCGAGCGACATCTTGGCGAAGGTCTTGTCGCGCAGGATGCCGGCGTTGTTCACCAGGATATCGACATGGCCGAATTCGGCGATCGCCTGATCCACCATGGCCTGGACCTGGGCGGCATCGGCGACATTGGCGCCGTTGGCGATGGCGTGGCCGCCGGCCTCGCGAATCTCATGGACCACCTGCATGGCGGCGTCGGAGCTGCCGGTGCCGTCGCGGCTGGCGCCGAGGTCGTTGACCACCACCTTGGCGCCGCGCGCGGCCAGGCCCAGGGCGTGGCTGCGGCCGAGCCCCACGCCGGCGCCGGTGACGATGGCGACGCGGCCGTCGAAGCGAACTGCTGTCATGTGCTTTCTCCAAAATAACGCCGGCCGATCCAGTCGGCGGCGAGGGCGGGCTTGTCCTGGCCCTCGATCTCGATCTCGACGGCGGTATGGCTGGTGACGAAGCCGGGTTTGGATTCGTCCAGCGCCGTCAGGGTGAAATGCGCCCGGATGCGCGCGCCCGCGGGCACCGGCGACAGGAAGCGGACCTTGTCGAAGCCATAGTTCACGCCCATGGCCACGCCTTCGATCACCGGCATTTCATAGACCATGGCCGAGAGCATCGAAAGCGTGAGGAAGCCGTGGGCGATGGTGGTGCCGAACGGGCTTTGCTTCGCCGCCTCGGGATCGACATGGATGAACTGCCAGTCCTCGGTCACGTCGGCGAAGGTGTCGATGCGCTTCTGGTCGATCAGGAACCAGCTGGAGGTGCCCAGCGGTTTGCCGACCAGCCCGCGCATTTCGTCAAGCGTCAGGGTCTTGGGCATGGTCACGATCCTTCGAACAGCGAATGGCCGGTTTCGACATTGGCGCCGCCCGAGAGCGGCACCACCGAGCCGGTGACATAGGAGCCGCCGCGGCCGCAGAGGAACTGCATCGCCGCGGCGATGTCGTCGGGGCGGCCGAGGCGCTGGAGCGGCATATGCGAGGCCACGTTCTTCGACTGGTCGTCGCCGGCCAGCGCGAAGGCGGTCATCTTCGACAGGAACGGCCCGGGGGCGAGCGCGTTGACGGTGATGTGGTGCTTCGCGAGCTCGTTGCCGAGGATGCGGGTCATGTGGATCACCGCGCCCTTGGACACGGCATAGGAATAGGCGCCGTCGCCCATCGGCACCTCGCCCATGACCGAGGCGACATTGACCACGCGGGCGGGGTCGTCGAAGCTGGTCGAGCCTTCGAGCAGCGGCATCAGGCATTGGGTGAGGTGGAACATGCCGGTGACGTTGACGTCGAGCACCCGGCTCCACGCCTTGTGGGGGTGCTGGCCCAGCGGCGCGCCCCAGGTGGTGCCGGCATTGTTCATCAGGATATGCAGCGCGTCGGTGCGCGACGTGACCTCGGCCACCAGCGCGTCGATGCCGGCCTCGGTGGCGACATCGCCCTGGAAGCCTTCGACGGTGCCGGTGAGGCCCATGGCGTTGATCTCATCCGCGACGGCGGCGCAGGCGCCCTCCTTGTGGCTGACGATCAATACGCGGGCGCCGGCGGCGGCGAGGCCTTCGGTGGCCATGCGGCCGATGCCGGTGGCGCCGCCGGTGACGAGCGCCACCTTGCCCGAGAGGTCGAACAGGGCGGAGGGGGTGAGGTTGGTCATGTCGGTCTCCGTTCTATGGCGCGGTGCGCGGCGGAAGGGGTTGATTCGAGTATTTTCGGAAAGATGAAAGGGGGGGTGGGGCGCATGTCAGAGCCCCCGCGAGGCGGCGACGATGGCGGCGTGGTGGCCGTAATCGCCCAGCCATTCGGCGCCGACACGGGCGCGTTTCATGAAGAAGCCGGCATCGTATTCGTCGGTCATGCCGATGCCGCCATGCATCTGCACGCCTTCCATGACGGCAAGTTTCGCGGTCTGGGTGGCGCGCGCCTTGGCGAGGCTGACGGCGACGTCGGACGCGGCCCCGGCATCGAGCACCCGGCCGGCATTGGCGATGGCGCTGGCCGTGACCTCGATTTCCGAGAAGAGATGTGCGGCGCGGTGTTGCAGGGCCTGGAAGGAACCGATGGTGCGGTCGAACTGCTTGCGTTCCTTGAGATAGCCCAGCGTGATCGCGGCGATACCGGACGAGAGCCCGCCAAGTTCGGCCGCCAGCGCCGCCTGACCGGCGCGGAGCGCGGGGGCGAGGGCGGCGAGGCCGTTGTCCGCCTCGCCGACGATGTCGTCGCCGGTGGCCTCGACCGCGTCGAAGTCGAGCGTGGCGAAGTCGCGGGCGTCGATGCTGTTCATGGCCTGGCGGCTGAGGCCGGCGCGGTTGGCGTCGATGTCGAAGAGGGTGAGGCCCTGGGCTTCGCCCTCGGCGCCCGAGGTGCGGGCGAGGACAAGGACGCGGCCGGCCGATGTGCCGTCGGCGACGAAGCGCTTGGTGCCGGAAAGGCGGAAGGCGTTGCCCTCGCGCCGCGCGGCGAGGGCGGTTCGGGCGGGGGCGTGCTTGGCGTGTTCGTCGATGGCGAGGGCATAGAGCGCCTCGCCGGAGGCGATCTGCGCCAGCCGGTCGGAGCCCGAGGCGCGGAGCGCGGTGGCGGCGATGACGGCCGACGAGAGGAAGGGCGAGGCGGCGAGGGTCTTGCCCATTTCCTCGGCCAGGATGCCGGCGGCGCGGTGGCCCATGTCGGCGCCGCCGTGATCCTCGGGCACCAGCACGCCGGCCCAGCCCATCTGCGCCATTTCGGCCCAGAGCGCCGGGTCGAAGGCGCGACCGGCGTCGCGGTTGGCGCGGAAGGCCGAGACCGGGGCGTTTTCATCGAGGAAGCCGCGGGCGGCGTCGCGCAGCAGGGTCTCGTCTTCGGTATCGAGAAGTTTTTCCATGGTTCGGCCCCCTTATTTCGACGGCAGGTCGAGGACGCGTTTCGAGATGATGTCGAGCATCACCTCGGAGGTGCCGCCCTCGATCGAGTTGGCCTTGGTGCGGAGCCAGGGCGCGGCATTGCCGGCCTCCCAGGCGAGCGCATCGGAACCGCGGGCGGACATGATGATCTCGTGCCGGCGCTTGTTCAGTTCGGTGCCGTAATATTTCAGCATGGCGGAGGCGTGGCCCACCCCCTGCCCGGCCTCGGCCATGTCCTTGTAGCGCTCCATGGTGAGCGCGAAGGCCATGGCGTCGACCTCGAGCTCCATCGCCTCGGCGCGCAGCACCGGGTCTTGCGCGGCGTCCGCGTCCATGGTGCCGATCATGTCGGTGAGGGTCGAGCCCGAGAGCAGCCCGCCACCGCCGGCGCCGATCATCTCGCGCTCGTGCGTCAGAAGGTATTTGGCGACGTCCCAGCCGCGATCTTGGGTGCCGACGATGGCGCCTTCCTTGGGGACCTTCACGTTGTCGAAGAAGGTTTCGCAGAAGGGCGAGGCGCCGGAGATCAGTTTGATCGGCCGGGTGGTGACACCGGGCGATGTCATGTCGATCAGCATGAAGGAAATGCCGAGATGCTTGGGCGCGTCGCGGTCGGTGCGGACCAGGGCGAAGATCTTGTCGGCCTTGTTGGCGTAGGAGGTCCAGATCTTCTGGCCGTTGACCAGCCAGTGATCGCCCATGTCCTCGGCCCTGGTCTGGACATTGGCGAGGTCCGAGCCGGCGCCGGGTTCGGAATAGCCCTGGCACCAGCGGATGCGGCCGGCGGTGATGTCGGGGAGGTGGGCCTGCTTCTGCTCCTCGGTGCCGAATTTCAGCAGCGCCGGGCCGAGCATCCAGATGCCGAAGGATTCCAGAGGCGAGGGGGCGCCGGCGTTCAGCATCTCCTCGCGCAGGATCTTCTCTTCGGCGCGCGAGAGCCCGCCGCCGCCCACATCGGTGGGCCAGCGCGGGCAGGTCAGGCCACGGGCGTGGCAGCGTTCGAGCCATTGCCGCTGGGCCTCGGAAGCGAAGACCCAGTTGCGGCCGCCCCAGCAGATGGTGGTTTCATCGCGGGGGGCGCCACGCAGCGCGGGCGGCAGGTTTTCGGCGATCCACGCGGCGATCTCGGCGCGGAAGTCTTCGGATGTATCGGGCATGAGGGTTTCCTCCCAGAACCTCGTCAAGGGCACACCGGAATCGGGGCTTGGCGCAAGAGGCGCGTGGGTCTGACGGTGCGTCATTCGGCCTTGTGCCGTGGCGTCCCCGGGTGGGGCGGCCCGGCCGCGCGGCCGGGCGCCACGCGAGCGCGCGCTCGCGTGGCGCCGCTTCGAGGTCAGCGCAGATCGGGCAGCGTATAGTCGCGCATCGTCTTGCGCAGCGTCAGTTTCGACACCTTGCCGGTCGCGGTCAGCGGCAGTTCGTCGACCCAGACCACATCGTCGGGCAGCTGCCATTTGGCGAAATGCTCGGACATGTGTTCGTGCAGTTCGGCCAGCGACGGCTTGTCGTCGCCTGCCGCCACGGCCACCAGCACCGGGCGTTCGTCCCATTTCGGATGCGGAACGGCGATGACGGCGGCGTTGGCGATCTTCGCGGGCGATGGCGACGTTTTCAGGGTCGATCGAGGAAATCCATTCGCCGCCCGATTTCACCAGGTCCTTGGCGCGGTCCTGGATGTTGAGGAACCTGTCGGGCGTGATCGAGGCGACATCGCCGGTGCCGAACCAGCCCTCGGCATCGATGGCGCCTTTCGAGGCCTCTTCGTTCCTGTAATAGCCCGAGACGATGGCGTTGCCGCGCACGAAAGCTCGCCCGCCGCCTTGCCGTCATGCGGCAGGCGGTTGCCGTCCTCGTCGACGATCTTCAGGTCGACGCCGAAGACGCGGCGGCCCTGCATCGACTGCTGTCGATCATCTCGGACAGGGGCAGCGCCTTGACCCATTTCGGCATGGTGCCATGGGTGCCGATGGGCGACATTTCGGTCATGCCCCAGGCGTGGACGACATCGACATCCATGCCCTCGAAATTCTCGATCATCGAGCGCGGCGCGGCCGAGCCGCCGACCACGACATGGGTGAAGCTGTCGGGCTTGCGGCCCTGGGCCTTGATTTCGCCCATCAGGCCCATCCAGACGGTGGGCACGCCCCAGGCGGAGTTGACCTTCTCGGTCTCCATCAGTTTCCACAGCGACGGCCCGTCGAGCGCGCCGCCGGGCATGATCAGCGAATGGCCCATGAGGGGCGCGAAATAGGGCAGGCCCCAGGCGTTGACGTGGAAGAGCGGCACGACGGGCAGGATCTTGGCCTCTTGCGGCAGGGTGACGCCCAGCGCCATGGCGACATAGAGCGCGTGCAGCACGGTCGAGCGGTTGGAATAGAGCGCGCCCTTGGGGTGGCCGGTGGTGCCCGAGGTATAGCACAGGCCGGCGGCGGTGTTTTCGTCGAACTCGGGCCAGTCGATGGTGTCGGGCTGCTCGGCCAGCAGCTCTTCGTAGCAGAGCGCGTTCAGCGCGTTTTCGGGCATATGGGCCCGGTCGGTCATGATGACATAGGTGAGATCGGCCGGCAGGTGATCCTTCAGCGCGTTCAGGATCGGCACGAAGGTGGTGTCGACGAAGATCACCTTATCCTCGGCATGGCCCACGATATAGATCATCTGTTCGGCCGAGAGGCGCGGGTTGATGGTGTGGCAGATCGCGCCGATGCCCGAGATGGCATAGTAAAGCTCGAAATGGCGATAGCCGTTCCAGGCCAGCGTGGCGACGCGGTCGCCGATCTCGATCCCGCGGGCCTTCAGCGCGTTGGCCAGCTGCGCCACGCGGCCGGCGGTCTGGGCATAGGTCTGGCGGTGGATGTCGCCTTCGGTGCGGACCGAGACGATTTCGCCGTTCGGGTGCATTTCGGCGGCATAGGTAATGATATCGCTGATCAGCAGCGGGCGCTGCATCATCTGGCCAAGCATGGCTCTCTCTCCCTGAATTAGTTGCCTGCGAGCGTAGTCTCAGGGAGGGGATTCCGGAAGGGATTTCAAGAGGTGGGGCGAAATTGGATTTTGTGACGTTCCGGCATTTCGGGCGGGCGGCCTTGCGGCGGGTGGGGCGCAGTCTCTAGGCTTGCGGGAAACGAGGGAGGATGCGCGATGAAGGCGATTGTCTGCAAGGAATTCGGACCGCTTGAGGATCTGGTGCTGGACGAGGTGGCCGAGCCCGTGGCGGGCAAGGGCCAGATCGTGATCCGGGTCGAGGCGGCGGGGGTGAACTATCCTGACGGGCTGTTGGTGCAGGGGCTTTACCAGATGAAGCCGGAACGCCCCTTCACGCCGGGCATGGAAGTGGCCGGCACGGTCGCGGCCGTGGGCGAAGGCGTCACGGGCTTTGCCGTGGGCGACCGGGTGGCCGGCAAGGGCGGCCTGGGCGGCTATGCCGAGAAGGTGGCGATGCCGGTCAGCCAGTGCTTCAAGATGCCCGAGGGCATGGACGGGGCCGATGCCTGCGCGCTGATGGTGGCCTATGGCACCTCGCATCACGCGTTGAAGCAGCGGGCGAACTTGCAGCCGGGCGAGAGCCTGGTGGTGTTCGGCGCCTCGGGCGCCACCGGCATCGCGGCGGTGCAGATCGGCAAGATCATGGGGGCGAAGGTGATCGGCGTCGCCTCGACCGAGGAAAAGCGCGCCCTGGCCAAGGCGGCGGGCGCGGACGAGGTGATCGGATACGACAACCTGAAGGACGACGTGAAGGCGCTGACCGGCGGGCGTGGCGCGGATGTCTGTTACGACGTGGTCGGCGGCGAGGCGTTTCATGCCGCCAGCCGCTTCATGGGGCGGAACGGGCGGCTTCTGGTCATCGGCTTCGCCGGGGGCGAGATTCCGAAGCTGCCGGTGAACCTGACGCTGGTGAAGGAATACAGCGTCGTCGGCGTGTTCTGGGGCAATTTCACCGTGCACGAGCCCGAGGTCTATGCCGCCAATATGGACGAGCTGTTCGGCTGGTATGCGCAAGGCAAGGTCAAGCCGCTGATCGAGGGGCGCTATCCGCTGGGCGAGGCGGCGGATGTGTTGCAGCGCGTGCTGGGGCGCGGCGCGACCGGCAAGATCGTTCTGGTGCCCTGAGCGGCAGCCGGTTTTTCGGGCGTCGCCCGGCGGGCGGACATGCCGCGCGCGTCGGTTTCGTTGATGTATCGCGCGGTGTTGGTTAGGCTGGGGGCTGCATATGTTCGAGGAGGCATGGATTTCGATGTTCAGAAGAGTATTCCTTACCGGCCTGGCCGTTGCGATGCTTGCCGGCGCGCCGAAGGTGGCCGAGGCAGCCGATTTCAAGCTGGGCAAGATCGAGATCGCGCCGCTGAAGGACGAGAACCTTTGCGGCAAGATCGGCGGCAAGAGCAAGCAGCCGGTCCTGGCGATCAACCATTCGCCGGTTGGCGATGTGGTGATCAAGGTGCGCATGTACGACGATCACGGCAAGGGAAAGATCACCGAGCACAATACCGTGCGGGTGAAATCCTCGTCCTCGGGCAGGACGGTGGTGGGCAAGGGATTCCGCCCGCCCTGCAACACCACGAACGGCAAGCGCAGTTCCAGCTATCGCTTCGAAA
>JAWKXE010000057.1:0-9824 GCA_041397165.1 Paracoccaceae bacterium | reverse complement strand
CTAAGCTCACCCTGAAACGACTCGAAAGGACCTCCCCATGCAACTCATCTGGCTCGGCCACGGCTCGTGGCGGCTCGAAACCGGCGATCAGGTCATTCTCATCGACCCCTGGATCTCAAGCCCCGTCCTGCCCGAGGACCGCCGGGACGAGGCCATCGCCGGCGCCACCCAGATCCTCGTCACCCACGGCCATTTCGACCACACCGTCGATATCGTCGAGGTCTCCCGGAAGACCGGCGCCCCGGTCTCGGGCATGTACGAACTGGCCAATCACCTCTTCTCGCTCGGCGCGGTGCAGGGCAACGCCTTCAACAAGGGCGGCGTGCTGCAGTTCGGCGACGCGAAGATCACCATGGTCCCCGCCTCGCACAGCTCGGCCATGACGGTGGGCGACCGGGCCGCCTATATGGGCGCGGAAACGGGCTTCGTGATCGAGGCCGAGGGCCGCACCATCTATCACAGCTCAGACACCACCATCATGGCCGACATGGAATGGATCGCCGAATATTTCCAGCCCGATATCGGCATCCTTTCGGCCGGCGGCTACTATACCATGAACATGCAGGCCGCCGCCTGGGCCGCGAAGCGCTATTTCGACTTCAAGACCGTAATCCCCAGCCACTATCGCACCTTCCCGGCGCTGGAACAAACGGCCGACGCGCTCCGCGCCGGCCTGCCCGGGGTCGAGGTGATCGAACCCCAGGTGCTCTCGCCGATCGCGCTCTGATCCGCCACCGCAAGCCCGGCGCCCACCCCGTAGGGTGGGTGCCAACCCACCGCCCCGCCGGCAACCGCCGCATCTTTCCGCCGATGGCGCGGCTCACGCGATTTTGCGACGGACATTCCCTGCCCCCACATTAGACTGCCATTAGACTGCCACCGACACAGCTGCCCGCGGCGCGCCCCATGAAATCCCTCGACGCCTTCATCGCCCTCAACCGCTTCGGCCTCGGTCCCGCCCCGGACGAGGCGGCGCAGGTCGAGCCCGATCCCCGCGCCTGGATCGCGTCCCAGATCGGCCCGCAGCCCCTGCCACCCGCGCTCGCGGGGCTCGACGGCTCGGAACCCGTGCTTGCAGCCCTTTACAGGGCCCTCGCCTCCGGCGACCGCGACGCCAGGCAGGCCGCCCGCCTCGCCAACCGCAAGGCCTTCCCCGGCGCGATCATGGCCCGCACCCGCGCCATGATCGCAAGTCCCGCCCCCTTTGCCGAACGCATGGTGCTGTTCTGGTCGAACCATTTCACCGTCAGCGCCCTCAAGGCCAACCTCGGCCCCGCCGTCCCGGCCTACGAGCGCGAGGCGATCCGCCCGCATGTCTTCGGCCGTTTCGCCGACATGCTGCGCGCCGTCGCCCGCCATCCGGTGATGCTGATCTATCTCGATAACACCGCCTCGGTCGGCGAAAATTCCCGCGCCGGCCAGCGTGTCCGCGCCAACAAGGGCAAGGACAAGACGATCAACGAAAACCTCGCCCGCGAGATCCTGGAACTGCACACGCTGGGCGTCCATGGCGGCTACGACCAGCAGGATGTGATCGAACTGGCCCGCGCCCTCACCGGCTGGACCCATGGCGGGCTGCGCCGCAGAGACCCCGAAACCATCCACGGCGGGTTCGAGTTTCGCCCGAATGTCCACGAACCGGGCCCTAAGACCCTCCTCGGCAAGACCTATCCCGAGGACGGCGCCAACGAAGGCCTGGCCATCCTCGACGACCTCGCCCGCCACCCGGCGACGGCGCGCCACATCGCTACCAAGCTCGCCCGCCATTTCATCGCCGACGATCCGCCGGACCAGGCGGTCGACACGCTTGCGAAGGTCTTCCTCGACACCGAAGGTGACCTGGCCGCCCTGTCCCGCGCGCTGATCGACCTGCCGCAGGTCTGGGCCGCGCCGCTGCCCAAGGTGAAGACCCATTACGAACTGGCCGTCGCCACCCATCGCGCCACCGGCCAGACGCCGCGCGCACGCGAGGTGATCCAGCCCCTGCGCGAGTTCGGCCAGCTGCCCTTCACCGCCCCGTCCCCCGCCGGCTGGGGCGACCGCGCCGAGGACTGGATCGCGCCCGAGGCGCTGATGCGCCGCATCGAATGGCTGCGCCGCTTCGCCGGCACCCTGCCCGCCACGCTCTATCCCGACGAATTGATGGAACAGGCGCTGGGCCCGGCGCTGGCCGACGATACCCGGCTCTGGGTCGAACGCGCGCCCTCGGGCGATGCCGCCCTGGCGATGATCCTCGCCAGCCCCGAGTTTCAGCGGAGATGAGCGCGATCCCCCCCTCCCCCGCCGCCGCATGCAGGGCCGAACGCCCAGCCAACGCCAGGCCACGCGCCCGTAGGGTGGGTGCCAACCCACCGCCGTCCGACCGCCCACAGACCCGTCCCAACCTGGCCCACCCCAACGTGACCGATCCAAAACCCGCGAAGGCAAGCCCATGACCGCCCTCAGCCCCCTCTCCCGCCGCGCCTTCCTTGCCTCGTCCTCGGGGGCGCTGCTGACCGCGCTCACCGCCTCGGGCGCGGCCTTCGCCCGGGCGCCCACCGATAACCGGCTGGTCTTCGTCTTCCTGCGCGGCGGGCTCGACGGGCTGCACGCGCTCGCCCCCTTCGCCGATCCCGATTACCGCCGCCTTCGCCCGACCCTGGCGCTGGAACGGGGCAATGACGGCAGCGGCCTGATCGGCCTCGACGGCCTGTTCGGCCTGCACCCGGCGATGGCCCCGCTGAAGCCGCTCTATGACGCGGGCGAACTGGCCTTCCTGCCCGCCGCCGCCACCGCCTATCGCGACCGGTCGCATTTCGACGGCCAGAACATGCTCGAAAACGGCTCGGGCGTGGCCTACGGCGCCCGCGACGGCTGGCTCAACCGGGCACTCTTATCACTCAACGGCGGCGACCGCCGGCTCGGGCTCGCGCTGGGGCCCTCGGTGCCGCTGATCCTGCAGGGCCCGGCCGAGGTCCAGACCTGGGACGACACCACCCTGCCCCAGCTCGACGCCGATTTCCTCATGCGCCTCGGCCAGATGTATCGCTCCGACCCGCTCTTCCTCGACGCCCTGCACGAGGCGACGGGCGCGCTGAAACCCGATGTCGACATGGCCCGCTTCGACGACAGCCCGGCGCTGGGGCGCAACTTCCTGATGTCCGCAGGGGTGGCCGCCGATCTCCTGTCGCGCGACACCGGCCCGCGCGTCGCGGTGATCGAACTCAGCGGCTGGGACACCCATTTCAATCAGGAGGCCCGGCTGAAACGCCTGCTCGGCGTCGTCGCCCAAGGGGTGGGCGAGCTGAAACAGGGCCTCGGCCCGGCTTGGCGCAAGACGGCGGTGCTGGTCGTGTCGGAATTCGGCCGCACCGCCGGCGAAAACGGCGCCCGCGGCACCGATCACGGCACCGGCGGGCTGGCGATGCTGGCCGGCGGCGCCGTCGCGGGCGGGCGCATCCTGGGCGACTGGCCCGGCCTCTCGCCCGCCGCGCTCTATCAGGGCCGCGACCTGCGCGCCGTCAACCCGCTGGAATCGGTGTTCAAATCGGTGCTGCTCAGCCATCTCGGCCTGGCCGAGGCGGCGGTCGAAACCGCCGTCTTCCCCCATGCCACCGGCTTCCGCCCGATGGACGGGCTGTTCCGCACCGCCTGAGTACCCGTCCCGACAGGCGCGTAGGCCGGGGTTCACCCCGGCACGCCCGGCCTCAGACCAGATGCACCGCCCCGCCGGTCACCACGCCCAGAACCGGCACATCCTTCAGCGCCTCGGGTGCCACCGCCAGCGGGTCCTCGCCCAGCACGGCGAAATCGGCCAGCTTGCCGGCCTCGATACTGCCGATCTCGCGGTCCATCCGCAGCGTATAGGCCGCGCCCAGCGTCACCGCGTAAAGCGCGTCGGCGACGCTGATCTTCTGCGCCTCGCCCAGAACCCGTCCGGTCATCGTCTGCCGGTTCACCGCGCACCAGGCGGTGAAAAGCGGCCCCAGCGGCGTCACCGGCGCGTCGGAATGGATCGCCAGATGCGCACCCTCGTCCAGCGCCGAGCGCGCCGCGTCCATCCGCAGCGCCCGGTCCTCGCCAATGGTCAGCGCCGCGTGCTGATCGCCGAAATACCAGATATGGTTCGAGAAGACGTTGACGCAGATGCCCAGATCGGCGCAGCGGCGGAACTGGTCGGCGCCCATCATCTGGCAATGCTGCAGGACATGCCGCGCCCCGGCCCAGGGATATTTCCGCCCCGCCGCCTCGATCGCGTCGATGCTGACCTCGCTGGCCTCGTCGCCATTGACGTGGATATGCATCTGCACGCCGGCCTTCTGCATCTCCTCGACCAGCTCGTGGATCAGCTCGGGCGGCGTGTTCCAGATGCCGTTCGGCTGCCCGCCCACGTAACCCGGCCACTTCACCCGCGCCGTCCAGCCCTGGATCGAGCCGTCGGTCATCAGCTTCACCGCCCCCAGCCGCAGCTTCTCGGTCGAGCGCTTGGCCAGCGCCACCGCCCGCGCCGCGATCTCCTCGGGCCGGGCGCCCACCGCCGCCATCGCCGGCACCAGCCGCGCCGGGAATGCCGGATCGGCTGTCACCCGCAGCATCACGTCGATATCCTCGTCCTCGGGCTGGGCGAAGAGATCGGTCACCGTGGTGACGCCGGCGCGCTTGCAGACCTCGCCATAGGTGCGGATACCCGCCTCGCGGCGCGACAGGTCGCGGAAGTCGATCTCCAGCCGCCGCATGATCGGGAACATCGCCGCCATTTCCTGCAGCTCGCCGGTGGGCTGGCCGTCGCCGCCCTTCACCACACCTTCGGCATTGGTTTCCGAAGTGTAATTCACCATCTCCAGCGCGGTCGAATTCACGCACATCAGGTGGAAGTTCGAGAACATCACCGCCACCGGCCGGCCCGGCGCCACCTTGTCCAGATGCTTGCGGCTCAGCCGCTCGCCCTCCAGGAAGATCGGGTCCAGCCCCCAGCCGATCACCGGTGCGCCCTCGGGCAGGGTGGCGGCATAGTCGCTCAGCCCCTCGATCACGCTCGCCAGATCGCGCCGGCCGGGCCAGAAGCCGCCCTCGGGGTCAAAGCGGTCGTGATAGCCGACATAGGCATAGTTCCAGATCGCGCCGGCCATCAGGTGGGCGTGCCCCTCGACCATGCCCGGCATCAGCACATGGCCCGCCAGGCTGGCATCGTGGCGCACCTCGCCCCATTGATCGGCGCAAGTCGCACCGCCCACGGCCAGGATCTTGCCGTCCTTCACCGCCACATGGGTGGCCTCGGGGCGGTTGGGGTCCATGGTGATGATCTTGCGGGCTTCGAAAACGGTAATGCCTGACATGCGTGTGTCTCCCTTGTCGGGGCAAGTCTAGGACCCCGCGCGCGGGTTGGACAATTGGATTCGCCGGCCGGTGGCCTGACGTTACGTCGCCTCGGGGCATCTGCCCAATTGCCGCCCGAGGGCGCCGGGGTGGGGGCGACCGACGCCGGTGCCCGCACGGCGCCCGAAGGGTGGGCGGCGCTTGAGGGCGGCAATCTCCGCGGCACTCAATAGGGGCGCGGGGTGCAGGTCATCTCGGTGATCTTCTCGCCCAGGCCGCGGTTGACATAGACATCGTCGATATCGCAGTCGTATTCGATCCGCCCGGGCGCGATGGCCATCGGCCGGGCGTCGCCCTTGCATTTCAGCCGCGCCTCGATCAGCGCCGCGTCGCCGCCCAGCTTCGTCACCTCGCAGCCCGATACCGTCTCGATCGCCGCCACCGCGCGCGGCGCCACCGCCTCCTGCCGCGGCGCCCATTCCGGGTTCAGCCGGATCGCCTCGGCCCGGTTGCCGTCGACCCGCACATCGAAGGTGCTCTGCCCCACGGTGATCCGCACCGGCGCCACGCCCTTGAAGCCCGGGCTGGGCGTATTGCAGCCGCCCAGCCCGACCGAGGAAAGCAGAAAAACCATGATTATCAGTCGCTTCATGCGGCAATCATGACCAATAATTGGTTAACGGAGGGTTAAATTTCAGGCAGTCGCAAAAACTTCATCTCTGATACAGCTTTTCGGGTTGTATTCGGGTTTCGGCATGTTACCTATATTCCAAACCCGCTATGTGACTCGCCGGAGACTGCCGATGACCGCGTCCCTGAAACGCCCCGCCGACAGCTATTCGCCGCTCTATTTCCTCGCCTCCCTGGGGGCGGGCGGCCTTGCTGTCACCTTCTTCATGTTCCTGTTCTTCTGGGTGCCGCATCCCGGCCGCCCGGTGCCGATCTTCGAGGACGTGCTGAGCGCCTTCAACCACGGTTACCTGCCGCAACAGGCCGCGATCGTCGTGGCCTAGCTGGGCATCGCCGCCTTCGCGGTGCTGAACATCCGCTATTTCCTGTGGAACGTCTCGGCCCTGTCGGCCTTCAAGAAGACGCCGGCCTACGAGGCGCTGCGCAACTCGAACGGCGAAACCACGCTCTTGGCCGGGCCGCTGGCCGCCGCGATGACGATCAACGCGCTCTTCATCGTCGGGCTCACCTTCGTGCCCGGGCTCTGGACCGTCGTGGAATACCTCTTCCCCGCCGCCATGGTCGCCTTCGCTCTGGTCGGCATCTGGGCGCTCGGGATCATCGGCGATTTCCTCGGCCGGGTGCTGTCGAAGGGCGGCATCTTCGACGTCACCGCCCATAACAGCTTTGCCCAGCTGCTGCCGGCCTTCGCCCTGTCGATGGTCGCCGTCGGCTTCGCCGCCCCGGCCGCGATGAGCAGCAACACCGTCACCGTCGGCACCGCGCTGGTGCTGTCGACCTTCTTCACCGTCGCGGCGCTGGTCTATGCCGTGGTCGCCGCGATCACCGCGTTTTCCTCGATGCTGCATTACGGCACCCATAAAGAGGCCGGCCCGACCCTGATGGTCATCGTGCCCATCGTCACCATCCTGTCGATCACCCTGCTGCGTCAGGACCATGGCCTCCACACCACGTTCGAGGTCCACTCGACCGCCGGCGAAACCATGGTCTTCCTCGCCCGCATGATCGCGCTCCAGGTGCTGTTCCTGGCGCTGGGGATGCTGGTGCTGCGCCGCCAGGGCTATTTCGCCGATTTCGTGCTGGGGTCCAAGACCTCGCCCGGCTCCTATGCGCTGGTCTGCCCCGGCGTGGCCTTCTCGGTGCTGATGCAGTTCTTCATCAACAAGGGCCTCGTCGCCGCCGGCGTGATCGACAAGTTCGGCGTCGCCTATTGGAGCCTCTCGGGCCTGGCCGTCGCCGCCCAGCTTCTGATGATCGCGCTGGTGATCCGCCTCAACCGGCAGCATTTCGGTGCGCCGTCTTCAGCCTCGGCCGTGCCCGCCGAATAGGGCTTTTCGAACACCGGGGCGCGACCTCCCTTGCGCCCCGGCCATAGGGCGGGTGGCTTCTTCCTCCTTTTTGCCACCCGCCCGCCTTTTCCTCCCCCCGCCTGCCGTCCTCCCGCTTGCATCCCGGCCCCGCCGCGCGCAGACTGTCCGTCCCGGGCCGCCACAGCCCCACCGCAACAGGACGCGCGACGATGAATTCAGACGACGACCGCCACGCCAGCAAGATGGCCAAGAAGAAGGCTGCCCGCGACAAGATCATGGCCACCAAGACCGACAAGAAGGGCCTGATCATCGTCCATACCGGCAAGGGCAAGGGCAAAAGCTCGGCCGCCTTCGGCATGATCTTCCGCTGCATCGCCCATGGCATGAAATGCGCCGTGGTACAGTTCATCAAGGGCGGCATGAAGACGGGCGAGCGGGACCTGATCGAAAGCCGCTTCTCCGACATCTGCGAATTTTACACCATGGGCGAAGGCTTCACCTGGGAAACCCAGGACCGCGCCCGCGACATCGAAATGGCCCGCGCCGCCTGGGAGAAGTCCAAGGACCTGATCCGCGACCCCTCGAACACCATGGTCCTCCTGGACGAAATCAACATCGCGCTGCGCTACGATTACATCCCCATCGACGAGGTGGTGGCCTTCCTGGTCGAGGAAAAACCCGAGATGACCCATGTCGTCCTCACCGGCCGCAACGCCAAGGACGAGTTGATCGAGATCGCCGACCTGGTCACCGAGATGGAGCTGGTCAAGCACCCGTTCCGCTCGGGCGTGAAGGCCCAGATCGGGGTGGAATTCTGATGCCCGAAACCCGCCTCCTCACCGAATTCGGGCTCGGCACCTCGCTGCGCCGGCAGGACTATACCGAGGCCGCCCTGCGCGGCGTGCGCGACGCGCTCTGGCGCAATTCGATCAACCTGGCCGAGCTGTTCGGGGCCGAGCGCACCGAGATGATCCTCGACGTCGAGATCGGCGTGGCGCAGCCGGACGAGGTCGATATCGCGAAGATCGAGGCCGCCTTCCCCTATGGCCGGCCCCGGGTCCGGGTGGTGAAGGGCGGGCTCGACGTGCCCCGCCCCGACGCGCCGCCCAACGTCATCGCCAATGTGGCCATTTCCGTCTCGCTCGATCTGGAGCCCACGACATGACCGATCAGCGCTTCATCATCGAAATGGGCCAGGGCGCCGACCTGCACGGCCGCGATTACACCAAGGCCGCGACCCGCGCGGTGGAAAACGCGCTGCGGCGCTCGTCGCTGGTGATCCTCGGTCTGCCGGGGCTCGACCGATCCGCGCTCAGGGTCAAGGTCACGGTGGGCGTGCAGGACCCCGGCACGGTCGATGCCGCGACCATCGCCGCGCTGCTGCCCGTGGGCCGGCCCGAGGTGGTGGTGGCCCATGGCGGGCTCGACGTCACCCATCCCGACACGGGCGAGGTCATCGTGCTGGCCAGCGCCGCGGTCGAGGCCTTCCTGCCGCCGCAGAGCGACCGCTGGCGCGCTATCGAAGGCAAAGGCCCGTCCGCCTGATCGTTGGGCCCGGCCTTGCGTCGTAGGGTGGGGTTTCACCCCACCGCCCCGTTCGCCGCGTTCTCCCTGCCGCTAACCCGCGCTTGCACCGCCCCTGCATGCGGTCATATCATCTGACCAATTCATCAACGGCCAGTGCCATGCCCTTTACCCCCGTCCAGCCCGAAAAACTCTCCTCCGCCGTGATCCGCCAGATCGAGCTGCTGATCCTGCGCGGCATCCTGCACCCCGGCGAGCGCCTGCCGCCCGAACGCGAGCTGGCCGAGCGGCTGGGCGTCTCGCGCCCCTCGCTGCGCGAGGCGCTGGCCGAGCTGCAGCAGGGCGGATTGCTGGTCAGCCGGGCGGGCTCGGGCATCTTCGTGGGCGATGTGCTGGGCTCCGCCTTCTCGCCCGCGCTGGTGCGGCTCTTCGCCACCCATGACGAGGCGGTGCAGGATTACGTCGCCTTTCGTCGCGATATCGAAGGGCTGGCGGCCGAACGCGCGGCGCGGGCGGCTTCGGATCTGGATCTGCAGGTGATCGCAAACGCCTTTCGCCGGATGGACGAGGCCCAGGCCCAGGCCGATCCGGCCGCCGAGGCCGATCTCGACGCCGCCTTCCACATGAGCGTGATCGAGGCCAGCCACAACGTGGTGATGCTGCACATGATGCGGGCGATGGACGATCTGCTGCGCCAGGGGGTGTTCTATAACCGGGCGCGGATGTTCTCGCAGCGGACCACGCGGGAAGAGCTGCTGGACCAGCACCGCGCCATCAACGCAGCGCTTCAGGCCCGCGACCCGGCGGCGGCCCGGGCGGCGGCCGAAGCGCATATCGACTTCATCGCCGCCGCGCTCGAGGCCCAGCGCAAATCCGACCGCAACGCCGACATCGCCCGCCAGCGCATTCGCCACGGTGACCGGCACTAGGTGTTTGATCCCTTTGTTTGATGGTTCGATGCATTCGCTGGTATGGAAGGAAGCGCTTTGGGTCAAGTTCGTCTCG
>JAWKXE010000056.1:0-11524 GCA_041397165.1 Paracoccaceae bacterium | reverse complement strand
AAATGATCGCCGCCGCCGTCGCGGGCGATTTCGCCCCCTTCCAGCGGCTCATGACGGTGCTGGCGCACCCCTATGACGAGCAGCCCGACGCCCGCGATCTGACCCGGCCCCCGGCCCCGCACGAGCGGGTGCAACAGACCTTCTGCGGCACCTGAGACACGCGGGGTTTCGCCGCCTGCGGCGTCGACCCGGGCCTTCGCTTCGCTCAGGCCCGACGAAGACGGGGGCGCCGCGCTGGCGCGCGGCGGGCCGGTTTCGCGGCGGCGTCACGACCGCAAGCGGCAGGCCGAATTCAAGCTCGGGATTCGAGTATTTGGAGAAAGATGAAGGACCGGACGGCGCGGTGCCTTTCATCTTTCCGGAAATACTCATCCCCCCTCTCCGACCGGCCCTCCCTGACCCAAGGGGCCCGAAGCCGGCCGATGAGTTCCGGCCGGTTCAGGCGAAGTCGACGAAGTGCGAAAACGGCATCTCGCGCAGCCTCTGGCCCGTCGCCGCGAAGATCGCATTGGCCAGCGCCGGGGCGGCGGGCGGCACCGGCGGCTCGCCGATGCCACGGATCTTCGAGCCGTTCTCCAGCGCCCGCACCGCGATCTCGGGGCATTGGTCGATCCGCATCCCCTCGTAACCGTCGAAGTTCGACTGTTCCGCCATGCCGTCCTTATAGGTGATCTCGCAATTCATCGCGTGGCTCAACCCGAAGATCACCCCGCCCTGCACCAGGTTCTCGAAATTGACCGGGTCCAGCAGCCGGCCCACATCCGCCGCCACCCAGACCCTTTCGATGCGGATCGCGCCACCCACCACGCGCACCTCCACCACCTGGGCACAGGGCACCCCGAAGCTTTCGACGAAGGCCACGCCACGGCCCCGGCCATCGCCCAGCGGCCCGTCCCAGCCCGACATCTCGGCCACCGCCTCGAGCACCTTGCGGCTGGGGTCGTGCGTCATCAGCCGGATGCGCTCGGCCATCGGATCGGCGCCGGCGGCATGGATCAGCTCGTCGAGGAAGCAGTCGAAGAAGAACCCGCCCGACGAGGCCCCGACCGAGCGCCAGCTCGACACAGGCGCCAGTTCCGGCACGCGGTAAGCCCGCATCCGGAAGTCCTCGAACCCGTAAGCGTTGTTCCAGGCCCCGGCCGCGATCTGGCTGTCGGGCCCGGCCACCGGCAGCCCGGCGCGGCCCATCTGCGAGGCCATCACCGACGGCGCCGCAACCGAGAAATCGACCGCCTTCACCTGCCCGTCCCGCACCACGCCGCGACCGCGCGCCATGGCGATGGGGCGGCAGAAATCATGGGCGAAATCCTCTTCGCGCGTATAGGTCAGCTTCACGGGCGTGCCGCGCCTGCCGTTGGCGATCTCGACCGCCTGGCGGATATTCTCGAATTCCAGCCGGTGACCGAAACTGCCCCCCATGAACTGGTTGTGGAACACCACCTGCCCGGCCTCGTGCCCGGTGATCCCGGCCACGATCACTTGCAATTGCCGCGGAATCTGCTGCCCGGCCCAGACCTCGACCTTGTCATCCGTGACCAGCACCGTCGCGTTCAGCGGCTCCAGCGGCGCATGTGCCAGGTAAGGCGCGCGGTATTCCGCCGTGATCGCGCCATCGCCCGCCACCGCCGCCCCGGCATCGCCCTCGTCGCGCCAGACCTTGTCCAGCTGTTCGTCGACGAAGGAGGCCGCGACCCGCGCCCAATGCTCGGACTGCTCGGGCGGATAGGGCGCCGGGCCCCATTCGCACTCGACCGCCTCGATGGCCTGGAAGGCGCGCCAGGTGTTGTCGGCAATCGCCGCCACACCGCCGGTGATCTCGAACACGTCGCTGACGCCGCGCATCTGCCGCGCCGCGTCGGCATCGAAGGCGCGCAGCACGCCGCCCTGGCGCGGGTTCACCTTCACCGCCGCATGGACCATGCCCGGCAGCTCGATATCGATGCCATAGACCTGCCGCCCGGTCGATTTCGCCACGATATCCAGCCGCTGCATCGGCTTGCCCAGAAGCCGCCAGGCCTCGGGCTTGCGCAGGGTCACATCCGTCACCGGCGCGATGCCGGCGGCCTCGGCGGCCAGCTCGGTATAGGTCAGCGCGCTGCCATCGGGCAGGATCACCTTGCCGGCTTCCGTCCTCAGCCGGTCCACCGCCACGCCGGCCCGCTGCGCCGCCGCCGCCTTCAGCGTCTCGCGCGCCACCGCGCCGGCCTCGCGCAGCTTGTCGAACCCGTCCGGCACGGTGCTCGACCCGCCGGTGATCTGCAGCCCGATCAGCTTCACCAGCCCGCCCACGGCACCGCGCGCGCTTTCGGCCATGAAACTCTCGTCGCTGGCCAGGAACGGCGCCCCCTCCTCGGCCAGCGCCCGGTTCCAATAGGCCTTGTCCGGCTGCCCGAACGAGATCTCGAACTGACCGAACTCCAGATCCATCTCCTCGGCGATCAGCGCCGCCTGAACATGCGCCGCACCCTGGCCCTTGTCGGCCTGCGGCGTGATCAGCGTGATCTTCTCGGCATCGACCAGAACCCAGGGGTTGAACGTCGCCGCCCCCTCGGCCAATCCATCCTCCAGCGGGTTGGCATAGGGCGTCTTCACCCGCCACACCCCGAAGGCCACGCCCCCCGCCACGGCGAGCGAGCCAAACAGGAACGTCCGCCGCGCGATCTTGCCCACCCTGCTCATTGGCCCGCCTCCCTCAAAGTCTGCGCCGCCGCCTTCACCGCCGCGCGGATGCGCGGATAGGTGCCGCAGCGGCAGAGATTGGCGCTCATCGCCTCGTCGATCTCATCGTCCGTCGGGTCCGGCGTCTCGGCCAGGAAGGCCGCCGCCAGCATGATCTGCCCGCTCTGGCAATATCCGCATTGCGCCACCTGCTGCGCGATCCAGGCGTCCTGAACCGCCTTCAAGGTGCTCAGGCCCGCGCCCTCGCCATTGATGGTCAGAACCTCGCCCGCGACGTCGCCGACGGGCATCTGGCACGATTTCACCGCCTCGCCACCGATCACCACGGTGCAGGCGCCGCATTGCGCGATGCCGCAACCGTATTTCACGCCCTTGATGTCCAGCTCGTCGCGCAACACCCACAGAAGCGGCATGTCGGGTTCGACATCCAGCTCATGGGCCACGCCATCCACCACGATCCGCACTGCCTGCCTCCTTTTCGGCTCTCACCTGTCGGTGACACGATACCTAGGCGCATTTTCCGCGATTGAAACTTGCAATTCGCGCCAATTCACATGCATTTTGTGCCAACCGCCCGGCCCACCACGACCCATCTTCGCAAAACCCGCCCCATCGGCCAACCCGACAGGATCGCCCCGATGTCCAGCCCCGATACCTTCCCCCTCGGCCCGCAGATCGCCCAGGCCGCCAAGGCGCTGGGGCTCGATCCCACCCGGGTGCTGCGCCGCGCCGGCCTGCCGCCCGACCTGTTCGACCAGCCCCGCCAGGCGGTCACGGCGGAACAGTTCTTCGCCGTCTGGCGCGTCGCCGAGGACGAGGCGAAACGCCCCGACCTGGCGCTGCACCTGGGCCGGGTGATGGCGCGCGGGCCGATGATCCCGGCGCTCTACGGCTTCGCCGCCAGCCCCGATATCGAAACCGGCTTCGCCCGGCTGGCGCTGTTCAAGCCGCTGGTGGCGCCGGTGCGGCTGACCTCGCAGCGCGATGCCAGCGGCCTGACCCTGCGCTGGTCGCCGCCGCCGGGGATCTCGGCCTCGCCGCTCTTCGCCCTGTTCGAACTGGTCTATTTCCTGGAAATGTGCCGCATCTTCACCGGCGAACATATCGTGCCGCGCGGCCTCGGCGCCCCCGGCGGCGCCCGGATCGACGCCGCCCTGCTCGACTTCTTCGGCACCGCGCCGCATCCCGCCCCCGACGCGGAGATGCGCCTGTCGCTCGCCGATGCCCGCCGCCCGATGATCTTCGCCAACGAAGACCAGTATCGCCTGATCGAGGCCGACCTGCTGCGCCAGCTCGACGCCCGCAGCCGGACCGCCGCCGTCTCGGCCCGCGTCCGCCGCGCCCTGGTCGATATCCTGCCCGCCGGCGAAGCCGGGATCGACGCGGTGGCGACCCGTCTGGCGATGTCGCGCCGGTCGCTGCAACGCAGGCTCAGGGACGAAGGCGCCAGCTTCGCCGCCGTGCTGGAAACCACGAGGGCCGAACTGGCCACCCATTACCTCAGCCGCGCCGACATGAGCGTTCAGGAAATCTCCTATCTGCTGGCCTATCGCGATCCGGCCTCGTTCTATCGCGCCTTCCAGGGCTGGACCGGCATGACCCCCGGCCAGGCCCGCGACCGGGCCGTCGCCCTGGCCGGGGGCGCCGCATGATCGCCGCCCTGCGCAGCCAGTGGCCGCTGCTCCTCATGGCCGTCGCGGTGGTGGCGCTGTGGTCCACGCCGGTCCTGCTGCCGCTCAAGCTTCTGGTGGTGTTCTTCCACGAACTGTCGCACCTGCTGGCCACGCTCCTGACCGGCGGCACCCCGCATTCGCTGACCCTGACCCCGCATCAGGGCGGCGCGCTGCTGGCCCTGGGCGGCAACCGCTTCGTGGTGCTGAACGCCGGCTATCTCGGCTCGCTGCTGATCGGGCTCGGCCTCTTCTGGGCCGCGCTCCACAGCCGCGCCGACCGCTGGGTCGCGACCGGGCTGGGCGCGGTCATGCTGCTGGTCGCCGCGCTCTATGTCCGCGACGGCTTTGCCCTGGTCTTCTGCACCGGGTTCGGCGCGGTGCTGGTGATCACCGGCCGCTGGCTGGGCGAGGCCGCCAGCGATGTCCTGCTGCGCCTCATCGGCCTCACCTCGATCGTCTATGTCCCGCTCGACATCTTCTCCGACACGCTGGCCCGCGCCGGCCCCGGCTCGGACGCGCATATGCTGGCGCAGGAGATTGGCGGGCTGACGGTGATCTGGGGCGCGATCTGGCTGACCCTCAGCCTCTGGGCCATCTATCTCGCCCTGCGCCTCAGCCTGCGCCGCGCCCTGCGCCCGGCCGCGTAGGGTGGGTGCCAACCCACCATCACCCCGGACCGCGCCCCCCGTTAACCCCGCCCCTTACCCGAACCTTGCCCCACCGCGCGCCAGACAGGGTGCAGCCGGCGGGCAGCCGGGATGCAGATCGTTAACAAGCCACCGCGCGGTGCCGTTAACCTCTTGCCGCGCTCAATCGGCGATTTCGCGCATCACGGTCAAAAATTTCGCCACCTCGGCCAGCGAATTATAGTGACACAGCGACACCCGAACGCAGCCCTGAAGCCCCAGCGGCTCCAGCACATTGCCGGAATAATGATCGGCCTTGCGGGTATGCGTCCGGATGCCTTCCGCATTCAGCCGCGTCACCACATCGACCGCCTCAACCCCTTGAACGGTCAGGGAAACCAGCCCCTCGCGCGCCGGGTTGTCGATGCCGCCGATGATCGAAACCTTCTCCATCTGCGCCAGCCCCGGCAGGTTGCCCGTGCCATGGATCATCGCATCCGTCAGGCGCATTTCATGATCGTGGATCGCCTCGCCCGCCGCCTTCAGCCGCGCCTTGCGGTCGCTTTCCCCCGAAACCTCGCCGCCCAGCCAGTCGAGGTAATCGACCACATCCGAAAACGTCGCATAAGACCCGGTGTCGCGCGTCCCCATTTCCCAGTTTTTCTCTGGCCCTTTCAACAGGTTATTGTGCGGCACCCCGGCCAGCCGGTCGCTGACCCAGGCCAGCCCATAACCATGGCGCGAGAACATCTTGTAAGGCGAAATCACAGAGCCATCGACGCCCAGCGCGCCCAGGTCGATCGCCCCATGCGCGGCGTGCTGGATACCGTCGACGATGATCAGGCAGTCCGGCGAAACCGCCCGGATCGCCGCCGCGATAGCGGCCACGTCCACCCCCATCCCGGTCACCGGCGAGGTGTGCAAAATCGTTGCCACGACAGTGTCTTGCGTGATCTCTGGCGCGTAATGCTCCACCCCCACCGTGCCGGTCGCATCGTCATGCGCCACCACCACATGATCCTGC
Organism: Paracoccaceae bacterium; assembly: GCA_041397165.1. Classification (GTDB taxonomy): domain Bacteria; phylum Pseudomonadota; class Alphaproteobacteria; order Rhodobacterales; family Rhodobacteraceae; genus JAWKXE01. Next base: position 5,522 of record JAWKXE010000056.1, on the reverse strand, counting down.
CCCGCGATCCCCGCCCAGCGCGCCGCCGCGCTGCGGCTGGCGGGATGTTCGAGCGTCGAGCCCAGCACCCGGCCCTTCCCCGCCCCCAGGCAAGCCGCTGAAATCAAACGAAACAACAGCTCGGTGCCGCTTTCGCCGACAAAGAACTGCCCGCCCGGCGCGTTCATCAGCTCGGCCATATCCGCCCGCGCCTTGTCGATGGTCCTGACCAGCGCATGGCTCGCCACGTTGTCGCGCCCTTGATTGTCCGGGATGGCGGCATAGAAGGCGCTGGTCTCGACCACCGATTTCAGCGTCAGCGCCCCGCCGGCATTCTCGAAGAACACCCGTTCGCCCTGGAACGGGCAGGTCTCGACATGCGCGAACCGGTCGCGAATCTGGGTCAGAAGATCGTCTGAAATCATGGGCATAGGCCGCACTCCGCTAATGTCGCCGGCACGCTAGCGCGGCGCATGGAAAAAGGCCACCGCGTTTCCGCGATGGCCCCGCAGGATGCGCATTTCGCGCGCCTCACATCCCGGAATAGATCGGAAACTTCGCGCAAAGCGCGGCGACCTCGGCCTTCACCTTGGCCTCGACCTCACCATTGCCGTCCTCGCCGTTCGCGGCCAGCCCGTCGACCACCTCGACGATCCAGTCGGCGATCTGGCGGAACTCGGCCTCGCCGAAGCCGCGCGTGGTGCCGGCCGGGCTGCCCAGACGGATGCCACTGGTGACAAAGGGTTTTTCCGGGTCGAACGGCACGCCGTTCTTGTTGCAGGTGATATGCGCCCGGCCCAGGGCGGCCTCGGCCGCCTTGCCGGTCACGCCCTTGGGCCGCAGGTCGGCCAGGCACAGATGGTTGTCGGTGCCGCCCGACACCACGTTGATCCCGCCCTTCATCAGCTGATCCGCCATCGCCGCCGCATTGGCCTTCACCTGCGCCGCATAGGTCTTGAAATCGGGGCGCAGCGCCTCGCCGAAGGCCACCGCCTTGGCGGCGATCACATGCATCAGCGGCCCGCCCTGAAGCCCCGGGAAGACGGCCGAATTCACCTTCTTGGCGATGTCGGGATCGTTGGTCAGGATCATCCCGCCGCGCGGCCCGCGCAGGGATTTATGGGTGGTCGTCGTCACCACATGCGCATGCGGAATGGGCGAGGCATGAACGCCCCCTGCCACCAGCCCGGCGATATGGGCCATGTCGACATGCAGATAGGCGCCGATCTCGTCGGCGATCTCGCGGAAGGCGGCCCAGTCCCATTCGCGGCTATAGGCGGTGCCGCCGGCCAGGATCAGCTTGGGCTTGTGTTCGCGCGCCTTGGCGCGGACCTCGTCCATGTCCAGATACTCGTCCTGCTGGCGCACGCCATAGGACACCACGTTGAACCACTTGCCCGACATGTTCACCGGCGAACCATGGGTCAAGTGCCCGCCCGAATTCAGATCGAGCCCCATGAAGGTATCGCCCGGCTTCAAGAGCGCCAGGAACACCGCCTGGTTCATCTGGCTGCCCGAATTGGGCTGGACGTTGGCGAAGGCGCAGCCGAACAGTTCCTTGGCCCGCTCGATCGCCAGCTCCTCGGCGATGTCGACATATTGGCAACCGCCGTAATAGCGCTTGCCCGGGTAACCTTCGGCATATTTGTTGGTCATGACCGAGCCCTGCGCCTGCATCACGGCGCGGCTGACGATGTTCTCGCTCGCGATCAGCTCGATCTCCTCGCGCTGGCGGCCCAGCTCCTTCTCGATCGCGCCAAAGATCTCGGGGTCGCGGCTGGCAAGCTCTTCGGTGAAAAACCCGGGGTTCGACATGTGGCAGGTCTCCGTCGCTGATGGCTGGGCGTGGGGGTGTTGCGCGCCCTCCTATCCCAAAGGGGGCGGCGCGGAAAGCCTCATTCCGACACTTCCGCTTGCCAGCACGGCACGGATCGGGCAGGTCATGGACGAACCCGTCACCGATCGGAAACCCGAAGGGCGCCATGACCCTGAAGATCGCCTTTGCCGCCTCGGACGCGCCCGTCGCCCAGACCGCCCGCGCGGCGTTGATCGCGCGCTATGGCAACGTGGCCGAGGACAAGGCCGACGCCATCGTCGCCCTGGGCGGCGACGGCTTCATGCTGCACACGCTGCACCGCACCCAAAGCCTCGACCTGCCGGTCTATGGCATGAACCGCGGCACGGTGGGCTTCCTGATGAACGAATATTCCGAAAGCGACCTGCCCGGGCGGCTGGAAGCGGCCGAGGAAACGGTGATCAACCCGCTGTCGATGCGCGCCACCCGCGCCGACGGCTCGGTGCACGAGGCGCTGGCGATCAACGAGGTCTCGCTCCTGCGCATGGGCCCGCAGGCGGCCAAGCTCAGGATCACCGTCGACGGCCGGCTGCGGATGGAGGAACTGGTCTGCGACGGCGCCCTGGTTTCCACGCCCGCCGGCTCGACCGCCTATAACTATTCCGCCTTCGGCCCGATCCTGCCGATCGGCTCGGACGTGCTGGCCCTGACCGCCATCGCCCCGTTCCGCCCCCGCCGCTGGCGCGGCGCCTTGCTGCCGAAATCGGCGCATGTGCGCATCGACGTGCAAGAGGCGCAGAAGCGCCCGGTCATGGCCGATGCCGATTCCCGCTCGGTGCTCTATGTCGAAACGGTCGAGATCCGCTCGGAACCCGCGGTCGAGCACCGCCTGCTGTTCGACCCCGGCCATGGGCTGGAAGAACGCCTGATCCGCGAACAATTCGTCTGAGGCCTGCGCGCGCGCCGCGCCCACGTCTCAGTCGCAGGTCAGCGTGATCAGCTCGTCGCCGAAGGTCTCGAACTGGCGCTTGCGCATCTTCGCCTTGATCCCGCCCAGCGTCTCGGTCCAGTCCTCGCCGTACCAGCCATAGTGGCCATCGACGCGCTCGAAAACCTTGGGCTTCAGCTTCACCGCCGTCCAATAGACGATGCCGTTGCGGGTTTCCATCGGCACCCGCCGCGTCTCTCCCGGCCCCACCGTATACCAACCCAGCGAGGTCCATTCGTCCTCGAGCGTCTTGAAATGCGTGGCGAAAGCGACCCGGTCCTCGCAGCGGTTGCGCAAATAGAGCCCGAGAAAGCGCCGGTTCGGCGCCGGCAGCGGCACCAGATAGTCGAGATCCTCCAGCCGGTCCTCCTCGGGGGCGACCTTGCCGCCGCGCTGCGCAAAGCGCCGCAGGTCCTCCAGCCAGGCCTTGGGCACGAAAGTCATATAGCTCATCCCCATCCCGCCCAAGACGGCGAAGGCGATGGTCACCCCATCCCGCTTGCGGATCAGCGGGCCGCCGGTCATCCCCACCCCGATCACGCAACCCGTCTCCAGCGCCTCGGCCGAGACCGGCACCGCCTGGTCGCCGTCGCAAGTGCTGGAGAAGACATCGAACATCGACGCATTCCCGGCGCTATAACCGTAAAGCTCCAGCCTGTCCGCATATCCCGCCCTCTTGATGTCGCCGCCACCCAGCAATGTCAGGCTGATGCCGTCGGTGACCTCGGTAAAGGGCCGCTGGCCGTCCTCGTGCGCGACCTCGAGCAGGGTCAGCTGCTCGCCGGCCTTCGAGTCGGTCCGCTGGGTGGTGATCCGGTGCTCCTGCCCCAGCTTCGCCGCCACTGCGGGCGTCACGAAGACCCGCGTCACCTTGTAATGCCCGTGCGGCAGCGGCGACGCCCCGTCGCTCCGGTCGCGTTGCCGCACGCCCGGCGTCACGCTGAGCCGGGCGATCTCCTTGCCGCTCTTGTCGAGGATGCAGTCCAACGGCGCGAAGACGGTGGTGCCGCCGAACACCGCGCCGGTGCAGAACATTTCAGTCGAATGGTTTATCACCAGGGCGAGAAAGGGCAGGTCCCGGTCGACCGGACGCGGCGCCTGGGCCAGCGACTGGGTGGCGAACAAAGCCAAGACAGCGGCAAGCGCCCGCAGCATGGAAAGATGGCGCATCGGTTCTGGCTCCTCTGCCGCGACATGTCCCGGCAGTCTTTCCGCCGGGCCGCCGCCACGCAACCCGCAGGGGGCGCGGACCTTACGTCACCCCGGATGCCCTGCCCGCCGCCTGTTCAGCCCCGGCCCGGTCCCCGCCCCGCGCGCCGCGCCGCTCAGCCCAGGATATCGCGCGCCACGTCCTCGCGGATTTCGCCCCGCGCGATCATCGCCGCCGCCACGCGGTCGATCTCCTCGCCCGTGGCCCCTGCCGCAATGGCGACGTTGCGGGCGTGCAGGCCCATATGGCCGCGCTGGATGCCCTCGGTCGCCAGCGCGCGCAGTGCCGAGAAGTTCTGCACCAGCCCCACCGCCGCCGTCACCCGGCCCAGCCGGTCGGCCGTGGTGGCGCCCATGATCGCCAGCGCCGCCTGCGCGGTGGGATGCGCCCGGGTCGCGCCGCCGACGATGCCCACCGGCATCGGCATCTCGATCTCGCCCACCAGGTCGGCGCCCTCTTTCCAGTATCGCGTCAGCGGGCCATAGCCGTCCTTGGCGGCAAAGGCATGGGCGCCGGCCTCCAGCGCGCGGCTGTCGTTGCCGGTGGCCAGCGCCACGGCCGACACGCCGTTCATGATCCCCTTGTTATGGGTCGCCGCGCGGTAAGGATCGTGCGCCGCGAATTGCCAGGCTGAAACGATCCCGTCCACCGTCCCGGCCCCGATCTCGGCCGCCGGCCACTTGGCCCGCGCCCGCACCAGCCGCCGGTCGGCCAGGTTCGACAGGATGCGCAGCCCGACCCTGCCACCGGTCCACTCCTCCAGCCTCGGCGCCAGGCGCTCGGCCATGGTGTTGACCGCGTTCGCCCCCATCGCATCGCGCACATCGACGATCAGATGCACCACCAGGAACGGCCCGGCAATGCGCACCTCGAGATCGCGGAACCCGCCGCCCAGCTTCACCAGCATCGGGTCGCAGGCATCGCACACCTCGGCAATCGCCTGCTTTTTCGCCTGCACCGCCGCCTGCGCCGCGGCCAGGTCGTCCAGCCCCACCAGCTGCACCTGCGCGATCATGCAGGGATCGTCGGCCTCGGTCGTCACCCCCCCGGCGCCCCGGCAGGCCCGCGCCCCGTTGCAGACGGCGGCGATCACGCTCGATTCCTCGGTCGCCATCGGCACCAGCACGTCCTGCCCGTCGACCACCAGGTTGGTCGCCACCCCCAGCGGCACCGCCATGACCGAGATCACATTCTCGCTCAGATGATCGGCCAGCGCCCCGTCATGCAGCGCCGCCTTGGTCAGATGCTCGACCTGCATGTCGGACAGGCCGGTCAGCTCGGCCACCCGGGCCAGCCGCTCGGCGCGCGAGAGATTGTGGAATCCGGGAATACGCGATGTGGTCATGGGGGCTCCTCCTTGGCCGCGCCAGAGGAGCCCAGCGCGCCGCGCCGGTCAAGCGCGATGCCGCGCGATTTCATTGGATTTCCGCCCGCGGCCTTGGCACTCTCTGCCTATCCGCAACCGGCGCCCCTGCAAGCCGCGCCCCTGAAAGGCCCCGTCCCATGGCCCGACCCCTCCCTGCCCGCCTCGCTGCCGCGGCCTTCGCGGT
>JAWKXE010000055.1:0-12655 GCA_041397165.1 Paracoccaceae bacterium | reverse complement strand
CACCGATTTCCAGCTTTACCTCAAGCCTTTCCTGGCGATTGCCCTGCCGGCGATCGCCACCCAGCTGTCGACACCCTTCGGCAACTGGGTGCTGATCCGGGCGATGGCGGCGCATGGCGACAGCGCCGTGGCCGGCATGGGGGTGATTATGCGCGTCACCATCCTGGGCTTCGGCGGTATCTTCGCGCTCTCGGGCGCCATCGGCGGGATCATCGGCCAGAACGCCGGCGCCGGGTTGCGGGAAAGGGTGGAAAGCGCCTATCTCGACGCGCTGAAGTTCTGCCTGATCTACACCGCCGTCATCTGGGCGCTGCTGGCGGCCATGTCCGGCGTCATCGCCGACGGCTTCGGGCTCAGCCCCGAGGCGGCGCATATCGTCAAGGTGTTCTCGCTCTATGCGGTGGGGTCGTTCTTCTTCACCGGGGCGCTGTTCGTGTCGAACTCGGCCTTCAACAACCTCGGGCGGCCGTTCTGGGCGACGGTGGCCAACTGGCTGCGCGACGGGGTGCTGATCGGGGTGCTGGCCTTCTCGTTCGGCGCGCTCTGGGGCGAGACCGGCGTGGTCTTCGCCCAGGCGGCGGCCAATGTGCTGGTCGGCACGGCGGCGGCCTGGGTCGGCTGGCGGCTGGTCCGGGACGGCCACGGGGTGGCGCAGCGCGCTTGACCCGGGCCGGCCATCTGCGTAACCGGACGGCAAACCGACCCTGAAAGGCTGCCCTCATGCCCACCTTCACCGCCCTCACCACCCTGACCGGAAAACAAGCTGCCGAGGCGCTGGGCGAGGCGATGGAGCAGCTCGACCCGGCGCCCAGCGGCGTGGGCGTGTTCGAGATCGAGGACGGCTCGGGCCTGTGGGAAGTGGGCGGATATTTCACCGAGAGCCCCGACCGCGGCGGGCTCGCGCTGCTGGAAGCGCTGCACGGGGCGAAGCCCTTCACCATCTCGGAACTGCCGGAGACCGACTGGGTGGCCGAGGTGAAGCGCGAACTGGCGCCGGTCGAGGCCGGGCGGTTCTTCGTCTATGGCAGCCACGACGCCGACAAGGTGCCGGACGGGGTCGAGCCGCTGCTGATCGAGGCCTCGATGGCCTTCGGCACCGGCCATCACGGCACCACGCTGGGTTGCCTGCGGGCACTGGACGGGCTGGCGACGGCCGGGTTCCATGCCCGCAATGCGGTGGATATCGGCTGTGGCACGGCGGTGCTGGCGATGGCTGCAGCGCGGATCTGGCCGGACCCCGTGCTGGCCAGCGATATCGACGAGGTCGCGGTCGACGTGGCGCTGGCCAATGTCCGCGCCAACGGGCTGGAGGGGCGGGTGAGATGCGTCGAGGCGGCCGGGTTCGACCACCCCGACCTGGCGGCGGCGGCGCCGTTCGATCTGATCTTCGCCAACATCCTCAAAGGCCCGCTGATCGCCCTGGCCGAGGACATGAGCGCGGCCCTGCAGCCGGGCGGCCGGGCGATTCTGTCGGGCATCCTGAACGAGCAGGCGGACGAGGTGATCGGCCATTATGCACGCTTCGGCGTCAATCTGGCCGAGCGCACCGAGATTGGTGAATGGACGACGTTGCTTTTACACAAATCATGAGCAGAAATTCCCCGAAAGGTGGCAAAAATCGGCCGGGACATAAGGGTTTGCCATATTTCCGCCGCATTTCGTAGGCACGTTAACCCAATCCAGTGGGGGCTAACGCTGGAGGCTGCCATGTCTGGTGGACACAAGAGTTTCGATGAGCGGGTTCGACTGCTCGAGCGCGCCCGCAGCCGGGCGCCGCGCGGTCACGTTCAGGTTGCCGGGCCGGACGGGCTCGTCTTCGCCAAGAAACGTCGCGCAACGCCGACGGTTTCGGCCCGTGGGGTTCTGTATCTGATCTTCGGCTTCATCCTGTTCAAGTCGATCGCGATGGCGCAATTCGGCCCGGCCGGGTACGAGCAGCGCCTGGACGAGCTGAAACAGGGCACGCTGATCGAACAGGTCGGCGCCGTGCTGATGCAGCCCGACCGCATCTCGGCCGGGCTGGCGATTCAGATCGCCCCGTTCCTGCGCTGAGGACCGGCCGGGGCCATGTGGCCCCGCCAAAAGCAAAAGCCGCGCTGCCCGGTGGGGCGCGCGGCTTTCGCGTGTCGGGCGGAAGGCCCGATCAGTATTTCGAAGCGATATAGTCGATATCGCCGCGGCAGAGGCCGATATCCTCAAGCTCGCGATCCGACAGGCGACCCAGCGCGTTGCGGGTCATGCGGGCGTCGTTCCAGGCCGTGAGGCGGGCGTGAAGCGAGGCGAAAATCTGGCCGAAGCGGCCGTGGGTGCCAGCGGCGAGCTGGACGCGGGGGGTGTCGATGGAAGCCATATCCGTGCTCTTTCTATAGGTGTCTTGGTCAACTTGTGATCGAAGCGCCAAATATGTGGGCGACTTGAAAAGAACAACTCGCCAAAACCGCATAGGCCCTATGCAATTCCTGCATGGGTCTTGGAACGCCCGGAGCCCTTTAAAATAAGGCAGAATTGTGACTGTCGCGGCGTCGCTTTCAAGCTGCGGCAGGACGTTTTCCGCCTTTGCCGGCGCGTTCTCGGTCGCCGCTGTCGGGTTTATGCCGCTTTTGGAATGTGGCGTTAAGAGATTGGCAAATGTTCCCGTTTCGTGCTAGTGCTTCATAAAGGCAACAGGGCAGTGGGAAAATAATGCGGGTTTTAGGGATCGATCCCGGCTTGCGGAACCTCGGCTGGGGCGTGATCGACGTCGACGGCCCGCGGCTTTCCCATGTCGGCAATGGAATCTGCCGCTCGGAGGGCGATGAACTGGCCGCGCGGCTGTTGTCGCTGCATGGCCAGCTGAGCGCGGTGGTGGCCCGTTTCGCCCCCGACACGGCGGCGGTCGAGCAGACTTTCGTCAACAAGGACGGCGCGGCGACGCTGAAACTGGGCCAGGCGCGGGGATCGCCCTGCTGGTGCCGGCCCAGGCCGGGCTGAGCGTGGGGGAATACGCCCCCAACACGGTGAAGAAGACGGTGGTGGGCGTGGGCCATGCCCAGAAGGGGCAGGTGGACCATATGGTGCGGATGCAGCTTCCGGGCGTTCAGATCGAAGGGCCGGATGCGGCCGATGCTCTGGCGATCGCGATCTGCCATGCCCATCACGCCCGCAGCCTGGCCACGCTGGCCGCCATGCGAAAGGTCGGCACATGATCGGTAAACTGTCCGGCCGGATCGACTATCGCGGTGACGATCATGTGCTGATCGACGTGAAGGGTGTGGGCTATCTGGTCTATTGCTCGGACCGCACCCTGGCCGCGCTGCCGGGGCCGGGCGAGGCGGTGTCGCTTTATACCGACCTTCTGGTGCGCGAGGATCTGCTGCAACTGTTCGGTTTCCCGAGTTTGCTGGAAAAGGAATGGCATCGGCTGTTGATGAGCGTTCAGGGGATCGGGGCAAAGGCATCGCTGGCCATTCTCGGCACGCTTGGTGCAGATGGGGTTAACAGGGCGATCGCGCTGGGCGACTGGAACGCGGTGAAGGCGGCAAAGGGGATCGGGCCGAAGACGGCGCAGCGGGTGGTGATCGAGCTGAAGGACAAGGCGCCGGCGGTGATGGCGATGGGCGGCACCCTGTCGGCGGCGCCGATGGCCGAGGTGGCGGATGAGGTGATCGAGCCGGTGGCGCCGGCGCCCCGCAGGGTGGCGGCACCGGCCGGAGCGGCGGCGCAGTCCGAGGCCTTGTCGGCGCTGACCAACCTGGGCTACTCCCCCGGCGAGGCGGCGGGCGCGGTGGCCCAGGCGGCCGGAGAGGCGCCCGGCGCCGACACCGCGACGCTGATCCGTGCCGCGCTCAAGCTGTTGGCGCCGAAGGGATAAATCATGCTGGAACCCGACCGCACATTGCGCGCCGCGCCGCTGCCGGAAGATGCCGACCGGGCGTTGCGGCCGCAGTCGCTGGGCGCCTTCGTCGGGCAGGAGGAGGCGCGGGCGAACCTTTCGGTCTTCATCCAGAGCGCGCGGATGCGGGGCGAGGCGATGGACCACACGCTGTTTCACGGCCCCCCCGGCCTGGGCAAGACGACGCTGGCGCAGATCATGGCGAAAGAGCTGGGGGTGGGGTTTCGCATGACCAGCGGTCCGGTGCTGGCCAAGGCGGGCGACCTGGCGGCGATCCTGACCAATCTGGAAGCGCGGGATGTGCTGTTTATCGATGAAATTCATCGGCTTAACCCGGCGGTGGAAGAGGTTCTCTATCCCGCGATGGAGGATTTCGAGCTCGATCTGGTGATCGGCGAGGGGCCGGCGGCGCGGACGGTGCGGATCGAATTGCAGCCCTTCACGCTGGTCGGGGCGACCACAAGGCTGGGGCTGCTCACGACGCCGCTGAGGGACCGGTTCGGGATTCCGACGCGGCTGCAGTTCTATGAAATTCATGAGTTGAATCAGATCGTTGCCGCCAATGCGGTGAAGCTGGGCGTGGCCGCCGAGCCGGAGGGGGCGCTGGAGATCGCGCGCCGGTCACGGGGCACGCCGCGGATCGCCGGGCGCTTGCTGCGCCGGGTGGTGGATTTCGCTTTGGTCGAGGGGGACGGGCGCATCACCAAGGCGCTGGCCGATACGGCGCTGACGCGGCTGGGGGTGGATCACCTGGGGCTCGACGGGGCGGATCGGCGCTATCTCACTCTGATTGCTGAGAATTATCAGGGCGGGCCGGTGGGGATCGAGACCATCGCGGCGGCGCTGAGCGAGGCGCGGGACGCGATCGAAGAGGTGATCGAGCCCTTCCTGTTGCAGCAGGGCCTGATCCAGCGGACGCCAAGGGGGCGGATGCTGGCGCAGAAGGGCTGGCATCATCTGGGGCTGGCGGCGCCGGTGCCGAAGGGGCAGACGGGCCTCTTCGATGGCTGAGCGCGCGCTGCGTTAAGGTCTGAAACGGGGCGCAAAACCGGTGTCTGCATCCCGGCTGCCCGCCGGCTGCCTTGCGTCTGGCACGCGAGGACGCCGGCGCGGGGCCGGGTTTCTTAACCTTTGTGAAGATCGGGTTGCGATGGCGGGGCTTTCGCGGCATCAGGGGGCCATGACCGCGATGACCCCGGACGAGATCGAACGCCTTTTCCGCCGCGATGGCGGCTATCTTTTCGCGCGCTGGGGCCGGCCCATCGTGCCGGTGGTGTTCGGCGTCGAGGACCGGACGCTGGCGGTGGTGAAGGGCGCCATCGAGGCGGTGGTGACGCTGGCGCGGCACAAGATGGCCGAGACCGACCCGGAGCTGGGCGGCAACCTGATGATCTTCTTCTTCCGCGACTGGGACGAGCTGATGCAGCTGGACGGGCTGGAGAAGATGGTGCCCGAGATCGGCGACACGGTCGAGCGGCTGAAGCGCCAGGGGGCGAACCAGTATCGTTTCTTCCGCTTCGAGAAGACCGGCGAGATCAAGGCGGCTTTCGTGTTCTTGCGGATGGACGACAGCCTGTCGGCGATGGCGGCCGAGGACCTGGCGCTGGCCCAGGCGGTGCAGGCGATCCTGCTGTGGGGCGAGGGCGCCTTCGCGGAGCGGTCGGCGCTGGCGCGGCTGCCGGGCGGGCAGGTGGTGCTGCGCCCGGAGATCGCGGGCGTCATCGCGGCGGGATACGATCCGGTGCTGCCGGGCATGGCGCGGGAGCCGAGCCATGCGCTGCGGCTGTTCGCGCGGATGCAGGCGGGGTAGCGGCCTCTGGCCGGCAGCGTGGCGAATGGGGATGTAGGTGGGGGTTTCACCCCCACACCCCCAGAGTATTTTCCGAAAGATGAAAGGAAGAGATGAGGGTTTTCATTGCCGTCGAGCTGCCCGAGGCGTTGATCGAGGCGCTGGAAGGGGTGCAGGAGGGGCTGCCGGGGCGGCTGGTGGCCGGCGACAGCCTGCATCTGACGCTGGCGTTCCTGGGCGATCTGGGCGAGGCGCGGCTGGCCGCGGTGCATGAGGAGCTGGCCGGGTTGCGGCTGGTGGCGCCGGTGCTGCGGGTCACGGCGCTGGACGTGTTCGGGGGCAAGCGGCCCAATCTGTGCTTTGCCTCGGTGGCGCCGAACCCCGAGCTGGAGGCGGCGCATCGGGCGGTGGCGCGGGCCTGTCGGGCGGCGGGGATCGAGCTGCGGCGCGAGCGGTTCCGGCCGCATGTGACCCTGGCGCGGTTCGGGCGCGAGCTGGGCGCGCGGGAGGAGCGGCAATTGGCCGGGAGATTGGGCATGGTGCCGCCCATCGAGGCACGGGCCGAACATTTCGCGCTGTTCCGGTCGGATCTGGGACCGTCGGGGGCGCAGTATTCGGTTCTGGCGCAGTATGATTTCGATTAGAGTTTTCCTTAGCGAAAGCTTTGGATAATTTTCTTTTGCCTAAGCGGCAGAGCCGTCATTCTGGCGCGACGGGACGCAACAGGGAAAGGCGCGGCGATGGTCGAGGTGACGGATACGCTGGTGGTGGGCGGCGGCCAGGCGGGGCTGGCGATGAGCGCGCATCTGGGCGCGGCCGGTGTGCCGCATATCGTGCTGGAGCGGGGCCGGATCGCCGAGCGCTGGCGCAGCGCGCGCTGGGACAGTCTGGTGATGAACGGGCCGGCCTGGCACGACCGGTTTCCGCCGCTGGAGTTTCAGGGCGAGGACCCCGATGGCTTTCCCGGCAAGGAGCGGGTGGCGGATTACTTCGAGGCGTTCGCGGCGCAGGTGAAAGCGCCCATTCGCTGCGGGGTCGAGGTGACGAGCGTCAGCCGCAAGGCGGATGGCGGGTTTCTGGCCGAGACCTCGGACGGCGTGATCGAGGCGCGGCGGGTGGTGGCGGCGACCGGGCCGTTCCAGGTGCCGGTGATCCCGCCGATCGTGCCGGAGCTGCCGGGTGTGGTGCAGATGCATTCGACCGGCTATCGCAATCCGGGCGCCTTGCCCGAAGGCGCGGTGCTGGTGGTGGGCGCCGGATCGTCCGGCGTGCAGATCGCGGACGAGCTGAACCGGGCCGGGCGCAAGACCTTTCTGTCGGTCGGGCCGCATGACCGGCCGCCGCGGCGCTATCGCGGCCGCGATTTCGTCTGGTGGCTGGGGGTGTTGAACAAGTGGGACATGGCAGCGCCGCCGAAGGGGGCCGAGCATGTGACCATCGCCGTCAGCGGCGCCGAGGGCGGCCGGACGGTGGATTTCCGCGCGCTGGGCAATGCCGGCATGACGCTGGTCGGGCGGACCGAGGGCTTTGGCGGCGGTGTGGTGCGGTTCGGGCCCGATCTGGCCGAGAATATCGCGGCGGGGGATGCGAATTATCTGGGCCTGCTGGACGAGGCCGATGCCTATGTCGCGCGGATGGGGCTGGACCTGCCCGAGGAGCCCGAGGCGCGGGTCTTCGTGCCCGAGCCCGAGTGCGTGACGCATCCGCTGATGACGCTCGACCTCGAGGCGGCCGGGGTGGGTTGCATCATCTGGGCCACTGGCTTCAAGGTGGATTATTCCTGGCTGAAGGTCGATGCCTTCGGGGCCGATGGCCATCCGCTGCACCAGCGCGGCGTGTCGCCCGAGCCGGGGGTCTATTTCCTGGGGCTGCCCTGGCTGTCGCGGCGGGGGTCGAGTTTCATCTGGGGGGTGTGGCACGATGCCAAGTTCCTGGCCGATCAGATCGGCATCCAGCGCGGCTATGCGGCCTATCGCGGGCCGGGGAGGGTGAGATGGCGAACGATCTGACACCGGATGCGCTGGGTGAACTGGCGGCGAATGTGGCGCTGCCGTTCGAGCGGGCGCAGGCGATGCCGCCGTCGGTCTATACATCCCAGGCCTTCATGGAGCAGGAGATCGACGGCATCTTCGCGAAGGAATGGTATTGCGTCGGCCGGGCGGATGCGCTGAAGGCGCCGGGGGATTACGTGACCGCACGGCTGGCGGGGCAGCCGGTGGTGGTGCTGCGCGACCGCGATGGCGGGTTGCGGGCGCTTTCGAATGTCTGCCTGCACCGGATGAGCACGATGCTGGAGGGGCGCGGCCATACCCGGGCGCTGACCTGCCCCTATCACGGCTGGACCTATAACCTCGATGGCTCGCTCAGGGGGGCGCCGGCGATGAGCCTGAACGAGGGTTTCTGCAAGGAGGATTATCGCCTGCCGCAGGTGCGCTGCGAGGAATGGCTGGGCTGGGTCTTCATCACGCTGAACCCCGGGGCCGCGCCGGTGGCCGAGCAACTGGCCGAGGTCGCGGGCATGGTCGCGGGCTATGACATGACCAACTATACCGAGGCCTTCTATGAGGAGCATGTCTGGGACACCAACTGGAAGGTGCTGGCCGAGAATTTCATGGAGAGCTATCACCTGCCGGTCTGCCATGCGGGCACGATCGGGGGCTTGAGCAAGCTGGAGGAGATGGTCTGCCCGCCGGGGCTGGAGGCGTTCAACTATCACACCATCCTGAAGGACGACAGCCTGCGGATCGCGATGGCGCATCCCGGCAACGACCGGCTGGAGGGCGAGATGCGGCGGACGACCTTCCTGCTGGCGATATACCCGTCGCTGCTGATCACGCTGACGCCGGGGTATTTCTGGTATCTGAGCTTGCATCCGGTGGCGCCCGGAAAGGTGCATATCCGGTTCGGCGGCGGCATGTCCGACGATTACGCGGACGATGCCGATGCCGCCCAGAATTTCGCCGATCTGAAAGAGCTGCTGGACCGGGTGAATGTCGAGGATCGCGGCTGCACCGAAAAGGTATATGCCGGGCTCATGTCCGGCCTTGCAACGCCGGGCCACCTGAGCCACCTTGAACGCCCGAACTATGATTTCGCGCAGTATCTGCACGCGAAGCTCAAGCGATGAAGGTTTTCACCATGGCCGACCCCACCGATGCCGCGCTGCGCGACAGCTTCATCGGGGGGATGAGCCATGCCGCCAGCACGGTGAACGTGGTGACGACCGATGGCGGCAGGGCGGGGCGGCGTGACGGTCTCGGCCATGTCGAGCGTTTCGGCCGAGGGGAAGCGGCCGACGCTGCTGGTCTGCATCAACCATCAAAGCCCGGTGGCGGCGCAGATCATCGAGAACGGGGTCTTCGCGGTGAATATCCTGCGCGACGATCAGGCCTATATCGCCGATGCCTTCGCCGGCCGGTTCAAGGACCAGCTGGAGGACAAGTTCGATTGCTGCGGCTGGGTGGCGATGCGCTCGGGCGCGCCCAGGGTGCGCGACCCGCTGGTGGGGTTCGACTGCCGCGTCATGTCGGCCGAGCGGGTGGGGACGCATCACGTCTTTTTCGGCGAGGTCGACGATGTGTTCATTGCCGAGGGCGGATCGCCGCTGATCTATGCCCGCCGGGCCTATGGCGCGGCGACGCGGATCGAGACGCCGGCCAGCGTGGCGGCGGGGCAGGAGGCGGAAGGCACCCGGCTGAGCATCGGCTGTTTCCATTCCTTCGCGCCGGTGCTGCTGCCGGGGATGATCCGGCGGATGGCCGAGGTGGCGCCCCGGGTCGGGCTGGGCCTGATCGAGGGCGACCAGCGCCGGGTGAGCGAGGCGGTGATGGCGGGCGAGGCCGAGGTGGCGCTGCTTTACGATCAGGGGCTGGGCGAGGAGCTGGAGGCCGAGCCGCTGGCCGAGATGGAGCCCTATGTGCTGTTGGCGCAGGATCATCCGCTGGCCGAGCGGCACGAGTTGAGCCCGGCCGATCTGGCCGAGACGCCGATGATCCTGCTGGGGCAGCCGCCGTCGAGCGATTACTTCACCGGCATTTTCGCAAGCGAGGGCCTTGAGCCGAGGGTGGCCTTCCGCAGCCCCAGCCTGGAGACGGTGCGCGGGCTGGTGGGCCAGGGGCTGGGCTTTGCCCTGCTGGCGACGCGGCCGGCGAGCACGGTGAGCTATGACGGCAGCCTTCTGGTGACGCGGCCGCTGCGCACGCGCGCCGGGCCGAGCCGGGTGATGCTGGTGACGAAGCGCGGGGCGGTGCTGTCCGAGCCGGCAGCGCGATTCCGGCGGTTCTGCCGCGACTATTTCGATCTGGACCGGTAACGGGTGGCGGGGTGAACCCCGCCCTACGAGGAGTGAAACCCATGGCGCATGAGCGCATTCGACCCTTCAACACGAAGGACACCTATCCCGAGCAGAAGCTCGACAACGATCTGGCTCAGGCGGTGGTGACGCGCGGTGGCCGCACCGTCTGGATGCGCGGGCAATGCCCGCAGAACCTGGACGATGCGAAGAACATCGACAGTCATGACCCGGCCGAGCAGACCCACAAGGTGATGCAGAACATCCGCCAGCTGATCGAGGAGGCCGGCGGCAGCATGGAGCATCTGGTGAAGGTGGTGGTCTATATCACCGATGTGCGCCACCGCGAGGCGGTCTATCGCACGATGGGCGAATATATTCGCGGCGTGCATCCGGTGTCGACCGGGCTGGTGGTGAGCGCGCTGGCGCGGCCCGACTGGCTGGTCGAGATCGACGCCACGGCGGTGATCCCGGATTGAGAGGGCCGTGGGGGGCCAGCCCCCAAGGTGCAAAATGCCCTTGGCATTTTGTCACCGCCCCCGGGATATTTTCGGTCAGATGAAGCAGGGGACCTGGCTATGACCTTTTCAGTGGTGGCGCGCTGTGCCGAGACGGGGATGTTCGGGGTGGCGATTTCGTCGTCCTCGCCGGCGGTGGCGGCGCGTTGTGCCTTTGCCCGGGCGGGCGTGGGCGCGGTGGCGAGCCAGAACGTGACCGACCCGACGTTGGGGCCGCTTTGCCTCGACCTGATGGGCGAGGGGATGAGCGCGGAGGCGGCGGTGGCGGAGGTGCGGCGGCGCGCGGCCTTCATCGACTATCGCCAGGTGCTGGCGGTGGACGGGCGGGGCGGGGTGGCGATCCATTCCGGGGCGCGGTCGCTGGGGGTCTTTGCCGAGGCGCTGGGGCGGGATGTGGTTTCGGCCGGGAACCTGCTGGCGAATGACGGCGTGCCGGCGGCGATCGTGGCCGGGTTCGAGGCGGCCAAGGGCCATCTGGGCGACCGGCTGCTGGCGGCGATGCGGGCCGGGCTGGCGGCGGGCGGCGAGGCCGGGCCGGTGCATTCGGCCGGGATGCTGCTGGTCGAGGAGGTGCCCTGGCCGGTGGCCGAGCCGCCTGACTGGATCGACGAGGGCTGCCCGATCGAGGCGGTGGCGCGGGCCTGGGAGGTCTAGCAAGCCGCAGTTGCGCGATTACGTGACCCGGGCGCTGAACCCGACGGCGGCGCCGTCTTACGGTGTGCCGGGGGACGAATGAACCGCTTCAGCCTGCGCCAGCTGGAATATTTCGTGGCCGTGGGGAGGGCCGGAACGGTGGCCGGCGCGGCGGAGGCGGCGCATGTGTCCTCGCCCTCGATCTCGGCGGCGGTGGCGCAGCTGGAAGGGGTGCTGGGGTTGCCCTTGTTCGTGCGGCGCCGCGCGCAGGGGCTGGTTCTGACCCAGGCCGGGCGGCAGGCGATGGCCCAGGCCGAGCGGGTGCTGGCCGAGGCAGAGGCGCTGACGAGGCTGGCCGGCGAGCTGCAGGGCGAGGTGCGCGGGCCCTTGCGGGTGGGCTGCCTGCTGACCTTCGCGCAGATCGTGGTGCCGGGGCTGAGGCGCGGCTTCGAGGCGCGCCATCCCGAGGTGCAGGTGCGCCAGCGCGAGCTGGACCAGGAAGGCATCTTTGCGGCGCTGAGGCGGGCCGAGATCGACCTGGCGCTGAGCTATGACATGGATATTCCCGAGGACCTGAGCTTTGTGCCGCTGCTGCCGCTGGAGCCCTTTGCGATGATGGCGCCGGACCATCCGCTGGCGGGGCGGGCGGCGGTGGCGGTGGAGGCGTTGCTGGAGCATCCGATGATCCTTCTCGACCTGCCGCATTCGAGCGGGTATTTCCTGTCGTTCTTCGATGCGCTGGGACGGCGCCCCGAGATCGCCGAGCGCACCCGGGACATGGCGGTGCTGCGCAGCCTGGTGGCCAATGGTTACGGCTGGGCGATCGCCAATATCCGGCCGGTCAGCGACCGTGCGCCGGATGGGCGGCCTCTGGTCTTCGTGCCGCTGCAGGGCGGGGGCGTGGCGCCGATGCATCTGGGGTTGGTGATGGCGAAGGGGGCCGAGACGATGCTGACGGTGAGGGCCTTCATCGACCACGTGCGGGACTATGTCCGGGGCGGCACGGTGGCGGGGATCACGCCGATGGCGGGGCGGGGATGAGCCGGGTTCTGGAGCATCTGGAGCGGCTGGTGGGCTTTGCCTGCCTGCCGGACCAGCCCAACGGCGAGATCGTCGATTACATTGCCGCGCATCTGGGCGCGGTGGGGGCGCGGGTGCATCGGCTGTTCGACGAGAGCGGCACGAAATCGGGCCTCTTCGCCGCAATTGGCCCCGAGGGGCCGGGCGGCGTGATGCTGTCGGGCCATGTCGATGTGGTGCCGGTCGAGGGCCAGGCCTGGAGCGGCGATCCGTTCCGGCTGCGGCGCGAGGGCGGGCGCGTCTTCGGCCGGGGCACAACCGACATGAAGGGGTTTCTGGCCGCGATGCTGGCGGTGGCCGAGCGGGCCGGGGGGCAGGCCGGGGCGTTGCGGCAGCCGTTGAAATTCGCCTTTTCCTGGGACGAGGAGATCGGCTGTCGCGGCATTCCGGCGATGCTGGAGCAACTGGACGCGACCGTCGGGCGGCCCGATATCTGCATCGTGGGCGAGCCGACGCAGATGCAGATCGCCACC
>JAWKXE010000054.1:0-15306 GCA_041397165.1 Paracoccaceae bacterium | reverse complement strand
CGATGTTAACGTGCGGTTTCGTACGTGCGAATTTTTCCTTTGCCATGCGTCCGGCGCCCCTTCGCTGCGGGCCCCTGTCTTGGTAGGGTCGGGGCCAGGTTTCACTCCGCGCGGCATTTATTGGGTTAGGGCGGGGAAATCAAGGGGCGCCGCGCCCCCGACGGCCCGAAATCGACCGGCCGGCGATCCCGGACCGTGGCGCGCCCGCAGACACTTTGCCCGCCCGCTTGCATCGCCCTTCCGCAACCGCCCCGGCGTGCGCGTCACGTTCTGAACGGTGCTTTCCCCGGCGCTTCGGCAATGCCCTTTGCGACAAGGGGCCATTTCCACGTCGAGGCTCTCGATCTGCCCCGCCGAATCTGCGCGATCCCGCCGCGCCGATCCGTCTGCCGCCAGGCGCGACCCGGTCGGGGCGGGTTACTCGGTCAATTCCTCGACCTTGACCTTGCCTGCGGGCTTGGCCGCCTCTTCTGCCTCGGGGGCGCTCTGCGTCTCGGTCTTCGTCTCGGTCTCGGCCTTGGCCTTGCCTTTGGCCTTGTCCCTGAACCAGCCCTTCTCGTAGTTCTCGCGCACCAGGAAATGCTCGATCTGCTTGGCGGCGTTGCGCGCCAGCCCGCGCATCTGTTCCTCTTCGCTCTGGGTATAGCCCGACCCCACCAGCGTATGGCCGCCGAAGCTTTCGATCACGGTGATCTGCTTGATCTCCTCGTTCAGCTTCTTGCCGGCGGCATCGTCCCAGACGGTGACGTTGAAGATCAGGATCGACTTCGGGCTGGCCACGAGGGGAATGCCCGGCTGGGCCAGCACATAACCCTCGAGGCTGATGCCCAGATGATAGAGCTTGTCGCCCTCGTAACGCCCGAACCGTTCGTCCACCGCCTCTTTCACGATGGCGATGAACTGCTCCTTGTCGGCATCGCGCGACAGCGGCCCCTTGGTCAGGTTCGGCGCCACCACCACGTTATAGCCCAGCGCGAAATTGCCCAAGGGCACCGGGGGTTTGCTCAGATCGTCGGCACCGCCGCAGGCGGTCAGCAGCGCCAAGCCCAGCACCAGGAAAAGATTGCGAAACATCGGCCCCCCCTTTCGGTTCCGGTTTCCTCGATACCCCAGCCCCCGGGGTGGCGCAATCGTTTGAAACCCCCGGCCGGCGACCTATATTGCCGGACAGGCGGGCGCGCGCGCCCGAACCGGCCCGAACCGGCCCGAACCGGAGAGCGCAGATGACCGTTGCCGAACGTCCCCTGACCGAATTGCCGGCGCATGTGCCGCTGGTCACCCGCCCGATGGGCGTGCTGGGCAGCCTGGCCGCCGCGCGGCGCAACCTGCTGGAAATCCTGCCCGAGATCGCCACCCGCCAGCCGATGGTCTCGGGCCGGACCGCCAAGCGCTGGCATATGGTGATGGACCCCGAGGCGATCCGGCGCATCCTTCTGGAAAACATCGACACCTATCCCAAGTCTCTGGTCACCAAGAACCTGCTGAAACCGGCGATCGGCGAATCGCTCTTCATCGCCGAAGGGGCGCATTGGCGCTGGCAGCGCCGCGCCGCCGCGCCGGCGTTTTCGCACCGCAATGTCACCAACCTCGCCCCGGTGATGAGCCTCGCCGCCGAACACAGCCTGGCCCGGATCGAGGCCGCCGGCGCCCGCGCCGTGGACCTCTACGAGGAAATGGTCCGCGCCACCTTCGAGGTGATCGGCAACGTCACCTTTTCCGAAGGTTCGGCCTTCGAACCGGACGAGGTGCATCGCGCCATCGACGCCTATATCGACGCCGCCGGGCGGATGTCGCTGTTCGATATCCTGGGCCTGCCCGACTGGGTGCCGCGCCCCGGCCGCCTGTTCTCGGGGCGGGGCGTGACCGACATGAAGGCGCTGGCCGATCAGGCGGTCGAGGCCCGGCGCAGGACCGGACCGCGCCCCATCCCCGACCTGCTCGACCTGCTGCTGGACGGCGAAGACCCCGAGACCAAACGCCGGATGAACACGGCCGAACTGCGCGACAACCTCTTGACCTTCATCGTCGCCGGGCACGAGACGACGGCGCTCACGCTCTCCTGGGCGCTCTATCTCTGCGCCTTCGATCCGCGCGTCCAGGACCGCGCCCGGGCCGAGGCGCAGGCGGCGCTCGAAGGCCGCACCGCCACCGCGGACGACCTGCCCAGGCTGCCCTTCATCCGCCAGATCGTGGACGAGGCGCTGCGGCTCTACCCGCCCGCCGGCATCATCTCGCGCACCGCCCAGGCGCCCGACACGCTCTGCGGCCGCGAGGTGCGGCGCGGCGATACGGTGATGATCCCGATCTACGCGCTGCACCGCAACCGCCTGCTCTGGGACGAGCCCGACGCCTTCCGCCCCGACCGTTTCGCCGACCGCAAGGCGGTCCAGCGCTATGCCTATCTGCCCTTCGGCGACGGCCCGCGCATCTGCATCGGCGCCAGCTTCGCGCTGCAAGAGGCGGTGATCGTGCTGGCGACGCTTCTGTCGCGCCGCCGCTTTTCGCTGGTTCCGGGGCGCGCGCCCAAACCGGTGATGATCCTCACGCTGCGCCCCGAAGGCGGTGTCTGGCTGACCTCGGAACCGGCCTGACGACAAGCCTGACAGGCACCTGACGAAGACGTGACCGCGCCCCGCCCGGCATCCGGTGCTATCCTGGCGCCGGAAAAGGGAGACCGCCATGACCCGCCTCACCGCCAAGGACTTCGCCCCGGAACTGCTGGAGCTTTACGATTTCTACGCCCACGGGCAGATCACCAAGCGCGAATTCCTCGACCGCGCCGGCAAGTTCGCCACCGCCGCCATGACGGCGCCCGCGATCCTGGCCGCGATGCGCCCGGACTATGCCCTGGCCGAGCAGGTGAAATTCACCGATCCCGACATCCGCGCCGAATACATCCACTACCCCTCGCCCGACGGCCATGGCGAGGTGCGCGGCTATCTCGTTCGTCCCGCCGCGGCCACCGGTCCGGTGCCGGCTGTCGTCGTGGTGCATGAAAACCGCGGCCTCAACCCCTATATCGAAGATGTCGCCCGGCGCGTGGCCAAGGCCGGCTTCGCTGCGCTGGCGCCCGATGGGCTCAGCTCGGTCGGCGGCTACCCGGGCAACGACGACGACGGCCGCGCCCTGCAAAAGACTGTCGACCCGACGAAGCTGATGAACGATTTCTTCGCCGCCATCGACTGGATGCAGCACGCCAAATTCGCCACCGGCAAGGTCGGCATCACCGGCTTCTGCTATGGCGGTGGCGTCGCCAATGCCGCCGCCGTGGCCTTCCCCGATCTCGCCGCCGCCGTGCCCTTCTATGGCCGCCAGCCCGCCACCGCCGACGTGCCCCGCATCCGCGCGCCGCTCCTGCTGCACTATGCCGGGCTCGACACCCGCATCAACGAAGGCTGGCCCGCCTATCAAGCCGCGCTCGAAGCCGCCGGTACCGCCTTCGAGGCGCATATCTATGACGGCGTGAACCATGGCTTCCACAACGATTCCACCCCGCGTTACGACGCGGCGGCGGCAGAGCTGGCCTGGGGCCGCACCGTCGACTGGTTCCGCAGATACCTCGCCTGAGGCGTCGCACCCGAACCGGTTTCGGCC
Source organism: Paracoccaceae bacterium (assembly GCA_041397165.1). Lineage (GTDB taxonomy): Bacteria > Pseudomonadota > Alphaproteobacteria > Rhodobacterales > Rhodobacteraceae > JAWKXE01. Next base: position 11,712 of record JAWKXE010000054.1, on the reverse strand, counting down.
CCAAGCGGGAAATCGCCCGGGCCGAGGCGGAATTGTCCCTTAATCGGCAACAATCCCATCGAACAACCCCCATTGTTTCGCAAACATCGCAGGCGTGCCGTTTTTTGACCCCGGCGCGCCACAGTTCCGCCGAAATTCTGCGCTATTTCAGCCTTCTATCAGAAGAAACGCCTGTGAGGTTGTCATGATTCACTGGGAAGAAACGCCTCCCGTCGACGAGCAGAAGAAATGGTCCGAATGGAGCATGCGCGCAGGTAAGGCGAAGAAGATGACCAAGCCGTCGCAGCGGCAACTGGGCAATCTCGCCTCGGCCTTCGTCCTGGCGCTCTCTGCGGTCGTCGTCAGCGGCCTGCCGCAGCATCTGCTGGTCTGATCGAACCGGCCCGCGCGTCGGGCCTTTCGGCCCTCCTCGCCGCGATCAGCCGAACCTGTAATCCTTGGGGAACCCATAGGGCGGGCGCTTGCCGACACCGGCGCGCTTGCCCAGCCATTCGGTCATGTCCGGCTCGTGGCGGGTCTTGCCGCCGCCCATCTCCCAGCTCAGCCCCTTGTCCCAGGCGAAGGTGGTCAGGTCGGCCAGCCCGCCATCCAGCTCCAGCGCACCCTGCCGGCCGCGCGCCAGGTTGTATTTCTGCAGCCGCACCCCCTTGCCCCGGCCCATCTCGGGCAGTTCGGCCAGCGGGAAGACCAGGAACTTGCCGTTCTGGCTGCAGACGGCGACATGATCGCCCGCCACCGGCTTGGCGATCACGGCCGTGGTATCCTTGACGTTCAGCACCTGCTTGCCGGTCCGGGTCTGGGCCAGAACCTCGTCTTCCGGCACGATGAACCCGTTGCCGTCGCGCGACGCCACGATCAGCTTCTCGCCCGGACGGTGCAGGAACAGCGTCACGATCTCGGCATCGGACGGCAGATCGACCATCAGGCTCAGCGGCTCGCCCATGCCGCGCCCGCCGGGCAGGTTGGCGGCCTGCAGGGTATAGAACCGCCCGGTCGAGGCGAAGATCAAGAGCTTGTCGGTGGTCTCGGCATGAAGCACGAACCGGCCCTCGTCGCCGTCCTTGTATTTCAGCTCGCGGGTCAGGTCGATATGGCCCGACATCGCCCGGATCCACCCCATCTTCGAGCAGACCACGGTGATCGGCTCGCGCTCGATCATCGCCTCCAGCGGCACCTCCTCGGCCTCGGGGGCGTCGGCGAACTGAGTGCGGCGGGCGCCGATGGCGTGGCCGCGCCCGAATGTCTTGCGCACCTCGCGCAGCTCGTCGCCGATCCGGTCCCACTGCAGCTCTTCGGCCTCCAGCAGGTCCTCCAGATCGGCGCGCTCGGCCATCAGCGTGTCGCGCTCCCTGACCAGCGCCTCTTCCTCCAGCCGGCGCAGGCTGCGCAGCCGCATGTTCAGGATCGCCTCGGCCTGCACGTCCGACAGCCCGTTCTCGCGGCCGGCATAGGATTGCGGAATGGCCCGCGTGCCATCGTCGCTCTCGACCAGCACGCCCGAGGCCACCGCCTCCTCATCCGCCACCAGCACCAGCGCGGCCACATCCACCCCGGCCAGGGGCGAGCGATAATCGCGCTCGTCCATCGCCCTCGGGATGGTCTCCTGATGCGGCCGGCTCCAGTCCTCGTACATCAAGGCCGCCTTCGGGTCGTCGTCATAGCGGATGATGTCGATCACCCGGTCGAGGTTCAGGAAGGCGGTGATCAGCCCCGACAGCACCTCCAGCCGGTTGTCGATCTTGGCCATCCGGTGCCGCGACCGGCGCTGCAGCACCTCGCGACGGAAATCGAGGAAGGCGCGCAGCACTTCCTTCAGGCTGCAGACCTTCGGCGTCACCCCGTCGATCAGCACGTTCATGTTCAGGCTGAACCGCAGTTCCAGATCGGAATTGCGGAACATCATGTTCATCAGAACGTCCGGGTCGACATTCTTCGAACGCGGTTCCAGCACCAGGCGGATATCGTCGGCGCTTTCGTCGCGGACATCGCCCAGGATCGGCACCTTCTTGGTCTGGATCAGTTCCGCGATCTTCTCGATCAGCTTCGATTTCTGCACCTGATAGGGGATCTCGGTGACGACGATCTGCCAGGTGCCGCGCCCCAGATCCTCGACCTGCCATTTCGCCCGCAGCCGGAAGGCGCCGCGGCCGGTGCGATAGGCCTGGGCGATGCTGTCGCGCGGCTCGACGATGACGCCGCCGGTGGGGAAATCCGGGCCGGGGATATAGTTCAGCAGCGTATCGTCGCGCGCGTCAGGCGTCTTGATCAGATGCAGGCAGGCGGCGATCAGCTCGTCGATATTGTGCGGCGGAATGTTCGTCGCCATCCCCACCGCGATCCCCGCCGCGCCATTGGCCAGCAGGTTCGGAAACTGCGCCGGCAGCACCACGGGCTCTTCCAGGCGGCCGTCGTAATTCGGCCGGTAATCGACCGCGTTCTCGTTCAGCCCGTCCAGCATCGCCTCGGCGAAGACGGTCATGCGGGCTTCGGTATAGCGGCTGGCGGCCGGGTTATCGCCGTCGATATTGCCGAAATTCCCCTGCCCGTCGACCAGCGGATAGCGGACCGCGAAATCCTGCGCCAGGCGGGCCATCGCGTCATAGATCGCGGCATCGCCATGGGGGTGGAAATCGCCCATCGTGTCGCCGCTGATCTTGGCCGATTTCAGGAAGCCGCCGGTCGAGTTCAGCCGGAGCCGGCTCATCGCATAGAGGATGCGGCGATGCACCGGCTTCAGCCCGTCGCGCGCATCGGGCAGCGCGCGGTGCATGATGGTCGACAGGGCATAGGTCAGGTAACGCTCGCCGATGGCACGGCGCAGCGGTTCGGTGACCTCGATACCTTCGTCCCCCTGATCGTCCTGCAAATCGCTCATGCCCCGCTTCTAGCGACCCGATTCCACCCCCGCAAGCGGCTTGGGCCCCACCGCGCCGGGTCGGGAATCCACTGGCGGGGCCTGCGCGAATTGGTGCAGGAATACATCAGGGAAAAACATATGACCTTCCTCCGCCCTGGGGGCGAATCGGCTATAACGGACCCAATCGCTGGGTGAACTGGGTAAATGGGGGATGCGCGGATGTGGCGCCTGATCGTCGTGACTTTCGGATTTCTGGGCTGGGCTTTCTACGTGCTCAGCGGTGGGGCCGATTATGTGCCGTCGGAAGGCTCGCGCCAGCAGATCGCCGCGCTCCAGGCCAGCCAGCCGGCGGCCCCCGTCGAGCCGCGCCGCGACACCCCGACCGCGATCCTGACGGTGCAGGCCCCGAACCCCACCGCGACGGCCCATCTGAGCGAACCGCGTCAGGCCGGCGGCGCGAAATTCGTGCTGGCCTCGGCCACCGCCACGACCCCGGCGCCGAAGCCCCGCGCCGACGTCCCGCTCAGCGATGCGGAAAAGCGCCTGCGCCTGACGTTGAACGGCGAGGCCCCGGCCGGCATGGCGGGGGTCGCCACGGTCTCGGCCAACCCCGAGAAGATCGCCCGCCTCGTCGCCGCCGCCGCCGCGGTGCGCCCGGCGAACCAGCCACAGCCCACCGCCGCCGCGGCCCAGGCGCAGGACGGCCGCGACCTGCGCAACGTGTCGGCCAGCCGCGTCAACATGCGCCAGGGCCCGGGCACCGATTTCAACGTCGTCGCCAAGCTGACCCAGGGCACCGAGGTCGAGGTGCTGCGCGATCAGGGCGACGGCTGGGTCAAGCTGCGGGTGGTCGACAGCGGCCGGGTCGGCTGGATGGCCGATCACCTGCTGACCGCCTCGAACTGAGCCCGGCGCCGCACGCAGGGACACACCCGGCCGGGCGGGTCCAGCACTGCATTTTCGAATCCATCGGAAAAGCACCCTCGAAGGCGCTTGCGCCAAGGCCCTTGCAAGAGCCCTGGCCGCGCCCGATTGCGGCGGCGCGCCGTTTCTTCTAAGCCGGTGCAGCAAAGAGGAAAGGCGCACCCGTGGACCGAACTATTCTCATCACCGGCTGTTCCTCGGGCATCGGTTACGACGCGGCGCATGGGCTCAGGGCCCGGGGCTGGCGCGTCTTCGCCTCGTGCCGGCAGGAAGCGGATTGCGCCCGGCTGCGCGACGAAGGGTTTGAGAGCCCCCGCATCGACTATGCCGACCCCGACAGCATCGTCAACGGCCTCGCCGAGGTGCTCGAAGCCACCGGCGGCACATTGGGCGCGCTCTACAACAACGGCGCCTTCGCCTGCCCCGGCGCGGTCGAGGACCTGCCCTCGGCCGCCCTGCGCGCGGTGTTCGAGACCAACCTCTTCGGCCTGCACGACCTGACCCGCCACACCCTGCCGGTGATGCGGGCGCAGGGCCATGGCCGCATCGTCAACTGCTCCTCGGTGCTGGGCCTGGTGCCGATGCCCTGGCGCGGCGCCTATGTCGCCTCGAAATTCGCCCTCGAAGGGCTGACCGACGTGCTCCGGATCGAAATGCGCGACACCCCCATTCATGTCGTCACGCTCGAACCGGGGCCGGTGACCTCGAACATCCGGGTGAACTCGATCCCGCATTTCGAACGCTGGATCGACTGGCACAACTCCCCCCGGCGGGAACAGTACGAGGCAAGCCTGCTCAAGCGCCTCTACGAAGACCGCGGCCCCGACCGGTTCGAACTGCCGCCGGCGGCGGTGACGAAAAAGCTGATCCATGCGCTGGAAAGCCGCCGGCCCCGCCCGCGCTATTACGTCACCACCCCCACCTATCTGATGGGCGCCGCGCGGCGCCTGCTGCCCAGCCGCGCGCTCGACTGGCTCATCTCCAAGGGCTGAGCCTTGTGACAAGCCGCCGCCGCCGTGCTACCCTGGCCCGGCAGCGACAGGACGAGGCGCCCCATGCCCAAGATCGACTTCTGGTATTCCATCGGCTCGACCTATTCCTATCTGACGGTGATGCGCCTGCCCGCGCTGGCCGCGGCGGAAGGCCTCGACATCGCCTGGCGGCCCTTCGACGTGCGCGCCATCATGTCGGAACTGGGCAATTCCCCCTTCATCGGCAAGCCCGCGAAATCGGCCTATATGTGGCGCGATATCGAACGCCGCGCGCCGGTCCATGGCCTCTCGCCGCGCCTGCCTGCCGCCTATCCGCTGAAGGACCTGGCCTTCGCCAACCAGGTCGCGCGCCTGGGCATGGAGGAAGGCTGGGGCCAGGCCTTCACCCGCGCGGCCTATCGCAACTGGTTCGAGAAGGGCCTGCTTCCGGACGAGGGCGACGGCCTGCACGACGCCCTGCGCACCGCCGGCCAGGACCCCGAAACCGCCATTCCCCGCGCCCGTGACGATACCGTCGCTGCCCTGCTGCGGGCCGATACCGAAACCGCCCGCGCGCTTGGCGTGTTCGGCTCTCCCAGCTTCGCGGTCGGGGACGAATTGTTCTGGGGCGACGACCGGCTGGAGGACGCCATCGCCTGGGCGAAGAACGGTACGCTGGCCTGAGCCCGCGCCAATTCGCCCCTTCGCTTTCCCGCCCGGACGCACTAGATCGTCAGGGAAATGCCGAGAAAGGAAATCAAATGGCCGACGATCCCCTGTTCTGGGTGGTGGCAATCGCCTGCTTCGCCGTGCTGGCCATCCTGATGGTCGGCGTCGGCGGCTTCGCCAAGGGCGGCGATTTCAACCGCAAGCACGCCAACAAGATCATGCGCCTCAGGATCGCGGCCCAGGCCGTGGCGATCGCGCTGATCCTGCTGTTCGTCTGGATGCGCTCGGGCGGCTGAGAGGGGAAGGGACGACAACGATGGTGGTTCTGACCAAGCTTTACACCCGCACCGGCGACGGCGGCGAAACCGGTCTGGTCGACGGCACGCGCCGGGCCAAGCACGACAGCCGCGTCGCCAGCTATGGCACGGTGGACGAGTTGAACGCCACGCTCGGCCTGGCCCGGCTCCATGCGGCCGACGAGACCGACGCGGCCCTGGCGCGGATCCAGAACGATCTGTTCGATCTCGGCTCGGACCTCGCCAACCCCGCCACCGACGACGACGCGGCCGAATATCCGCCGCTGCGCATGGTCGCCGCCCAGGTCGCGCGGCTCGAGGTGGAAATCGACGCGATGACGGCGGTGCTCGAGCCGCTGCGCAGCTTCATCCTGCCCGGCGGCAGCCCGCTGGCGGCGCATCTGCACCTGGCCCGCACCGTGGCCCGCCGGGCCGAACGGCTGGCCACCGAACTTGCCGCCTCCGAACCGGTGAACCCGCAGGCGGTGAAATACCTCAACCGCCTGTCCGACTGGCTCTTCGCCGCCGCCCGCATGGCCAACGATGCCGGCCGCGCCGACATCCTCTGGGTGCCGGGCGCGAACCGCTAGGGGCGCGGGGTTTCGCCGTGGCTTCGCCCCGTCGACGGGCCCTCGCTGCGCTCGGGCCCGACGAAGAGGGGGCGCCGAGCTGACGCTCGGCGGGCGCGACCGGAAGGCCGGTCTCGGGTTTCGGGCAGGGCTGCCGCCGTCGCGCCGGGTCTGTCGCGCGCATCTTCGCCCTCGGCCTGCCCCGGACCCCGCGCCGCCTCCCCAGCGCCGCGCGAGGGCACGGGGGCGGGAGGGCGCGCCGCCGCCACCCGGCCCGCCCGCGACGGGTGGGACGTGCCCGAGCGCGGCGCTTCACCGGCAAGGCCCCCCGCGCCCGGGCCTTTTCCCGCCCCCGCAGGGGAAACGCGACGTAGGTTGGCGCTAACGTGACGATTTTACCCTGTCTCAAACCCCCGCAAGCCTGTAACAGGTCCCCGAGAGCTGGATTCGCCCGGGGCCACCCCCCGGGCCATCCCGGACATGCATAAGGAGAAAACGCAGATGAAGGTGCTTGTGCCCGTCAAACGCGTGATCGACTACAACGTGAAGGTTCGCGTCAAGGCGGACGGATCGGGCGTCGATCTTGCGAATGTCAAAATGTCGATGAACCCCTTCGACGAGATCGCCGTGGAAGAGGCGATCCGCCTGAAGGAAGCCGGCAAGGCCTCCGAGGTCGTCGCCGTCTCGATCGGCGTGAAGCAGGCGCAGGAAACCCTGCGCACCGCGCTGGCCATGGGCGCCGACCGCGCCATCCTCGTGGTTGCCGCCGATGACGTGCACCAGGACATCGAGCCGCTGGCCGTCGCCAAGATCCTCGCCAAGATCGTCGAGGAAGAGGCCCCCGGCCTCGTGCTCGCCGGCAAGCAGGCGATCGACAACGACATGAACGCCACCGGCCAGATGCTCAGCGCCCTGCTGGGCTGGTCCCAGGCCACCTTCGCCAGCGAAGTCGACATCGACGGCGACGCCGCCAAGGTCACCCGCGAGGTCGATGGCGGCCTGCAGACCATCAGCGTGAAGATGCCCGCCATCATCACCGTCGACCTGCGCCTGAACGAGCCGCGCTATGCCTCGCTGCCGAACATCATGAAGGCGAAGAAGAAGCCGCTGGATGAAAAGACCGCCGCCGATTACGGCGTCGACGTCACGCCGCGGCTCGAGATCGTGAAGACGACCGAGCCCGAGGCCCGCAAGGCCGGCGAAATCGTGGGCTCGGTGGACGAGCTCGTGGCGAAACTCAAGGAAGCGGGGGCTGTGTAATGGCTGTTCTTTGTCTTGCCGAAGTCAACAATGGCGAACTGGCGATGGACGCCACCGCCAAGGCCGTCACCGCCGCATCGGCGCTGGGTGACGTGACCGTGCTCTGCGCCGGCGCCTCGGCCGCCGCCGCCGGCGCCGCCGCCGCCACCATCGCCGGTGTGTCCAAGGTGCTGGTCGCCGAAGACGCAAGCCTCGGCCATCGCCTGGCCGAACCCACCGCTGCGCTGATCGTCGGCCTGGCCGGCGATTACGAACATATCGTGGCGCCCGCCACCACCGACGCCAAGAACGTGATGCCCCGCGTGGCCGCGCTTCTCGATGCGATGGTGATCTCGGACGTCTCTGGCGTGGTGTCCTCCGACACCTTCGAACGCCCGATCTATGCCGGCAACGCCATCCAGACGGTGAAGTCGAAGGACGCGAAGAAGGTCATCACCTTCCGCACCTCGACCTTCGACGCCGCGGCGACCTCCGGCTCGGCCCCGGTCGAGACCGTCGGCGCCGCCGCCGATCCGGCCCTGTCCTCCTGGATCGAGGACAAGGTCGCGGCCTCGGATCGCCCCGAACTGACCTCGGCCGGCATCGTCGTCTCGGGCGGCCGTGGCGTCGGCTCGGAAGAGGATTTCGCGCTGATCGAGAAACTGGCCGACAAGCTCGGTGCCGCCGTCGGCGCCTCGCGCGCGGCGGTCGATTCGGGCTACGCCCCGAACGACTGGCAGGTGGGTCAGACCGGCAAGGTCGTGGCGCCCGAGCTCTACGTCGCCGTCGGCATCTCGGGGGCCATCCAGCACCTCGCGGGCATGAAGGACTCGAAGATCATCGTCGCCATCAACAAGGACGAAGAAGCGCCGATCTTCCAGGTCGCCGATTACGGCCTGGTCGCGGACCTCTTCACCGCCGTGCCCGAGCTGATCGAAAAGCTCTGATCCAGGGCGCAATTTTTCGACGAAACATCAAGGCCCGCCCTCACCGGCGGGCCTTTTCCTTTGCGCTCGGACGCGCTCAGATCCGGGCCCCGGGCGCCAGCAGGCGCGCCAGATGCCGCACCACCTCCTGCGCCGCCTCGTCATGCGCGGCCGGCCCCAGCATCCCCTTGGCCGCCGGCGCCTCGAGATCGGAAAACACCATGCCGCCGGTGCCCTGGGCCAGTGCCGCCGGGCTGGCCACCACCTCGACCACATCGGCAACCTGCGGCCGCAGCTTCTCGATCATCCAGCGTTCGACCGCGAAGGGATCGCTGCGCGACGAGCGGGTGAAATCGGTCTTCTCGGGCGGCGCATGGTCGGCGAACCACAGCAGCACCGCCCGCTGCCCGACCCGCTGCAGCAGCAGCCCCATCCGCGACAGCCAGGCCTGCTGCACCTCGTCGATCACCAGCTGAAACCGCTCGGGCGCCCGCGCCGCCAGCGTGCCCAGAAGGTGGCGGGTGAAGTGGAACTCGGTGAAATCGATGTCGCGGAACACCGACCGCATCGTCGCCGAGGCCTTGAGAAACCGGTCGTTGCGCCTTGGATGCACCGAATAGAACCGGTTCGACAGGTTGTTCGCCCCCATCACCTGCACCACCGCCAGCCGCGCCCCCGCCGCCGCCGTCAACACCGTCAGATCGTTGAGATAGACATCCACACCGGCATTGATCTGGCCGAGATTGACGCAGGTCAGCCCCAGCTCGTCCTCGACCAGCTCCGGGAACGGCTCCTCGATGAATTTGCCATAGGTCTCGGTCCCGCCCAGAAAGGCGATGTAATCGCCGGTCAGCGCCCGTTCCGGCCCGCGAAAGACAAGCCGGCTGTCGCCATATGTGCAGGGGTCATAGTCAAGGGGCCCGCGCCCCGCGTTCTCGAAGGTCATGTCACCCACCAAATTTTCTCACCCGGGGACAGATTCGCAGAAACCCGTTTCCGAAAGGCTAACGCGCGGATTTGGCGCGTATTTTACCGGACCCGCCGAAAACCCCGCAGGGTGGCTTGCGGCGGGCGCGGCCAGCGGCCTATTGTCGGGCGAGGATTGTATCGGGAGCGGGCCATGGAAATCGCAAAAGTCGGCATCATCGGGGCGGGGCAGATGGGCAACGGCATCGCCCATGTGATGGCGCTGGCGGGCTATCAGGTGGCGCTGAACGATCTCGAACAGGCCGCGCTCGACGCCGCCATCGGCAAGATCGAGAAGAACCTCGGCCGCCAGGCCGGGCGCGGGCTGATCTCCGAGGCCGAGATGAACGCCGCAATGGCGCGGATCCAGCCCACGCTCGACATGGCCGAAATCGGCGCCTGCGATCTGGTGATCGAAAGCGCGACCGAGAACGAGGCGGTGAAGAACAAGATCATCGAAGGCCTGGTGCCGCATCTGGCGCCTCAGACCATCGTCACCTCGAACACCTCGTCGATCTCGATCACCCGGCTGGCGGCGCGCACCGACCGCCCCGAGAAGTTCATGGGCTTCCACTTCATGAACCCGGTGCCGCTGATGAAGCTGGTCGAACTCATTCGCGGCATCGCCACGGACGAGGCAACCTATCAGACCTGCCTCGCCGTGGTCGAGCGTCTGGGCAAGACCGCCGCCAGCGCCGAGGACTTCCCCGCCTTCATCGTCAACCGCATCCTCATTCCGATGATCAACGAGGCCTGCTATACGCTCTACGAGGGCGTCGGCAACGTCGCCTCGATCGACAACGCGATGAAGCTCGGCGCCAACCACCCGATGGGGCCGCTGGAACTCGCGGATTTCATCGGGCTCGACACCTGCCTTGCCATCATGAACGTGCTGCATGACGGGCTGGCCGACACCAAATACCGCCCCTGCCCGCTCCTGACGAAATATGTCGAGGCCGGCTGGCTGGGCCGCAAGTCGGGCCGCGGCTTCTATGACTATCGCGGCGAGGTGCCGGTGCCCACGCGTTAACCCTGCGGGAGCGGACGATGCGAACACGACCCGACGTTCTGACCACGCTGAACCTGCCCTCGGGCCCGGTCGAGGTCGACGAATACGGCTATATCACCGACCCGTTCCTCTGGAGCCCCGACTTCGCCGAACACACGGCCGCGCGCGAAGGCATTGCCCTGACCCCGCGCCATTACGAGGTCATCGCCTTCATCCGCGCCGAACGCGACGAACACGGCATCACCCCCGATCAGCGCTTCGTCCTGCGCTTTCTCGGCCATGGCGCGGGCCTCGACAAATCCCAGGCCAAGGACGCGCTCTATGCCCTCTTTCCGCAGGGCTATGTCAAGCAGGCCTGCAAGATCGCCGGCATGAAACAACCCCGCGCCTGGTCGACCGGCTGACCGCGCCGGTCTGGCGCTTTCCTCGGGCAGATGCTCAGACCCCGCCGGAGGCGCGCCACGGCTCCATCAAGGCACCAAGCCCCCGCGGCGGACGGGGGTGGGTGGGCGGGCCGTCTGCCGCGGGGGCGGCCCAGAACACCGGCCCGGACCCACGGCCCAAAACCCCGCCCTGACGCCACGTCCCTTCCCCTCACGTCACCGTTTGCGCGCGCGTCCTCCCTGCGCTTTGCTGCGCCCATGTCCGACACCGTCACGATCCCCTCGCCGAACGGCGCGCTCACCGGAACGCTCTATCGCGCCGCCGCGCCCCGCGCCGTGGCCGTGCTTCACCCCGCCACCGGCGTGCCACAGGCCTATTACCGCCACTTCGCCCGCTGGCTGGCGGATGAACGCGGCACTACCTGCCTGACCTACGATTATCGCGGCTTCGGCGCCTCGGCCACCGGGCCGGTGCGCGACGTCCGCCTCGGCATGTCCGACTGGGGCATCCATGACCAGCAGGCGGCGCGCGACTGGCTGGGCGCGGCGTTTCCCGATGCGGCCCTCTGGGTGATCGGCCACAGCCTCGGCGGCTTCATGCTGGGCTATCAGACCGGCCTCTCGCGCATCGCACGCATCATTGCCGTCGCCTCCGGCCCGGTCCATGTGCGCGACCACCCCTGGCCCTATCAGGCCTCGGCGCGGTTCTTCTGGTTCGGCCTCGGCCCGGCGCTGGTCGCCACCACCGGATATCTTCCCGGCCGGGTCTCGGGGCTGGGCGCCGATGTGCCCGGCCCGGTCTTCCGCCAGTGGAAGGCCTGGTGCACAACCCCCGGCTTCCACCGCGCCGACCCGACCCTGCCCGCCTGGGACGCCTCATCCCTCACCGCGCCCTTGCGCAGC
>JAWKXE010000053.1:0-16881 GCA_041397165.1 Paracoccaceae bacterium | reverse complement strand
GTCGAGGAGCGGCCCTTCACCATCGAGGAGGCCAAGGCGGCGGACGAGGCCTTCATCACCTCGGCATCGTCCTTCGTCTATCCGGTGGTCGAGATCGACGGTGCCGGCCTGGGCGACGGCACGCCGGGCCCGGTGGCCAAGCGCCTGCGCGAGATCTATCTGGACGAGAGCCTGAAGACCGCGATCTGAGCCTGACGCCTGGCGGCGATGTCTTGCTGCCGCCGATCCCGGCGCGGGCCTGGCGGCGCGCGCCGGTGTGGCGGACGGACAGCTGCGCGATGAGACCGATGCGCGATGAGACCGGGGCGCCGGGGCGCTACATCGACTCGCCGCCCGGCTCGTTGGGGTTCGGGGACGTCGAGGGGGGCACCGGTTTCGTGGTTTTGGTGCCATCGCTGCCGGTCGCCTTGGTTTCGGCCAACGCGGTGCTGGCCAGCACCGCGATGGTGAGGGCGATGAGCGCGGGGCGCAGGGTCATGGCGGGTCTCCTGAAGGATGCGCCGCCAGTCTGCCGCGCCTGAAGGCGCCTGTCATCTCACGCCGGATCACGCTTGGGTGCGCGCGCCGGGCCGGGCTCAGCCGAAGCGCCAGCTCGAGGCGGTGACGCCGCCCATGATCATTTCCTCATGATAGGTGCGCGTGGCCGGTTCGCCTTCGGCGGCGCCGAGGGCGGCGAAGAGCGGGATCAGGTGATCCTCGCGGGCGTGGCATTCGCGGGCGGAGGGGGCAAGCTCCCAGCCCAGCACCTCTTGCGTGCGCTCGAGGGGCGGCTGTTCCAGCGCCTCGGAGAGCCAGGCGTCGAAGGCTTCGGAGGGCGCGCGGGCGCCGGGGCCGAAGGCGCGCAGGTTGTGATAGGAAAGGCCGGAGCCGACGATCAGCACGCCCTCGTCGCGCAGGGGGGCCAGGGCGCGGCCGAGTTCGAGATGCTCTTCCGGCGAGTAATGCGCCCGCATCGAGACCTGGATCAGCGGCATGTCGGCCTGGGGCCAGAGGATGGCCATGGGCACGAAGGTGCCGTGATCGTAGCCGCGCGTCTCGTCGAGCCGGGCGGGCAGGCCGGCGGCGTCGATCAGAGCCGCGACACGTTCGGCCAGGGCGGGGGCGCCGGGGGCGGGATAGGTGATTTCATAGGTATGCGGGGGGAAGCCGTAATAGTCGTAGACCATCGGCGGTTTGGACGCGTGCATGACGGTATAGGCGTCGTCCTCTTCCCAGTGGCCCGAGATCATCAGCACGGCCTTGGGGCGTTCGGGAAGTTCGGCGACCATGCGGTGAAAGCTTTCCTCGAGCGCCTTGAAGGTTTCGCGCATCTGCGGGACCCAGGGCCAGGGGCCGCCGCCATGGGAGATGAAATAGGTGGGCATACGGGCCATTTCGGGCCTCCTTTCGCTGTTCGGAAGAAACCTAGAGCGAGACGGGGCGCGCGAAAATGCCGATGGGCAAACAGGAGATGTGCGGGAATGTGGAGAGGGCGACCGGGGCTCTGCCCCGGACCCCGGGATATTTTCGGTCAGATGAAGGGGCCGGGTCGGAAGTTTCGTCAGCCGAGCTGCGGTCGGGCATCGAGGAATTCGATCAGGTCGCTGATTGTTTCGATGGGGCCCGTGCCGAGGTCGTTCCCGCCATCGTCCAGCGACCGGCCGATGCGGCGGGCGATGTTGGGGATCATCTCAAGATGAAGATCGCCTTCGTCGAGGCGCAGATCGCGGGTCAGCGTGTCGGTCGGGCGCAAGGGGAAGGCTGTGGCGGCCTGAAGCTCTTCGTAGACCGCGCGGACGACCCAAGGGTCGAGGCGGCGCAGGTCGAGGGCGCGGGTGAAGGTGCAGATGTTTTCGCCGCGGCGTGCGGCGGCGATGCGGTTGCATCGGGGCGCGTCGAGCCGGGAGAGGAGGGCTTGCAGGCCATGGAATGCAAGGATGGCGGTGCCAGCCAAGGGGTGGAACGAAAAACCGATGGTCGGGAGCGCCGTGACCAGGGCGAGGAACGGCCAGACCGGCGCGGCAGGGGCAATCGCGCGCGGGGGCGTAGGATGGCTGGGGCGACGCATGACGGAAGTCTGAGTGTGATTTCCGTCTGCGTTAAGCAAGCTGCGTTAAGCAAGAGCGGCGCGCCTGCCTGTTAATGCCGAGCGAAGCGAGGCCCCGTGTCGCCCGGAGGGCCGGATCGACGCGCGCAGCGCGGCGAAACCCGCTGCCGGGCGGGAGAGGCTCAGCCCTTTTCCTTCAGCACGTTTTCCTTGAAGGCGACTTCGAAGTCGGCCTGCTTTTCGGGCGAGGCCTCGGTCTGGTTCTGCGCTTTCCACTGGTCGTAGGGCATACCGTAGTAGATTTCGCGGGCCTCGTCCTTGGACAGTTCCAGCCCGCGTTCGTTGGCGGCCTCCTGATACCAGCGCGACAGGCAGTTGCGGCAGAAGCCGGCCATGTTCATCAGGTCGATGTTCTGCACGTCGGGGCGGTCCTGCATCAGGTGCTGGCGCAGGCGGCGGAAGGCGGCGGCTTCGATTTCAAGGCGGGTCTGGTCGTCCATTGGATGTCTCCTCGGTTGGGCGGTGGGTTGGCACCCACCCTACGGGGTCAGAGGCCGGTTTCGGCCAGCACTTCGGTCAGCATCGGCGCCAGGCGGCGGGCCCAGGCGTGTTGCTGGTCGGGGGTTTCGATCACGTCGTGCCTGAGTTCGATCAGCACGTTGGGCCGGCCCTTCTGCAGCGCGTGCTGGTCGATGGCGTCGCCGGGCAGGTGGCCGGCATAGGGTTCGTTATCGCCGACGCAGAGGTCGGGTTCGTGGCCCAGCCGTGCGACCAGCGCCGGGCCGAAGCCGGTATCGCCGGCATGCAGCACGCCGATCTGCCAGGGCCGGGGATGGCGGCCCTGAAGCTTGGGCGAGAAGCTGTGGATCGCCACGATGGCGGTATCGGCGCGGCGCGCCGCCAGGCCTTCGTAGGCGTCGTGATAGGGGCGCCAGTAGCTTTCGATCCGGCGTTGTTCCTCGGCTTCGTCGATATGGCGGTTGGCGGGGATCAGGGTGCCGTCGTAGAGCTTCATGATCAGGGTCGGGTCGTCGGCGCCGCGATTGGGGTCGATCACCAGGCGCGAGAAGCGCGACAGGACGGCGGGCGCGCCCAGAATGTCGGCCAGAGCCAGCGTTACGCCGCGCGCGCCGAGGTCGAAGGCGATGTGGCGGCCCATTTCCGACGGCGGCAGGCCCAGATCGCCCCCGGCGGTGCAGGGCGGCACCGCGTTCGAGGCGTGGTCGCAGGTGACCAGCCAGCGCGATGCACGGCTTTCTTCATGAATTTCGAAGGCTTGGTATGTCATATGCGTGTCATTCCCTTGGCCCAAGGACTTAGGCGCTTTATGGGGGGAAGTGAATTGTGCAATTTCACCGCATGGCAAGTGTTAGCGATAACTGCTAGGCCATGGGGAAACCAACAGGGGACGTGCGGGCAGAACCATGAGACGCCATCGGAATGTGAAGATCGTTGCCACGCTGGGGCCGGCTTCGTCGGATTATGCGACCATCAAGGCGCTGCACGAGGCGGGGGCGGATGTGTTCCGCCTGAACATGAGCCACGGCAGCCACGAGGAAACCCGCGCGCGCCATCGCATCATCCGCGAGATCGAGCGCGAGATGGACAGCCCGATCGCCATCCTGGCCGATCTGCAGGGGCCGAAGCTGCGGGTGGGCAAGTTCGCGAACGGGGCGGAAGAGCTGGTCGAGGGCGCCGCGTTCCGCTTCGATCTGGACAAGGCCAAGGGCGATGCGACCCGGGTGCGCCTGCCGCATCCCGAGATCTTCGCGGCGCTGAAGCCTGGCGCGACCCTGCTGGTCAATGACGGCAAGATCATGTTGCAGGTGAAGGACTGCGGCGCGGATTACGCCAATTGCGAGGTGATGACCGGCGGCACGATTTCCGACCGCAAGGGGGTGAACGTGCCCGACGTTCTGCTGCCGCTGGCGGCGCTGAGCGAGAAGGACCGCGACGATCTGGAATTTGCCTGCGACCTGGGGGTCGACTGGATCGCGCTGAGCTTCGTGCAGCGGCCCGAGGACGTGCTGGAGGCGAAGGCGCTGGTTGCCGGCCGGGCGGCGGTGCTGTCGAAGATCGAGAAGCCTTCGGCGGTGAAATGCTTCGACGAGATCCTGAAGGTCAGCGACGGCATCATGGTGGCGCGCGGCGATCTTGGGGTCGAGCTTCCGGTGCAGAACGTGCCGCCGATCCAGAAGCGGCTGGTGCGGCAATGCCGGGCGGCGGCCAAGCCGGTGATCGTGGCGACCCAGATGCTGGAAAGCATGATCGAGAGCCCGGTGCCGACCCGCGCCGAGGTCAGCGACGTGGCCAATGCCATCTATGAGGGCGCCGACGCGGTGATGCTGAGCGCGGAATCGGCCGCCGGCGACTATCCCATCGAGGCGGTGACGACGATGAACAACGTCGCCGTCGAGGTCGAGCACGATCCGAATTACCGCGATATCATCGAGGCCTCGCGCAAGGCCGACCGGCAGAGCGTGGCGGACGGTATCGTCGCGGCGGCGCGCGAGATCGCCGAGACCACGGATATCAAGGTGATCTGCTGCTTCACCCAGTCGGGCACCACCGCGCTTCTGACCGCGCGCGAGCGGCCGCGGGTGCCGATCATTGCCATGACCAGCCTGCGCGGCACGGCGCGGCGGCTGGCGCTGAGCTGGGGGACGAATTGCATCATGACGGGCGAGTTGCAGCGCTTCAAGCAGGCGGTGGTGAACTCGGCCCGGGCGGCGCGGGTGCATGGCTATGCCGGCACCCAGGACCAGATCGTGGTGATCGCCGGGGTGCCCTTCAACCAGCCGGGCACGACCAATATCCTGCGGGTGGCGCCCTGTGACGAGAGTTTGATTTTCGCGTCCGATCCAGAGTAGACTGACGGTCGACCGGCATCGCCGGGCAGGGTGGTTTCAACGGGGCAGTCGTTATGGATCATGATTTGGCATTGGTGGTTGGTTTGGTCGTCGCGGTGTTTTCGATCCCGGCGGTGATTTCGGCCATGTCCGAACGGCGCACGCCGCGGGTGGCGGCGATTGCGGTGATCGTCGGCGGCGGGCTGGTGGCCTGGGCGGCGACGCAGAAGCCCGGCGGATACCGGATCGACGAGGTGCCCAATATCGTGGTCCAGGTGGTGGCGCGCTACGTCAATTGACGGGGCGGTGGGTTGGCAACCACCCCAAGGGAAAGCTCTTGCAAAACATCGAGGCGGCGCTTATACGGCGCCTCTCAAGTCTGCGCGGCCGGCCGGAGTGGCATGCCGAGTCGCGCATTAACCGACCTGAAGATATAGGAGACGGAAATGCCCAAGATGAAGACCAAGTCGAGCTGCAAGAAGCGGTTCAAGGTCACTGCCAGCGGCAAGATCGTGACGGCCCAGGCCGGCAAGCGCCATGGCATGATCAAACGCACCAACAAGTTCATCCGCAACGCCCGTGGCACCACCACGATGAGCGAGCCCGATGCCAAGATCATCAAGGGCATGATGCCCTACGCGCGCTGAGGAGGATGAGCGATGTCGAGAGTTAAAGGCGGAACCGTCACCCACGCACGTCACAAGAAGGTCCTGAAGGCCGCGAAGGGCTATTACGGCCGTCGCAAGAGCACCTTCAAGGTGGCGAAACAGGCGGTCGACAAGGCCAACCAATACGCCACCCGCGACCGCAAGGCGCGCAAGCGCAGCTTCCGCGCGCTGTGGATCCAGCGGATCAACGCCGCCGTGCGCAGCCATGACGAGGCGCTGACCTATTCGCGCTTCATCAACGGTCTGGCCAAGTCGGGGATCGAGGTGGACCGCAAGGTTCTGGCCGATCTGGCCGTGCACGAGCCGGAAGCCTTCGGCGCGATCGTCGCCCAGGCCAAGGCCGCGCTGGCCTGAGCGGAGCGCCCGCGATGAATTCTGGAACCGCCGGTCCGCAAAGGCCGGCGGTTTTCGCATTTTCCGGGGGCGACAGCGGGGGCCGCGTCGGGGCATGAGCGTTCTGGTTCTGAGCAATGCGGCGGTGATGCTGCTGTTCGGCCTGTTCATCGGCGCCGAGGCGCTGGTCTTTCCCGATATCCGCGAGCCGTTCTTCGAGGCCTTCGCGCTGTTGGTGGCGACCGGGTTGTTCCTGGGCGTGGCCAGCTGGCGGCCGGTGAACAGCCTGAGCCGGCGGCACACCTTCCTTCTGACCTCGTCGGTGTGGTTCACCGCCGGCATGGCGGGGGCGCTGCCGTTGTGGCTGTGGCAGCTGGCGCCGGCGGATGCGATCTTCGAGAGCTTCTCGGGCCTGACCACCACCGGATCGACGGTGATGTCGGGGCTGGACCAGACGCCCCTGGGGGTGCTGTTGTGGCGGGCGCTGTTGCAGGGCTTCGGCGGGATCGGCTTCGTCGTCACCGGCATGGCGCTGTTGCCGTTCCTGGGCGCCGGCGGGATGCAGCTTTTCCGCAGCGAAAGCTCGGACAAGGGCGAGAAAGAGTTCGGCACCGCGCGGCTGGTCGCGGGATCGACCCTGTCGGTGTATCTGGTGCTGATCGCGCTTTGCGCGCTGACCTATCGCCTGGGCGGGATGGGCGGGTTCGACGCCGTCACCCATGCGCTGACCACGCTGTCGACGGGCGGGTTTTCCAACTATGACGCCTCGTTCGGGCATTTCCAGAGCGGTTTCCTGCAATGGGCGGCGGTGGTCTTCATGGTTCTGGGCGGGCTGCCCTTCGCCTGGTATGTCCGCGCCCTGCATCGGGGCGAGTTCGCCAGCGAACAGGTGACGATGTTGCTGAAGACGCTGGCGGTGGTGATCGTGGCGATGGCGGCCTGGCTGGCCTGGACCACCGGGCGGGGCATCGAGGACGCGCTGCGCACGGTCGCCTTCAACGTGGTGTCGGTGGTCACGACCACCGGCTATGCGACCGAGGATTTCCTGCTGTGGGGGCCGTTTGCGGTGGCGATGTTCTTCTTCCTGATGGCGATGGGCGGCTGCACCGGGTCGACCGCCGGCGGGGCCAAGATGATGCGCTGGGTGATCCTGTTCCGTTCGGTCAAGGCATCGCTGCGGCGAATCCGGTCGCCGCATGGCGTGTTTCCGGTGCGATACGAAGGCCTTCCGGTGAGTGAGGACGTGCGGCTGGGTGTGGCCAGCTTCTTTACCTTCTTCGTGCTGACCATCGGGTTGATGGCGGTGGCGCTGGCGCTGGCGGGGCTCGACTTCGACACCGCGCTGAGCGGGGCGCTGACGGCGGTGACGAATGTCGGCCCCGGGGTCGGCGACATCATCGGCCCGGCGGGCAATTTCGCGCCGCTGAGCGCGCTGTCGAAGCTGATCCTCTCGTTCGGGATGTATGTCGGGCGGCTGGAGATGCTGACCGTCTATGTGCTGTTCACGCCGAATTTCTGGCGCGAGATCTGAGGCGGAGGGGGGCCATGGCGGGGATCGAGACGGTTGCCATCGTCGGATCGGGGCTGATCGGGCAGAGCTGGGCGGCGCTGTTCCTGGCCGGGGGGCTGCGGGTGGTGGCGCAGGATGTCGACCCGGCGGCCGAGGCGGCGCTGCGCGGCGCGGTGGCGGCGGCCTGGCCGGACCTGCAGGCGCTGGGGCTGGCGGAAGGCGCGGTGCCCGAGGCGCGGCTGAGTTTCACCACCGATATCGCCGAGGCCTGCGCAGGCGCCGATTTCGTGCAGGAATGCGGGCCGGACCGGATCGAGGTCAAGCAGCAGATCGTCGCCGCGATCGAGGCCGGCGCGGGGGCGGAGGTGGTGATCGCCTCCGACCTCGTCGTTGTTGGCGAGCGACATTCAGGCCGGCGCGCGATGCCCCGGCCGGATCGTGGTGGCGCATCCGTTCAACCCGCCGCATCTGGTGCCGCTGGTCGAGCTGGTGCCGGGGCGGGAAACCACGACCGAGGCGATGGCGGTGGCGCGGGGGTTCTATGAACGCATCGGCCGCGAGGTGGTCGAGCTGAAACGCGACGTGGTCGGGCATGTGGCGAACCGGCTGTCCTCGGCTCTGTTCCGCGAGGCGGTGCATATCGTGGCCGAGGGCATCGCCAGCGCCGGGGATGTGGACCGGGCGGTGATGCACGGGCCGGGGCTGCGCTGGGCGCTGATGGGGCCCTATCTGACCTATCACCTGGGCGGCGGGGCCGGCGGGTTCCGGCATTACATGCAGCATCTGGGCCCGACTCAGGCGGCGCGCTGGGCCGAGCTGGGCGATCCGCAACTGACGCCCGAACTGGCCGAGCGGCTGATCGCCGGGGTCGAGGCGATGCTGGAGGCGCAGGACGATGCCGCCCTGGCGGCGCGGCGCGATGCCGGACTGGTCGGGGTGCTGAAGCTGAAGCGCGGGCTGGACGGGGGCGGCGGCCGGAGCTGACGGTCAGGACCGATCCAGCGGGCGCTGGGTCAGCGCTAGGGCGGCGCCGGCCAGCAGGACGCCCGAGGCCGCCAGCAGGCTGACGCCGAGATCGCCGGCCAGATCGCCGATCAGCCCGGCGCCATAGGGGCCGGCGGTCTGGGCCAGGGCTAAGATCACCGTGAACAGGCTGAGCATGGTGCCCCAGCTTTCGGGGGCCAGGTTCTGGCGGGTGAAGCTGGTGATCGCGCCGGGGGGCATGAACACGCAGAGCCCGAAGATCGTGGCCGAGACGATCAGCGCCGCGCCGCCGGGCACCAGCACCGGCAGGGCGGACCCGGCGGCGATGCCGGCAAGCACCAGCGCCAGCGGCAGCCCCGAGGCATGGCGCGCCAGCACCGGCCGCCACAGGATCGGCGAGACCACGATACAGGCGCCCAGGATGACCCAGATCAGCGCGATGAACCAGGGCTCGGCCTGCTGTTCGGTCATCCAGGCCGACAGGAAGGTGAGATAGACGATATAGCCCAGCCCGAAGGCGGCATAGCCGGCCAGTTCGCCGGCCATGCGGCGCAGCGGCAGCGGCGGCGTGCGGGCATCCTTGCGCCGCGGCGTGTGCAGGCGGCTGGCCGACCACAGGCCCAGCGGCAGGAAGCTGAGGCTGGCGACGCCGATCAGCACCCAGCCCCAGGGCCAGGCGGCATAGCCCCAGTGCCCCAGCATCAGCGGCAGCGCCGCGCCGGCCAGCACGATGCCCAGGCCGCCGCCCGAGCCGAACAGGATGGCGATGGCCAGCGCGTTGCGGCGCGGGTCGTGGCGGAACAGCTGTGCCGCCAGCGCGCCGGCGGTCGAGAAGGACATCGCCCCGAAGACGCCCGCCGCGACCCGCCACAGTGTCTGCCACCACAGATCGGTGTCGAGCCCGGTCAGCAGCAGCGCGGCGGTGGTGGTGACCAGGCCGAAGGCGAACAGCTGGGTCGGGCGCAGCCGGCGCAGCAACACCATCGTCGCCACCGCGCCGGCGATATATCCCAGCGCATTGGCGGTGTTGAGCCAGCCGGCCTGGGCATAGGACCAGCCCAGTTCGGCCTTCATCGCCGGCAGCAGCAGGCCATAGGCGAAGCGCGCGAAGCCGTTGGTCACGGTCAGGCCCAGGGCAAGCCCGGCCAGCACCAGCCAGGGCCGGGCGGGATCTTCGCTGTGGCTGGGCTCGGCCGGCATGGGCGGTCCTTTCGGGTTGGCGCTGTTGTGTCATGGCCCCGGGCCGGCAGCAATCGCTTTCCTGCCGGGGCCGCGCGCTTGCATTCGGGGCGCGCGCTCGCTAGCAGGGGCCAACGTGATTTCGGAGGGTCGGATGGACGATCTGCGCGACAAATATGTGGGCCTGATTGCCGCCGCGGCGGACGAGGCGGCGCTGGAAGAGCTGCGGGTGCAGGCGCTGGGCAAGAAGGGCGAGGTGTCGCTGGCGATGCGGTCGCTGGGGCAGATGTCGCCCGAGGAGCGTCAGGTGATGGGCCCGAAGCTCAACGCGCTGAAGGACGAGATCGCCTCGGCGCTGGCGGCCCGCAAGGAGGCGCTGGGCGATGCCGCCCTGAACGAGAGGCTGCGCGCCGAGTGGCTGGACGTGACCCTGCCGGCGCGCGACCGCCGGGTCGGCACGATCCACCCGGTCAGCCAGGTCACCGAAGAGGTGACGGCGATCTTCGCCGATATGGGCTTTGCCGTCGCTGAAGGCCCGCAGGTCGAGAACGACTGGCACAATTTCGACGCGCTGAACATCCCCGGCCACCACCCGGCGCGGGCCGAGATGGACACGTTCTATATGGCGCGCGCCGAGGGCGACGCGCGCCCGCCGCATGTGCTGCGCACCCATACTTCGCCGGTCCAGATCCGCTCGATGGAGGCCGCTGGCGCCCCCATCCGCATCATCTGCCCCGGCCGCGTCTATCGCGCCGATTACGACCAGACCCATACGCCGATGTTCCACCAGGTCGAGGGGCTGGCGCTGGACACCGACATTTCGATGGCGAACCTGAAATGGGTGCTGGAAGAGTTCTTCTCGGCCTTCTTCGGGACCACGGTGAAGACCCGCTTCCGCGCCTCGCATTTCCCGTTCACGGAACCCTCGGCCGAGGTCGATATCCAGTGTTCCTGGGAAGACGGCCAGGTCCGTGTGGGCGAGGGCGACGGCTGGCTGGAAGTGCTGGGCTCGGGCATGGTCCACCCCAAGGTGATCGCGGCGGGCGGCATCGACCCCGAGAAATACCAGGGCTTTGCCTTCGGCATGGGGATCGACCGGATCGCCATGCTGAAATACGGGATTCCGGATTTGCGGGCGTTCTTTGACAGCGACCTGCGGTGGCTGCGGCATTACGGGTTTGCGAGCCTCGATGTGCCGACGCTGCATGGGGGGTTGTCGCGTTGAGCGTCGCCCCGACGATTACGGCCTGTGAGAACGTTTGCCAAGATTTTCGCTGGTTTCCACAGTTAATGGACGTGCTTGCGGATGTAGGAACGCTTTTGGTTGGGATAGGGGTTATCTTTGCATACCAACAAGTCAATGCTTGGAAAAAGCAATTGAAGCACCAAAAGCGTGTGGAAACGGCGGAACTCGTTTTGGCTGATGTACTTACGGCTGATGAAGCCCTCTCGTATATTGAAGGCACTCTCGCGCTGCGAAAAAAGGACAATGAATTGCTTCGCGAGAGGCTTGCTCAACGAGACACAGACCTAAATAAACTTCAACACGCCAAAGTGCGCGCTCAAGCTCTGCTAGGCGATGACGATGTTTCAAAAAGCATAGATGTTTTGCTCCAAGTAAGGCAACGCCTGTGGGAGAAAGCGCATCCGGAGCTCTTGCCTTTAGATAAGCGCATTAGCGCAAAACTAAGCTATGAAATTCCCACGTTTGATTTTCGCATTTTCGCGGCGTTACCTCCTACAGAAACACCCTATGCAAAGCAGCGTTCAGAAGCCGTACAGAAAATCGCAGAAAGACTTGGTGCGATAATCCAAATGAAATCCGGGGACTTGTCATGAAACTCACCCTCTGCTGGCGGAACGACCCCCTCGACACCACGGCTTCGGTCGACGAGATCGCCGAGGCGCTGACCGACCTTGGGCTCGAGGTCGAAGAGGTCATCAACCCGGCGGACAAGCTGTCCGCCGGCGCAGGGTGGGCTGAAAACCCACCCTACGACCGATGCGCCGCCGCGCGATAGACGGCGCTGCCTTCGCGTTTTCCGATGGCGATGACCATGATGGTCACACGGGTGTCCTCGACCCGGTAGACAAGCCGGTATCCGGAAGCGCGCAGCTTGATCTTGTAGCTGCCCGGCAGGTTGCGCAGGCGGTCGGCCGGGACATGCGGGTTATCCAGCCGCTCGGCCAGCTTTGCGTTCGAATTGGGTCTTCAGGTCGGCCCTCAGCTTGCGCCATTCGCGCGCGGCCGAGGGCAAGAATTCGAGCCTATAGGTCATGCAGGTCTTCGAGCCTGACCGGGATTGCCACCTCGTCCTTGCGTTCCTCGGCGATCTCGGCCAGTTCCACATCCTCGATGATATCCAGCATCGCCTCGTAGGTGTCGCCGGGACGCAGTAGAAGGCCGGTTCGTTGCGGTTCAGGATCGCCACCGCCCCGCCCATGCCGGCGGCGACGGTGCCCATCGGGTTCTTCTTCATTCCCGGTGATCGAGGCGGCGACGTCGGCAAGCATGGGGAAGGTCATGGCGGTTCTCTCTGGGTTTGGGGCTTTGATAGCATGATTGAAAGTGCTTTTGAAGGTGCCCTGCAGGGGTCTTCCCCGGCGGAGCGGAAACTCGGCCTTTTCTTTCTTCGGCTTTTCCAGTAACCCGCGCGGGACAGACAAAACGGCGGGTTCTCCGATGAAATTCACCCTCTCCTGGCTGAAAGATCACCTCGACACCACGGCTTCGGTCGACGAGATCGCCGAGGCGCTGACCGACCTTGGGCTTGAGGTCGAAGAGGTCGTCAACCCGGCGGACAAGCTGAAGGGCTTTACGCTGGCCAAGGTGAAATCGGCGCAGCAGCACCTCGATGCCGACCGGCTGCGGGTCTGCATGGTCGAGACCGACGAGGGCGAGAAGCAGATCGTCTGCGGCGCGCCGAATGCCCGCGAGGGCATCACCGTGGTGCTGTGCAAGCCGGGCGATTATGTGCCGGGGATCGACGTGACGCTGAGCGTGGGCAAGATCAGGGGTGTCGAGAGCCATGGCATGATGGCCTCCGAGCGCGAGCTGGAGCTGAGCGACGAGCATGACGGCATCATCGAGCTGCCCTCGGGCGAGGTGGGCGAGAATTTCGCCGAGTGGATGCAGAAGAACCGGCCCGAGAAGGTGGACCCGGTGATCGACATCGCCATCACGCCGAACCGGCAGGACGCGCTGGGCGTGCGCGGCATCGCCCGCGATCTGGCCGCGCGGGGCCTGGGCACGCTGAAGCCCGCGCCCGAGGCGCATGTCGAGGGGCAGTTCCCCTGCCCGATCAAGGTGAGCATCGACGAGGACACGCGCGACGGTTGTCACGTCTTCGCCGGGCGGCTGATCCGGGGTGTGGAGAACGGGCCGAGCCCCAAGTGGCTGCAGGACCGGCTGCGCGCCATCGGCCTCAGGCCGATCTCGAAGCTGGTCGATGTGACCAACTTCTTCACCTATGACCAGAACCGCCCGCTGCACGTCTTCGATGCCGACAAGGTCAAGGGCGATCTGCGCATCCACCGCGCCAAGGGCGGCGAGACGCTGGTGGGGCTCGATGACAAGGAATACAGTTTCGGGCCGGGGCAGGTGGTGATCTCGGACGATGAAGGCATCGAATCGATCGCCGGCATCATGGGCGGGCTGGCGACGGGCTGCACCGAGGCGACGACCAATGTCTTCCTGGAGGCGGCGCTTTGGGACCATATCCAGATCGCCTATACCGGCCGCGCGCTGAAGATCAATTCCGATGCGCGTTACCGCAACGAACGCGGCATCGACCCCGAGTTCAACATGCCGGGGCTGGAACTGGCCACCCGGATGATCATGGAACTGTGCGGCGGCGAGCCGTCGAGCGTGGTGGTCGCGGGCGAGGTGCCGAAGACCGACCGGGCCTATAAGCTGGACCCGGCGCGGGTGATCTCGCTGGTGGGGATGGAGATTCCCGAGGCCGAGCAGCGCCAGACCCTGACCAAGCTGGGCTTCCGGCTGGAAGGCAACATGGCGCATGTGCCCAGCTGGCGCCGCGACGTGACGGGCGAGGCCGATCTGGTGGAAGAGGTGGCGCGCATCGCCTCGTTGACCAAGCTGAAGGGGCGGCCTCTCAGGCGGGCGCAGGACGGGGTGCCGAAGCCGATCCTGTCGGTGGCGCAGCAGCGCGAGCAGGCGGCACGGCGCACGGCGGCGGCGCTGGGCTACAACGAATGCGTGACCTATTCCTTCATCGATCAGGCCAGCGCGACGCTGTTCGGCGGCGGCGGCGAGGCGACCCGGCTGGAGAACCCGATTTCGTCGGAGATGAGCCATATGCGCCCCGATCTGCTGCCCGGCCTGTTGCAGGCGGCCAGCCGCAACCAGGCGCGGGGCTTTGCCGATATGGCCCTGTTCGAGGTCGGGCCGGCCTTCCATGGCGGCGAGCCCGAGGAGCAGCATGTGCAGGTGACGGGCCTGTTGGTGGGCCGGACCGGGCCGAAGGATGTGCATGGCGCGGCGCGGGCGGTCGATGTGTTCGACGCCAAGGCCGATGCCGAGGCGATCTTGGCCGCCATCGGCGCACCGGCCAAGGTGCAGATCCTGCGCGACGGGCCGGCCTGGTGGCATCCGGGGCGGCATGGCAAGATCTGCCTGGGGCCGAAGAAAGTGCTCGGGATCTTTGGCGAAATTCACCCCAAGGTGCTGAAGGCGATGGGCGTGAAGGGGCCGGCGGTGGGCTTTACCCTGTGGCCCGCCGAGATCCCCGAGCCGCGCAACCAGACCGCGACGCGGCCGGCGCTGAAGGTCAGCGACCTGCAGGCCGTCGAGCGCGATTTCGCCTTCGTGGTGGACGCGGGCGTCGAGGCGTTGACGCTGGTCAATGCGGCGGCGGGGGCCGACAAGGCGCTGATCGACAGCGTGCGGGTGTTCGACGAATTCATCGGCGGCGGCTTGGGCGAGGGCAAGAAATCGCTGGCCATCACGGTGCGGCTGCAGCCGACCGACGCGACGCTGAAGGAGGCCGATATCGAGGCGGTCGCGGCGAAGATCGTCGAGAAGGTCGGCAAGGCGACAGGCGGCGTTTTGCGCGGGTAGGTGGGTTGGCACCCACCCTACGCATCGGTTTGGAGCGTCGTCCAGCAAGGTAGCGGATTGCCCGGCGAGGGCGTGGCGTGGAACACCGCGCGGGCGATGGCGCGGGCCATGACGGTGGCGGCGGCGTGACCCAGGCCGAGCAGGTCGAAGAGCGGATTTTCCAGCGGTTTCAGGCCGGTCGCGGCGGCGAAGATCAGGTCTCCATCCATCGGCGTATGGGAGGGGACGAGGGCGCGGGCATAGCCGTCATGCGCCGTCGTCGCCAGGCGGGTGCATTGCGCCTGGGTCAGCGTCGCATCGGTGGCGACGATGCCGATGGTGGTGTTGGCGTGGCTGGCAAGCTTGGTTTGGGCCAGGTGGGGATCGGGGAAGGCCGAGGCCGGGCCGAGGCCGCCGAATTCGTCGCCCGTCTCGAACGGGGCGGCCCAGAATTGCGGGCCGTCGCCCACCGTGGCCGAGCCGAGCGCGTTCACCGCCACCAGCGCGCCGACGGTATGGCCCGAGGGCAGGACGATGGAGGCCGAGCCGAGCCCGCCCATCAGGTTCGCCGTGGTGGCCCCGGTGCCGGCGCCGGTGGAGCCCAGCTGGAACACCGGGCCGGCCGCTGCAAGCGCCTGTTTTCCCAAGGGTTTATACGGGTTTTCGGCCCAGTCCTTGTCGCCGCCGTTCAAGAGATCGAAGAGGATCGCAGCCGGCACGATGGGCACCCTCTGGGTTCCGACGGCAAAGCCGCGGCCTTGCGCGCGCAGGGCGTCGGCCACGCCCGAGGCGGCGTCGAGCCCGAAGGCGGAGCCGCCGGAAAGGACCAGCGCGTCGACCTGCTCGACCGTCTTGTCGGGCGCCAGTAGGTCGGTCTCGCGCGTGCCGGGGGCGCCGCCCATGACGTGGACGCCGCAGGTGAAGGGGGTTTCGCCCAGAAGAACGGTGCAGCCGGTCTTGATGGCGGCGTCGCTGGCATTGCCGACGCTCAAACCCGCGACATCGGTGATCAGGTTTCGGGGGCCGGGGCGTGGCGGCATGGGGATAATCCTTTGCAATCGTCAAAACCATCTTGCCAGAACGCGTGGGATCGGCAAGGAAGGAAGCGGCCCGGGCGATGGCGTCGCCCCATGCACGGCCTTTCCCTGACAGTCCTGAACGCCGGGATCTTCTTTTGACAAGGAGGTCGAAATGACTGCACGTCCTGAAATGTACCGTTTCCACAATGGCGAAAAGGCGAAGCTGCCATTCGCCGAGGTCGAGTATGCCGCGCGGATCAAGACCCTGCGCCAGACCATGGATCAGATGGGGGTGGCGGCGGCCGTCTTCACCTCGATGCACTGCATTTCCTATTACTCGGGCTTCACCTATTGCAGCTTCGGGCGGCCCTATGCGCTGGTCGTAACCGACGAGAATTGCGTGACAATTTCCGCCGGGATCGACGCGGGGCAGCCGTGGCGGCGGTGTTATGGCGACAACCTGACCTATACCGACTGGCAGCGCGACAATTACTGGCGCGCGGTGCGGAGCGTGGCGGGCGAGGGCCGGGTGATCGGATACGAGGCGGATCACCTGACGCTGGCGATGCGCGACAAGATGGAGGATTTCCTGAAGCCGCTGACCATGGTCGATATCGCGCCGGCCTCCATGCGGCAGCGTATGGCGAAATCGAAACCCGAGATCGCGCTGATCCGGGAAGGCGCAAGGGTGGCGGATGTGGGCGGCTATGCGATCCGCGAGGCAGTGAAGGAAGGCCTGCGCGAGATCGACGTGGCCATGGCGGGCCGGGATGCGATGGAGCTGGAGATCGCGAAATCCTTCCCCGATGCGGAGTATCGCGACACCTGGGTCTGGTTCCAGTCCGGCATCAACACGGATGGTGCGCATAACCCGGTGACGGGGCGGGTGCTGCAGCGGGGCGATATCCTGAGCCTGAACACCTTTCCAATGATTTCAGGCTATTACACCGCGCTGGAGCGGACCATGTTCGTGGGCGAGGTGGACGAGGCCAGCCTGGCGATCTGGGAGGCGAATGTCGCGGCGCATGAATATGGCATGAGCCTGTTGAAGCCGGGCGTCAGCTGTGCCGAGGTGACGCTGGCGATCAACGCCTTCTTCGAGGAGCGCGACCTGCTGCAATACCGGACCTTCGGGTATGGTCATTCCTTCGGGGTGTTGAGCCATTACTATGGCCGCGAGGCCGGGCTGGAGCTGCGCGAGGATATCGACACGGTACTGCAACCGGGGATGGTGATTTCGATGGAGCCGATGCT
>JAWKXE010000052.1:0-18314 GCA_041397165.1 Paracoccaceae bacterium | reverse complement strand
TCCTCAAGCAGGGCGCCGTGGGCACCACCTCGGGCGCCAAGACCAAGCTCTTCGAGATCGACGACAGCGGCAACGCCACCCTCACCGGCACGCTGACCACCGGCGGCACCACCTGCGGCGGCGGCTGCGACCGGGTCTTCACCGAGGCCGCGGTGATCCCGCAATCCAGCTATGCCACGCAGATGTGGGCCCAGGGCTTCCTGCCCAATGTCGGCCCGACGCCCGAAGGCGCGCCCATCGACGTGACCGAAAAGCTGGGCGGGATGCTGAACGCGCTGGAACATGCGCATATCTTCATCGACCGCCAGCAGGCCGAACTCGACGCCCAACGCCGCACCCTGGCCGAACAGCAGCGCGAGATCGCGATGCTGCGGGCCGAGCGTGCGGCGCTGGATGCGCGGCTGAGCCGGATCGAGGCCCGCCTGGCCGAGTGACGCTTGTTTTGACAGAACCGCGCCCGTCCGGTTAGCATCGGGCGACCCGTCCGGGGCGGGCGCGGAATTTCAGCACAAATATCTTTCGGGCAGCACCCCGGGCCGCCAGCCCTGGGAGGTTTGTCATGTCCCGCCACCTTGCGCTTGTCTTGCTCTGTCTTCTGGCACTCGCCCCGGCCCGGCGGCCGGCGGCCCAGGCCATCGTTCTGCCGGGCGATCACGTGATCGACGGCCGGCTTTGCGTCGGTTCGGACTGCGTCGCCGGCGAAGGCTTTTCCCGCGGCCCCTTCATGATCAAGGAAAACAACACCCGCATCGCCTTCGTCGACACCACCAGCACCGCCGATTATCCGACCCGCGACTGGACCATCGTGATCAACGACTCGTTCCAGAACGGCCAGGATTACTTCGGGGTCTTGGATGTCGAGGGCAACGGCATCGTCTTCCGCATTCTCCGCGATGCGCCGCAGAACGCCCTGGTGGTGTCCGGCTCCGGCCGGATCGGTATCGGCACCGCGCTGCCCGAATCCTCGCTCCACATCCGCAGCAGCAACAACGCCGCGCTCCAGCTCGAGGCCGATGCCTTCGGGTCCGGCACCGATTCCTGGAAGCTCCATATCATCCCCACGGGCGATCTCGGGCTTTCGAACAATCACAGCGGCACGCCCGTGCTGGTCAGCAAGGATGCCGCGTCGCTCCTGCTCAGGCTGGCCGGCGACCGCGTCGGCATCGGCGGCGACTACCCGCTGGCCAAGCTGCATATCGACCTCGACAGCAGCGATCCCTCCTATCCCTATGGCTTGCTGATCTCGGACAACGACACCCCGGCCGAGGACCCCCCGGCCGCCATGGCCCATATCCACGGTCATAACGGTCAGGCCCGGCTGCGGATCGAGGAAGACGGCGCGCCGGCCGCGCCGCGCAGCCTTCTCGAACTGGTCAATAACGGCCGCCCCGAAATCGTGCTGGCCAATACCGATACCGGGGGCGAATGGTCCTTCGGGGCGGGCACGAATTTCATCCTGAAGCAGGGCCCGGTCGGATCGACCAGCGCGGCCAAGACCACCCGGATGCTGATCCGCGGCGCGAACGGCGATGTCGAGATTCCGGGGCAGATCGTCACCGGCGGTCCGACCTGCGCCTCGGGCTGCGATGCGGTGTTCGATGCCGATTATCCGTTGCCCGCGCCGGCCGACCACGCCCGCCGGATGTTCGCGCTGGGCCACCTGCCGGCCCTGGGCCCCACCGTTCCGGGCGCGCCGATGAATCTCAGCGAAAAGCTCGGCGGCGTGATCAACGAGCTCGAGCATGCCCATATCTACATCGCCCGGCTCGACGTCGAAAATGCCGCGCTCAGGTCCGAACTGGCGCGCCTTTCGGCCCGGCTCGATGCCCTGGCAGCGGCGCGCGACTGACCGCGCCCAACCCCATCCCCAAACCCGGAGAACCGCCATGTCCCGCAGTTTCACGATCCTCGCCGCCACCGTCCTCACCGCCCTGCCGGGGCTGGCCGCCGACCAGGCCACCGTCCTTTCGGGCGATCATGTCATCCAGGGCAATCTCTGCGTCGGTGCCGCCTGCCTGGCCAGCGAAGGCTTTTCCCGCGGGCCGCTGATGGTCAAGGGGCCGCGCACCGCGCTGGGCTTCGTCGACACCTCGACCACCGGGCCGACCCGCGACTGGAGCATCGTCGCCAACGACTATCCCGCGGGGTTCAGCTTCTTCGGGATCGAGGATGTCGAAGGCAACGGCATCGTCCTGCGGATCGAGCCGGACGCGCCGCAAAATGCGCTCTATGTCAGTTCGGCGGGGCGTCTGGGGCTTGGCACCTCGCTGCCGCAGGCCGATATCCACGCGGTGAACACGCTGAACCCGACCCTGCGGCTGGAAATGAGCGGCACCCTGGGCAATCCCGATCACAGCTGGGATCTGATCGGCAACGACGGCACGTTTTCCCTGGCCGAGGTGGTGGGCACCACCACCATGGGGCTGCCGTTCCGGGTGCATACCGGCAATGCCCTCTATACCATGACCATGCGCAACAACTTCATCGGCCTGGGCACGGATTTCCCGCAGAAGCGCCTGCATATCCGGGTCGCGGGCGAGGCCACGGCGCGGATCGAGGATGTCGCGGGCACCGCCGCGCCGCGCAGCCTGTTGGAACTGATCAACAACGGCCGCCCCGAGATCGTGATGACCAACAGCGATACGGCGGCGAATGGTCGTTCGGGGTAAGGCACCAACTTCATCCTCAAGCAGGGCGCCGCGGGCCTGCCCAGTTCGGCCAAGACCAAGCCCGAGATCGACCCGGCCGGCAACGCCACCCCCGACCGGCAGCCTGGTGACTGGCGGACTGACTGCGCCGCCGGCTGCGACGCGGTGTTCGACCCGGATTACGACCTGCCATCCGTTTCCGACCATGCCGCGCAGATGTTCGCCCTCGGGCATCTTCCGAATGTCGGCCCGACCCGGCTGCGCGGCGATGAACGTACCGACAAGCTGGGCCGCATCCTGAACGAAATGCAACATGCCCATATCTATATCGCTCCGGTCAGACGGGCTGGACCGACGCCCAATCGGCCGAGATCGCCCGGCTCCGGCCGAGCCTTGCATCCTATCGCGGGCTCGATGCCCGGTTGCGCGCGCTCGAGGCGGGGCAAGCCAAAGATTGATCCGACGGGCATATTTTGCCAGACTTCCCGAAGGCCCAGCCTATTTCCCCCGCCAGCGGCGCCGCCGCCCGGGGAACCGGACATTGACGACAGGAGTTTCCATGACCGATCTTTCGCCCCGCACCGCGGCCTGCCTTGCCGTGACCGCCGCCTTCGCCAGCCTCGCCGTCCCCTCTGCCCGGGCCCAGGTCACGGTCACCGACGACTATAATTTCCGTGGCGAGGTCTGCGTCGGCTTCTCCTGCCCCGACGCGTCCTATACCGGCGACGACGGCATCAGGATGATCGAATCCATCGTCCGTTTCCTGGTCGAGGATACCAGCGTCACCAGCGGTTATCCCGGCAATGACTGGCGGCTGGTGTTCAACGATGCCGCGCAATACGGCCTGAACTATTTCGCCATCGAGGATGTCGATACCGGTCTGATGCCCTTCATGGTCCAGGCCGGCGCCCCGGCCAACGCGCTGCGCGTCGCGCCGTCCGGCAATGTCGGCTTCGGCACCGCCTTTCCGACCCGCGCGCTGCATGTGGTCGGCGGCACCCTGCCGTCGCTGCGGCTGGAGCAGGACAATTCCGATGGCAACGGCTATATGGCCTGGGAAATGACGTCGGACAATTTCGGCCTCAGCTTCAACTTCGACAGCGCCGTCTCCGGCGGCGATACAAGGCCGGTCCTGATCCGGCCGTCGGCCGATTATACCCTTGTGGTGCACAACAACGGGGTTGGGGTCGGGGCTTACTTGCCGCAGGCCATGCTGCATGTGCAACGGGCCGATGGCAGTGCCAAGCTTCTGGTCGAGGAAACCTTCTACGAGACCAGCCCGCGCACCCTGCTGAGCCTGCAAAACAACGGCCGCCCGGAAATCGTCATGGGCAATACCGATACGGGCGGGGAATGGAGCTTCGGCGCGGGGACCAATTTCATCCTCAAGCAGGGCGCCGTCGGTTCGGCCTCGAACGCCAAGACCAAGCTCTTCGAGGTCGACCCCTCCGGCAACGCCACCCTCACCGGGACACTGACCACCGGCGGGCCGTCCTGCGCGGGCGGCTGCGACGCGGTGTTCGATCCCGACTATGCCCTGCCCTCGATTGCGGATCACGCCGCACAGATGTTCGCCCTCGGTCACCTGCCCAATGTCGGCCCGACCCGGCCGGGCCAGCCCTTCAACGTCTCCGAGCAATACGGCCGCCTCCTGAACGAGCTCGAACACGCCCATATCTACATCGCCCGGCAGGACCAGAGGATGGCGCAGATGCAGGCCGAGATCGACGCCTTGAAGGCCGCACGGGACTGAGGAAAAGGCGCCGCCCCTTTCATCTTTCCGCAAATACTCCGGGGGTGCGGGGGCAGAGCCCTCGCGTGCTCGACCATGGATCACCCGGTTGACAGTACCCATCCCAGCGCGGGCGTCCGCCCGCGCGTCGCCCCGGCAGCGTCTGTCCGCAGGACATGCGCGAGAGGGGTTTCAGCCCGTCGTCACCCGGTTGACATGGCCCATCTTCCGCCCCGGCTTGACCTCGGCCTTGCCATAGAGGTGGATCGCGACATGGCCGTCCTTCGCCAGTTCGGGCAGGCGGTCCATGTCGTCGCCGATCAGGTTCTCCATCACCACATCGGCAAAGCGCCGGCCGTCGCCCAGCGGCCAACCGGCGATGGCGCGGATATGCTGCTCGAACTGGTCCACGGCGCAGCCCTGCTGGGTCCAGTGGCCGGAATTATGCACCCGGGGCGCGATCTCGTTCACGATCAGCCCCCGCGCCGTGACGAACAGCTCGACCCCCAGCACCCCGACATAGTCCAGCGCGTTCAGCACCCGCGCCGCCAGCAGCACCGCGTCGCTGCGTTGCGCCGGGCTCAGCCGCGCCGGCACGGTGGTGCGCAGGATGCCGCCCTCATGCACGTTCTCGCCCGGATCGAAACAGGCGACCGAGCCGTCGAGCCCGCGCGCCACCTCACCGAAACCTCGTGGCTGAAGGAAACAGCCTTCCAGCACCGATGGCGCGCCGGCCATGTCCGCCGGGTAGCCGCCGCGATATCGGCTTCGGAGGACAGCCGCGCCTGGCCCTTGCCGTCATAGCCGAAGCGGCGGGTCTTCAGGATCGCCGGCGCGCCGATTTCGGCCAGTGCCGCGCGCAGCGGCGTATCCTCGGACGTCACCGCCCGGTAGGGCGCTGACCACCAGGCCCAGTCCGCTCAGGAAATCCTTCTCGACGATCCGGTCCTGGCTGATCCGCAGCGCCTCGCGCCCCGGCCGGATCGGGCGCATGGCCTCGAGCATGTCCAGCGCCGCCGTCGGCACGTTCTCGAATTCATAGGTGATGACATCGACGCCCTCGGCGAAGGCCCTCAGCGCCGCCTCGTCCTCGTAGGACGCGGTGATCAGCTTTTCGGCGACATGCCCCGCCGGCGCTCCGGCGCAGGTTCGAAGATAGACGGCGATAGCCCAGCCTGGCGGCCGCCACCGACAGCATCCGCCCCAGCTGCCCGCCGCCCGGATGTGCCGATCACCGATCAAAGCGGCAGCATGTCATTCATCTGGCGACTCCTCGGGGTCGCGGGGGACCTCCGGGATCGAGGCCGACAGCGCCGCGCGCCAATCGTCCAGCCGTTTCGCCAGGGCCGCATCGCCGATCGCCAGGATGCCCGCCGCCATCAGCCCGGCATTCGCCGCCCCGGCCGCGCCGTCATGGTCGCCACCGAAAGCCCTTGGGCATCTGCACGATGGAATAAAGGCTGTCGACCCCGCTCAGCGCCCTGGTCTGCACCGGCACCCCGATCACCGGCACGCGGGTCTTCGAGGCCATCATGCCGGGCAGATGCGCCGCGCCGCCGGCGCCGGCGATGATCACGTCGAGGCCGCGTTCCACGGCCGTCCTGCCGTAATCCACAGCCGGTCCGGGGTGCGATGGGCGAAACGATCCCCTCGCCTCATAGCAACCACGCCCAGCTCGTCCAGAATATCCGCCGCCGCTTTCATCGTGGGCCAGTCCGACTGGCTGCCCATGATGATCCCGACCTTCACATCGCCCATGATCTGTCCCCGTTCTCAGGCCCCGATTTCAGGAAAGCCGCACTATAGGGATAAAACCGTCTCAGGCAATGATATCCGGCGTCAGCCGGTCCTCGATCAGGGCGATCTTGTCCTTCAGCACCAGCTTCTTCTTCTTCAGACGCTGCATCATCAGCTGATCGGCGGTGCCGCGTTCCTGCATCACGCGGATCGCTTCGTCCAGTTCGCGGTGCTCGCGGCGGAAGACCTCGAGCTCGACCCGCAGCACCTCGTCCGTCTTCATCGAGATATCGGTCGGCGCGTTCATGGCCGCATGATTCCTTTCGTCCAGAGAGTGCCTCAAGATACTGAAATTCCCCGATTTCGCAAAGCCCTTGCAGGGCCGGGCCGGGGTCCCCATATTTGCCTCAGGCGGCTGCCGCGACGGGGCCGCGCCACATGTGTCGCTTGTCTGCCAAAAGGGCCCGTGTCGATGACGAAACTTTCCCTGGGGGCCACCCCCTATCTGCTCGGGTTCGAACAGCTCGAACGCCTGCTCGAACGCAACGCCAAGACCGGCAACGAAGGCTATCCGCCCTTCAATATCGAGCAGACCTCGGACAATTCCTATCGCATCACCCTGGCCGTCGCCGGTTTCGCCGAAACCGATCTGGCGATCACCGTCGAGGACCGCCAGCTGGTGATCCGTGGCCGCCAGGGCGACGATGCCGAGGGCCGGATCTTCCTGCATCGCGGCATCGCGGCGCGGCAGTTCCAGCGCAGCTTCGTTCTGGCCGATGGCGTCGAAGTGGGCGAGGCGGTGATGGAAAACGGGCTCCTGCATGTCGATCTGACGCGTTCGATGCCCGAACAGGTGGTTCAGACGATCTCGATCAGGAAAGGGTAACGTCATGGATGTGAAATACGATTTCGGGTCGGTCGGCTGGCGCCCCGAGGATGAGGGGCGCATCGTCTATGTGCGCAAGCTGGCGGTCAAGGATCTGCCGGACGAGGTGCGGCAGCAGGCCGGCGGGTTCGAAACCCTCTACGGCGTCTACCGCGCCGATGGCGCGCAGCTCGCGCTGGTGCCGAACCGCGCGCTGGCCTTCGCGCTGGCCCGCCAGAACGATCTTGCCCCCGTCACGGTGCACTGAAACCCGCAGGGTGGGGTTTTACCCACCTTCCGCCCTTTACCCGCGCGCCGGCCTGCCACTGTCCCTGCGCAACAACCAAGGGCGGGGGCCATGTTCACTTCGAACTTCAGGACGCACATCGTCTGGTCGGCCGCCATGTGCCGCCCGCCGGCGCATGACTGGCCCTTCTGGGCCAGGCGCTGGGTGCGCCGGTCATCGTCAATACGTACGCCCCCACCGGCGCCTTCAAGGTGCGCGGCGGCGTCACCTTCATCGACTGGCTGAAACGCACCCCGAGATGCAGGGCGTCGTCACCGCCACCCGCGGCAATCACGGCCAGTCGCAGGCCCGCCGCCGCCGTGGCCGCGGGGCTGCGCGCCAAGATCGTCGTGCGCAGGGCAATTCGGTCCGAAAGAACGCCGCCATGCGTGCCTTCGGGGCCGAATTGATCGAGCATGGCAGCGATTTCGACGAGGCCCGGGAGGAAGCCATGCGCTGGCCGAGACCGAGCCGCTCTACCCCGTGCCGCCCTTCCATCGCGAGCTGGTGCGCGGCGTCGCCGCCTATGGGCTCGAGCCACCGCCCCACCCCGGACCTCGACGTGGTCCTATGTGCCGATCGGCTGCGGCTCAGGCCTCTGCGGCACCATCGCCGCGCACCTGCGCTGGGGCTGAAGACGGAAATCGTCGGCGTGGTGGCGGAAAAGGCCACCGGCGCAGCTTTCGGTCGCCGCCGGCCATCTGGTCGGACGAATTCCGCCGCCACCTTCGCCTGATGGCATGGCGGTGCGCGTGCCGGTGCAGGCGGCCTTCCTATCTATTCCGCCGGCTGCCAGCCATATCGGCGCCGTGTCCGAGGACGAAATCGCCGAGGCGATCCGGCTCTACTATGCCACCACCACAATCTGGCCGAAGGGGCAGGGCGGCGCGCTGGCCGCTGGCCCTGGAGAAGGAAAGGACCGGCTGAAAAGCAAGAAGGTGGGGCTGGTGCTGTCGGGCGGCAATATCGACCGGCCGCTCTATCAGACGGTCCTTGCCGGCGGAACGCCCACGGTCTGAACACCCCGCGCCGGCTCCTGCTCCGGGTCCGGGGCGTCTCCGCCCCGGCCCGCGTTGCATGATCGCTGTCGTCGAAGCCGCCTTACGGCGCCGCGATCGGCCATGCTCTCAATGAACCACCTGATGGGCGCAGTTGTCGACATCGACGTTCTCGGTCTCGACCCGCAGCTCGGAGCTCAGGCGTCGTAGGTCGAAATCCCGGTGAATTCGCCAGTGCTGCAGCGCGTGCCAGCAACGCAGCCCCCTTGCGGTCGCGGCGTTCGCGATCTCGATCGTGGTGGCGACATGGACCTCGACGAGCGCCGTGACCGATCTCCTCGCGCACCGCGCTGCGGTAAGCATGGGGCGCGATCGGGCGCAGATGGCGATGCCGCCGTTCCTTGGTGATCTCGCTGGCGACGCTAACCGATGCGGCGGATGTTCAGGTCGCGGTGCTCCTTCGAGAAGCCCAGCTCGCTCGACAGGTTCTTGCGCGATATCGCCGTCCAGAAGCGTCACCGGACGCCCGCCCATCTCCATCAGCTTGACCATCAGCGCGTTGGCGGTGGTCGACTTGCCCGAACCCGAGAAGCCGGTGAAGAACACGGTGAACCCCTGTTTCAGCGGTACCGGCGGCTTGGTGCGGCGCAGCTCGTTCACCACCTCGAGGAACGGAGACAGTCGGGATTTCCAGCCCTGCAGACGGCGGCGCAGTTCGGTGCCGCTGATGTTCAGGATGGTGACGTCATCCTTGTCCTCGATCTCGTCCATCGCCTCGTATTGGGCGCGCTCCTGGACATAGACCATGTGCTTGAAGTCGACTGTTTCGATGCCGATCTCGGCTCATGCTCGCGGAACAGGTCCTGGGCGTCATAGGGGCCGTAGAAATCCTCGCCCTGGCTGTTCTTGCCCGGGCCGGCATGGTCGCGGCCGACGATGAAATGGGTGCAGCCGTGGTTCTTGCGGATCAGCCCGTGCCAGACCGCCTCGCGCGGGCCGGCCATGCGCATGGCCAGGTTCAGCAGCGACATCGTGGTGGTCGAGGCCGGATATTTGTCCAGCACCGCCTCGTAACAGCGCACCCGGGTGAAGTGATCGACATCGCCGGGCTTGGTCAGGCCCACCACCGGGTGGATCAGCAGGTTGGCCTGGCTTTCGCGGGCGGCGCGGAAGGTCAGCTCCTGATGCGCGCGATGCAGCGGGTTGCGGGTCTGGAAGGCCACCACCTTGCCAGCCCAGCTTGCGAAATAGGCGCGCAATTCGTTCGGCGTATCGCGGCAGCCGCGGAAATCGTAATGCACCGGCTGCTGGATGCCGGTGACAAGCGCCAGATAGACCTTGCCGGCCTTGTTGTGCAGATAGTTCACCGCCGGATGGGCATCGTCATCGGCGCCGAAGACCTTCTCGGCCTCGCGCGCCTTGTTCGGCACCCAGCGGTCGGTCCGGTCATCGTCGCGGATCGCCTGATCGCGCAGCGCGATGTCTGACCCAGTTCGATGCTTTCGGCGAAAGGCCTCGCTCCGTCCAGGGTGATCGGCATCGGCCACAGCGTGCCGTCAGCCAGCCCTGTTCTCGACCACACCGTCGCAATCGGCCTCGCTCGGGAACCCCTTCAGCGGATAGAACCCGCCGTTCATCAGCGGCTCAGATCGCGGATCGGCGAAGACTCGGGTCG
Organism: Paracoccaceae bacterium; assembly: GCA_041397165.1. Lineage (GTDB taxonomy): Bacteria > Pseudomonadota > Alphaproteobacteria > Rhodobacterales > Rhodobacteraceae > JAWKXE01. Next base: position 8,373 of record JAWKXE010000052.1, on the reverse strand, counting down.
TGGCTGGTCAGCTCGGCCGCGTCCAGCAGCTTCTGGGCGCTGTGTCATGGCTGACATAGAGTTCGGGGATGGGGGCCAGGTTGTTCTGCACGAGTTTGGTCCTGTGTTTGGGCGGTTCCAGCCCGCTGGTGGTTCTGCCGGTGGTTCGGCGTGAAGGGCGTCGTATTCGGCGAATTTGCAGGTCAGGAACTGGTCCGTCAGGCGAATTTTCTCAGCCGCGCCGCGCAACGGGTCAGCCCATAGGCGAAGCGCTGCCGCCGGTCAGGGCCGGGGCGGTCGCCGACCTTGACGAAGCCTTGTTCCGTGGCGGTTCTGAGCAGCGCGTTAGCGGGCCGGCCCAGCGAAATCCCCAACGCCTCGGCCGTGGCCCTTTAAACGCCTCGGGCGCAGGTCCAGCTGGCGCAGCAGGCGAAAGCGCAGATCGTCGTCTTCCGGCAGGGTGGGTTTCGGTCGGGTCGCGGGCATTCAGGGGCACTCGAAGATGCGTTCATCGGTGAACGTATCCTGTATCGTTCATCCGTGAACGCAAATCAAGTCCCCAATTGAAGTTTTGGCGCTTTCCGGTACCGGCGGGTGGGCTCTCACGGTGTCGGGGACGGGGGCCGGCCAAGTGAGTCCTCGCCCCAGCGAGCTGGTGACCGTCCAGCACCGGCGACAGGCTGGGCGATCTCGGTCGGGAATACTCCACCTTCGGCGGCACGGTGGCGGGCACCCCGGCGCGAGATGCCGTGGCGCGAGATGCTTCAGCTCGTCAGCATCCGGGTCCGGGATCCCCGGCACCCGCGCGCTGAAGCGCGTAGTTACAGCGTTCCTCGGCGCACTGGCACATAGAGGATGGCGAATTTCCACCGCCCGTCAGGTTCATCCGGTGAAACGGGCGGTCCAACGAATGATCTTCGGTCGTTTTCTCAGCCATGATGCCCCTTGTTTCGTGCAATAGTTACCGGTCGAAACCAACGGCGGGGCTTGTGCCTTCTTGCGGCGGGGGCAGCGTGGCCGACATCTTGGACCCTATCAACGCAAGCGGGAGAGGCAGGATGGATCTTCAGGGCAAGACGGCGCTGATGATCACCGGCGCCAATACCGGGTTGGGTTTCGAGATGGCGCGCAGCCTTGCGCGCGCCGGGGCGCATGTGGTGCTGGCCGGGGCGCGATCCGGCCAAGCTGGACCAGGCGATCGCGCGCATCCGCCCGAAACCCCGGATGCGCGGCTCGAGCCAGGCGTGCTCGACCTCGACGCGCTTTCCGCGGTTGCGGCGTTTTCCGACGGTTTCGCCCGGCGTCATGCGCGGCTCGATCTGCTGATCAACAGCGCCCGGGCGTGATGGTGCCCCCGCCGGCCGGACGCGGGATGGCTGAAACCCAGTTCGGGGTGAACTTCCTTGCCCCTTTCGCCCTCACTGGGCGCCTTCTACCTCTGCTTGCCGCCGCAGCGGCGCGGGTGGTGACGATGTCCAGCATCGGCCATCGTGGCGCGGCATGGATTTCGGCAACTTTCGGCTGGAAAAGCCCTGCGAGCCACTGGCGCGAATACGGCCAGAGCAAGCTGGCCGATCTGGTCTTCATGTCGAACTGGATGCGGCTGCGCGCGGCCAGCCAGTGCGTTCGCTGGCGGCGCATCCGGGGTCAGCCGGACCGAGCTGACCGCCGCAATCTCGGCCCGGTGCCCGCGGGCGTCGCGATGATGACACCGGCCGAGGGCGCCGCGCCATCTGGTCGCGGCGACGGCCCCCGAGGCCGAGGCGGCCAGTATTGAAGTCCCGACGGCCCCGAGGAACGCTCAGGCCGGCCCAACCGGCATCGGTGGACGCGGCACGGCAACCAGGCCTCGGCGCGCGGCTCTGGGCCTTCGCGCAAGGGCGACAGGCCTGCGCTATCCCTGAGCGGCGCGCGGCGGCGAGCCTCAGCTCTCGACCCCAACCATCGGGGGCGGAAGCCATGCTCCAGCGCGATCGGGTGGCGATCTCTCGCCGATCCAGATGCCCTCAGCCGACACGATCTGATCGGCCAGCGTGGCCACCAGATAGGGCTGATCGTCATCCTCGGGCTCGATGAACGACGGTCGAAATCCTCGCTGCTCAGCGCATCGGCCAATGTGTAGTCGGCGTCTTCGCTGTCAGGCACGAAGGCGATCGATATCTGCGATGTCCGGAAGCCCGTGACTGGCCTGCAAGTCTTCATAGGCGGCGCGGGTCTCGGCCTTCTGGGTGGCGTAATCGTGGGTCATCGGCGGCGTCCTTTCGGGCGGAGCGGTTGCGGCCTCGTCAACCACGCCGCCACGCTGTCAGCGAGGGGTTTCGCTCAGGGCCAAGGGGTGGGCGGCCTCCGGGCAAAGCGCGCCGGGCGCCTGCCAGTCGAACAGCACGACATGGCTCAGCTCGGGGCGCGAGCGCGAGGAGCATAGAGCATGGCCTGCGCCCCGGCCTCCCGCGCGGCATCGGAAAACGCCCAGGTCAGGGCAGGGCGCCGCCGGCGCGGATGTCCTGCCACACGACCGAGGCCTCGGGCCGGTCGCGCATGTCCGCCACGCGCGCCAGCGCCAGCGTCAGTTTCACCACCATGCGCGGGCCATCGCCTGGCGTCACATAGCGCGCGATCGCCACGCCCGCCCCCTCGCGCGAGAGCGAGGCATAGAGCGCCGCTTGCCCGTCATGGTGAAACCGCCCCTCGGGTGCGCGCACCGGGGCCAAAGGCGCCCCGGCCCTGTCGGCAGGAAGGATGCGCCAGACCGGCCCGGCGAAGGGCCGCAGGAGCACCGGTCAGTCTTCCTGCGCGGCCAGCCAGTGCTCGGCCTCGAGCGCGGCCATGCAGCCGAACCCGGCGCTGGTCACCGCCTGGCGGAACTTGTGGTCGATCAGGTCGCCGGCGGCGAAGACGCCCGGAATGCTGGTCGCGGTCGAACCCGGCTCGGTCTTCACATAGCCGCCCATATGGGTTTCCAGCTTGTCCTTCACCAGCTCGCTCGCCGGCGCGTGGCCGATGGCGATGAAGACGCCCTTGGCGGGGATCTCGGTGATCTCGCCGGTCTTCACATGGCGCGCCTTCACCCCGGTCACGCCCAGCGGCATGTCGTCGCCGACGACTTCGTCCAGCGTGTGGTCCCACAGCGGCACGATCTTGGGGTTCTTCATCAGCCGGTCGATCAGGATCTTCTCGGCGCGCAGGCTGTCGCGGCGGTGGATCAGCGTGACCTTGCTGGCGAAGTTGGTCAGGAACAGGGCCTCTTCCACGGCGGTGTTGCCGCCGCCGATCACCACGATCTCCTGGCCGCGATAGAAGAAGCCGTCGCAGGTGGCGCAGGCGCTGACGCCGAAGCCCTTGAACTTGTCCTCGCTCGGCAGGCCCAGCCACTTGGCGCGGGCGCCGGTCGCCAGGATGACGGCATCGGCGGTATAGGTATTGCCGGAATCGCCCTTGGCCACGAAGGGGCGGCTGTCCAGATCAAGCTCGGTGATGATGTCGCTGACGATGTCGCAGCCCATGGCGCGGGCGTGCTCTTCCATCTTGACCATCAGCTCGGGGCCCTGGACCTCGGTGAAGCCGGGGAAGTTTTCGACCTCGGTGGTGGTGGTCAGCTGGCCGCCGGGTTCCAGCCCCTGCACCAGAACGGGTTCCAGCATGGCGCGGCTGGCATAGATGCCGGCGGTATAGCCCGCCGGACCCGACCCGATGATCAGAACCTTGGTGTGTCGTGTCTCGGCCATGTCGGTGCCCTTTCGGAAAAAACGCTCGGTCCCGGCCGATATAGTCCGCCGCTGCCCGGCAGAAAAGCCCCTGGCGCGGCAGGGCGCGGCTTTGTCGCTCCACGGGCATTTCGCATAAGGATATTGCCGAGGCGCGAAACAATATTGCGCGTGGAGCGAGCGGTGCTATAAGAACCGCAAATCCTGGAAAGGGGAGAATGGGCAATGGGCGGCACGCGCCTCGATCCGATCGACCGCAAGATCCTGGCCGAGCTTCAGGCCGACGGGCGCATGACCAATGTCGAACTGGCGCGGCGCGTCGGCATTTCGGCGCCGCCCTGCCTGCGGCGGGTGCGGACGCTCGAGGAGCAGGGCTTCATCCGCGGCTATCACGCCGATGTCGACCCGCGCGAGCTGGGATTCGAGGTGCAGGTCTTCGCCATGGTCGGGCTGCAAAGCCAGGCCGAGGCCGACCTGCGCCGGTTCGAGGACCGCTGCCGCGGCTGGCCGCTGGTCCGCGAATGCCACATGCTGAACGGCGAGGTCGATTTCATCCTGAAATGCGTGGCCCCCGACCTGTCCAGCTTCCAGAGCTTCCTGACCGAGGAACTGACCGCGGCCGAGAACGTGGCCTCGGTCAAGACCTCGCTGGTCATCCGCGGCGCCAAGGACGACCCCGGCGTGCCGTTCGAGGTGCTGGAAGACCGCCTGTCGCGTTCCGCCTGATCTGTCGGTTTCGCCCGATCGTGCACTGGCGCGCGCAGGAAAGCTTGCGTTCGGGCCACGCAGGCCTTGGGCGCTGCCCCAAACCCCGGGATATTTGGGGTCAGATGAAGTAACGGACCATTGACCTCAACTCCTATTTGTCGAGACCACGCTACGGGCGGGGACGCCCATGACCGTGCTGGGTGAAGGCCTCTTGAAGCAAAGCGAGGGGCCGGATCTTTTCGAATCCGCCTCTTCATCTGACCCTAAATATCCCGGGGGTGTGGGGGCAGCGCCCCCACCCGGACCTCTCAATTCGTTCCGAACGGATCGTCTTCATATCCGACACCCGCCAGGTAGAGCCCCTGTGGCGGGCAGACCGGTCCGCAGGCGGCGCGGTCGGCGGCCTGAAGCGCGGCTCCCACATCCTCGGGAGCCCAGGCGCCGGTGCCGACCCGCTCCAGCGTGCCGACGATCGAGCGGACCTGGTTGTGCAGGAAGGACCGCGCCCGCAGGCGAAAGCGGAATTCCTGTCCGGTCTCATGCGCGATCTCCTCGATGGCGATCTCGTCCAGCGTCTTCACCGGACTCTCGGCCTGGCACTGGACCGAGCGGAAGGTGGTGAAGTCGTGCCGGCCGATCAGATACGCCGCGCCGGCCCGCATCGCCCCGAGATCGAGCGGGTTCTTCACCTGCCAGACCAGCCCCCTGTCATGGGTCGCGGGGGCCCGCCGCACCAGCAGGCGGAAGAGATAGCGCCTCTCGCGCGCCGAGAAGCGGGCGTGCCAGTCGTCCTCCACCCGCGCTGCCGCCAGGATCGCCACCGGCGCCGGTTTCAGGTGATGGTTCAATGCCTCGGACAGGCGGAACGGCTCCCAGTCCTTCTCGAGATCGCAATGCGCCACCTGCGCCAGGGCGTGGACCCCGGCATCGGTGCGCCCGGCGGCGGCGATGGTATGGGCGCGCGGTTCCAGCCGGGCCAGCGCCGCCTCGATCGCGCCCTGCACCGACGGCTGATCGGCCTGGCGTTGCCAGCCGGCGAAGGGGCCGCCGTGATAGTCGATTTTCAGCGCGTATCTGGGCATGTCCGCCCCTTACCCTGCCCCCCGATCCCGGGCAAGGGCTGGCGCGGCGCGCGCGCTGCGCTTATCTAGGGGGCGGAACGGGCAGGGAAGGGCGCCGCGAGTGGTCATTTCAAGGCTGGCAGACAGCATCGCGCGCAGGGTCGAGAGCGTTTCGGACAGCCTGTCCGAGGCCCTGTTCGAGCCGGTCATCCGGCTGGGCGTCACCGGCTTGTCGCGCGCCGGCAAGACGGTGTTCATCACCTCTCTGGTCGCCAATCTGACCGACCGCGCCCGCATGTCGGGCCTTGCGGCGGCGCGCGAGGGGCGGATCGAGGCCGCCTTTCTGCGACCCCAGCCCGACGACACCGTGCCGCGCTTCGAGTATGAGGCGCATCTCGGCGCCCTGACCGGGCCGAACCCGCATTGGCCCGACAGCACCCGCGCCGTGTCCGAGCTGCGCCTCTCGTTCCGGGTGCGCCCCGCCGGGCTGCTGGCCGGGCTGACCGGCCCGCGCACCGTGCATCTCGACATCGTCGATTATCCGGGCGAATGGCTGCTCGACCTCGGGCTGATGGAGAAATCCTATGCCGACTGGTCGGCCGAGACGCTTCAGCGGATCGCGCCGCGCGCCTGCGCCGCCGGCTTCCTGGCCCGCGCCCGTGCCGCCGAGGTCGAGGCCCCGCATGACGAGGTCACGGCGCAGGATCTGGCCCGGCTCTTCGCCGATTACCTGCAGGCCGCCCGTGCCGCGGGCTTTTCCGATTGCACCCCGGGCCGCTTCCTTCTGCCCGGCGATCTGGCCGGCAGCCCGGCGCTGACCTTCGCGCCCCTGCCGCTTTCGGGCCCGACCCGTCGCCACAGCCTCGCGCGCGAGATGGAGCGCCGCTTCGAGGCCTATAAATCCCGCGTCGCCGCGCCGTTCTTCCGCGATCATTTCGCCCGGATCGACCGTCAGGTCGTGCTGATCGACGCGCTGGGGGCGATCCATGCCGGGCCGCAGGCGGTCGAGGATATGCGCCGCGCCATGGCCGACATCCTGACGGCCTTCCGGCCCGGGCGGAACGCTTTCCTGACCCGGCTGCTGATGGGACGGCGGGTCGAGAAGATCCTCTTTGCCGCCACCAAGGCCGATCATCTGCACCACACCCAGCACCCCCGCCTGACCGCGATCATGCAGGCGCTGGTGCGCGATGCCGCCGACCGCGCCGATTTCGCCGGCGCCACCACCCAGGCCATGGCGCTGGCCGCGCTGCGCGCCACGGTCGAGGAAACCATCAGCCATGACGGACGCAGCCTCGATTGCGTGCGGGGCACGCTTCTGGAGACCGGCAAGCAGGCGGCCTTCTATCCCGGAGAGCTGCCGCAAGACCCGTACCACCTGCTCAAACCCGCGCGCGAAGGCGCCGGGAAATGGCTCGATGCCGATTACGAGGTGATGCAGTTCGCCCCCGCCGCGCTGAGCCTGAAGCCGGGCGAAGGCCCGCCGCATATCCGGCTCGACCGGGCGGCCGAGTTCCTGCTGGGGGACAGGTTGTGAGCCCGCGCCGCACCCGCATGTGGCATGTGCCGCGCCTGGCCCGCATCCTCTGGTCGGCGCTGCCTCGCCGCTCGCTGCGCGCGCGTCTCGGCGATCTGCAACTGCTGGCCCGGCTGGTGCGCCGTGGCCAGATCAGCCATGTCCCCGGCCGGCTGGGCCCGCGCGGCTTTCTGGCCCGCGACGGCGCCCGCATCCATGCGCTCTATACCCACCCGCAGGCCAGGCGTCAGGGCGTGGCCTCGCGTCTGATGACCGAGGCGCAGGCGGCCTCGCACCGGCTGGAGCTGTGGACGGCGCAGGACAATGCCCCGGCCCGCGCCTTCTATGCCGCGCACGGGTTCTATCCGGTGGCGCTGGGCTTCGGGCAGGGCAATGACGACGGAGAGCCCGACATGCGGCTGATCTGGCAAAGGGGGGCGCCATGACCAAGGGCCCGGTTCTGATCGACCTCGAAGGCACCGCGCCGGCGCCCAGCCCGGCCGAGGCGCCACCGCCGCCCGATGCCGCGCCGCTGCCCGAGGGCCGCGCCATGCAGGGTGCAGCCGCCTTTGCCGCGCGCCGCCCGTCGCGGCTGTCGCGCTGGTTCTGGGGGCTTCTGGGCGCGCTGATCTCGGCCTTCGTCTCGGTCGCGGCCTGGTCCTTTCTCGACGGGCTCATCGCCCGCGCGCCGCTTCTGGGCTGGGCCGTCACCGTGCTCACCGTCGCCTTCCTGGCCGTGCTGGCGGCCATCGCGGTAAGGGAACTGGCGGGCTTCGCCCGGCTCAGGCGGATGGACGGGTTGCACCGCGCCGCCGCCCAGGCCCTGGCCGATGACGACCTCTCGCTGGCACGCGACGTTGTCGCCCGGCTCGACCGGCTCTATGCCCATCGCCCCGATCTCGACTGGGGCCGGGCGAGGCTGGCTGAGAGGTCGGACGAGCAGTTCGACACCGCCACCCTCATGGCCCTGGCCGAGGCCGAGCTGATGACCCCGCTCGACGCCCGCGCCCTGGCCGAGGTCGAGGCGGCGGCGCGCCAGGTCGCCACCGTCACCGCCATCGTGCCGTTGGCCTTCGCCGATATCGCCACCGCGCTCACCGCCAACCTGCGGATGATCCGGCGGGTGGCCGATATCTATGGCGGCCGCTCGGGCACCCTGGGCAGCTGGCGGCTGACCCGCGCCGTCTTCTCGCATCTCGTCGCCACGGGTGCCGTCGCGGTCGGCGACGACATGCTGGGCAGCCTGGCCGGCGGCGGCCTTCTGGGCAAGCTCTCGCGCCGCTTCGGCGAGGGCGTGGTGAACGGCGCGCTCACCACCCGCGTCGGCATCGCCGCGATCGAGGTCTGCCGCCCGCTGCCCTTCGGCAAGGGCCGGCGCCCCTCGGTCTCGGCCACGGTGGGCCGG
>JAWKXE010000051.1:0-19070 GCA_041397165.1 Paracoccaceae bacterium | reverse complement strand
GCGCTTTCGGGGCCGTGGGGGTGTCTGGCGTGTGGATAGGCCGGGTGGTGGTGCGAGTGATCGTGCGAATGGTCGTGATCGTGGTGATGATCGTGGCCGTGGTGGTGATGGTGATCATGATCATGATGGTGATGATCGTGGTGGTGGTCATGATCGTGATGATGGTGGTGATGGCCGAGGTCGAGGCGGCATTCGCCGGTGCAGAACGTGTCGCAGAGCGGGCAGTCGGCCACGTTCGAGCCCGGCGCGCTGGCGCCCTGGCCTTCGACATGGTGGTGGTGGCTTTCCTGCACGGCGCCGAGCTCGGCCTCGAAGCCCAGAACCTCGGTGCGGTACTTGCACATCACGCAGGTGGGCGGCGGCAGGTCGCCGAAGGCGGGGTGGGCGGCACGATCCTTGGCGGCGATCTTCAGCGTCTCGCCGTTTTCCAGCGCCAGGACCTGGGTGCGATAGGGGCAGGTGCCGCAGTTGGGCGGCGGGGTTTGCGACAGCTGTTCGGTGATCCGTTCGGCGAAGGTTTCCAGCACCTTGGGGTGGTCGTTCAGGTAACCGGCCTTGACGAACTGGATCGCGGGGTTGCGTGCCGCGACCCGGTCGGTGAAGCCATAGATGCGGTCGATCAGGATGCCGGTGAATAGGAAATAGGGGAAGACGACGATGCGCTTGTAGCCGAGGCGCGCGGCATGGGTCAGGCAGGGTTCCACGAGCGGAAAGGTGACGCCGGAATAGCCCGTTTCGAGCCAGCCGAAGCCCATCCCCTCTTGCAGCAGGCGGGCGATCTTGGCGACGTTGCCATTGGCATCGGGATCGGACGAGCCGCGGCCGATGACGACGAGGCAGGTCTCTTCCGGCGCGACCTTGCCCTGGGTGGCGTCGGCCTGGGCCATGGCGTCGCGGATGCGGTCGCCGGCGGCGGCGATCATCTTGGGGTCGACGCCCAGTTCGCGTCCGTAGGAGACCGGCAGGCCGTTCTGTGCGGCATAGGTATTGAGCACGGTGGGAATGTCGTTCTTGGTGTGCATCGCGGCGAACAGCATTCCCGGCACGGCGACGATCCGGTCGCAGCCGGCATCGCGCAGCCGGTCGAGCCCGGCGCGGATCACCGGGTTGGCAAATTCGAGATAGCCGTAATCGAGCAGCCAGTCGGCGGGCAGGTAGGCCGGCAGTTTTTCGGCCAGAACCGCGAATTCGTCCACCGCGGCCTGGCTACGCGAGCCGTGGCCGCAGATCATCACACCGATCTTCGTCATGGCTCAGGCTTCCTTCGGCTCGGCTTCGGGGTCGGCCGCGTCGGCGGTGTCGGGCTCGTCCTTGGCGGCGGCGTCCTTGCGGGCCTTGGCGGCCTGCCACAGGCCGATGGCGATGGCCGCCCCCAGAGCGGCGGCGCCCAGCCAGTGATCGTGGCCGGCGGCCTCGGACAGGTGGCCGAGATGGGCCTCGGCGGTGGTGGCGGCCAGGGTGGCAGCGGTGCTGGCGAGAAGGATGCGCATGTCGGTCCCCTTTGCGGTGTGCCTGGGCCCGAAATGCCGAAAAACCGGACCCGCCCCCTTGGATGGGCGGCTGCGATCCTGACGACGCCCTGTCGGGCCCCCTGTCTGGGTCGGCCTTCGGTGGCACATCTTTCCGGCCCTTGGCGGGCTTCGTCGAAGGCAGGTATAGGCAAGCGGCACGAGAGTCGCAATCGCCAAAGCCGGCCTGGGCGACGCCGATTGCGACATGGGTCCGGAATCAGCGCGGTTTGCTGGCGTGGTGATGCGCCAACGCGGCGATGTCCTCGGGCGGGCTGTCGGCCTGAATGAAGGCGCAGGCATTGGGATAGAGCCTGAAGATCGAGCCATCCGAGAAGAAGCTGGTATTGGTGACGAAGATCACCCGCGCATTGGGCTGTCGGAAACTGGCGAAATCGGCCACGGCCAGAGCGTTGCTTCGATCGAGCACCAGATCCACGATCAGCACGTCGACCTCGATGTCCCGCAAATGCGTCACGGCCTCGGCTTCGTTGGCTGCCAGCGTGGTCTCGATCCCCTGACGTTCGAGATGCGAGGCCCAGATCCGGCCCAGTTCGGCTTTGCTTTCGACAATGAGCGCTTTCATGCTTCCCCGGTTCGCGCCCACGCGCATTTTGGGTGATTAATAGGTGTTAGCATATCGGGATACCGGAAAATATGATTAAAATTTTAATCTTTTGCAGTGGGGCGACCAGCGGCTTGTCTCGCAGGTGGAAATCCGCTTGAAGGGGCGGCGAAGGACAAAGCGGAGACGGCGACGTGACCAGCTGGATTACCATATGCGACACCTGCAAGCGCGAGGGCTGGGATGCCGAACGCGGTCTGCCCACGGATGGCGAGACTCTGGCCGGGTTGATCGAGAGCACGGCCGAGGGGCGCGGGGTAAGGACGCGGCGGGTCAGCTGCACCATGGGCTGCGAGCGGGCCTGCAACGTGATCGTGCAGGGGGCGGGCAAGATCGGATACAGCCTGGGCAAGTTCGAAGGTACCGGCGACGATGCCGCGGCCATCGTGGACTTCGCCGAGAAACACGCGGCCAGCGAGACCGGACAGGTGCCGTTCCGCGACTGGCCGCAGGGGGTGAAGGGGCATTTCGTGTCGCGTCAGCTGCCGGTGCCCGAGGGGGCGTCGGAGTGAACGGCGGGCGCGACCACGGCGGCGGGCTCGATGCCGCGGTGGCGCGCTGGGGCGGGGCGCGGGCCGACTGGCTGGACCTGTCGACGGGGATCAACCCGGTGCCCTATCCGGTGGGCGACATCCCGGACGGCGCCTGGACGGCGCTTCCGGACAAGGGGGCGATGGCGCGGCTGTTGCGGGCGGCGCGACGGTTCTGGGAGGTGCCCGAGGCGGCCGGGATCGTGGCGGCGAACGGGGCCAGCGCGGTCATCGCGGCCGTGCCGGGGCTGTGGCCCACGGGCCGGGTGGATATTCCGGGTCCGACCTATAACGAACATGCCGCTGCCTTTCGTGCCAGCGGCTGGGAGGTGGCCGAGGGCGCCTGCGACGCCCGGGTTCTGGTGCATCCCAACAATCCCGACGGGCGCTGGTGGAGCGCGGGCGATCTGGGCGTCCCGGCCGTGGTGATCGACGAGAGCTTTGCCGATATCGCGCCGGAACGGTCGCTGGTCGGCCAGGCCGGCCCGGGCCGGGTGGTGTTGAAGAGTTTCGGCAAGTTCTGGGGGCTGGCCGGGTTGCGGCTGGGCTTCGCCATCGGCGGCGCGGCCGAGATGGCGCGGCTGTGCGACAGGCTGGGGCCGTGGTCGGTCTCGGGGCCGGCGCTGGAAATCGGCGCCCGGGCACTGGAGGATCGCGCCTGGGCCGAGGAGACCCGGATCAGGCTGGCGGGCGATGCAGCGCGGCTGGATCGGCTGATGACGGCGCAGGGGCGGCTGGTCGGTGGCACCGATCTGTTCCGGCTCTATGAGGTGGCCGACGCGGCGGACTTCCAGGCGCGGCTGGCCGAGCGGCATATCTGGAGCCGGATCTTCCCCTATTCCAAGACCTGGGTCAGGCTGGGCCTGCCGGGGCCCGAGGGCTGGGCGCGGCTGGAGGCGGCGTTGTGAGCCGTCCGGCCTGGCAGAGCTGCGCAGAATGCGCACCCTGCGGGGCGGGCGCGTGAGCCTGGTTCTGGGCATGATTCTGGACGCCGTCTTCGGCGAGCCGCGGGCGATCTGGAGCCGGGTGCCGCATCCCGCCGTGGCCATGGGGCGGTTGATCGGCTGGGCGGACGGGCGCTTCAACACAGGGCCGGCGCGGCGGGCGAAAGGGGTGGTCCTGGTCGCCGCTCTGGTGCTGGGCGCAATTCTGCTGGGCCGGGCCCTGGCGGCGCCGGGCTGGCCGGTCGAGGCGCTGGTGGTGGCGGTGTTGCTGGCGCAGCGGTCGCTGGTCGATCACGTGCGCGCCGTGGCCGACGGGCTGCGGATGTCGGTCTCGGAAGGGCGCCGCGCGGTGGCGATGATCGTCGGGCGCGACACCAAGGCGATGGACCGGGGCGCCATTGCCCGCGCCGCCATCGAAAGCGCGGCGGAAAACTTCAGCGACGGGGTGCTGGCGCCGATCTTCTGGTATCTGGTGGCGGGCCTGCCGGGGATGCTGGCCTACAAGATCGTCAACACCGCCGACAGCATGATCGGCTATCGCACCGCCCGGCACGAAAGGTTCGGCTGGGCTGCGGCACGGCTCGACGATGTTCTGAACCTGATCCCGGCGCGGCTGACCGCGCTTTTGTTCGCCGTGCTCTACGGTCAATTGCGGCAATGGCCGGCAATCGCGGGCGACGCCCGGCGTCACCGCTCGCCCAATGCCGGCTGGCCCGAAGCGGCGCTGGCGCGGGCGTTGAAGGTGGCGCTGGCCGGGCCGCGCTCGTATGACGGTGAGTTGCGCGAGTTTCCCTGGGTCAATCCGCTGGGCGCACGCGACCCCGGCCCGGCCGGGATCGAGGCCGCCTGCGCCGCGTTGTGGCGGGTCTGGGCCGTGGTTCTGGCGGGCGCCGTTCTGGTCTGCCTTTTGTGACTGGCGCCGAACCCCGAAGCTGTTAACGTTTTTTCAACCCTGTCGAGGACAAGTGATCCCATGTGCCGAATTCTTCACGCCACCGCTCTTGCTCTTTCCCTCGGTCTGGGGGGGCTTTCGGCCCGGGCCGAACCTGCCTGCGGCGGCGATTTCGCCGGTTTCGTCGAGGGCCTGAAGGCCGAGGCCGTGGCGGCGGGCCATGCGCCGGCGACGGTCGGGCGTTTCTTTGCCGGCGTGCAACAGGATCAGAAGGTGCTGAAGGCCGACCGGGCGCAGGGCGTCTTTCAGATGGATTTCACCAGCTTCGCCCGGCGGCTGATCAGCACCGGGCGGTTGGACAAGGGGCGGGCGAATGCCAGGACCTATGCCGGCGTCTTCGACGAGATCGAGCAGCGCTATGGCGTGTCGCGCGGCGTGTTGCTGGCCTTCTGGGCGTTCGAGACCGATTACGGCGGCTATCAGGGCGATTTCAACACGCTGAACGCGCTGGTGACCCTGTCACACGATTGCCGCCGCCCCGAGCTGTTCCGGCCGCAGGTGATGGCGGCGCTGGAGCTTTACGAGCATGGCGATTTCGATCCGGCCAAGACCACCGGCGCCTGGGCGGGCGAGATCGGGCAGGTGCAGATGCTGCCGCGCGACATTCTGGAAAACGGCGTCGACGGCGATGGCGACGGCCATGTGAACCTGAAGGGATCGGCGCCCGATGCGCTGATGTCGGGGGCCAAGATGCTGCAGTCGCTGGGCTGGCGCGCGGGCGAGCCATGGTTGCAGGAGGTGGTGTTGCCCGACACTCTGGACTGGTCCGAGACCGGGCTCGAGACGCAGAAACCGGTCGCAGACTGGGCCAGGCTGGGGGTGAAGCCGACCCATGGGACATTGGCCGAGGGGCTGCCTGCGTCGGTCATCATTCCGCAAGGTCGCAAGGGCCCCGCCTTTCTGGCCTATCCCAATTTCCGGGTCTATTTCGAGTGGAACCAGAGTTTCGTTTATGTCCTGACGGCGGCCTATTTCGCGACGAGGCTGGAGGGCGGGCCGGTCTTCGATGCGCGGTCGCCCGAGCCGGGCCTTTCGGGCCCCGAGATGCAGGATCTGCAGCGCAAGCTGCAGGCGCTGGGTTATGATGTGGGCAAGATCGACGGTATCCTTGGGTCCGGCACCCGCCGCGCGGTGCGCGAGATGCAGGGCAAGCTGGGCCTGCCGGTGGATGGCTGGCCGACGGCGGCGCTGCTGGGACGGTTGTGAGCCTGGCGGTCTTTACGAAATCTTAGGGAAATGATACGATCTTTGGCATCGGAAAGTTTTCGCTCAGTGTATTCACCGACGAAAAGGCCCGGCGAAGGTGCAACTTCGCCGGGCCACTCTTTTTCAGCAGATCATCCGCCGATCCAGAGTTTCAGGACGGTCACCACCAACGTCGCAACGGCGATAGCGACCATCCATTTTCGGAAAGAACGTTCACTCAAGCATATTCACCTCCTTTCACCGCGAAGGGTCGCGGTGAAGGTAAAATTAGAGGTGATTCATTTGGAACTCGTTAATCCTTCGTTCGCCCAACGCGCGCTCGGTCAGCTGACCGCCGCGAACCCGGCGTCGAGCGCGGTCAGGATGGTCTGCACGTCATCGGAGGTCAGCACCAGCGGCGGCGACATGATGATGTTGGGGCCGGACACGCGGACCATGGCGCCGGTCTGATAGGCGACCTCTTGCACCGTGCCGATGGTCTTCTTGTCGATCGCCGTCTTGGCGCCGCGGTCCGAAATCAGTTCCAGCGCGTTCATCAGCCCGTGGCCGCCGCGGACGTCGCCGATCAGGTCATACTTGGCCTGAAGCGCCTGGAGCCCGGCGAACAGCTGGGTCCCCCGCGCGGCGGCGTTTTCGGCGACGTTCAGGCGTTTCGTTTCGGCCAGACAGGCCAGCGCGGCCGCCGCGCCCACCGGGTGGCCGGAATAGGTATAGCCATGGCCGATGGCGGCCTTGCCGGTTTCGTCCCTTTCGAACACCTCGACCACCTTGTCGGCGATCATCACGGCGCCGAAGGGGAAATAGCCGTTGGTGATGGCCTTGGCGGTCGACATCATGTCGGGCTGCACGCCCCAATGGCGGCTGCCGGTCCACGAACCGGTGCGGCCGAAGGCGGTGATGACCTCGTCGGCGATGAGAAGGATGCCGTTGCGGTCGCAGATCTCGCGCACGCCGGGCATGAAGCTCTCGTGCGGGACGATGACGCCGCCGGCGCCCAGGATGGGCTCCATGATGAAGGCGGCGATGGTGCCCGCGCCCTGGAAGGCGATCTCGTCCTCGAGCGCCGACAGGCAGAGTTGCGCCAGCTTGGCCGGGTCGGTTTCGTTGAACGGGTTGCGATAGGTATAGGGCGCCGGGATGTGGAAGCAGCCGGGCAGGAGCGGCTCGTAAGCGGTGCGGAAATTGGCGTTGCCGTTCACGCTGGCGCCGCCGAAATGGGTGCCGTGATAGCCCTTTTTCAGGCTCAGGAACTTGGTGCGGGCGGGTTCGCCCCGGACCTTGTGATATTGCCGGGCCAGCCGCAGTGCGGTTTCCACGGAATCGCTGCCGCCCGAGGTATAGAAGGCCCGGGTCAGGCCATCGGGCGCGAAGAACTCGCGCAGTTCCTCGGCCAGCTCGATGACGCAGTCGTTCGAGGTGCCCCGGAAGGTCGAGTAATAGGGCAGCCTGTCGAGCTGGGCCGAGATCGCATCCTTGATCGGCTGGCAGGAAAAGCCGAGGTTCACGTTCCACAGCCCGCCGACGCCGTCCACGACCGTGTGGCCGTCGATATCGGTGATGGTCACGCCCTTCGCCTCGGTCACGATGGTGGGCGGGTTGGCCAGGCTGTCGGCCGGGTGTGCCATCGGGTGCCAGAAGGACCGCGCGTTTTTCTCTTTCAGGAAGTTACCGTCTTTCATTGTCATGTCTCCCGGGGGTTGGGGTGTTTCAGGCGGCGGCACCAACAAGGAAGCCGTCGGGAAGGAAGCCGCCCATCAGCCGGGTGAGGCGCAGGGCATGGTGGCGAAGTTCATGCTGGATCAGGGTCTGGTGGTCGGGCGTCATGCGGGCCGTGGGGGCGGCCACGGCGATGGCGCCGATCACCCGGGCGCGCGCGTCGAACAGCGGCACGGCATGGGAATGCACGTCGGCCTCGAACCCGCCTTCGTTCTGCGCCATGCCGCTGCGGCGGATGTCGGTCAGGGCGGCACGGATGCGGGCGGGGTCGGTTTCGGTCTTGTCGGTGCGTTTTTCCAGCGGCCGGGCCAGGGCACGGTCGGTAAACTCGGCCGGTGCGAAGGCCAGGACGGCCAGCCCGGACGAGGTGTTGTGGAAGGTCAGCACCTCGGCGTCGTCCATGGCCACGCGGGTGCCGTGATGGGCGGAATAGGCGAAGGCCACGGTGATCAGCGTGTCGCCCTGCAAGAGCGAGACATGCGCCGTCTCATGCGTGGCCGCCGACAGGTCGGCCAGCACGCCGGCGGCCAGATCGCGCATCGGCACCGCCGCCTCGCGCAGCGCGGCGAGGCGCAGGAAGGCGGGGCCAAGCCGGTATTCGCGCCCCGAGCCCGTCTGTTCGACGAATCCCTGCGCCTGCAATTCCGTCAGCAGACGATGCACCGTCGCCTTGTTCATGCCCGACAGCCGCGCCATGTCGCTGAGCCCGATGGCGGGCCGGGCGCGATTGAAGAAATCGAGCAGGGACAAGGCTTTGGCAACGGTTCCCATGGGGCCTTTCCGGCGCATGACGGTTACGGATCGAGCGCCCCGTGCACGGGCGGGACGTTCACTTGTTAAAAGTGTTGACAGACTCGAGCCGCCTCTGTCAATCTGTTTTAGAACCGTTGGTTCATATATTGAACCGGTCCCGAGAGGCCGCGAACAGGGAGACGACTGATGAGAACCAAGACGCTGCTGGGCGGGGCGCTGGCCCTGGCAATGGGCGTGATCGGGGGTGCGGCGCTGGCCGAATACCCGGAGAAGCCGGTGAATTTCGTGGTGCCGTGGCCTCCGGGCGATCTGGAAGACGTGCTGACCCGGATGATCGCCGAGGATTTCCAGTCCACCTATGGCGTCGCCGCGGCAGTGGTGAACAAGCCCGGCGGCGGCGGTGGCCCGTTCCCGGGCGCGATCGAGGTGGCCCAGGCGCCGGCCGACGGCTATACCGTGGGGTCGTTCGTGATCGGCGTGCCGGTGGTCGGCCACCAGATCGGCATCGACGAGCTGACGCCCGAGAAGTTCGATCCGCTGGGGATCTTCCTGACCTATCCCTTCGTGATCGCCACCAAGGCCGACGCGCCCTATTCCAACATGGACGAGCTGGCGGCCTATGCGAAGGAAAACGATGTGGCGCTGGGCCATTTCGGCGACCCGCTGACGCCGACGCAGGTGACCAAGGCGCTGGCCAAGAAGAAGGGCTTCGAATGGGGCTCGGACGCGGCCTTCGACGCGCTCGACTGCAACACGCTGGCGAGCGGCGATGCCGATGTGATCAACACCACGCTGCAGCTGATCCTGCCCTGCCTCGACCAGGTGAACGTTCTGGTCTCGATCACCGACTCGCGGATTTCGCTGGTGCCGGACGCACCCACGGTGGGCGAGGTCGATCCCGACCTGAACATCGCCCTGTGGAACGGGTTGTTCGTGCGCAAGGAAACCCCGCAGGACGTGCGCGACAAGATCGTCGCCGTGGCCGAGAAGGCGGTGATGAGCGAGCGCGCCCAGAAGCTGGCGCAGGAAACCGGCGCGCTGGTCTATTGGCAGAACGCGGCCGACTCGGCCGCGCGCATCGCCGCCGACATCGCGACGATGGACCGCATCAAGGAAACGCTGGAGTGATCCGGCCCCGGGGTGGCGCGTGCATCGTGCCACCCCGTTCGTAGGGTGGGTGGCAACCCACCATGCGCCCGTGTAACCCGCACACCCCATCCGCGAGAGCCCCCAGATGAACGCCGACGAGCAAAAGCGTCAGAAATGGCCGATCCGCGGGCAGCTTCTGTTCGCGCTGGTCTTCCTGCTGGCCTCGCTCCTGCTGCTCAGCCAGCTTGGGGTCGAGACCAAGTGGATCAAGAAGGCCAAGCTGGTGGCTCAGCCGCGATTCTGGCCCGCGGTGGGGGTATGCGGCATGGTGCTGTTCTCGGCGCTGCATCTGTGGCGCCTGCCGGTCAAACGCTTTCATACCGCCGATTTCGTGGAATGGAAGGTCTGGTTCTTCGCCATCGAATGGGTGCTGTGGTTCCTGGCCTATGTCTGGCTGGTGCCGCTGGGGGGGTATCTGCCCGTCACGATGATCTTCGTGCCGCTGATGGTGTGGCGGCTGGGCTATCGCGGCTGGCCGATGATGGCGGCCTCGGTCGGCTTCGCGGTGGCGGTGGTGCTGCTGTTCAAGGCCTTCCTGCAGGTCAAGATCCCCGGTGGCGCCGTCTATGACTACCTGCCCGACGCGCTGCGCTCGGCCTTCATCCTGTATTTCTGAGGTCGCAAGATGGACACCTTTCTGGCCGCTGCCGAGATCCTGGCCCGCTGGGACGTGATTCTGGCGCTTCTGGTCGGCTCGGTCGGCGGCGTGCTGATCGGCGCGATCCCGGGCGTGGGGCCGGCGGTGGCCATCGCCATCCTGCTGCCCGCCACGTTCAGCATGGACCCCATCGTCGGCCTGACCGTGCTCTTGGGCATCTATGGCAGCTCGATGTATGGCGGCGCCATTCCGGCGATCCTGATCAACACGCCCGGCACGGCGGTGAACGCGCTGACCACCTATGACGGCTTCCCCATGACCCAGCGGGGCGAGGCGCGGCGCGCGCTCAGCCTGGCCTATTCCGCCTCGTTCTTCGGCGGCATGTTCTCGGTCATCTGCCTGATCCTCTTTGCCCCCGTCCTGGCCCGGGTCGCGCCGATGTTCGGCAGCCGCGAGATTTTCCTGGCCGCGCTTCTGGGCCTCATTCTGGTCGTCGTGGCGCATCGCGGCCAAAGCCTGATCGCCGCCGCGCTGGCCTCGTTCGGGATCTTCCTGAACACCATCGGGCTGGAGCCGGTGAAATACACCAAGCGCTATACCTTCGATCAGGCCTGGCTCAGCTCGGGGATCAACCTGATCGTCGTCGTGCTGGGCCTCTTCGCGCTCAGCCAGGCCTTCTTCCTGCTTCAGGGCAAGGACGAAAAGCTGGAACTGACGCGGCTGAAAGGCGGCATGTTCCAGGGCCTGCGCGAGCTTTCGCGCCACCCGCGCGTCGCCAGCGTCTCGGCGGGTTTTGGCGTGCTGATGGGGATGATCCCCGGTGTCGGCGAGTTCACCGCGCAATTCCTCAGCTACACTTACGCGCAGCGCAGCTCGAAAACGCCCGAAGCCTTCGGCAACGGCGCGCCCGAGGGGCTGATCGCGGCCGAGACGGCGAACAACGCCGTCCCCGCCGCCGCCATGGTGCCGCTTCTGGCGCTGGGCATCCCGGGCGAGGCGCTGACGGCGATGATGCTGAGCGTCTTCTATGTTCATAACGTCGTGCCGGGGCCGCAGCTGTTCCAGAACGACATGCCCTTCGTGGTGGCGCTTTACCTGGCGCTTCTGATCCTGAACCTGCTGGTGCTGGGCTTTCTGCTCTTCGCCACCAACGGGTTGATCAAGGTGGTGAAGATACCCAACCGTTTCCTGGGCGTGGCGATCCTGACGCTGTCCTTCGTCGGGGTCTATTCCCTGCGCAATTCGTTCACCGACTGCCTTGTCGCGGCGGGCTTCGGCATCTTCGGCTTCGTGCTGAAGCGGCTCGACCTGCCGGCGGTGCCCATCGTGCTGGGCATGGTGCTGGGTGGCATCATGGAGGTGAAGCTGCGCGCCGGCATGGCGCGGGTGAAGACACCCTGGGATTTCATCGACCGCCCCGTCGCGATGATCCTGTTCCTGATGATCCTGGGCGTGCTGGCGCTGCATGTGCGCACGCTCTGGAAGGCCCGCAAGCAAAGGCAGACCCGATGACCCTGCAATCCAAGATCGACACGCTGCGCCAGGCCCCGGTGCCGCCGCAGAAGCTTTTCATCGACGGCCAGTGGCAGGCGGGCGAAGGCGACCCGCTCGAGATCGTCTCGCCCATCGACGGCCAGGTGCTGACCACGCTGGAACGGGCCTCGGCCGGGGATGTCGGGCGCGCCGTGGCCGCCGCCCGCACCGCCTTCGACGATGGCCGCTGGTCGCGCGCCGCCCCGGCCGAACGCAAGCGGGTGATGCACCGCATCGCCGACATCATCGAGGAGCGCGCGCTGGAGTTGACCGTGCTGGGCGTGCGCGACAACGGCACCGAGTTCAACATGGCGATCAAGGCCGAGGCCGGATCGGCCGCCGGCACCTTCCGTTACTACGCCGAGGCGCTGGACAAGGTCTATGGCGAGGTGGCGCCGACAGGCCCGGACGTTCTGGGCCTGGTCCACCGCGAGCCGGTCGGCGTGGTGGGCGCCATCGTGCCGTGGAACTTCCCGCTGATGATCGGGTCGTGGAAGCTGGCCCCGGCGCTGGCGGCGGGCAATTCCGTGGTGCTGAAACCGGCCGAGACGGCCTCGCTCTCGCTGCTGAAACTGGCGGAATACTGCGCCGAGGCTGGGCTGCCCGAGGGCGTGCTGAACGTGGTGACTGGGCAAGGCAGCGTGACGGGCGAGGCGCTGGCGATGTCGATGGATGTCGACGTTCTGGTCTTCACCGGATCGGGCGGGACCGGGCGGCGGTTGCTGGAATATTCGGCGCGCTCGAACCTCAAGCGGGTCTATCTGGAGCTTGGCGGCAAGAGCCCCAACATCGTCTTCGCCGACGCCCCCGACCTGGCCAGGGCGGCGGCCGTTTCGGCCATGGGCATCTTCCGCAATTCCGGGCAGGTCTGTGTCGCCGGATCGCGGCTTCTGGTCGAACGCGCGGTGCATGACGATTTCGTCGCCATGCTGGCCGAGCAAGCGGGCAAGCTGACGGTGGGCGATCCGCTCGACCTCTCGAGCCAGATCGGGGCGGTGAATTCGATGACCCAGCTTCAGGGCAATCTGGGCTTCGTCACCGACGCCACCGCGCAAGGCGCCGAGATTGCCTTGGGCGGCGGGCGCATCCTGGAATCGACCGGCGGCTATTACATGGAGCCCACGGTGCTGACCGGCGTCACGCCGGACAACCGTGTCTTCCGCGAGGAGGTCTTCGGTCCGGTGCTGGCCGTCACCGCCTTCGACAGCGACGACGAGGCGGTGCGCCTGGCCAATGCCACCGATTACGGCCTCGCCGCCGGGGTCTGGACCGGCAGCCTGAGCCGCGCGCATCGCATGGTGCGCGACATCCGCGCCGGGGTGGTGCATGTGAACACCTATGGCGGCTCGGACAACACCGTGCCTCTGGGCGGGGTCAAGCAATCGGGGAATGGCCATGACAAGTCGCTTCATGCGATGGATAAGTATCTCGACCTGAAAACCGCCTGGATACAGCTGTGACCGAAACCCTTCTCGACCGCCGCGAACGCCTGCTGGGCCCGCGCCTGACCACCTTCTATGACGAGCCGGTGCACCTGGTGCGCGGGCTTGGCACCAAGCTTTGGGATGCCGAGGGCCGCGAATACCTCGACTGTTACAACAACGTGCCGCATGTCGGCCATTGCCACCCCAAGGTGGTCGAGGCGATCTGCCGCCAGGCCGGCACGCTGAACACCCATACGCGATACCTGCATGACGGCATCGTCGATTACGCCG
Source organism: Paracoccaceae bacterium (assembly GCA_041397165.1). GTDB lineage: Bacteria > Pseudomonadota > Alphaproteobacteria > Rhodobacterales > Rhodobacteraceae > JAWKXE01. Next base: position 5,841 of record JAWKXE010000051.1, on the reverse strand, counting down.
AGGCGCTGACCGGCACCTTCGCCGATCCGCTGAATGCCGCGATGTTCACCTGCACCGGGTCCGAGGCAAACGATATCGCGCTGCGCATGGCCCGTGCGGTGACCGGCAATACCGGGGTGATCGCCACCGATCACACCTATCATGGCAATACCGACGCGGTCAGCCAGCTGAGCTGCACCAACCCGCCGCCGAACCGCTGGGACAGCGTCGAATTCGTCCCCGCGCCCGACAGCTTCCGCCCCATCTCGGGCGAGGACTGGGCGGGTCATGTCGAGGCGGCGATTGCCCGTCTGGCCGCGAAGGGCCATCGCCTCGCCGCGCTGATCATCGACCCGTTCTTCGCCAACGAGGGCTTTCCCGATCTGCCCGAAGGCTGGACCCGCCCGGCGATCGAGGCGGTGCGCCGCGCCGGCGGCGTCATCATCGCCGACGAGGTGCAGCCGGGCTTCGGCCGTCTCGGAAGTCATGTCTGGGGCCACGAAAAGGCCGGCTTCCGGCCCGAGATCGCCACCATGGGCAAGCCCATGGGCAACGGTCACCCGGTGGCCGCGGTCGTGACCGAGCGTCGCATCATGGAGGCCTTCCGCGAAACCTTCCGTTATTTCAACACCTTCGGTGGCAACCCCGTCAGCATGGCGGCGGCACAGGCGGTGCTTCAGGTGATCCGTGACGAAGGCTTGCAGGAAAATGCCCGTGCCGTCGGTGAATATGCCCGCGAAGGCCTGCGCGATCTGGCCACACGGCACGCGGTCATCGGCGATGTGCGCGGCTCGGGCCTGTTCTTCGGGGCCGAACTGGTACTGGACCGCGACAGCAAGGCGCCGGCCACCGACTATACCAAGGCGGTGGCCAATGCGGTGCGCCACAAGGGGGTTCTGATGAACTTCCTCGGCATCCATTACAACGTGCTGAAGATGCGCCCGCCGATGGTGTTCTCGCGCGCCGATGCCGACCGGATGCTGACAGCGGTGGACGAAGCCCTGACCGAGGTGCCGCTTGGATAGGATCGCGGCAGAAGCGGCGGCGCTCTGGGGGCTCGACGGCACGATCCGCCTCGCCGCGCGGCGCGAGAACGTGGTCTATCGCGTTTCGACCGGGGCCGGCGACTTCGCCCTCCGCCTGCATCGCCCGGGCTATCGAAGCGATGCCGAGCTGGCCTCGGAACTGCAATGGATGCACGCGCTGGCGGCGGGCGGGCTCGATGTGCCCGACCCGTTGGCGCGGCCGGACGGCGCGTATCTGGCGACGGTCGCGGACCATCAGGTGGACGTGCTCGGCTGGGTCGCCGGCGCCCCCCTGGGCAAGGCGGGCGAATTGCACGGCGTCGAGGACCGCCCGGGCTTCTGCCGCCGCCTTGGCGCGGCGATGGCGCGGCTGCATGACATCTCGGACGCCTGGGCGCGTCCCGCGGGGTTCACCCGCCCCGCCTGGGACCGCGCGGGCCTCCTGGGCGACGATCCGCTCTGGGGCCGGTTCTGGGAGCACCCGCATCTGACGCGTGACCAGAAGGCGCTGTTGCTCGACATCCGCGCCCGGGCCGATGCCGCATTGGCCGGGATCGAGGCCGGCGCCGATTACGGCCTGGTCCACGCCGATTTGCTGAGCGAAAACATGATGCTGGCCGGTGACCGCCTCTATATGATCGACTTCGACGATGGCGGCTGGGGCTTTCGCGATTTCGAGCTTGCGACGTTCCTGCTGCGCTTCCGCGCCGCCCCCGACTACCCCGTCCTGCAAGACGCGCTGCTGGAGGGCTATGCCGCGAGGCGGTCCGTCAGGATCGACGAGCTTGCGCTTTTCATGCTCTTGCGCGCGCTGACCTATCCCGGCTGGATCGCCGACCGGCTGGGCGAGCCGGGGGCGGAAGAGCGGTCCGACCGCGCCATCGCCACCGCGATCGCCGAGGCGCGGCGCTGGCTCGACACCCAAGGAGGATGACATGAGCGACGACAAGACGATCCTGGTGGTCGGCACCTACGACACCAAGGATGATGAGCTGCATTACCTGGCCGACCGTATCCGCGAACAGGGCGGCCGCGTCCTCAGCATGGATGTCAGCGTGCTGGGCGATCCGTCGCAGCCCACCGATTTCTCCAAACACGACGTGGCCGAAGAGGGCGGGTCGAGCATTCAGGCGGCCATCGACTCGGGCGACGAGAACCACGCGATGCAGATCATGGGCCAGGGCGCGGCGGCGCTCAGCCTGCGGCTCTATCGCGAGGGCCTGATCGACGGGGTGATCGTGCTGGGCGGCTCGATGGGCACCGACCTGGCGCTCGATCTCTGCGCGGCACTGCCTTTGGGTGTGCCGAAATACGTGGTTTCCACCGTCTCTTTCTCGGCTATGCTGCCGCCCGAGCGGCTGGCGCCGGATATCCAGATGATCCTCTGGGCCGGCGGGCTCTATGGCCTCAACTCGGTCTGCAAATCCTCGCTCTCTCAAGCGGCCGGCGCGGTGCTGGGCGCGGCGCGGGCGGTCGAGAAGCCGCGCTTCGAAAAGCCGCTCATCGGCATGACCAGCTTCGGGAAAACCGTTCTGCGTTATATGGTTACGCTGAAACCGGCGCTCGAGGAACGCGGCTTCGAAGTGGCCGTTTTCCACGCCACCGGCATGGGTGGGCGCGCCTTCGAGGGGCTGGCGGCCGAGGGCGCCTTTGCCGCCGTGTTCGACTTCGCCCCGCAAGAGGTGGTGAACCACGCCTTCGGCTCGGGCATCACCGCCGGGCCCGACCGGATGACCAATGCCGGACGCGCGGGCATCCCCCAACTGGTGGCGCCGGGCTGCTATGATCTGGTGGATTTCGTCGGCTGGCAGGACCCGCCGGCGCGCCTGAAGGAGCGCGAGACCCACGCCCATAACCGCCTGATCACCTCGGCGGTGATCGGCACCGAGGAGCGCCGCGAGGTGGCGCGGCTGATCTGCGACAAGCTTTCCGGCGCGAGTGCCCCGGTCGCCTTCCTGCTGCCCTTGCAGGGCGGCAACGAATGGGACCGCGAAGGCGCGCCGCTGCACGATGGCGAAGGGCTGGCGGCGTTTTGCGACGAGATGCAGGCCAGTTGCCCGGACAATGTCGCGCTGCATCCGCTGGACTGCCATATCAACGACGCCGAATTCAGCGCCAAGGCGCTTGCGATCTTCGACGCATGGGTCGCGGAAGGGATTGTAAAGGCGTAAGGTTTTCCATTTCCGTCCCATCCGTGGGCGGGGTAATCTGCGTCCATGGACTGGCGTGATCACGGGATCCTTCTGAGCGTTCGGCGGCATGGCGAAACCAGCGCCATCATCGACGTTTTCACCGAACGGCACGGCCGCCATGCCGGCGTGGTTCGCGGCGGCGCCAGCCGCAGGATCGCGCCCGTCCTGCAACCCGGCGCGCAGCTCGATCTGGCCTGGCGGGCGCGGCTCGAGGATCATCTGGGCGCCTTCCAGGTCGAGCCGCTGCGCTCGCGCGTGGCGGCGGTGATGGGCTCGCGCCTGGCACTGGCCGGGCTGAACGCGGTGACCGGGCTGTTGAGCTTCTGCCTGCCGGAACGCGAACTCCACGCGGCGCTCTATCGCCGGACCGAGCCGCTGATGGACCTTCTGGGGCAGGACGATCTGTGGCCGCTGGCCTATCTGCGCTGGGAAATGGCGCTGCTCGACGAGATGGGCTTTGGCCTGGACCTGAGCCGCTGCGCCGTGACGGGCGCGCGCGAAGGGTTGGTCTTCGTCTCGCCCCGGACCGGGCGCGCGGTGTCGCAGGCGGGCGCGGGGGACTGGGCCGACAAGCTGTTGCCGCTGCCGCCGGTGCTGCGCGGGGAAGGCGAGGCACCCGAAGGGGAGATCGTGCAAGGATTTGAAACGACGGGGTATTTCCTGTCGCACAAGCTGGCGGCCGAGCTGGTGCATAAGCCCCTGCCGGTGGCCCGTCAGCGCTTTGTCGAGCTGTTCATTCGCCAGACACGAGACGGGTGAAGACCATCGAGTCGCGGCTGTCCCCGGTCAGGATCAGGATGTCGCCATCGGCCTCGGCCAGGGTCATCCGCCCCAGCGCCTCGAGGAACCGGCTTTCCTCGGCCAGATCCGGGCAGGCGCTGCGGGTAGCGGCGATGGGGCCGGGCTGAAACCACGGATAGGCCGACCACAGCGCCGCGCTGAACCGGTTGCAGGGGGCCCGGCCGGCCATGCGTCCGATTTCGGGAAATTCCAGCAAGGCCTTGGCTTTGAAGGGTTTCCCGTCGATTTCGATCAACTGCCACAGGCTGCCGGGATCGTCGAACGGGCTGTGGCCCTCATGGGCCGAAACGGGCATGGCGGCAAGGCCGAGGGCCAGGACCAGAGGCTTCATCGCAGGGCGAGGATCAGGTCGATCAGGGTCGAAAGCGTGGCGTCGGATTTGGCCTTGCCCTTGGGCAACTGCGCCAGGCCGATGCCGGTGGCATAGAGCGCGCGGGCCAGGTCGGGGTTCGACACGCCGACATCGCGCAGCACGGCCGAGAGCGCGTCGAGCCGGAGCTGGTCGATCTCGGCCACCTCGGCGGCGGCGGCGGGGTTTTCACGGCCCCAGGCCCGCATCGCCGCCTCGCCCGGGGTGGCGGCGCCGATCTTCTGCAATCGGATCGCGACCGGCTCGTCGCCCTCCAGCGCACCGACCAGAGCGGTTGCGGCATGGCGTTTCCAGGCGGTCGCAAGCTGCCCGTGGAAATCGTCCAAACCCTTGAAATGCCAATAGAACGACCCCTTCGAGGCGCCCAGCTTGCGGGCCAGAACCTCGGCCCCCAAGGCAGAGGGGCCGCCTTTCGCCAAGGCCTTGAGCCCGGTGTCGATCCAGTTCTCGGCAGAGAGTCGTTTTTTCATCATGGCCGGACCATACGCCTGCGTATTGAAAGGCGCAAGAGGCCGCATCGTCGCATATCGCGGGCCGTTCGGGGCCTTGCAATGCCGCCACTGTAGCCGGATGATCGTTAGTAATTGTTAAAGGGGGAGAGCGGCGATGGGTCATGTTCTGGCCATTGATCAAGGCACCACGTCGAGCCGGGCGATCCTGTTCGACGCGGAGATGCGGGTGGTGGCGGTGGCGCAGGAGGAGTTCGCGCAGCATTTCCCGCGCTCGGGCTGGGTGGAGCACGCGCCCGACGACCTGTGGCAGACGGTGCGGCGGACCTGCCTGCAAGCGGTTGAAAAGGCGGGCGTTCCTGTGGGAGAGATTGCCGCCATCGGGATCACCAACCAGCGCGAGACCACGCTGGTCTGGGACCGGGCGACGGGGGTGCCGCTGTACGATGCCATCGTCTGGCAGGACCGGCGCACCGCCGAGACCTGCCGCAGCTTGCGCGAGGCGGGCCAGGAAGAGACGATCCGCGCGCGGACGGGGCTGGTTCTGGACCCCTATTTTTCGGGCACGAAACTGGCCTGGATATTGGACAATGTGGAGGGCGCCAGGGCCCGCGCCGAGGCCGGGGAATTGGCCTTCGGCACGGTCGACAGCTGGCTGATCTGGCAGCTGACCGGCGGCGCGGTGCACGCCACGGACGCGACCAATGCGTCGCGCACGATGCTGTATAATATCGTGGAGGGGCAGTGGGATAGCGAGATTTGCGGCCTGTTGGGCGTGCCCATGGCGATGTTGCCGGAGGTGCGCGATTGTGCTGCCGATTACGGCGTGACCGAGCTGCTGGGCGCCGAGGTGCCCATTTTGGGCGTCGCGGGCGATCAGCAGGCGGCGACGATCGGGCAGGCGTGTTTCCAGCCCGGGATGATGAAATCGACCTATGGGACCGGGTGTTTCGCGCTGCTGAATACCGGGGACAGGTTGATCCGGTCGCAGAACAAGCTTTTGGGAACAGTGGCTTATCGGCTGA
>JAWKXE010000050.1:0-21589 GCA_041397165.1 Paracoccaceae bacterium | reverse complement strand
ATCGGAAAGTTGATCCATTGGTAAATTAATATTTATTGCGTGTTCCAGGCGTGAATGTTTACAAAAAAGAGGCAAGCAGCAGGCTTGGTTGCCACCGTTTCGCAACACACCCACCCCTCGCTCCCTGCGGGGCGGAGGCAACCAACGCTTGGCGCGTGCGCGGGCCAGCCCCGAAAACCGCCCGAAACCGCGCCATTTCCGCCTTGCCGCCCGGCCGCGCTTGCGGTTAAACCAAGGGCGGATCAAGGAGGTCGCCCATGTCCGCACGCATCTTTCGCCCCGCCAAAACCGCCATGTCCTCGGGCACGGCCAAGACCAAGGGTTGGGTGCTGGAATATGCCGCCGACAACGCGCGCGCGATCGATCCGCTGATGGGCTGGACCTCGTCCAAGGACACCCAGGCGCAGGTGCGGCTGCGGTTCCCGACGAAAGAGGCGGCGCTGGCCTATGCCGAGGAGCACGGGATCGAGGCGGTGGTCACCGATCCGCATGGCCGCAAGCCCAATATCCGCGCCGGCGGCTATGGCGAGAATTTCGCCACCAACCGGCGCACCCCCTGGACGCATTGACGCGCGCGGCGCTGGACGCCGCTGTCGCGCGGGCCTGGGCCGCGTTCGGCCGGAAGCGGCTGTCTCGCGATCTCGAGGTCTGCCTCTGCCCGGTCTGCATGGACGCGGCGATGCGGGCCGAGATGATCGCGACGCCCTGCGACGGGATGCCGGTGGCGCTGATCCGGGAATATTCCAATTCCGCCCATGGCGTGCCGTCGAACCAGGACGATCTGCGCGCATTGTGGCCGCGTTACCTCGAGCTGATCGCGGCCGGCGAGGAGGTGGACACGCTGGAGATCGGGGTGGAACTGTCGCGCTTCGGCCAGGCACTGGCGTCGGACGCCGGCGTGCTGAGCGAAGCGCAGGCCGAGGCCTATGCCGATTGGGGGCGCTGCCTGTTGTCGGCCTGGCCGGTGCGCGGGTCTCTCATGTCGCATGAGGCGGCGCTGCTCTATCCGCTGCAAATGCTGATCGTCGGCGGTATCGCGCCCGAGGCGTTGCTGCCGCGCATGGACGATCTGCTGCGGGATCCGCAGCGGATGGCGGCCTTTGCCGAGGCGGTGGCCTATGACCTCGACGCCGTCGGCAGGCTCGACCTTTACGCGCTGAAACAGGCCGGGGGCGCGGCGCAGGCGGCGTTTCTGGCCTGGATGAAGGCGGATGCGATGCGCGACCGGCTGAAGGAACTGGCGACGGACCCGAAGGCGCCGTGGACCGCGGCCGAGGCGGGGCGGATCGTCGCCGGACGGCTGGAGGCGCTGCACCTGTAGGCAGTCTGCTGGAACTTGCCCTTGCCAAGCCGGGCCCCATTCCGCAAATAGGGCGCGTGCGGTCCCTTAGCTCAACTGGATAGAGCAGCTGACTTCTAATCAGCAGGTTGGGGGTTCGAGTCCTCCAGGGATCGCCAGTTTCTCCTTTGCGCCTTCAGAAAACCTTCAGAACCCGGTCAGGACTTGGGCCCGGGCTCGGGGCAGGCTTGCCCCCATCCCCGGCGCATGGATGTGCGGGAGGAAAGGAGGAGAAGATGGCAGTCGTGAAAGAGGCCGGGTTGCGGTCGGATGGAGAGCTGGTTCAGGCGGTGTCGGAGAAGCCGGAGGAGGGGGCGGATCGCTTTGTCTTCGTCGCGACGGCGCGGGGCGAGAGGCCGCCGGTCATCGCTGCGGAGCCTCCGGTCTCGCCGCCGCAGCCGCAGGACCCTTATCAGGTTGTGCCCGAGGGGCCGGGCGATCTTGCCGGAGGCTTCGAGGGCGATGGCGGGGGCTGGGATTTCGGCCTCTGACGTCGCGGGCGGTGCTGCGCCGGGGTCTTGTAAATCCGGGCGATCCCCGCATTCTGTGCCCGTGACGGGCGCGAGGGGACGGAATGCACAAACTGCCATTGACCGTGATCGGCGGCTATCTGGGCGCCGGCAAGACGACGCTGATCAACCGGCTTCTGTCCGAGCCGCATGGGCAGCGCGTCATGGTGATGGTCAACGATTTCGGTTCGGTCAATATCGACGCGGGCCTGCTCAAATCGGCGAGCGGCGATACGCTGGAGCTGACCAATGGCTGCGTCTGCTGCACCATGGGCAACGATCTGTTCCTGGCGCTGGGCGATGCGCTGGACCGCCGTCCGCGGCCCGATCATCTGGTGATCGAGGCGAGTGGGATCGCCGATCCGAAGAAGATCGCCAATGCCGCGCGGGCCGAGCCCGAGATGGACTATGGCGGGATCGCGCTGGTGGTGGATGCGATGAATTTCGCGGCGCTGGCGGCGGATGCGCAGATCGGCGCGCAGATTCGGGGACAGGTCGAGGTGGCCGATCTGCTGCTGGTCGCGAAATGCGGCGGCGAGGTGCCGGCCGGGCTGGCGATGCAGCTGGCGGCGCTGAGCCGGGCGCCGGTGGTGGCGCTGGACGCGGTGGCGGATGTGGCGCCGCTGATCCTGGGGGGATCGTGCCCGATACCGGCCGGGGGCAGGGGCAGGGGGCATGGCGACTATGTCACCTGGAGCTATGAGGGCGAGGCCGAGATGGACCGCGGCGCTGGCGGCAAAGCTGGCGCGGGCGCCCGAGCGGCTTTATCGGGTCAAGGGGGTGATCCGCGGCCCCGGCGACGAGGGGTTCGAGGTTCACAAGGTCGGGCCGTCGATCGAGATCGCCCGGATCGGGCGGCCAGAAAAAACCCGCCTCACCGGCATCGGGCCGAGAGGCGGGCTGAGCGCGGAGGAGATCCGCGATTGGTGGGACGGCTGAGGATCAGCTGTCCTTGGTGACGTATTTCGCCAGCATCTGCTCGTTCTTGGCGTCCTCGATCATGCGGATGCGGTCCTCGTCGGCCTTCGCATCGAAGCGATACTTCACGAAATTCACCAGGCTGATGGTCAGCATCAGGATGCCGATGCCCCAGAAGCCCTTGGTCGAAAGCGGCACATCCGTGGACAGGTAGAGCGAGAAGCCCAGCAGAACATAGGCGGCCACGACACCGGCGCCGTTGAAGATCATGATCAGGGCGTTGTCGTTTTTCTTCATGTCAAACATCTTTTCAGTCCTCGTATCAGGTTATCTTATTCGTGATGGTTTTCATCAGTCAGTGGATTTGGCGGCCTTGAGCCGGTCCAGCACGGCATTGGCGGTGACGCGGCCGGCGGGGCCGTGGCCGGCATCGGCCAGGCGGTCCTCGATGTCGCGGTGGCTGAGGTCGTCCTCGACCGCTTGAGGATCTCGGCCTGCTCGAAAGGATCGTCGCGGCCGAGGACGCGGCTGATCAGCTCTTCCGCCTCGGAGGCGCTGTCGCGGCCCGAAAGGGTGGTGGCGAGGCGCTTCTGGATGTCCTGTTCCTTGCGGACGGCGCGGGCCTGGATGGCGCCCTGCTTGAGGTCGACCACGCGGCGGGTGCCGGCCTCGACCGAAGGAGAACGCAGGCGGACGATCTTCTGTTCCAGCCGGGCATGGGTTTCGGTGCGGCCGGTCCGTTCGTTCTCCATCTGGGCGATGGCCTGGGCGGCCTCTTGCGCCAGCGCCTCGTCGCCCTTGTTCAGCGCCGACCGGGCGCGGTCGAGCAGCGAGGAGATGCGTCCGTCGAGGACGTCGATCTGGCGCTGTTCGGCATTGGCGCGCTGGATCAGGCTGGCAAGGTCGCCTTGGCGGCTCACGGTGGCTTCGGTTTCGCGGATCTTCGGTCGATCAGTTCGAGCGCGAAATGATCGGTGATGCGTTCGTCCGCACGGCCTGGGCGCCGGCGAAGAGGGTCTTCAGGGTCGCAAACATGGGTTTACCTTCCTCGTGTCACTTCTGGGATGGTTAAAGAAGGGGCTTGGCAACCTGAGGCGTATCGGGTTCGTTTTGATGATGGCCACGGTTGCCGGACGGTTTGCCGGATCAGCTGCCGGCAGGGCGAGGGATGGGGGGAACATGGGTCTCTCCTTTTCTTGAACAGTGTTCATGAAATGGATAAAGCGATTCGGTGAACGATGTTCAAGAAGAAATTTGAACGACGTTCAGGAAATGGTCTGTTTCCCGGTGATGTTCCGTAAAAGCAGGGCGATCATCGCCTCCAGCCGGTCGCGGGGCACGCCCGAGATACGGTTTTCCACCCCCAGAAGCACGATGCCATGGACCGAAGAGAACAGCGTGCGGGTCATCAGGTCGATCCGGTCGGGGTCCATGTCGGGGAAGAGCCGGGCGAGGGGGCGGGCGATGTTGGCGAAAAGGTGGCCCAGCTCCTCCAGATACCAGGCCGGGACCTGTTGTTCGGTGGACATCTGGATATCGAACAGGGTGCGCCACAGCCGCGGATTGTCGACGGCGAATTGCAGATAGGCATAGGACATGGCGATCAGCTGTTCGACCGGGTCCTCGGGCGCGGCCCGGGTGGCGGCGGCGACGACCTTGCCCAGCTTGCGGAAGGTGCGGCCGTTCACGGTGATGATGATCTGGCCGAGATCGGAGAAGACGTTATAGATCGCCCCCACGGCGCAGCCGGCCTCGGAGGCCAGGTCGCGGGCGCGCAACGCATCCATGCCGTCGCGGGCAATGGTCGCCTCGGCGATGTCGATCAGCTTGTCGCGCAGCGCCTCGCGCCGGGCCTCGACCTTTCCGGCCATGATGCGCCTCCGTGAACGTGAACCGCGTTCATGACAGCCCGGCGCGGCGCAAAGGGAAAGGGGCGAGGTCAGTCGCCGGTCAGGGCGCCGTTTTCCCAGGTGCCGGTTTCCTCGCCGCCCTCGGCATAGATCATCTTGCCCTGGCCCTGGCGCTTGCCGTCGACGAACTGGCCTTCGTAGACATCGCCATTGGCATAGGTCGCCACGCCCTGGCCGGTGATCTGGCCCTGGTTCCACTGGCCGGAATAGCGGAAGCCGTCGGACATGACGATTTCGCCCTTGACCGTCGCGCTGACCCCGGGAGAAGCTGCCGGTATAGACCGTGCCGTCGGGATAGATCGCCTTGCCCTGGCCATGGCGCTGGCCGTCCTTCCAGTCGCCCTCGTAGCGATAGCCGTCGGCATGGGTCATCACCCCGAAACCGTCGTTCTTGGCGTCCTTGAAGCCGCCTTCATAGGTGATGCCGCCGGCATAGGTGGCCTTGCCCTGGCCGTCGATCACGCCGCCGGCCCAGCCGCCTTCATAGGTCGAGCCGTCGGGATAGGTGATGGTGCCGGTGCCATCGGCCAGGTCGCTGCGGAACTGACCGCGATAGACCGAACCGTCGGGATAGGTGACCTGGCCTTCGCCTTCGATCCGCCCGGCGATCCAGGAGCCCTGATAGAGATAGCCGTCGGTGCCGGTGAAGGTGCCCTGGCCCTCGCGCTTGTCGTCCTTGAAATCGCCCTCGTAGACATCGCCATTGGCATAGGTCACGCGGCCCTTGCCCTCGCGCCGGCCGGCGATGAGATCGCCCTCGTAGATATCGCCATTGGGTTGGGTCAGCTTGCCGGCGCCGTTGATCTGGCCGTCCTTCCAGGTGCCTTCGTAGACCAGCCCGTCGGGCATGGTCAGCTTGCCGGTGCCGTCGCGGGTGCCCTGGACGATCTGGCCTTCATAGACGGCGCCGTCGCCATAGGTGATCGTGCCCGAGCCGTCCTTGACGCCGTTCACCCAGTCGCCTTCATAGACATAGCCGCCGGGGCTGCGCATCGTGCCCTTGCCATCGTGCATGGCGTTGCGGAAGCCGCCTTCATAGGAAACGCCATTGGCATAGGCCGCCACACCCTGGCCCGAGATCTTGCCATCGACCCAGTCGCCCTCGTAGGTGCCGCCATCGGCGAAGACGATCTTGCCGACGCCGTTGGGCTTTCCTTTCGCGAATTCGCCCTCGTAGACCGAGCCGTTGGGGAAGCGGGCCACGCCCTTGCCGCGGATTTCGCCTTCGACCCACTGGCCGGAATACTCGTAACCGTTGGGCAGGCGATAGGTGCCCTGGCCGTCCTGCAGCCCGTTCTTGAAGCTGCCCTCATAGACGCCACCATCGTCATATTGCTTGGTCACCACCTGGCCGTCCTGGGCGGCGGCGGGCAGGGCCGCCGTCAGCGGCAGCGACAGGGCCAAGGCGGCGGTGGCGATCAGCGGAATGCGCGGTTTGGTCATGGCCTGGAAAAGCCCCCCTGTGAACTGGCATGTCTTCGGGCCGGTTTTCCATGGCCCTGTCGTGGCGGTCGTTCGGGTGCCGCCCTTCGTGCCCGAAATCTAAGCGAGCCGGCGCGGGGGGGCAAATGCTTTTCCTGGCCGGGCGGGGCGGGCGGTGCAAAGCGGGTTTTCCTCGGCCGTCGATCTGCTACATCTGGCGGGTGCACAGAAGGGGGGCCGCAATGTCCGACGCCGTGATCCAGTCCCGTCATCACAATCGCATCGCGGACCTGCTTGGCGATATCACCGCCTGGCGCCGCGATCTGCACGCGCATCCCGAAACCGGCTTCGAGGAGGTCCGCACCGCCGGCATCGTCGCCGATAAGCTGCGCGAATTCGGCGTGGACGAGGTGATCACGGGCATGGCGACCACCGGTGTGGTGGGCATCATCCACGGCGAGCGCGCGGGCCCGATGATCGGCCTGCGGGCGGACATGGACGCCCTGCCGATGCAGGAGCATGGCGACGTGCCGTGGAAATCGCTCACCCCCGGCAAGATGCATGCCTGCGGCCATGACGGGCACACCGCGATGCTGCTGGGGGCGGCGCAGATCCTGGCCGAGACGCGCGATTTCGCGGGGTCGGTCGCGGTGATCTTCCAGCCCGCCGAGGAAGGCGGTGGCGGCGGTGGCGTGATGGTGCGCGAGGGGCTGTTCGACCGGGCCGATTGCGCGTCCGTCTGGGGGCTGCACAACTGGCCGGGGATGCCCCTGGGACAGTTCTGCGCGCTGGCCGGGCCGATCATGGCGGGGATCGACTATTTCGACATCACGATCCGGGGGCAGGGCACCCATGCCGGCCTGCCGCATCTTGGGGTCGACACGGTTCTGGCGGCGGCGCAGCTTGTCACCGCGATCCAGAGCGTGCCGGGGCGCAGCCTGTCGCCGCACGAGACCGCGACGATCGGGGTTTCGATGTTCAAGGGCTCGGACGCCTATGTGGTCATGCCGGACGAGGCGGTGATCGGCGGATCGGTGCGCTATTTCGATGCCGCGACGCGCGATATCGCCGAGGCGCGCATCCGCCGCCTGGCCGAGGGCATCGCCGCCGGGTTCGGGGCCGAGGCGATCATCGACTATCGCAAGAACTATCCGCCGACCATCAACCATGCGGCGGAAACCGATCTGGCCGCCGAGGTGGCGGCGGCGCTGGTCGGCGAGGAGCATGTGCTGCGCGAGAGCGAGCCGTGCATGGCGGGCGAGGATTTCTCGTTCATGCTGAACGCGCGGCCGGGCAACTATATCTGGATGGGAACCGACCAGCCGGGGCGCGACAACGCCATGGTCCATTACCCCGACTACGATTTCAACGATGCCGCGATTCCGGTGGGCGTGGGATACTGGTTGGGGCTGGTGGACCGGGTGCTCGGGCGCGGGTGAGGCGAGGCAGAGGGTGCCCACGCCCGCGGAACAAGGCGGCTGCGAGGTTGAGCGGAGAGGTGCAGCGAATGGCGGTTTTGAGCTCAGAGCGGCGAACGCTGCACGTTACACCGATGACCGCGAACGGCAGAAAGCCAACATCGGACGTGCTAAGTCGGCCCGTTGCTAGCATTCAATGTAGGAACAGAGGCTGCATTGCAGTTTCTCCAAAGCTGAGAGTTCTCATCTCAACACCTTCGTTAGCTCAGCAGACCCATCGGACGACAGTCAAAACCTCACTAGCGCCCCTACACGATATGAAACAATCGACTTTGTGCCATTGTTGATAAAGAGCTTTAGACTCATTATTCGTGTTGTCGGGTCTCGGTATTCGATGTGATCAAAACTGCGCTTCAACAATTTCCATACATCTAAGATGGAGAGCCTACTTCCCTTACAGGGAATCGAAAATTGATGCCTAGTTATTAAATCGGTGTGAAAACGTTCAAAGCTGCATCGAACGAATTCAATTGGCTTATTCGTTTCAATCTCTCTTTTGGCCGTATATGCCCAAACATCAAAATCGATGATGAATAGCTCTAGGTCTCGGCCACTATGGACTGCCTCAAACCTAGCAGTGTCGGCGAGCTGACCGTCCCTTTCACACGCCGCCATCGCATGTCTGACAGTGTTCACGCATAGAAGACTAGAAACAACCGTTGTCGGGTAGCTCATGTTCAGTTCTAGTGCGGGTTCGTTCTTCACGCGAAGGGTTGTGAGTTTGATACTGATTTCATTGCCACTGCCGACCGATTGCTTCCGGAATTCTTCCAGTGCAGTTGGGGCGTATATTTCTTCCAGAGATTCCTTGATGACGATGTCGTGTACCACGGCAACTAAGAAACGTGCCTCGCCTTTGTGCTTATCTTGCTGATTTGGGTCCCATCTGTTAGTACTCTTGAGAGAATGATGCCGCAGCTTGCCACGAAGTAGGACAAGAGCTTTGATTTTGTCCCGCACATTGGCGCAAGAGTTAAACAAATCAAGATTTTCATTTTTGTGGGATTGGTTTGCCTTTGTGAGCTCTATCGCATTCTTCTCAATACATGAACAGAGTTCTGGATGTTGTGATAGAAGTTCAACCTGTTGCGCCGTTTTTGTTTTTCCATCGCAGTATCGCGTTTCCAAAAACAAAAACATATTGTTATAGGCATCTACATACCGCCCAGCTTCAAATGCGAGCCGACCTTCACGGTAGTGGGATGTCGACTCAATTCGATGATCCGGAATCGCATCAGCGCAGAATGCCCTACCAAGCTGTTCAAAATCGCACGAAGAATTAAGGGCTTGATCATAGATAGACTTAATGGATTTTAAGTGAATGCAGGACTCTTCGTCTGTGCTCTCAGCATGAAACCGAATCTCAAAATTGTCATAGTCCAAGTCAACGATCTGTAGTCCGCTCACAATTGCTTGCCAGTTCATGACCTTTTTTCTGGCCAAGGCAGCGTGGCCACCATCACTTGTTTTCAGACTTGCTCTTCCGTTTGCATCACTAGGCGCAGTAAAATTTGGCGCGTGTTCAATATTTACACCGTAAAATGATAGGCACACTCTCTTTAAGACATTGCCTTCTCGTTCCAAGAAGAAGGTCATGTTATCGCGCTTGAGGGGCCAACCCTCCATAACCTCGACATAGTTCCTCACGTCAAAGGCAAACGTAATTATCATGCGACAAACTCCTTGCTCGCTATACTTTAAACCTCGGTCATTGGTGAACACAAAGAGTATGTAGCGGACCTTAAGACCCCAAGACCCCACGACCGCTTCGTCCCGCCTTACGCTCATTGCGTATTCGCTTTCAGCCCCGCTCTTGTAATCTGTATCAGCGTGCCGGCTCGCTAAGCACCACTTGCGCTCTTCTCGGTTCGGTCCGCGATCCAGCCCCAAAGCACCTTTCCCTCGGGCCTCGATCTGTTACATCTGCGGCAGAAGATACTGAAAGGTCATGACATGGCGGAGCGTTTCCGGCTGACGTTGGCTCAGCTCAACCCCACCGTGGGCGATATCGTCGGCAATGCCGCCAAGGCCCGCGCGGCCTGGGACGAGGCGCGCGCGGCCGGGGCCGATATGATCGCCTTTCCCGAGATGTTTGTCACCGGCTACAATACCCAGGATCTGGTGATGAAACAGGCCTTCCACGAGGCCGCCATCGCCGCGATCGAGGCGCTGGCGCGGGACTGCGCCGAGGGGCCGGCGCTGGCCATCGGCGGGCCGGCGGTCGAGGGCGGGCACCTCTATAACGCCTATTACATCTGCAAGGGCGGCCGGGTCGTGACCCGGGTGCTGAAGCATCACCTGCCGAACGAGACGGTGTTCGACGAGGTCCGTATCTTCGACAGCGGGCCGCTGGGCGGGCCCTATGCGGTGGGCAACGTCCGCATCGGCAGCCCGATCTGCGAGGATGCCTGGCACGAGGACGTCTCAGAGACCCTGGCCGAGACCGGGGCCGAGTTCCTGCTGGTCCCCAATGGCAGCCCCTATTTCCGCAACAAGTTGGAAGTGCGGCAGAGCATGATGGTGGCGCGCGTGGTCGAGACCGGGTTGCCGCTGGTCTATCTCAACATGGTGGGCGGGCAGGACGATCAGGTGTTCGACGGCGCCTCGTTCGTGCTGAACCCGCATGGCGCGCTGGCGGTGCTGATGCCGGCCTTCGACGAGGCGCTGGCGCATGTCGATTTCGAGCGCGGGCCCGAGGGCTGGCAGGCGGTTCCGGGCGACAAGGCGCATATGCCGGACGAATGGGAGCAGGATTACCGCTGCATGGTCGAATCCTTGCGCGATTACTGCGGCAAGACCGGCTTCGGCAAGGTGCTGCTGGGCCTGTCGGGCGGGGTGGATTCGGCCATCGTGGCGACCATCGCGGTGGATGCGCTGGGGGCCGAGAATGTGCGCTGTGTCATGCTGCCGTCGGAATATACCTCGCAAGCCTCGCTGGACGATGCCCGGGCGGTGGCCGAGGCGCTGGGCTGCGGTTACGATTTCGTGCCGATTTCCGGCCCCCGCGCCGCGGTGACCGAGGCGCTGGCGCCGCTCTTCGAGGGGACGCAGCCGGGGCTGACCGAGGAGAACATCCAGTCGCGTCTGCGCGGGCTCTTGCTGATGGCGCTCTCGAACAAGTTCGGCGAGATGCTGCTGACGACCGGCAACAAGTCCGAGGTCGCGGTCGGCTATGCCACCATCTATGGCGACATGGCGGGCGGCTATAACCCGATCAAGGATCTCTACAAGACGCGGGTGTTCGAGACCTGCCGCTGGCGGAATGCAAACCATCGCCCCGACTGGATGAAGGGCCCGGCGGGCGAGGTGATCCCGCCGCGGGTGATCGACAAGCCGCCCTCGGCCGAGCTGCGCGAGGATCAGAAGGACGAGGATTCGCTGCCGCCCTACGAGGTGCTGGATGCGATCCTGGAAATGCTGGTCGACGGCGAGGCGAGCGTCGCGGAATGCGTCGCCGCAGGCTTCGAGCGTGACACCGTGAAACGGGTCGAGCACCTGCTTTACATCAGCGAATACAAGCGTTTCCAGTCGGCCCCGGGCGCCCGCCTGACGCCGCGCGCCTTCTGGCTGGACCGGCGCTATCCGATCGTGAACCGCTGGCGCGATCCCGGCTGAGGCCTCGGCCGGCATGACGCTGGCGGTGGGGCGGGTCAGAGACTGCGGGCGAGGGTCTGGCTGATCTCGGTCAGCGACCGGCCGGATTGCTCCATCCAGGTGTTGAAGGCGGCCTGCACCGCCGCAAGGGCGGATTTCGAGGTCGCGGGCCTGTCGATCACGCCTTCGGCGATCAGCCGGGCGGTGACGTCGCGGCTGAGGATGAAGGCATCGCGGCGCAGGAAGCGCATGGCGTATTGGCCGGTATTGCCGCCCAGCCGGGCGCCTTCGGTCTGCAGGAAGGCCAGCAGGCCGATGTAATCGGTCGAGGGCCAGCCGCCCAGCACCTTGCCGGCGCCGCCCCGGTCGCGCAGGCCGAGCAGGAAGGCGGCATTGTCGCGCACGGTGGCAAGCTTGGCGCTGTTGCGGATCAGGGCCGGGTTGGACAGCAGCGTGTCGAACTCGGCGTCGTCCATGAAGGCGCATCTGCCGGGGTCGAAGCCATGGAAGGCGGTTTCGAATCCGTCCCATTTCGCCTCGACCACCTTCCAGTCGAAGCCCGCACGGAAGATGCACTTGGTCATCTGACTGAGCCAGCGGTCGTCGGAATCCGGGCCAGTTCTTCGGGCGGCAGCGGCTTCGCGAGCCGTTCTTCCAGCGCATCGGGGCCGCCGTGGCGGTCGGCTGCGAGGGCGAAGATCTGCTCGAACGGGCGCATGGGGAAGGCTGCCCGAAAACAGGGGGGCTGGCAAGGAGAGGGGCGGAGTGGGGCTCTGCCCCCACGCCCCCGGGATATTTGGGGTCAGATGAAGAGGCGGACTATCGGGGCGTCTCGGCGATGGCGCGGGCGGCGGCCATGGCGGAGGACCAGGCCCATTGAAAGTTGTAGCCGCCGAGCCAGCCGGTGACATCGACGCATTCGCCGATGAAGAAGAGGCCGGGGACGGTTCTGGCCTGCATGTCCTGGGAATTGAGCCCGGCGGTTGCGACGCCGCCGGCGGTGACTTCGGCGGTGCGCCAGCCTTCGGTGCCCGAGGGGTGAGGTGCCAGGCGTGGAGCGTTTCGGCCAGTTGGCGCAGGGTGGCGTCGGACCTATCGGCGAGGTTGCCGGTGAGGGCCATGGTTTCGGACAGATACTGTGCCAGGCGGGCGGGCAACAGTGCGGTGAGATGGGTGGAAAGCTGCTTGCGGCCGTCGCGGGCGCGGGCGGCGCGGAGGGTGTCGAAGAGGGGCGTGGCGGGGGAGAGGTCGATGGCGATGGGCTGGCCTTCCTGCCAGAAGGACGAGATTTGCAGCATAGCGGGCCCCGAGAGGCCGCGATGGGTGAAGAGCAGCGCCTCGTCGAAGCTGGGGCCTTGCGCGGCTTGGGCGCGGACCGGAAGCGAGAGGCCGGCGAGCGGGGCGAAGCGGCCTTCCGGGAAGGTGAACGGCACCAGTGCGGGGCGCGGGGCGGTGACGGCCAGGCCGAACTGGCGGGCGATGTCATAGGCAAGGCCGGTGGCGCCCATCTTCGGGATCGACTTGCCCCCCGTCGCGATGACCAGGGTACGGGCGGTGACGGTTTCGCGGCGGCCGTGGGTCTCGACCGTGGCGGTGAAGCGGTGGCCATCGTGGGAGAGGTCGGCGAGGGTGGTTTCGAGGCGCAGCTCGGCCCCGGCGCGGGCGACGAGACCGGTCAGCAGATCGACGATCTGCGTCGCCTTGTGGTCGCAGAAGAGCTGGCCCAGGGTTTTCTCGTGCCAGGATATGCCGTGCTCGGAGATGAGCGAGATGAAGTCCCAGGGGGTATAGCGGGCCAGGGCGGATTTGGGGAAATGCGGATTTGTCCCGTGGAAATTGGCCGCCGTGACGTCGAGATTGGTGAAGTTGCAGCGGCCGCCGCCGGAAATGCGGATCTTTTCGCCAGGTTTTTGCGCGTGGTCGATGACCAGCGTGCCGGGCCCGGCGTGGGCGGCGCACATCAGGCCGGCGGCACCGGCGCCGAGGATGAGGGTGTTCGGCTCCATCCCCGAGGGGTGGCGCGGCGGGGCGGGGAATTCAAGCGGATTTCGGCGCCGGACGCTCAGCGCGGGGTGAAGGAAAGCCAGCCGAGGCGGCTTCCCAGCAGGACATAGGCGGCGAGCAGGGCGAGGGCGATCAGCCAGTGGACCAGCGCGCGGCGCCGCCGGCCCGGGCCCGGGAACCAGCGGAACCGGCGCAGCCAGCCCAGGACCAGGTCCATGACCATCAGCACGACGAGGAAATGCCGCACGAAGAGGTAGAGCAGCAGGAGGCCCAGCCCCCAGCCGGCGAGGGTGGAGGTGGGCAGGACTGCCCAGCTGTGGCCATTTCCGGAAAGGGTGAGCGAGCTGTCCATCGAGGCCTCTTCGGGTGGTTCCTGGTGCAATTCGGGGCAACGATAGGGCCGGCAGCGGGAGCGCACAAGGCGGGGCAAGGGGCGGGGCACGGGATTGTGCGCGCCCGGGCCGAATCACCTGCTTCCCTTGGGCGAATCACCGTGCTAGAGTGGGCGGAAGGACCCCGGAAAACCGGGGCGGGCCCCAATGGGGCGGCATGAGGCAGAGCGAGTGGTGGTGGTCCCATGACAGAGATGGTCTATGGCGCGGTTCCCGTGGCCGAGGGCGAGCCGGTCTTGCCGAAATGGTGGCGGACGGTCGACAAATGGGCGCTGAGCTGTGTGCTGATCCTGTTCGGGATCGGCCTGCTTCTGGGTCTGGCGGCAAGCGTGCCGCTGGCCGAGAAGAACGGGCTGGGCGCGTTTCACTATGTGGCGCGACAGGCGTTCTTTGGCGGCACGGCGCTGCTGGCGATGCTGATCACCTCGATGATGAGCCCCGATCTGGTGCGGCGGCTGGCGGTGATCGGCTTCCTGCTGTCGCTGCTGGCGATCCTGGGGCTGCCCTTTGCCGGCACCGATTTCGGCAAGGGCGCGGTACGCTGGTATAGCCTCGGCTTCGCGTCGGTGCAGCCGAGCGAGTTCCTGAAGCCCGGTTTCATCGTCGTGGCCGCCTGGATGATGGCGGCGAGCGAGGAGATCGGCGGGCCGCCGGGCAAGCGGTTTTCCTTCGTTCTGGCCGCGGTGATCGTGCTGTTGCTGGCCTTGCAGCCGGATTTCGGTCAGGCCAGCCTGATCCTGTTCGGCTGGGCGGTGATGTATTTCGTGGCGGGTGCGCCGATCCTGCTGCTGGTCGGGCTGGCGGGGGGCGTCGTGCTGGCGGGCAGCTTCGCCTATAGCGCCTCGGAGCATTTCGCGCGGCGGATCGACGGGTTCCTGAACCCCGATGTCGACCCGCGCACCCAGCTGGGCTTTGCCGAGAACGCCATCCGCGAGGGCGGTTTCTTCGGTGTCGGCGTGGGCGAGGGGCAGGTGAAATGGTCGCTTCCCGACGCGCATACGGATTTCATCATCGCGGTGGCGGCCGAGGAATACGGGCTGGTGCTTGTGCTGGTGATCATCGCGCTTTATGCGATCGTCGTCGTGCGCTCGATGCTGCGGCTGATCCGGGAGCGCGATCCGTTCATCCGGCTGGCGGGCACCGGGCTGGCGGCGGTGTTCGGGGTGCAGGCGATGATCAACATGGGCGTCGCGGTGCGGCTGTTGCCGGCGAAGGGGATGACGCTGCCCTTCGTGAGCTATGGCGGTTCGTCGCTGATCGCGGGGGGCATAGCGGTGGGGATGCTTCTGGCCTTCACGCGGACCCGGCCGCAGGGCGGGATCGACGAGTTCTTCCGCGGGCGCGGGCGGTGAGGTCAGGGGGAGCCGGGGTGAACCCCGGCCTACGGGGACGGCAATGACACAGCGGCAGAGGCTTCTGGTGATCGCGGCGGGGGGGACCGGCGGACATATGTTCCCGGCCCAGGCGCTGGCCGAGGTGATGTTGCGCAAGGGCTGGCGGGTGAAGCTGTCGACCGATGCCCGCGGCGCGCGCTATACCGGTGGCTTTCCCCATACTGTCGAGATCGAACAGGTGGCGAGCGCGACCTTCGCGCAGGGCTCGGCGCTGAAGCGGCTGACGGCGCCGTTGCGCATCGCCGGTGGCGTGCTGGCGCAGGTCTGGCGGATGCGGCGGGACCGGCCCGATGTGGTGGTGGGCTTCGGCGGCTATCCGGCGATCCCGGCGATGGCGGCGGCCTGGCTGCTGCGCCTGCCACGGATGATCCATGAACAGAACGGCGTGCTGGGGCGGGTGAACCGGATCTTCGCCAAGCGGGTGGATGCGGTGGCCTGCGGCATCTGGCCCACCGACCTGCCCGAGGGGATCGAGGGCATCCATACCGGCAATCCGGTGCGCGGCGCCGTGCTGGAGCGGGCCGGGGCGGCCTATATCGCGCCGGGCGACTATCCGATGTCGATCCTGGTGATCGGCGGCAGCCAGGGCGCGCGCATCCTGAGCGACGTGGTGCCGCCGGCGATTGCCGCGCTGCCGATGGACGTTCTGCAATATGTCCGCGTCAGCCATCAGGCCCGGGACGAGGATGGCGAGCGGGTGACGAAATTCTATGCCGAGAACGGCATTGCCGCCGATGTGCAGCCGTTCTTTCAGGATGTGCCGCGGCGGATGAGCGAGGCGCAGCTGGTGATCTCGCGTTCGGGGGCGTCATCGGTGGCGGATATCAGCGTCATCGGCCGGCCGGCGATCCTGATCCCCTATGCCGCGGCGGCGGGCGACCATCAGAGCGCCAATGCCCGCGGGCTGGCCCGCGCCGGCGGCGCCATCGTGATCCCCGAGGCGCAGTTCGAGGTCGATGTCATGGCCGAGCAGATCGCCTCGGTTCTGGGCAATCCGAAGGGCGCGAGCCTGATGGCGCAGGCGGCCTTGTCGGTGGGCAAGCCGGAGGCGACGGAGGAACTGGTCGCGCTGGTCGAACGATTGGCGCAAGGGCAATAGGGGGCGGGTGCCGGGGTGAACCCCGGCCTACGCAGGGACAGGCCCGGATCGGGCGGATGTGAGAAGAGCAAGGCAAGAGCATGAGCGCAGCGGCAACGAAACTTCCCGGCGACGTCGGGCCCATCCATTTCGTCGGCATCGGCGGTATCGGCATGTCGGGCATCGCCGAGGTGCTGCTGAACCACGGCTATGTGGTGCAGGGGTCTGACCTGAAGGCCTCGAAGATCACCGACCGGCTGGCGGCGATGGGGGCGCATATCTTCGAAGGCCAGCGGGCCGAGAACCTGGAGGCGGCCGAGGTGGTGGTGATCTCGAGCGCGATCAAGCCGGGCAATCCCGAGCTGGACGAGGCGCGGCGGCGCGGTCTGCCGGTGGTGCGCCGGGCCGAGATGCTGGCCGAGCTGATGCGGCTGAAGTCGAACATCGCCGTGGCGGGCACCCATGGCAAGACCACCACCACGACGATGGTGGCGGCGCTGCTGGACGCGGGCAATTTCGACCCGACGGTGATCAATGGCGGCATCATCCACGCCTATGGCTCGAACGCGCGGGTCGGCGGCGGCGAATGGATGGTGGTCGAGGCCGACGAGAGCGACGGCACCTTCAACCGCCTGCCCGCGACCATCGCCATCGTCACCAATATCGACCCCGAGCATATGGAACATTGGGGCACCGAGGAGAACCTGCATCGCGGTTTCTATGAATTCGTGTCGAACATCCCGTTCTATGGCCTGGCGGTGTGCTGCACCGACGATCCGGACGTTCAGGCGCTGGTCGGCAAGATCACCGACCGGCGGGTGGTGACCTTCGGCTTCAACACCCAGGCCGATGTGCGGGCGGTCAGCCTGACCTATGACAAGGGCGTGGCGCATTTCGACATCGTGCTGCAGAACGAGGGCGTGACGATCGAGGGCTGCAGCCTGCCGATGCCGGGGGATCACAACGTCTCGAACGCGCTGGGCGCGGTGGCGGTGGCGCGGCATCTGGGCATGAAGGGCGACGAGATCCGCGGCGCGCTGGCCGGGTTCGGCGGCGTCAACCGGCGCTTTACCCGGGTGGGAGAGGTGAACGGCGTGACCATCATCGACGATTACGGTCACCATCCGACCGAGATCGCCGCCGTTCTGAAAGCGGCGCGGCAGGCCACCGAGGGGCGCATCCTGGCGGTGCATCAGCCGCATCGCTATACCCGCCTGCACGACCATTTCGATGCCTTCTGTTCGTGCTTCAACGAGGCCGATGTGGTGGCCATCGCCGAGGTCTATGCCGCCGGCGAGGACCCTATTCCCGGGGCCACCCGCGACGATCTGATCGCCGGGTTGATCCGGGCCGGGCATCGCCATGCGCGGGCGATCACCGACATCGACGACCTGGTGCGGCTGGTCAAGGAACAGGCCCAGCCGGGCGACATGGTGGTCTGTCTGGGCGCGGGCACGATCTCGGCCTGGGCCAACGAATTGCCGGCGCGGCTGGGGTGAGGGCGCGCCGGACCGTATGAGAGGCGCCCCCGGGAGCGGCGGGCGGCATCGGAACGGGTCATGAGTATTTGGAGAAAGATGAAAGGGCGGGATCGGGAGAACTGACGGTGGCGGACGAGCTGAAGCGCAGGATCGGGACCGGGCTTCTGACGGCCTATGGTATCGGCATCATGGTGGGTGCCGGGATCTATGTGCTGACCGGGGCGGCGGCCGGGGCGGCGGGGATGTGGGCGCCGGTGGCGTTCCTGCTGGCCGGGCTGGTGGCCCTGCCCACCGCGTTGAGTTTCGCCGAATTGTCGGCCCGCATCCCCGAGGCGGCGGGCGACAGCGCCTATGTCGAGCGCGGCCTCGATGCGCATGGGCTGGCCGTGCTGGTGGGGATGATCAACATCGTTGCGGGAACGGTCGCCGCGGCGGCGGTGCTGCGCGGCGGGGTGGGATATCTGACCGCCATCGTCGATATCCCCTTCGTCTGGGCCGTGGTCGGGCTGGGGGCGATCCTGACCGGGATCGCCATCGTCGGCGTGGTCGAGAGCCTGGCCTTCGCCGCCATTCTGACCGCGATCGAGGTCGTGGGGCTGGTTCTGGTGATCGGCGCGGGCTTCGCGGCCGAGCCGGTGGCCGAGTTCGTGCTGCCCCTGCCGGCGCCGGAATGGGATGGCGTGGCGGCGGCGACGCTGTTCGCCGTCTTCGCCTTCATCGGTTTCGACGACATGGTGAACATGGCGGAAGAGGCGAAGGAGCCGGCCCGCACCCTGCCGCGCTCGATCCTTTACGCTTTGTTAACCACGGCCGTGCTCTATGCTCTGGTGTCGCTGGCGGCGGTGCGGGCGGTGCCGCGCGAGGCGCTGGGCGGATCGGAACGGCCGCTGGTTCTGGTCTGGGAGGCGGGGACGGGAAGCAGCGGCGCCTTCCTGTCGGCGATTGCGGTGGCGGCCGCGCTGAACGGCGTGCTGGCGCAGATCGTGATGGCGGCGCGGGTGCTCTTTGGGTTGGGGCGGCGGTCGCCCTGGCTGGCGGTGTTTCACCACGCCCATGGCCGGTTCGGCACGCCGGTTCTGGCCTCGGTGCTGGTCGGGGGCTGCGTGATCGCCAGTGCGATGACCCTGCCGGTGGCGGTGCTGGCCGAGGTGACGACGCTGGCCCTGCTGATCGTTTTTGCCATCGTCAACGCTGCGTTGATCGGTGTAAAGAGGGTGCGGCCTGAGGCCGAGTTCACGGTGTCGCCGGTTTGGCCCTGGTTGGGAATTGCGTTGTCGCTGGCGGTGTTCGCCGCTGCGATCGCGGGAAAGATGGGATGACGGAACGATGAGCGCTTCGCTTTTTCTGGGCTGTATCTGGGTGCTGGCCGCGACGGTGGTGGCGATGCTGCCGATGCGGGCGCAGATGGTTCCCGGGCTGGGCCTGCTGATCGCGGCGCCGTTGCTGATCGGATTCATCGGCCATCAGCATGGCTGGATCCTGGCCGTTGCCGGGCTGGCGGCCTTCCTGTCGATGTTCCGCAACCCGCTGAAATACCTGATCCGGCGGGCGATGGGCCAGCGGCCCGAACTGCCGGCCGAACTGCGCCGGGAGCGGGCCGAGTGAGCGGATCGCTGATTGCCGCCTTCGTCTGGCTGCTGGCGGCGAATGTGCTGGCGATGATCCCGTCGAAGGACAATTACTGGCGCCGGGCCTATGGGCTGATCGCGGTGGGGGTGCCGATCCTGGTCTGGGTGGTCTGGCAGAACCCGTGGTGGGTGGGGGCGCTGTTCCTGGCCGCCGGGATGAGCGTGCTGCGCTGGCCGGTGATCTATCTGGGGCGCTGGCTGCGGCGGAAGGCGGGATTATAGGCCGGACGGTGGGTTGAAAACCCACCCCGCAAGGGTTTCGCGCGGCGCATATCTGGTATATGAGGCGCGAAACGACACGAGCGGTGGCCCATGACGGACATGCCAGAGGTGCGGGGGAAGCTGATCCCCGGCAAGAGCCTGAGCGAGCTGACCTGGCTGCGGGTGGGCGGGCCGGCCGACTGGCTGTTCCTGCCCGAGGATGTTGCAGATCTGGTGGATTTCCTGGCCGCGCTCGACCCGGGTGTGACGGTTTTCCCGATCGGTGTGGGCAGCAACCTCATCGTGCGCGACGGAGGGTTGCGCGCCGTGGTGATCCGGCTGGGCCGGGGCTTCAACACCATCGCGGTCGAGGGCCGGCGGGTGACGGCCGGGGCGGCGGCGCTGGACGCGCATGTCGCGCGCCGCGCGGCCGAGGCGGGGGTTGACCTGACCTTCCTGCGCACCATTCCGGGCAGCATCGGCGGGGCGGTGCGGATGAACGCGGGCTGCTATGGCTCTTATGTCGCGGATGTCTTCGTGTCGGCCCGGGCCGTCACGCGGGCGGGCGAGATCGTGACGCTGGGCGCCGATGACCTGGCCTTTCAGTATCGCCAGACCGGGCTGCCGGCCGATTGGGTGATCTTCGAGGCCACGTTCGAGGGGCCCGCGGGCGATCCGGCCGAGCTGGAGGCGCGGATGGAGGAGCAGATCGCCAAGCGCGACGCGACCCAGCCGACCAAGGAGCGCAGCGCCGGCAGCACCTTCCGCAATCCGGCCGGGTTTTCGAGCACCGGCCGCGCCGACGATAGCCACGAGCTGAAGGCCTGGACCGTGATCGACGACGCCGGAATGCGCGGCGCCCGTATCGGCGGGGCGCAGATGAGCGAGAAACATTCCAACTTTCTGATCAATACCGGGCAGGCCACCGCCGACGACCTCGAATCGCTGGGCGAAGAGGTGCGGAAAAGGGTTTACGACAAAAGCGGGATCACGCTAGAGTGGGAAATCATGAGGGTCGGCGAACCGGCCCCGGGCGAGTGACAGGCAAATAACAACACAGACGCAACCAACGGGCCGCCGATAAGGCCCGGCGAGAATGAGGCGGTGAGCGGGTATGTCGGGCAGGGCAACCCAGAAAGTGGCAGTTCTGATGGGCGGCTTTTCGGCCGAGCGCGAGGTATCGCTCAGCTCGGGGGCGGAATGCGTCAAGGCACTGCGCACGGCCGGTTTCGACGTGGCCGAGATCGACGCCGAGCCGGACCTGGCGGCGGTGCTGCGGGATATGCGCCCCGATGTCGTCTTCAACGCGCTGCATGGCCGCTGGGGCGAGGATGGCTGCGTCCAGGGGATGCTGGAATGGCTGAAGATCCCCTATACCCATTCCGGGGTTCTGGCCTCGGCGTTGGCGATGGACAAGCAGAAGACCAAGGAGGCCTATCGCTCCGCCGGGCTGCCGGTGGTCGAGAGCCGTCTGGCCTGTCGCGCCGAGATCGAGGCGCGGCATGTGATGGTGCCGCCCTATGTCGTGAAGCCCTATAACGAGGGCTCGTCGGTCGGGGTCTATATCGTGCAGGAGGCGGCCAACGGCCCGCCCTGCCTGGCGCCCGAGATGCCCGAGGTTCTGATGGTGGAAACCTATGCCCCGGGGCGCGAGATGACGACGGCGGTGATGGGCGGCAAGGCGCTGACCGTGACCGATATCATCACCGATGGCTGGTACGACTATCACGCCAAATACGCCGAGGGCGGATCGCGCCATGTGATGCCCGCCGATATCCCGGAAGAGATTTTCGAGGCCTGTCTCGACTATGCGGCACGGGCGCATGAGGCGCTGGGCTGTCGCGGGCTGAGCCGCACCGATTTCCGCTGGGACGAGGCGCGTGGGCTGGACGGGTTGATCCTGCTCGAGACCAACACCCAGCCGGGGATGACGCCCACGTCGCTGGCACCCGAGCAGGCGGCGCATTGCGGCATCGACTTTCCCGCGCTCTGCGCCTGGATGGTGGAGGATGCGTCATGCAGCCGCTGAGGGCGCAAAGGGCGGAAAAACCGCTGGCCAAGCACGATCCGGCCCCCAGCCGCTGGGCCTATCGCCTGCACCGGCTGTGGCTGACGCCGGCCTTCCGCAAGGCGGTGCGGGTGGGGCTGCCGTTCACGTTGGCGCTGATCGGCGGCACGATATATTTCTCGAACGAGGCACGGCGCGACGCCATCCTTCTGGCCATCGCCGACATGAAGGCC
>JAWKXE010000049.1:0-22652 GCA_041397165.1 Paracoccaceae bacterium | reverse complement strand
CCCGGTCACCGGGTCGGACTATATCAAGCGCCTCGTCGGCCTGCCCGGCGACCGGATCCAGATGAAGGACGGCGTGCTTCAGCTCAACGGCCAGGCGGTCAAGCTGGAAGATGGCGGCATCTTCAGCGAACCCTTCGCGCCGCAGGGCCCCGAAGGCAACCTGCCGCGCTGCGCCAACGGCGCCGTCGGCCAGGGCGGCGCCTGCGAGAAGCTCCGCCAGATCGAAACCCTGCCGCCCGGGCCCGGCCAGACCGAGGGCGTCCGGCACGACATCCTGAACATCGGCAGCTTCGGCCAGGCCGACAACACCGCCGTCTTCACCGTGCCGCCGGGCTATTACTTCATGATGGGCGACAACCGCGACAACTCGCTCGATTCGCGTTTCGACCAGAAGGCCGGCGGGGTCGGCTTCGTGCCCTACGAAGACCTGATCGGCCGCGCCGACCGCATCATGTTCTCGTCGGCGGGGCGGCGGATGCTCTATTTCTGGACCTGGCGCTCGGACCGTTATTTCAAGGCGATCGAGTAAGACGGGACACCGGCCGCGCAGGCGCCGATCCGGCCGGCCCCCTTCCCGGGTTGCCCGTGACCGCGCCGCCGCGACGAAACTCTGGACATCATCGCGCAATCGCTTCATGAAACCGATCCCATGAAGCTGTCACGCGATCTTCACGAGTTCCAGACCCGACTCGGCCATGATTTTGCCGATCCCGAGCTGCTCATCCGCGCGCTGACCCACGGCTCCATCGCCTCCTCGACCCGTCCCGACAACCAGCGGCTCGAGTTTCTCGGCGACCGCGTTCTGGGCCTCGCCATGGCCGAGGCGGTGCTGAATCACGACCGCGACGCCCCCGAGGGCCAGCTGGCGCCGCGCTTCAACGCGCTGGTGCGCAAGGAAACCTGCGCCGATGTCGCCCGCCAGATCGACCTTGGCGCCGTGCTGAAACTGGGCCGGTCCGAAATGATGACCGGCGGCCGCCGCAAGCAGGCGCTTCTGGGCGACGCGATGGAGGCGGTGATCGCCGCCGTCTATCTCGATGCCGGCTTCGAGACCGCCCGCGCGCTGGTGCTCCGGCTCTGGGGCAAGCGGATCGCCCGGGTCGAGGCCGATGCCCGCGACGCCAAGACCGCGCTGCAGGAATGGGCCCAGGCGCGTGGCCTGACCCCGCCCGCCTATGCCGAGCTGAACCGCACCGGCCCCGACCACGCGCCGGTCTTCACCATCGAGGCGCGGCTGGACAGTGGCGAAACCGCCACCGCCCAGGCCCCTTCGAAACGTGCAGCCGAGCAGGCCGCCGCCCGCGCCCTGCTCGAACGGCTCCCGGATTAGGCCTGATGTCCTCCGGTCCTGCTCCTGCTCCCGATCCGGCCCCCGTATCCACATCACCGGGGCATCGGGCAGCGGCACGACAACGCTGGGGAGTGCTGGCTGCCGCGCTCGACCTGCCGCATCCTCGATTCCGACGATTACTTCGGCGGCCCTCCGGACCCGCCCTTCACCTCTACCGGCCCGAACGCGAACGCCTGTCGCTTCTGCTGGAGGCGGCAGGCGTGGACGGCTGGGTGCTGTCCGGTTCGCTGATGGGCTGGGGCGATGTCGCGGTGCAGCATGTCGACCTGATCGTTCTGCTGACCGCCCCGACCGACCTGCGCCTCGCCCGGCTGCGCGCCCGCGAACGCACCCGTTTCGGCGCCCGGATCGAACCCGGCGGCGACATGCACGACATCCACCGCAGCTTCATCGACTGGGCCAGCTTATTACGACGACGACCGGTTCGACGGCCGCAGCCTGCGCCGCCACCGGGCCTGGCTGGCCCGCCAAAAGGCGCCCAGCCTGACGCTGGATGCAACCCGGCCGCCCGAGACCCTGCTGCGGCTGGTTCTCGATCACCTCACGGCCCTCGACACACCGCCGCGCCAGACCTGATCGAGGACGGCGCGCCCGCCCCGCCGACCCGCATGAGTGCGCGCCCGCGTCCCGGCGGGCCACGCTCCCAGGCGGACAGCGCTCGGACACAGCGCACAGTGCACGGCGCGCGATGCATTAACCTTAACGGCCGTTCATTCCCGACGCTTTCCTTGCCATACGGATCGCAGCCGGCCTGCCAGCCAGGCCGGCATACCGCGCCTTTCCACCGTGCGGTGCCGTTAACCCTTGCCCCGGCCAGCCCCCTCCGGTCAGTCCGGCCCCAGCACCACCTCGCCCTCGATCTCGATGGCGAAATTCATCGGCAGCGCCGCCACGCCCACGGCCGAACGCGCATGGCGCCCCGTCTGCGCCCCGAAGACCGCGATCATCGGTACCGGAAAACCCGTTGATCACCAGGTGTTGATCCGTGAACCCGGGGCCGAACTGACCATGCCGAAGACCCGCGCCCAGCCCCTTTAGATCCGGCTCAGCTCTCCCACCTGGTTCCTGAGATGCGCCAGCACGCACAGCCCGATCTCGCAAGCCGCCGCCTGCGCCTCCTCCAGGGTCAGATCGGCGCCCACCTGGCCGTAAGGCCCGTTCAGCCGCCCGTCCGCCCCATGCCGCGGATGGCCGGAAATCAACACCCGGTCGCCGCGCCGGCTCACCATCGAAAACGGCAGGTTCACGCCTTCGGGCAACGCGACCGGCGGCGGCAGAACCAGTCCCATCTCGGCCAATCTCTCTTCCGGGCTCATCGCGCACCCCTTTCCATGTCACGCCCCACCCTCGCCCAGCCGCCCGCCCGGTTCAAGCGGACTCGCCAATCGCGCCGCATTCGGCTATCTCCGCGCCAGCACATGAAGGATCGCGCCCCATGACCACCCGCTGCGGCTTCGTCGCCCTGATCGGAGAGCCCAATGCCGGCAAATCGACGCTGACCAACCGCATGGTCGGCGCCAAGGTCTCGATCGTCACCCACAAGGTCCAGACCACCCGTGCCCGCATCCGCGGCGTCGCGCTGGAAGGCGAGGCCCAGATCGTCTTCGTCGATACGCCCGGCCTCTTCCGTCCGCGCCGCCGGCTCGACCGCGCCATGGTGGCGGCGGCCTGGGGCGGGGCGGCGGATGCCGATATCACCGTCCTCATGGTCGAGGCCCATCGCGGCCTCACCCCCGGCGTCGAAACCATCCTCGACGGCCTGGCCGAGCTGCCCCGCGGCCGCAGCGTCGCGCTCGCCATCAACAAGATCGACAAGGTCGAGGCGCCGGTGCTGCTCGCCCTGACCCAGAAGCTGAACGACCGCTACGATTTCGCCAAGACCTTCCTGATCTCGGCCGAAAGGGGCCACGGCACCGAGGATCTCAAGGCCTGGCTCGCGACCCAGCTTCCCGAAGGCCCCTGGCTCTATCCCGAAGACCAGATCGCCGACCTGCCGCTGCGCATGATCGCCGCCGAGATCACCCGCGAAAAGCTCACCCTGCGCCTGCATCAGGAACTGCCCTACCAGCTGACGGTCGAGACCGAGCACTGGGAGGAACGCAAGGACGGCTCGGCCCGGATCGACCAGGTCGTCTATGTCATGCGCGACGGCCACAAGGGCATCGTGCTGGGCAAGAAGGGCGAGACCATCAAGACCATCTCGCAACTCGCCCGCGCCGAGCTGGAAGAGTTCCTCGGCCGCAAGATCCACCTCTTCCTGCAGGTCAAGGTCCGCCCCAACTGGCTGGAAGAAAGCGAACGCTACAGCGAAATGGGCCTCGACTTCAAAGATGGCAACTGATCCACCCCTTCATCTGACCCCAAATATCCCGGGGGTGCGGGGGCTGGCCCCCGCTCCGACGCTCGAATGACGCGCCTCACCGCCGATTTCTGGGTCCATGCCTATCTCGCCCGCCTGCGCCTTGCCGACATTCCCGCCTTCGTGACGTCGCATGGCGACGACACCTCGGGCGCGGTTCTCGTCAAGCTCAACACGCTCGACGGCCGGGCCCAGGCCTTCCACCGCACCTTCGACCTGATGACCGGCGCCCGCAAATGGGATCTGCTGGCCGAAGGCGACGAGCGCGAGGTCGACGCCTCCATCGCCCGCCAGCGCGGCTTCGATCCCGACCTCTGGGTGATCGAGGTCGAGGACCGCCAGGGCCGCCACCTGCTGGACGAGCCCGGCCTCGACTCGTAGGGTGGGTGCCAACCCACCGCCCCGGCCGGCACGCGAAAACGCCGCGCTTGCCCCCGTTACGTCACGGCGCGGCGCACCCTTTCGGTTGCCCCCGAAGCCCGCTCGGTTGCATATTGCCCGCAGGACCGGGCGCCTCGCCGCGCCCGTGGAGGAATATTTCAGGAAAGAGAAGCGATGAGCGATCAGGTCACTCTCACGCGCGACGGCGATATTGCCGTCGTCACCGTCATGAACCCGCCGGTGAACGCCCTCGGCACCGCCGTGCGCCAGGGCCTTTTCAAGGCCATGGAAGAGATCGACGCCGATCCGGCCATCAAGGCCGCCATCGTCATCGGCGACGGCCGCACCTTCCCCGCCGGGGCCGATATCCGCGAATTCGGCCAGGCGCCCCAGCCCCCCGCGCTGTGGGAGGTCTGCACCAGGATCGAGGAAACCACCAAGCCGGTGATCGCCGCCCTGCACGGCACCGCCCTGGGCGGGGGCCTGGAAATCAGCCTCGGCGCGCATTACCGCATCGCCGATCCCAAAGCCCGCGTCGGCCTGCCCGAAGTGCTGATCGGCGTCATGCCCGGCGCCGGCGGCACCATCCGCCTGCCGCGCGTCGCCGGCATTTCCGCCGCGCTCGACATCATGGTCTCGGGCCGTCAGGTTCCCGCGAAAGAGGCCGTCGCCCTGGGCGTCATCGACCGGCTGGCCGAGACCGACCTGCTGGAAGACGCCAAGACCTTCGCGCGCGAGCTGATCGGCGAAGGCAAGGGCCCGCGCAAGACCTCGGAACGCTCCGACGGGCTGGGCACCGAGGCCGAGAACGCCGCCGCCTTCGAGGCCGCGCGCAACGGCATCGTCAAGAAAGCCAAGGGGCTCTATGCCCCCGCCCGCATGGTCGATTCGATGGAATACTCGCTGTCGCATTCCCTGCACGAGGCCTCGATCTATGAAAAGGACGCCTTCATGTCCTGCCTCGGCACGCCGCAGCAGCAGGGCCTGAACCACGCCTTCTTCGCCGAACGCGCCAGCGCCAAGGTGCCCGAGAACGGCCGCGCCCAGCCGCGCAAGCTGGAAAAGATCGGCGTCATCGGCGGCGGCACCATGGGCGCCGGCATCACCGTCGCGGCGCTCAACGCCGGCCTCAGCGTCACCATGGTCGAACGCGACGACGACTCGATCGCCAAGGGCATCGCCAATGTCGAAAAGGTCTATACCCGCGACGTCGAAAAGGGCCGCAAGACCGAGGCCCAGAAGGCCGCCATCATGGCGCGCTATACGCCCTCGACCTCCTATGACGACCTCGGCGATGCCGACCTGATCATCGAAGCCGTGTTCGAGAACATGGAGGTGAAAAAGGAAGTCTTCGGCATCCTCGACACCGTCGCCAGGCCCGGCGCCGTGCTGGCCTCGAACACCTCCTATCTGAATATCGACGAGATCGCCTCGGCCACCACCCGGCCGCAGGACGTGATCGGCCTGCATTTCTTCTCGCCCGCCAATATCATGCGGCTGCTCGAAATCGTCATTCCGTCCAATGCCGCCGACGATGCGGTGGCCACCGGCTTTGCGCTGGCCAAGGCGATGAAGAAGGTGCCCGTGCGCGCCGGGCTCTGCGACGGCTTCATCGGCAATCGCATCCTCGCCACCTATGGCCGCGCCGCGGCCTATATGGTCGAAGACGGTGCCTCGCCCTATGCGCTCGACGCAGCCCTGGTGAATTTCGGCTACCCGATGGGCATCCATGCCATGGGCGATCTGGCCGGGCTCGATATCGGCTGGTCCAACCGCAAGAACAAGGCCGCCACCCGCCCCAACGACATGCGCTATTCCGGCACCATCGCCGACCGGATCTGCGAACAGGGCTGGTTCGGCCAGAAGACCGGCAAGGGCTGGTATGTCTACAACCCCGGCGACCGCCGCGGCACGCCGAACCCCGAGGTCGAGGCGATCATCCAGAAGGCCCGCGCCGATTTGGGCATCACGCCCCGCGACTTCTCGGAAGAGGAAATCATCCGCCGCTATCTGGCCGCGATGATCAACGAAGGCGCCAAGGTGCTGCAGGAGGGCATCGCGCTCAAGCCTTCCGACATCGACGTGACCTTCCTCTTCGGCTACGGCTTCCCGCGCTATCGCGGCGGCCCGATGAAATATGCCGACATGTACGGGCTGCAGAACGTGCTGGCCGACCTGCGCGAGTTCGCGGGTGATGACCCGGTCTTCTGGAAGCCCGCGCAGCTCATCGTCGACATGGTCGAAAAGGGCGAAAGCTTCGACGACCTCAACAAACGCGCCATGGCCTGAGGAGACTGCGAAATGGACCTCAATTTCACCCAGGAAGAACAGGATTTCCGCGCCGAAGTCCGCGACTGGCTCGCCGCCAACCTGCCCGAAGACCTTGCCCGCAAGACCCGCAACGATGCCCCCCTGTCGAAAGACGACATGGTCCGCTGGCAGGTCATCCTGAACGACAAGGGCTGGCTGACCTATTCCTGGCCGGCCGAGTTCGGCGGCACCGGCTGGGGCCCCGTGAAGCAGTTCATCTTCGAGGATGAAATGGCCCGCGCCTGCTGCCCGCGCCTCTTGCCCTTCGGGCTCAAGATGCTGGCGCCGGTCCTGATGAAATTCGGCTCGAAGGAACAGCAGGACCATTACCTGCCGCGCATGTGCGACGGCACCGACTGGTGGTGCCAGGGCTATTCCGAGCCCGGCTCCGGCTCGGACCTGGCCAGCCTCAAGACCGCCGCCGTGCGTCAGGGCGACCACTATATCGTCAACGGCCAGAAGACATGGACCACGCTCGGCCAGCACGCCGACTGGATCTTCTGCCTGGTGCGCACCTCGACCGAAGGCAAGCAGCAGGAAGGCATCTCCTTCCTCCTCATCGACATGAAATCGCCGGGGATCGAGGTCCGCCCGATCCGCACCATCGACGGTGGCCACGAGGTGAACGAGGTCTTCTTCACCGATGTGAAGGTCCCCGCCGAAAACCTGGTGGGCGAGGAGAACAAGGGCTGGACCTATGCCAAGTATCTCCTGACGCACGAGCGCACCAATATCGCCGGCGTCGGCAAGTCGAACCAGGAGCTTGACCGGCTGAAGGACCTCGCCGCCAGCCAGAAACGGGGTGGCAAGCCGCTTGCCGAAGACCCGCTCTTCGCCGCCCGCATCGCCCGCGTCGAGATCGAGCTGATGAACATGGAGGTCACCAATCTCCGCGTCCTCGCCCAGGCCGAGGCCGGCGGCGCCCCGGGCGCCGAAAGCTCGATGCTGAAGATCCTCGGCACCGAGATCGAGCAGGAACTGACCGACCTCACCCGCCGCGCCCTTGGCCGCTCGGCCCAGGCGCTGACGCCGGAAGTGGACGACACCGGCTATAACGGCCCGCATGTGGCGCCCGAAGGCTTCAACAACGCCACGGCCGTCTATTTCAACCACCGCAAGACCACGATCTATGGCGGCTCGAACGAAATTCAGAAGAACATCATCACCAAGATGATCGTCGGGCTCTGAGAAGGGGGACACGACATGGACTTCACCCATACCGAAACCCGCCGGATGCTCGCCGACACGATCGAGCGGTATCTGCGCGACAAATATCCCCTTGGCCAGCGCGTCGAGGCCGGTAACTCCGATCAGGGCTTCCAGCCCGCGCAATACGAATCGCTGGCCGAACTGGGCGTCATCGCCGCGCTCTTCTCGGAAGATCAGGGCGGCTTCGGCGGCGAAGGCTTCGACATCGCCGTGGTGTTCGAGGAACTGGGCAAGCGCCTGGTCAACGAACCCGTGCTGGACGGGGCCCTCGTCCCCGGCACGATCCTCGCCGCCGCCGGGATGACCGACGCGCTGGAAGAGATCATGGCCGGCGCCGCCCGCTATGCCCTCGCGGCCGAGGAACCGCAGGCGCTCTATGACCTCACCGATGTCGAAACCATCGCCACCGCCTCGGGCGACGGCTTCACCCTCACCGGCACCAAGACGGTGGTGAAATACGCCGACGGCGCCACGGGCTATATCGTCTCGGCGCAAAACGGCGGCAAGGTCTCGCTCTTCCTCGCAACCGAAGGCGAGCGCCGCGATTACACCACCTCCGACGGTGGCCGCGCCAGCGAACTGACCTTCACGGGCACCCCCGCCACGCTGCTTGTCGAAGACGGCGCCGCCGCGCTGGAAGATGCCGGAAACCGCGCCATCGTCGCCCTTTCGGCCGAGGCGCTGGGCATCATGCAGACCATCCGCGAGATGACCATCGAATACCTGCGCACCCGCAAGCAGTTCGGCATCGTCATCGGCAAGTTCCAGGCCCTGCAACACCGCACGGCCGAGATGCTGCTGGAGATCGAACAGGCCCGCTCGGCGGTGATCAACGCGGCCAATGCGCTGACCTCGAAATCCGGCACCGACCGGGCCCGTATCCTGGCCGCAACCAAATATTCCATCGGCCGCATCGGCCGTCTGGTGGCGGAAGAGTCGATCCAGATGCATGGCGGCATCGGCATGACCTGGGAATACGATCTGGGCCACTACGCCAAGCGCCTGATCATGATCGACCACGAATGGGGCGATCAGGATTTCCACCTCGCCCGCTTCATCGACCTGGGCCGCGCGGCATAACGCTTCCGTGGGCCGGGGTTAACCCCGGCCTACCCCCTTGCCAACCCCGGTGCCCGTCGTCACTCTCCGCCCCGAGGGAGGCCAATCATGCTCGAAAACTGAAATCCATCGTCGGCGCGGCCCAGGTCCTGACCGGCCCTGACGCCTCGAAATATTCCCACGATTTCACCCGCACCTACCACTGGTCTCCCCTCGCCGTGGTCCGCCCCGCGACCACGGCCGAGGTCGCGGAGATCGTGAAGCTCGCCAATGCCACGGCAAAACCCCCGTGGTTCCGGTGTCCGGCAATACCGGCCTCGCCGGCGGCGCCCGGGCCGAGGGCGCGATCATGCTCGCTCGAACGGATGAACGCCATCCGCGAGATCAGCCCCGCCGCCCGGCTTGCGGTGGTCGAGGCCGGCGTGGTGCTTTCCGCCCTGCGCGAGGCCGCGCAGGAACATGGCCTGATCTTCCCGCTCACCTTCGGCGCCCAGGGCTCGGCCATGATCGGCGGCAATCTTTCCACCAATGCCGGCGGCTCGAACGTGCTGCGCTATGGCAATACCCGCGATCTGGTGCTGGGGATCGAGGCCGTGCTGCCCACCGGCGAGGTGGTCGACCTGATGTCGGAACTGCACAAGGACAATTCCGGCTACAACCTCAAACACCTGCTGATCGGCGCCGAGGGCACGCTCGGCATCATCACCGCCGCGGTGCTGAAGCTGGTGCCGAAACCCGGCGCCTATGCCACCGCCATGGTCGCCGTGCCGGCCCTCGATCAGGCGCTTTCCCTGCTCAACCGCCTGCAATCCGCCACCGGCGGCGCGGTCGAGGCCTTCGAATACATGCCGCGCAGCTATATCGAGCAGCACCTGAAAACCATCGACGGCGCCCGCGAACCCTTCGACGCGCCGCATGAGGTGAACATCCTGGTCGAGCTTGGCGCCACCGCCCCGCGCGACGTCACCCCCGGCCCCGATGGCCGCGCCCCGATCTCGGTCTATTTCGAGGTGCGCCGAGCGTCGAAGGCGCCCGACGCCGTCTGCCAACGAGCCAGCGAGATGGCACGAGGGCGCAGTGACCTTGCCAGCCGATCGACAACGACATTGTCGCAAGGTGGCCGAATTCTGACCGGCGACGGATGCCACCGGGTCGATCCGGCCACGCCGGGGTCTCGCATCTGGCGACGGCAACGTATTAGCCGTCTGCGCAACAGGCCCAGGTCTTCAGCATCGGAGGGGTCAGGATACGGCTGCTCGGCGGCATTCTCGCCGAACACGGATCGCCCCGAAACTGCCCGGGCGCGGCGAAGAACCCGCCGCCGCGATGCGCCATCAAGGCGGCGCTCGATCCGCTGAACATCCTGAACCCGGCAAGGTCCTGCCCGAGGCAGGTGCCGCTGCGCCGTCGACGCCCGCTTCGCTCGGGCATGACGGGCAGCCGGCGAAACGGCGACCGAGCCGCAAGCGGCCCGCGGAAATCAGGCCAGATTTGAGTATTTACAGAAGGGTTATCCGTGAGTTGTTCTGAGAGTATGCTAAGGTGCTCCTGCTCAGAAAATCGGTATCTGTTTCGGGGGAGAATTTCGGAGCGCAAATTCCGCGATCTTCTTCGTCTGTTTGCGCTCGATATCACGGCCGATCGCGCGGCAGCGCTGACCGGGCTCAGCCACAACACGACCGCGGCGCTCTACACCCTTCTGCGCCTGCGAATGGCCGAGCTGGCGCAGCGCGACTGCCCCTTCCGCGGCCAGGTCGAAATCGACGAGAGCTATTTCGGCCCGACCCGCACGCGTGGCCACAAGGGCCGGGGAAACCCGCGCAAGGTGCCGGTCTTCGGCATCCTCGAACGCGGCGGGCGGGTGCATTGCCAGATCGTGAAAAACTGTTCCAAAACAACGCTGACCGCTATCATAGAAGGCCGCGTCGAGTTCTCCGCCGAGATCACGACGGACGGCTTTCGCTCCTACGACGGCCTTGTCGAAGCCGGCTTCCGACGCCACCACAGGATCAACAAATACTACCTCCGCGACCGCGCCGTCTTCTCCGAGAACGGTGTCCACATCAACGGCATCGAGAGCTTCTGGAGCTATGCCAAACGGCGCCACCAGAAGTTCAACGGGCTGCGCAGAACCTCGTTTCCCACCTTCATCAAGGAAACCGAATTCCGCTTCAACACCCGCGATCAGAACCTATACAAGATCCTTCTCAGATCGTGCAGAATGAAACCACTCAGACGCTGAGCTGGAATAGACCCTTCCGCAAATACTCATCCACGCTCTCGGATCGGACCCCCGGTCGGACCTGAGCCCGGGGACAAGGCATTTTCCGCTGGCACCCGAACGCGAGCCGCGTAAATTCGGACCACCGCTTCGATGAGGACAAGCATGGACCGCGCCCAGATCGTGCACGAGAACTTCCTGACCCGGGTCGCGGCGCGCGATCTGCCGCCGGGCAATCCGCCGGTGCCGGGGCTGAGCGCGCCTGAGGCGGTGGGGCTCTTCCGGGCGCAATGCCTGTCCCGCGCGCTCGACCTCACCAGCCGGGCAATGCAGCGGGCCGGGACCGGTTTCTATACCATCGGCTCCTCCGGACACGAGGGCATGGCCGCCGTCGCCCAGGCGCTGCGGCCCGACGATATCGCCTTCCTGCACTACCGCGACGCCGCCTTCCAGATCGCCCGTGCGGCGCAAGTACCCGGCCAGAACATCGCCTGGGACATGGCGCTGTCCTTCGCCTGTTCGTCCGACGATCCCACTTCGGGCGGGCGCCACAAGGTGCTGGGCTCGCGCGATCTCTTCATCCCGCCGCAGACCTCGACCATCGCCTCGCACCTGCCCAAGGCGGTGGGGGCCGCCTTCTCTCTCGGACTGGCCCGCCGCAACCCGCCCGAGCACCGCAGCCTGCCCGAAGACGGCATCGCCATGTGTTCGTTCGGCGACGCTTCGCTGAACCATTCTACCGCCCAGGGCGCGATCAACACCGCCGGCTGGACCGCCGTGCAGCACACGCCCCTGCCGCTCCTCTTCGTCTGCGAGGACAACGGCATCGGCATCTCGGTCAAGACGCCCACCGGCTGGGTCGAGGCCTCGATGCGCCATCGCCCGGGGCTGAAATACTTCGCCGCCGACGGGCTCGACCTCTACCAGGCCTTCACGGTGGCACAAGAAGCCGCCCATTACGTCCGCCACCGCCGCAAGCCCGCCTTCCTGCATCTCAGGACCGTGCGGCTCTACGGCCATGCCGGCGCCGACATGCCCACCACCTACATGCCGAAATCCGAGGTCGAGGCCGACGAGGCCAACGATCCGCTGCTGCATTCCGTCCGGCTTCTGGCCGAGGCCGGCGCGGCAGGGCCGGACGAGGCGCTGGCGATCTATCTCGAAACCCTCGCCCGGGTCGAGGCCGTCGCCGCCGAGGCGGTGAAGCGCCCGCATCTCCATACGGCAGCGGATGTCATGGCCTCGCTGATCCCGCCCCGACGTGACCATACCGTAACGAATGGTTCGTCGCCCGAGGCCCGTGCAGCCCTGTTCGGTGCCGATCTCAAGGCCATGGAAGAACCGCAGCCGATGGCCCGCCAGATCAATCTGGCACTGCATGACCTGATGCTCGAACACCCCGAAATCGTGGCCATGGGCGAAGACGTGGGCCGCAAGGGCGGGGTCTATGGCGTGACGCAGAAGCTCCAGTCGCGGTTCGGCCCCGACCGGGTGATCGACACGCTGCTGGACGAGCAATCCATCCTCGGCCTGGCCATCGGCATGGCGCATAACGGCTTCATCCCGCTGCCGGAAATCCAGTTCCTGGCCTATCTCCACAACGCCGAGGATCAGCTGCGCGGCGAAGCGGCGACCCTGCCCTTCTTCTCGAACGGGCAATATGCCAACCCGATGGTGGTGCGCATCGCGGGCCTCGGATATCAAAAGGGCTTCGGCGGGCATTTCCACAACGACAACTCCCTCGCCGTGCTGCGCGACATTCCCGGCCTCATTCTCGCCTGCCCCTCGACCGGGCCGGACGCCGCCATGATGCTGCGCGAATGCGTGCGGCTGGCACGCGAGGAACAGCGGCTGGTGGTCTTTCTCGAGCCGATCGCGCTCTATCCGATGCGCGACCTCCATACGCCCA
The DNA here is from genome assembly GCA_041397165.1 of Paracoccaceae bacterium. GTDB lineage: Bacteria > Pseudomonadota > Alphaproteobacteria > Rhodobacterales > Rhodobacteraceae > JAWKXE01. The sequence goes on along the minus strand of JAWKXE010000049.1, from coordinate 9,853 downwards.
AGGATGGAGAATGGATGGCGCCCTATCCGGCCCCCGACCGGCGCATCGGCATCGGCGAGATCGGCCTTCACGGCCAAGGCACAGATCTGGCCATCGTCACCTATGGCAACGGCCATTACCTGTCGCGCCAGGCGCAGAAGGCGCTGGCCGGGCAGGGCATCGACGCCCGCGTCATCGACATCCGCTGGCTGGCGCCCCTGCCCGAGGACGCCATCCTCGAGGCCACGAAAGAGTGCCGCGCGGTGCTGGTGGTCGACGAATGCCGCCGCCACGGCAACCTCTCGGAAGAGCTGATGACCCTCTTCGCCAGCCGCTCGCCCCTCCCGACAGAGCGGCTGGCGGCCGAGATGAGCTTCATCGCCACCGGGCCCGCCTATGCCGCCACCATGCCGTCGGCCGACAGCATCGCCGAAGCGGCGCAGGCGCTGGCGGAGCGGGTGAAATGACCCGGCGCGCGGTGCTGATCTGCCCGGGGCGCGGGACCTATAACAAGCCGGAACTGGGCTATCTCAGGCGCCACCATGCCGGCCACCCCTGGCTCGCTGATTTCGATGCCGCCCGCATCGCGCGGGGGCAGGACCCGGTCACCGCCCTCGACGGGGCCGAGCGCTATTCGGTCGCCCGCTATTCACGCGGCGACGTCGCCTCGCCGCTGATCTATGCCGCGTCGCTGCTCGACGCGCAGGCGCTGGCGGATGACATCGAAATCGTCGCCGTCACCGGCAATTCGATGGGCTGGTATATCGCCCTGGCGGCGGCACGGGCGGTGACGCCGCAGGCCGGGTTCAGGATCGTCGATACCATGGGCGGGCTGATGCAGACGCATCTGATCGGCGGGCAGATCGTCTATCCGCATATGGGAGAGGACTGGCACCCCGATCCCGCCCGCAAGGCCGACCTGCTGGCGCTGGTGGCCGAGATCGGCACCCGCCCCGACCACAGCCTGGCCCTTTCCATCGACCTTGGCGGAATGCTGGTGCTGGCCGGCAACGAGGCCGGGCTCGCCGCGTTCGAAACCGCCGTGCCGCCCCTCCAGGGACGGTTTCCGATGCGGTTGGCGAACCACGCCGCCTTCCACACTGCGCTGCAGGCGCCGGTAGCCGCCGAAGGCCGCGCCGCCCTGCCGCCGGCGCTCTTTTCCCAGCCCGAGATCCCGCTGATCGACGGGCGCGGCGCGATCTGGTGGCCAAAGGCCAGCGACCCCTCCGCCTTGCACGCCTATACGCTGGGCCACCAGGTAACCGAGGCTTACGATTTCAGCCGTGCCATCGCCGTCGCGGCGCGCGAATTCGCCCCCGATCTCTTTATCCTCACCGGCCCCGGCGACACGCTGGGCGGCGCCATCGCGCAATCGCTGATCCTGGCGGGCTGGCGCGGGCTGGGCGACAAGGCGGGGTTCCAGCAGATGCAGGCGCAGGCGCCGCTGCTCCTGTCGATGGGCCGCGACGATCAGCGGGCGCCGGTCACCCAGCGCAGAAGCTGAGCACCGTCGCCTCCGGGCCCGGTCCGGTCGCGCCCGGGGCTTGCCAATTCCCCCCGCCTGTCCCAAGCTGAGCCATCGGCGCCCGGCGCCATCTCACGCGAAACTTCCTTTCCGAAAGACGACCCCATGAGATTCCAATCCCCGACAAGCGTCGCCGAGGCCGTGGCGCTTCTCGCCGCCGATCCGCAGGCGCGCGTGCTGGCGGGGGCACCGATCTGCTCGTGCGCCTGCGCATGGGCGATATCGCCCCTCGACCGTGATCGACGTGAAACGCATCGCCGAGATGACTTCGATCACGCGGCAAGGCGACGGCTGGTGCATCGGCGCTGCCGTGTCCTCGGCCGAGATGAACGAGACCGCCGATCTGGTCGCCGACTGGCCCGGGGTGATGGAGGCGGCCGACCTGATCGGCTCGACCCAGGTGCAGGGCCGCGCCACCATGGCCGGCAATCTCTGCAACGCCGGTCCGGCCGCCGATTCGGTCCCCGCCATGGTCGCCGCCGGGGCGCTGGCCCGCGTGACCGGCCCGGATGGCAGCCGCGACGTGCCGGTCGAAGACATTCCCACCGGCCCCGGCAAGACCTCGCTCGCGCCCGGTGAACTGGTCACCGCCATCCTGCTGCCCGCCAGGCCCGCGAACTCGGGCGATGCCTATCTGCGCTTCATCCCGCGCACCGAGATGGACATCGCCGTGGTCGGTGTCGGCGTGGCGCTCACGCTCGACGCCTCGGGCACCGTCACCGCCGCCAAGGCCGCCCTGGGCGCGGTCGGGCCCAAGGTCATCGTCGCCTCGGACGCCGCAAAGGCCCTGATCGGCACCAAGGCCGACGACGCCGCGCTCGATGCCTTCGCCGCCGCCTGCCAGGCCGCCGCCACGCCCATCAGCGACAAGCGCGGCACCGCCGATTTCCGCAAGGACATTACCGCCGTCCTCGCCAAACGCACCGCCAAGATCGCGCTTTCCCGCGCGAAGGGAGAAGCCTGATGTCCCAGATCCACGTCACCACCACCGTGAACGGCGACGCGACCGAGTTTCTCTGCGAGGCGGATGAAACCCTGCTCGACGTGCTGCGCGATCACCTCGACCTGACCGGCTCCAAGGAAGGCTGCTCGACCGGCGATTGCGGCGCCTGCTCCGTCATCGTCGACGGCCGCCTGGTCAGCTCCTGCCTGATGCTCGCCGCCGAGGCCGAGGGCCGCGCCATCGAGACCATCGAAGGCATGGCCGAGGGCGACCAGCTGCATCCGCTGCAACAGAAGTTCCTGGAAATGGCCGCGCTGCAATGCGGCATCTGCACCCCGGGCATCCTGGTCGCGGCCAAGAACCTGCTGGAAAGGAACCCGAACCCCAGCGAGGAACAGGTCCGCTATTGGCTGGCCGGCAATCTCTGCCGTTGCACCGGCTATGACAAGATCATCCGCGCGGTCATGGAAACCGCCGCCGAAATGAGGGGGGCCGCCTGATGCCCAAGGATACCGAATTCCAAGCCCGCGATTTCCGCGTCGTCGGCACCCGCCCGATCCGCCCGGACGGGATCGACAAGGTCACCGGCAAGGCCCGCTACGGCGCCGACATGACCGCGCCGGGGATGCTCTGGGGCGCGATCCTGCGTTCGCCCCACGCCCATGCCAGGATCAAGTCCATCGACACCTCGGCAGCCGCCGCGATGCCCGGCGTCAAGGCCGTGATCACCCGCGCCGATTTCACCTTCCAACCCGACGATCCCGGCCTTGCCGATATCCTCGACAACTGCATGGCCGGCGAAAAGGCGCGCTATGACGGCCACGCCGTCGCCGCCGTCGCCGCGACCTCGAAGAGCATCGCCCGCGCCGCTCTGAAGGCCATCGAGGTCGATTACGAGGTGCTGCCGCATGTCACCGATGTCGACGAGGCGATGAAGCCCGGCGCCCCGGTGGTGGAAGCCGGCCGGGTGCAGGAAAACGTGCCCGCTGGCTTTTCCGAGAACGTCATCGGCCGCTCGCAATACGGCCACGGCGACCCCGAGGAAGGCTTCGAACACGCCGACCTGGTGCTGGAGCGCAACTTCACCACCGCCGCCACCCATCAGGGCTATATCGAGCCCAACGCCTGCCTGGCGACACTGGGCGCCGATGGCCAGGGCGAGATCTGGGTCTGCACCCAGGGCCATTACATGGTGCGCAATGTCTGCGCCGGCGTGCTCGGCCTCGACGCCGGCAAGCTGCGCGCCACCGCCTCGGAAATCGGCGGCGGCTTCGGTGGCAAGACCCATGTCTGGATGGAACCCACCGCGCTGATGCTGTCGCGCAAGGCCGGCAAGCCAGTCAAGCTGGTGCTGTCGCGCGACGAGGTGTTCCGCGCCACCGGCCCGACCGCCTCGTCCTCCTCGACCATCAGGATCGGGATGAAGAAGGACGGCACCATCACGGCGGCGACGGGCACGTTCCGGCTGCAATCCGGCGCCTATCCCGGCGCCATCGCCTTTCTCTCGGCGATGTGCGGCTTTGCCCCCTATGACCTGAAACATGTCCGCACCGAGGGCTTCGAGGTCATGACCAACCGGCCCAAGGCCGCCGCCTACCGCGCACCGGGCTCGCCCATGGCCGCCTATGCGGTGGAATCGGTGATCGACGAACTGTGCCAGAAGCTGGGTCTCGACCCGCTGGAAACCCGCTGAAGAACGCCGCTCATGAGGGCACAAATCGGCCTATGGCCCGACCTACCCCGCCATCGGGCTCGAGGCGACGCTGAAGGCGGCGCAATCGCACCCGCATTGGTCGGCGCCGCTCGGGCCCAACCAGGGCCGCGGCGTGGCCTGCGGCTTCTGGTTCAACTTCGGCGGCGATACCTGCGTGTCGCTGGATGGTGAACCCCGATGGCACCGTGTCGCTCTCCGAAGGCAACCCCGATATCGGCGGCTCGCGCGCCTCGATGTCGATGATGGCGGCGGAAGAGCTGGGCGTGCCGCCTCGATCAGGTGCGCTGCATCATCGCCGACACCGCCAGCCTCGGTCAGAACGACGTCACCGACGGCTCCCGCGTCACCTTCGCCGTGGGCTTGCCACCATCAAGGCGGCGCGCCACGCGGTCGAGATCATGAAGACCCGCGCCGCGATGAAATGGGGGATCGACCCCGAGGCGGTGGAATGGCGCGATGGCGCGGCCCACCCGGCCGGTCCCAATGCCGGAAATTCCCGCCGATGACGATCAAGGAAATCGCCGCCATCGCCACCAATACCGGCGGGCCGATCGCGGGGCATCACGAGGTCAACGCCGAAGGCGCCGGCGTCAGCTTCGCCACCCATATGGTCGACACCGAAACCGATCCCGAAACCGGCGCGGTCAAGGTGCTGCGCTATACCGTCTTCCAGGACGCCGGCAAGGCGGTGCATCCCGACTATGTCGAAGGCCAGTTCCAGGGCGGGGCCGCCCAGGGCATCGGCTGGGCGATCAACGAGGAATATATCTATGGCGCCGACGGCCGGCTGCAAAATCCGGGCTTCCTCGACTACCGCATTCCCGTCGCCTCGGACCTGCCGATGATCGAGCCGGTCATTCTCGAGATCCCCAACCCCGGCCACCCCTATGGCGTGCGCGGTGTGGGCGAGACCTCCATCGTGCCGCCGCTCGCCGCCATCGCCAACGCCGTCTCGCGCAGCTCGGATGTGCGGCTCACTTCGCTGCCGATGTCGCCGCCCAAGGTGCTGGCGGCGATGAAAACCAAGTAATGGTGGCCGTGCGCCTCTGGGGCTCGCTGGGCGATCTGGCGGGCGCGCATGAGGTCGACATCGCGGCCACCACATTGGGCGAGCTCTTGCGCGCCCTCGAAACCGACTATCCCGCGCTCCGGCCCCAGCTGGAACGCGGGATTTCCGTCTCCATCGACGGCCGCATCTACAACGATCTCTGGGCCACGCCGATCCGCGCCGACAGCGAGGTCGTGCTGCTCAACCGCCTCGTCGGCGGCTGATCCCCCTTCATCTGACCCCAAATATCCCGGGGGTGTGGGGGCAGAGCCCCCACGCCTTCGCTCAATAGCTCAGAGCGACGCTTCGAGCTTGGCCACGATGGCATCACCCATCTCGCTGGTCGAAACCGGCGACACGCCCTCTTCGCCCAGCAGGTCCGCCGTGCGCAGCCCGTCGGCCAGCACGCCGTTCACCGCCTGCTCCAGCCGGTCGGCCTCGTCGCCCGCGTCGAAGCTATAGCGCAGCGCCATCGCGAAGCTCAGGATACAGGCAATCGGGTTGGCCTTGCCCTGGCCGGCGATGTCGGGGGCCGAACCATGCACCGGCTCATAGAGCGCCTTCGGCCGGCCATTCGGCATCGGCGCGCCCAGCGAGGCCGAGGGCAACATGCCCAGCGATCCGGTCAGCATCGCCGCCAGATCGCTCAGCAGATCGCCGAACAGGTTGTCGGTCACGATCACGTCGAACTGCTTGGGCCAGCGGGTCAGCTGCATGGCGCCGGCATCGGCATACATGTGGCTCAGCGCGACCTCGGGGTAATCCTCGCCCACCTTGGTCACCACCTCGCGCCACAGGACGCCCGATTCCATCACATTGGCCTTCTCCATCGAGCACAGCCGCTTGTCGCGCTTCATCGCCAGCTCGAAGGCCGAGCGCGCCACGCGGTCGATCTCGCTCTCGGTGTAACGCTGGGTGTTGATCCCCACCCGCTCGTTGCCTTCCTCGAAGATGCCGCGCGGCTCGCCGAAATAGACGCCGCTGGTCAGCTCGCGCACGATCATGATGTCCAGCCCGGCGACCACATCCTTCTTCAGCGACGAGAAATCGGCCAGCGCATCGAAGCACTGGGCCGGGCGCAGGTTGGCGAAAAGGTCCATTTCCTTGCGCAGGCGCAGCAGGCCGCGCTCGGGCTTCACGCTGAAATCGAGCGCGTCGTATTTCGGCCCGCCGACGGCGCCCAGCAGCACCGCGTCGACCTCCTGCGCCTTCTCCATCGTGGCATCGGCCAGCGGCACGCCATGGACGTCATAGGCACAGCCGCCCACCAGGTCCTCGCTCACGTCGAATTTCAGGCCGCGCTTGGCACCGTACCAGTCGATGATCTTGACGACCTCGGCCATGACTTCCGGGCCGATCCCGTCACCGGGCAGAATAAGAAGCGAGGGGTTGCTCATGGGGTCACATCCTTTCGGGAATCCGTCCGCACCCAGCTAGCGGGAAGCCGCGGAAGGGTCAAGAAAACACCTGAGACGGCCGGCCCCGACCGGGCCCCTTCGCACCGGCGGGCGGAAATGACGTGACGGCGCGGGCCCAACCGTCGGCGCCGCGGCCGAACACGGGCTTGTCTCTGCCCCGGGGGCTATCTACTGCTTGGCGGCGGGGCCTGTCCCCGATGCCACAGGTCGGCGCCGCACAGATGACAACCCGCTCCTCCCCCCAGCTTACCGGCTATGCCGCCGCGTGGTGCATCGTCTTCGTCTGGTCCTTCTGGCTGATCGTCAGCCGGGTCGCCGGGCGCAGCGGCTTGACGATCTACGACCTGACCGCGATGCGCTATGGCCTGGCCGCGCTGGTCGCCCTGCCGCTCAGCCTCTATTACAAGCCCTGGCGCGGGATGCGCCTGGGGCAGATCGCCCTGATCTCGTTCATCCTCGGGCCGGTCTATATCCTCTGCGTCTTCTCCGGCTTCCTCTTATGCCCCGGCGGCCCATGGCGGCATCTTCATGAACGGGGTGCGCTGCCGCCGATCAGCATTCTCTTCGGGCTGATCCTGTTCCGCACCCTGCCCGGCGTCCGGCAGCTTCTGGGCGCGGCGCTGATCCCGATCTCGACAAGGTCGTCCTGGCCTGGGAGTGGCACCGCGACCAGCGCGCCCCAACGCCTGGATCGGCGATCTGCTCTTCGTGCTGGGCGCGGTGTTCTTCACCTCCTACGTCATCCTGTCCGGAACGCTGGCGGATCACCGCGATGCAGGTCCTGTTCTGCGGCACGGTGGTCAATGCGGCGCTCTACCTGCCGATCTGGGCGCTCTGGCTGCCCTCGGGCCTGGCCCAGGCGCGGCGGGGCCGCTGCTGCTGCAGGCGATCTATCAGGCTTCGTGCCCAATCTCGTCGGGCCCATCTTCACGCCCATGCCTCGCGCAGCATCGGCAATGCCAACACCTCGTCGATCCTCGCCGTGGTGCCCGGCGTCGGCGGGCTCCCTGGGCGCGCTCATCCTCGGCGAAACCCTCAGCCCGCCTGGCATGGCCGCCATCGCGCTTCCCGGACCGTGGGAACGCATCGTGATTCGCTTTCTTGCGGCCATGTTCCCGGGACAGTTCACGCCCTGAAGGCGCGCCGCCGATGACAGAGAGGATTATGCGCGGAGGGCCTGTAAGCCGGATTCTGTCCAGGCGAGAGGACCCGCCCTGGATGACCATTCCTCTGGACCCGCGGTCGCCCGCGGGCTCAAGCTGCCGACCCGGACCGCGGGGCCAAGGCGGCCCATGATGCGGTCCCTATTTGGCATTGCTCCCGGTGGGGCTTGCCGTGCCGTCCCTGTTGCCAGGGCCGCGGTGGGCTCTTACCCCACCGTTTCACCTTTCCCCCGACCTGCGGGGTAGTCTGTTCTCTGTGGCGCTTTCCCTGGGGTTGCCCCCGCCGGGCGTTACCCGGCACCGTTGCCTTGTGGAGTCCGGACTTTCCTCGCAAGGGTCGCCCCTCACGCGGCCATCCGGCCCTCCGCGCGACAGCCGACATACTGCGCCCGCCCGCGCCGGTCAATCTCGGGCGGGTGCCACCCCGCCTTCCCGCCCCGGGGCTTCAGCCGGCGCCCTGCGGCCGCCGCCGGCGCGGTTCGCCCCGGACCGGCGCCACCGGAAAGCGCGCCGCCAGATCGGCCATCGCCGCCCGGTCGCCCGCGCCCAGCGGCCCCTCGGCCCAGGGCCGGAACCGCATCCGGAACGCCTCGAGGATCAGCCCCTCCTCGACATCGCCCACCGGATAGCCGAAAGCCGCCGCATCGGCCAGGAAATCCCCCCCGAAATCGCCTCCACCGTCATCGCCCCGCGGCCAGACGCTCTGCCCCACCCGCGCCAGCCGGGCCCAGTCGAACCGCCGCCCCGGGTCGATCTTGCGCCCCGGCGCCATGTCGGAATGGCCGATCACCCGCTCGGGCCGGATGTCGTGCCGCGCCATCACATCGGCCAGCAACCGCTCCAGCGCCGCCATCTGCGGCTCGGGGAAGGGGTGATCGCCGCGGTTCGACAGCTCGATCCCGATCGAATGGGTGTTCACGTCGCGGCATGTCCCCCAGCGCCCGGCGCCGGCGTGCCAGGCGCGGCCGACCTCATCGACCATGCGGAAGATCCGCCCGGTCTCGGAAATCAGGTAATGCGCCGAGACCTCGACATCCGGATCGCACAGCCGTTCCAGCGCCGCCTCGGTGCTGTCCATGCCGGTATAGTGCAGCACCACAAGGCAGGGCGGCGCCCCGGCGCGGCCGCCATGGGCCGTGGTCGGACACTCGGTCAGCTCCAGCACGGGTTCCCGTCAGCCGTTCTTGGCGGTGCGGAACGGCGCCGGGTCCCAGCTGCAGGCATAGCCGTCGCCATCCGGGTCCAGCCCCAGCCGGTCCTTGTCCGGGCCGCCCTTTTCCAGGAATTCCTGCTGCGCCAGATCGGGCGAGGGGTATTTGGCGCAATTGGTCTGATACCGTGCCTGCAGGTTGAGACCCACGCGCTTGTAACGGCTGGCGCCCACCGGATGGCTGGTGCTCAGCGCGTATTCCACGATGCTGGGGCCGCCGCTGCCGGCCCGGCTGGGCAGCGCGGTGGGCTGGATCTGCTCGTATTGCGCCGCCTGGGCCGCGCGCAGGGCGGCATCGTCCTGACGGCTGCGCCGCGCGCCGACGGCGCCGAAATCGTTCTCGTCCGAGATGCCGGGGTTGTTCAACTGCACCGGCGGCGGGTTCGACGGGCTGGCATTCACAGGTGCCGCGCCGGAATTGGCCCGGGTGGCGGCCAGAACCGCCTCGGTTTCCTTCGCCAGATCGCCCTCGGCCGTCCCGGTCGTGCCCGTCGCCGACATCGGCGCCCCCGCTCCCACCGTCTCGCCCGAGATCGCCTGGGCCGGCGGGACCGCCTGGCCCCTCAGCTGCGCCTCACGCGCGGCCTGCTGCTGCTGATAGGTCGTGTAATCGCCGAACCCCACGCCCGCGCCACTGTCGGGCACCGTCGTATCGCAGGCCGCAAGCCCGATAAACGCCACTGGTACAAGGAAAAACCGCATTGCCCTTCATCCTGCCTGATGTTGTTCCGGCGGGTTTACCACCATTTCCCGGGTTTTTCCACAAAACCCGCCGCGCCTTCCAGCGCATAGGCACAATTCAGCAGATCGCCCTCTTCCCAGGGTCGCCCGATCAGCTGCAGCCCCAGCGGCA
>JAWKXE010000048.1:0-24328 GCA_041397165.1 Paracoccaceae bacterium | reverse complement strand
TTGGGTTGCGGGCCGCCTGCGCGGCCCGACCTGGTGGGGGGCTCTGCCCCCCACACCCCCCGGGATATTTTCGGTCAGATGAAGAAGCGGGGCGCCGCGGCAGCCGCGGCGCTCTTTGTGTCAAGGACAGGATGAGGGCGGTGACATGATCTCGCGGCGCGATTTTCTTCAGGTTTCGATGGCGGCTTCGGCGCTTTACGGGGCGAGCGGGTTCGGCCGTTGGGCGCGGCTGGCGGCGCAGCAGGCGCTGACCCAGGACCAGCTTCTGGAGTTCGAGACGTTCGGCAATGTCAGCCTGATCCATGTGACCGACATCCATGCCCAGCTGAAGCCGATCTATTTCCGCGAGCCGGAGATCAACCTGGGGATCGGGGCGGCCAAGGGGCAGATGCCGCATATCACCGGCGCCGACTTCCGTCGCGCCTATGGGATCGAGGACGGATCGCCCAGTGCCTATGCGCTGACCTATGACGATTTCGCCGCGTTGGCCAAGGCCTATGGCCGGGTCGGGGGCATGGACCGGGTGTCGACGGTGATCAACGCCATCCGGGCGGACCGGCCGGATGCGCTGTTGCTCGATGGTGGCGATACCTGGCATGGCTCTTACACCTGCTATCACACCGAGGGCCAGGACATGGTCAACGTGATGAACGCGCTGAAGCCCGATGCGATGACCTTCCACTGGGAATTCACCCTTGGGTCCGAGCGGGTGAACGAGCTGGTCCAGGGGCTGCCCTTCGCCGCGCTGGGGCAGAACATCTTCGACGCCGAATGGGACGAGCCGGCCGAGCTGTTCAAGCCCTACAAGTTCTTCGAGCGCGGCGGGGTGAAGGTGGCCGTGATCGGCCAGGCCTTCCCCTATATGCCGATTGCCAATCCGCGCTGGATGTTCCCGGAATACAGTTTCGGCATCCGCGACGAGCATATGCAGGAGATGGTGGACGAGGTGCGCGCCGAGGGCGCCGAGCTGGTGGTCTGCCTGAGCCATAACGGGTTCGATGTCGACAAGAAGATGGCCGGGCGGGTCACGGGGATCGACGTGATCCTGTCGGGCCACACCCATGACGCGCTGCCCGAGCCGGTGCAGGTGGGCGAGACCTTCATCATCGCCAGCGGCAGTAACGGCAAGTTCGTGAGCCGGGTGGATCTCGACGTGCGCGACGGCCGGATGATGGGCATCCGGCACAAGCTGATCCCGATCTTCTCGGACGTGATCGCGCCCGATCCGGCGATCACCAAGCTGATCGAGGAGCAGCGCGCACCCTTTGCCGACCAGTTGAGTGAGGTGATCGGGCATACCGACGAGGTGCTCTATCGGCGCGGCAATTTCAACGGCACCTGGGACGACCTGATCTGCAACGCGCTGATCAGCGAGCGCGAGGCCGATATCGCGATGAGCCCGGGCGTGCGCTGGGGCCCGAGCCTGCTGCCCGGCGATCCGATCACGCGGGAAGACATCTGGAACGTCTGTTCGATGACCTATGGCAAGGCCTATCGCAGCGAGATGACGGGCGAGTTCATTCAGGTGATCCTGGAGGACGTGGCAGACAACCTGTTCAACGCCGATCCCTATTACCAGCAGGGCGGCGACATGGTGCGGATCGGCGGTCTGGGATACCGGATCGACGTGACCAAGCCGCAGGGCGAGCGGATCACCGAGATGACGCTCTTGAAGACCGGCGAGGCGATCGACCCGGCGAAGAGCTATGTCGTGGCCGGCTGGGCATCGGTGAACGAGGGCACCGAGGGGCCGCAGATCTGGGACGTGATCGAGAGCCACGTGAAGAAGGTGGGCACCGTCACGCTGGAGCCGAACAATTCGGTGCAGGTGGTCGGCGGCTGAGGCCGGCACATCCCCGGAAGGACCGCAGGGGCCGGATGGTGGGCGCTGCCCCTGTCCGGCCTTTTGCCGTGCGTCACAGGATTTGGCGTTCCGATCTGGCGAAAACCCCTTTAGGTTGGGCGCTGTCGGGCTGTCGGAGCTTTCACCGAACACGGGGAGAGGCCAACGCGCCGGGACAGAAAGGCCGGGGGTTTGGATAAGGTCAATGTCTTCGTCGCCGCGATCATCGCGGGCGTTCTGGCCTTCTGGGTCCCGCTTTGGATGGGCCGGTCGGATAGCGGAAATTTCGACCGTATCCCGCAGATCCATGTCGATATGGTGGCCTCGGTCGCCGAATGGTCGCCGAAGCGGTTTCAGGGCTATCTCGAGTCCTATGTCGGCTATCTGGTCGATCGCGGCCGGATCGTGCAGGCCAACCGTTTCCTGCATGAGCATTCGAAGGTGATCCTGGCCGGGCGCGGCCGCGGTTCGAAGCTGAACCACCCCGCAAGGTGGATGGACGTCGAAAGCCTGAACCTGCTGACCGCGAGAGGCGGGGTCACCTGGACCTCGCGCGATCTGGCCGAGGCGATGAAGCATGGCAACCTGTATTTTCTGGAGCACCGGGTCGGCACCGTCCTGCAGGATTATTCGCCGAAGGATGCCGGCCGGCTGATGCTGGATTTCGCGGAAATCGCCTATCGGGACAGGCTGACGAATATCTGCGATCGGAGAGAGTGCTTTTCGCGGGTGATGCAGGATTTCGTCTATGTGATCAGCGTCAACGAGATGAAATACCTGCATTACTATTCGTCCAAATACGGCAAGGACTTCACCGCGCCGGTGCTGCTGTGGCCCAAGCGTGCAAGGGGCGCGGCAACTATCACATCAACGACCATATCAAGGAAAAGGACTTCTTCCGCGTCGAGAAGAAGCTGGGGAGAAGAGCACGTTCCAGTTCTTCTTCGATCCCGATTTCCAGCGACGCTGGTTCGAAGTCGAGAGCGGATGCAGCTGAGCAAGCTGGAGACCAAGGCGGCGCGCGAGGCAGCGCAAGCGCAAGGCCCGGGGCGAGGACCGGTTGTCGAAGTTCCGCGCGGCGATGGGGTGGTGTTCGAACAACAACAATGAGACCTGCCGCGAAAGGCGGGCGGCGCAGGCACGCAAGGCGACCCAGCCATCCGGGTTCGACGGGCGGGCCCTATACGGCCTGCCAGAACCAGAAAGCCCAGTGTATGGCGCGCAATGCGAGGGGTTTCCCGACAGAGACCCTCGATTGGGAGCGATCGAGAATGCCCTGTGGGGCAGTTCTCCGCGCGGCAAGTGCCGGAGCAAATGCTATTCGATCAGCTGCTACTGAGAGGCCCGGCGGCGCGGTCCCGGGCCGCGAGCATGGCCTCGGCCAGCTGGGCCGACACGGCAGCGGTGCTGGAGATACCCGCAGTCGGCCGCGTGGCCGAGGGCATGGAAGAGGCCGGCGATCTGCGGATCGGGGCTGTTCAGCATCGCCTCGTCCGGGAGGAAGGGGCGGAAGGCCCGGTTGGCCTCGAGTAGCGGGCAGGTCGCGCAGGGCGGCGGCGCGGAAGGCCGAGGCCAGCAGGTCATGGACCGAGCTGGCATCGGGGAAGGCGCAGCGGTCGCCTTCGAGCTTGGTGACGCCGACGATGAGCCGCCCGTCGGAGCGCGGGCAGAGGATGCTGTCGGGGCGTTTGATCAGCCGGGTGATCAGCGGTCTGGCATGGCCAGCGTCAGGATCTACGCCGCGCACCGGGATCGAGCGCGGCAGATGGGCGGCAGGCCGGCGATGGCGGGGAAGGCATGCCGGGGGCCAGCGCGCCATGTCGGCGGCCTGGGGCCGGCGGTGGCGGTCTGGACGCCGGTGATGCGCTGGCTTTCGGTGGGCGATGGCGGTGGACGGGGGTGTTTTCGCCAGGATCGTGCCGCCATGGCGCGGACCGCGGCGGCCAGCGCGGCGCAGAGCTTGCGGCCGTCGACCCAGACGACCTGGGGCGCAGGAAGCTGGCGCAGGTGATCTCGGCGCTCAACACCGGTTCCAGCGCGCGGGCGTCATCCGCCGTCAGGGTGTCGACCTGCCAGCCGGCGGCGCGGCGGGCGGCGGTGTCGGCGGCCATCTCGGCTTCGTCGCCGGCATAGCCGACGCGCAGCTGGCCGTCGCGGCGGAAATCGACCGAGAGGCCGCTGTCGGCCTCGATGGCGGCGATGAAATCGGGGAAGGCGGCGAGCGAGGCCCGCTCCAGCGCCTCGTGCGGCGAGGGCGGCAGGGCGGGCTGGAGATAGCCCGCGGCGACATGGCTGGCGCCCTGGCCGATGCGGCCGGCCTCGTAGAGCGTGACCGGGGCGCCGCGCCGCGCCAGTTGCCAGCCGAGCGAGAGCCCGGCGATGCCGCCGCCGACGATGATCATGGGATGCCCTTCCGTGCCGTTCGGGGCGACGCTAGCGCCGCGCGCCGGGGGCAATCGGGTTTCTGCCGGGGACGGGCGCGCGCGCTCAAGGCGAATTGTTTTTGAGATGAAGGGGCTGCGTGGCATAAGGGAGGGAGGAGGACCCGGTGGAAAGATCGGGCGAAAGGGAGGACGCGATGATCACGAGACGTGGAATTCTGGCCGGCGGGGCGCTATGCTGCGACCGGTGTGGCGACCGGGCCGGTCAAGGCGGCGGGCGAGGCCGGGGAGGCATGTCGAACTGGGCGATGACGGGCTGCACAAGCAGCCCTGGTTCCTGAATTCGTTCCTCGACCTGGGCGAGGATCTGGCCGAGGCCGGCGCCAGTGGCAAGGACCTGATGGTTCTGATCGAGCAGAACGGCTGCCCCTATTGCCGCGAGCTGCATTACGTGAATTTCCAGCGGCCTGAGCTGGTGGAGTTCATCAAGGCGCATTTCCTGGTGGCAGCTGGACATGTGGGGCGCGCGCGAGGTCACCGATTTCGACGGCGAAGCGCTGGAAGAGCGCGATCTGGTGCGCCGGTGGGGGGCGAGCTTTACGCCGACGACGATGCTGTTCGCCCAGGCGCCGGGGGCCGGGGCGCCGCAGAGCTGGAGCGAGGCGCGGGCCTTCGTGCTGCCGGGCTATTTCAAGCCGTTCCACAACCTTTCGGCGCTGGAATATGTGGCCAGCGACGGCTATCTGACGGAACCCAATTTCCAGCGCTGGCTGCAGGGCAAGGCCGACACGATGCGCGAGGAAGGCAAGGACGTGAACCTTTGGGATTGAGCCCGGTCGTCGGGAGGCGGGGGCGCCGGGCGGGTGGTTTCACGGCGAGCGGCCTGGCGCTGGTCCTGTCGCTGGCGGCGCTGCCGGCGCGGGCGGGCGGCGATCTGGAGCTGGGCGCCTGGCTGGCCGGGGAATGCATCACCTGCCACCGCGACGGCGCGGCGGAGAGGGGCATTCCGCCGATCGCCGGCTGGCCCGAGGAGGCCTTCGCCGCCGAGATGCGGGCCTATCGCAGCGGCGGGCGGCTGCACGCGCTTATGCAGATGCTGGCCGGGCGGCTGAGCGACGAGGAGATTGCGGCGCTGGCGGCCTGGTTCGCGGCGCAGGAGTAAGGTGAAGAGGGACGGCGAATGGCACGGGTGACATGGACGCGGCGACGGGCACTGGCGGCAGCGGCGGCGGCGCTGGCCGCGCCGCATGTGCGGGCCGCGGGCGCCGGGCAGCCCAAGGTCGTGGTGGTGGGCGGCGGCGCCGGCGGCGCCACGGCGGCGCGATACCTGGTGCAGGGCGGCGGGCTGGACGTGACCCTGGTCGAGCCGACCCGGGCCTATTACAGCTGCTTCTTCTCGAACCTGCATATCGGCGGGCTGCGCAGCATGGCTTCGCTGGCGCATGATTATGGCCGGATCGCCGCCGAGGGGGTCGAGGTGATCCACGACACCGCCATCGCCATCGACCGCGACCGGCGCGAGGTGGGTCTGGCGGGGGGTGTGGTGCTGCCCTATGACCGGCTGGTGCTGAGCCCGGGCGTCGATTTCGTCGAAGGCGCGGTGCCGGGCTGGGACATCACCCAGGCGGGCCGGATGCCCCATGCCTACAAGAGCGCGGGCGATCAGACCGAGCTTCTGAAGGCGCAGATCGAGGCGATGCCCGAGGGCGGGCTCTACTGCATGATCGCGCCGCCCAACCCCTATCGCTGTCCGCCGGCGCCCTATGAGCGGATCAGCATGGTGGCGCACCGGCTGAAGCAGATCAACCCGACCGCCAAGATCCTGATCGCCGATCCGAAGGACCATTATTCGAAGCAGGCGTTGTTCGAGGAGGCCTGGGACAAGTATTACGGCGGCATGATCACAAGGCTGGGGCCGGATTTCGGCGGCGATGTCGTTTCGGTCGATCCCGGGGCGATGGAGGTCGATATCGACGGCGAGGTGAACCGGGTCGATGTCTGCAACGTGATCCCGGCGATGAAGGCGGGGTGGATCTGTGACCGGGCCGGGCTGACCGAGGGCGACTGGGCGCCGGTGATGCCGGTGACGATGCAGAGCCGGATCGACGAGAGCATCCATGTGCTGGGCGATGCCGCCGATCAGGGCGACATGCCGAAGGCGGCCTTCGCCGCCACCGGACAGGCCAAGGCGGCGGCGATGGCGGTGCGTGCGGCACTTCTGGGCGCGCGCGCCTTCCCGCCGCGCTATGCCAATGCCTGCTGGAGTTTCCTGGCGCCGGACGATGTGGTGAAGCTGGCCGATACGTTCCGCGCCGGCGAGGAAAAGATCGAGCGGGTCGACCGGGTGATCAGCCAGATGAACGAGGACCCCGCCCTGCGCCGGCGCAACGCCGAGGAGGCGGTGGCGTGGTACGATGCGATCACCGCGGATATCTTCGGCTGAAACGGAGAGGGTGGGGGCCGGCCCCCGGGGTGCAAAATGCCCGGCGGGCATTTTGTCGCCATTCCCCGGGATATTTGGGGTCAGATGAAGGGGTGGACCGGGCCCCGCGTTGGTCGTGAGGCCGCATCGGGCGCGGCGATTTGCGCGGCTGCCCTTGCAGCCCCCGGGGCGCATGACTAAGACTCCGTTAGCACCTCGGCGCTAAAGATATGTGAGCTAGCAACAGGCAGGACGCGATGAAAGACCCCCTTGATATCTACATGAACACCCTTGTGCCCATGGTCGTGGAACAGACCAGCCGGGGCGAGCGGGCCTATGACATCTTCTCGCGCCTGCTGAAGGAGCGGATCATCTTCCTGTCGGGCCCGGTGCATGACGGCATGTCGAGCCTGATCGTGGCCCAGCTGCTGCACCTCGAGGCGGAGAATCCGTCGAAGGAAATCAGCATGTATATCAACAGCCCCGGCGGCGTGGTGACGTCCGGCCTGTCGATCTATGACACGATGCAATATATCAAGCCCAAGGTCTCGACCCTGGTCATCGGCCAGGCGGCCTCGATGGGCTCGCTTCTTGCTGACGGCGGGCGAGGCGGGGATGCGTTACAGCCTGCCCAACAGCCGGATCATGGTGCACCAGCCGAGCGGCGGCTATCAGGGCCAGGCGACGGATATCATGATCCATGCCCAGGAAACCCAGAAGCTGAAGACGCGGCTGAACGAGATCTATGTCAAGCATACCGGCCGCAAGCTGTCCGAGGTCGAGGCGGCGCTGGAGCGCGACAATTTCATGAGCCCCGAAGAGGCCAAGGACTGGGGCCTGATCGACGAGATCGTCGAGAGCCGCGCCAAGGGCGACGACGCCGAGTGACGGCAAGGCCGCTGCGGGCAGGGGCGCGCGCAGCGGCGTTTTTGACATTGTGACCCGGCGGGGCTTGGCCTAAACTTGGCCCCGAGGGGACGGAACGCTGCGAATTGCGCGGCGGCGACAACGCAAGGCACTGGTCTGAAAGGACGACGATGGCGACGAATTCTGGCAGCGGCGACAGCAAGAACACGCTTTATTGCAGCTTCTGCGGCAAGAGCCAGCACGAGGTGCGCAAGCTGATCGCCGGGCCGACGGTGTTCATCTGCGACGAATGCGTCGAACTGTGCATGGATATCATCCGGGAAGAGACCAAGAATTCCGGCCTGAAATCGAGCGAGGGCGTGCCGACCCCGCGCGACATCTGCAACGTGCTGGACGATTACGTGATCGGCCAGGCGACGGCCAAGCGGGTGCTGTCGGTGGCGGTGCACAACCATTACAAGCGCCTGAACCACAGCCAGAAAGCGAGCGATATCGAGCTGGCGAAATCGAACATCCTGCTGATTGGCCCGACCGGCTGCGGCAAGACCCTTCTGGCGCAGACCCTGGCGCGCATCCTCGACGTGCCCTTCACCATGGCGGACGCCACCACCCTGACCGAGGCCGGCTATGTCGGCGAGGATGTCGAGAACATCATCCTGAAGCTGCTGCAGTCGAGCGAATACAATGTCGACCGGGCGCAGCGCGGCATCGTCTATATCGACGAGGTCGACAAGATCACCCGCAAGAGCGAGAACCCCTCGATCACCCGCGACGTCAGCGGCGAGGGCGTGCAGCAGGCGCTGCTGAAGCTGATGGAAGGCACCGTCGCCAGCGTGCCGCCGCAGGGCGGGCGCAAGCATCCGCAGCAGGAATTCCTGCAGGTCGACACGACGAATATCCTGTTCATCTGCGGCGGCGCCTTTGCCGGGCTCGACCGGATCATCGCGCAGCGCGGCAAGGGCAGCGCCATGGGCTTCGGTGCCGATGTGCGCGACAATGACGCGCGCGGGGTGGGCGAGATCTTCAAGGATCTGGAGCCCGAGGACCTGCTGAAATTCGGGCTGATCCCGGAATTCGTCGGCCGCCTGCCGGTGATCGCGACGCTGGAGGATCTGGACGAGGAGGCGCTGGTCATCATCCTGACCCAGCCCAAGAACGCCCTGGTCAAGCAGTATCAGCGCCTGTTCGAACTGGAGGACACCCAGCTGACCTTCACCGAGGACGCGCTGAGCGCCATCGCCAAGCGCGCCATCGAGCGCAAGACCGGCGCGCGCGGGCTGCGGTCGATCCTGGAGGATGTGCTGCTGGACACGATGTTCGAACTGCCGGGCATGGAGAATGTCGAAGAGGTGGTGGTGAACGAAGAGGCGGTGCTTCATTCCGAGGCCAAGCCGCTGATCATCTATGCCGACTCGGCGGCCCAGGAAGGCGCCAGCGCCGGCTGAGGCCGTTCGGTTCGGTTCAGGCAAGTCGAGAGGCGGTCCGATGGGCCGCCTTTTTCGTTGTGTCCGGTTTGGCCGCGGCGCTGCCGCTGTTGGCCGTTCGACGGGAAAGGGCCGGCCGGCTGGCCAGGTGCGCCGGAGGTTACTCGGCGGCGTGGCGCTGGGCCTCGGACGGGCCATAGTGGCGGGCGACGACGAAATCCTGACCGAGGATTTCTGCGATCTCCGCGACGCTGCGGGCGGGCCAGGAGCGGCCCCCGGCGCCGATAAAGCCCTCTTGCCGCAGCATCGCCTGCAGCAGCGGCAGATCGAGCTCGCCATGCCACATATGCTTGCGGGCCTGGCCGACCGGCTTCCAGTTGCGCCGCAGCGCATCGAACATCGACGGCGCGCGGCCCGAGAAGCTGTGGAGATGGGTGCCGATGCTGTCGGTGACCGAGGAGCGCCGGCGCATGACGACGCCGATCTGCTGATCGGGGCGCGCGGTCATGCCCAGAAGGTGCAGCGCCGAGCCTTCCGAGGCGAGCACGGTCCTGGCCGCCTTGTAGCGCGCCACCTGGGTGGGCAGGTCGTGGGCCTGGGGGTGGAAGACCTCGTAGCCATGTTCCGCGAGCAGGGTTTCGAGCGTGTCCTCCTCGATCAGCGCGCCGCGGCGGTCGGCGATGCGCGAGCGCGAGATATAGAGCTTTTCCGGCCCGTCGGGCGCGATGTCCTGGCCGAAATGGCGGTGCATGGCGCGGCGGAAGAACCGGGTGCCGGCGGCCAGTTCGCCGAGGCCGAAGCCCTGGCCGGGGACATGCAGGCGTTCGACCCGCGCCGGGGCGGACAGCACGCGCATCGGCAGGTCGCAGCCCAGGAGGGCGGCGAAATCCTGCTGGAAGCGGAAGACCTTGGAATTCTGCGGCCGTTTCGGGATGAAGAGGATGCCGTCCAACTGACCCGCGAGGTCGGGCAGGGGCCAGAGCCGCGAGGTGCTTTCCACCAGGAAATGGCCGAAATGCTCCCACAGAACCCCACCCCAGAGCCAGCGGCCCTCGATCCGCGGCAACGGGCCCCTGGGCCTGTCCGGGGTCAGGGTGAGCGCCCGGTGCTTGCGCCACAGCGCGGCGCGCGGGACAGAGGCGCCATCGGCGTGCAGCACGCCGGCGGCCTGCACGAAATCGCCCTTGTGCGGCGGCACGACATAGGCCTCGTCGAGCGCGATCAGGTCGCCGGACCAGCCGTTGCCGGGTTTGGGGGGCGTTTGTCGAAGGGGATATGCTCCATCTCAGACCTCGCGGGTGCAGGCCCAGACGGTGCGGGTCGAGGGCCGTCAAGCTTGGCGAAGCCGGCGGTGCGCAGGATCTGTTTGCAACGCCGCATTCCGGCCATGCCATAGGCATCGGGGTGGAACTCGATCACGATGGCGCGCAGGCCGGACAGGTCGGCATGTTCGAGGAAATCCAGCTCGCCGCCCTCGATATCCATGACCAGCACGGTGGGGGCGAAGCTTTCGCGCAGCGCGTCGAAGCCGGCGGTGGCGATCTGCACGGCGCGGGTCTGGCGGCGGTCGTCGGCGATGAGGGACGAGCCGAGGAAGCTGTTGCGCAGGTGGAAATCGACATGGTCGGGCCGGTCGGGCGACGACAGCAGCACCTGGTTGCGCAGCGTGATCCTGGTTTTCAGGCGGTTGAGGGCATAGAGCGCGGCGATATGCGGGATCAGGCCCGGGTTGGCCTCGAACGCCATCTGGGCGGCCGGCCTGGCATGGCGCGCGATCACCGCGCCGACGATCCCGAGCCCGGCGCCCAGTTCCAGCACCCGGTCGGTTTCCCCCGTGACTGGAGCGCGCCGGCGATCTCCTGCCCTCGTAGCGGCCCGAGGCGATCCGTTCGATCCGGGTTTCGGTGAGAAACGGCGACGGGGAACCTTGATCCCCATGAATTCGACGACATGGTCGGGGCGGCCGCGGGCGCGCCGGCGGCGATGGTCTGCAAACTGCTCATGTCCTGCCTCGCGGCCCCTGTGCCGGGGCCTTTTCTTGCATTTTGAGGTAATTTTTACGAAGCCCCTGGGATGAGGCAACCGAAAATTGTCTTTTCGGCAAAAACCGCATCCGGGCTGTGGGCAAATTGCGGCACGGGCTGGACCTTGGTGCCAACATGCGCCATATCGGGAGAGGTATTTGCGGAGGCATCCATGGGCATCATCAAAACCCTTCTGCGCACGGTCACCTGGTGGAACGGCGCGACGCTGAACACCCTGCTTTACACCTGGCGCAAGGGCGAGAAGGTGGGCGAGGACGCCGAGGGCAACCGCTTCTACCGGTCGCGCGACGGCAAGCGGCGCTGGGTGATCTTCAACGGCGAGGCCGAGGCCAGCCGGATCAGCCCGGACTGGCATGGCTGGCTGCATCACACGTTCGACGAATTGCCCAGCGAGACGCCGCTGCCCCACAAGGCCTGGGAAAAGCCGCATCAGGAGAACCTGACCGGCACCATGCTGGCCTATGCGCCGCCGGGATCGCTGCGCAGCGAAAGCCCGAAGGAGCGCCGCGACTATGAGGCGTGGTCGCCGGAATAGGGCGGGGTTGAGATGGCAGAGAATACCGGAGAAGTTCTGGTCGGCGGCGCGGTTCTGGCCGCTGCGATCGGATTCGTGATCTATGCAGGCCAGGCGACGGGCTTTGGCACCGGCACGGGCGGCTATCCGCTGACCGCGTCGTTCCGCTCGGTCGAGGGGGTGACGGTGGGCACGGATGTGCGGCTGGCCGGCGTCAAGGTGGGCACGGTGACCGGGCTGACGCTGAACCCGCAGACCTTCCGCGCCGATACCGAGCTGTCGGTAGCCAAGGGCGTGGAGATTCCCGACGACAGTTCGGTCGTGGTGTCGTCCGAGGGGCTGCTGGGGGGCAATTTCGTCGAGATCTATCCCGGCGCGTCGCTGGACAATTTCCAGCCCGGCGACGAGATCGAGGACACCCAGGGCGCGGTTTCGCTGATCAGCCTGTTGCTGAAATATGTCGGCGGCAGCGGTTCGGGAAGCGGTGACGGCACCGATGGGGCCGGCGGGGCCGCCAGCCAATGAGGCGGACCCTGGCAGCGCTGGGCCTTGCGGCGGTTTGCGCCGCGGGACCGGCGGGCGCGGAAGAGGTCACCGTGGCCAAGGGCGCGGTGGTGCGCGGGCTGGACAAGCTGACCGGTGCGGTCGAGGACGTGCGCATCATGAACGGCGATGTGGCGAAGATGGGCCATCTGCTGATCGCGCTGGGCGAATGACGCTACCCCGAGGGCAACCCGGCGGGCGATGCCTTTGCCTTTCTCGCCATCGGGGAAGAGGCGCGCGACGATCCGATCTTCACCGGCTGGATGGTCGCCTCGTCCCCGGCGCTGAACGCGATGGATCACCGGCGTTACGACGTCTGGGTGCTGCGCTGTATCACCGAATAGGGGTCCTGATCGGGCGGCGTGGTGAAACGCCCGTCGCGGGCCAGCGCCAGTTCCAGGCGGCGGCGATAATCGGCGCGGGGCACCTCGATGGCACCGAGCGAGGCCAGGTGCGGCGTCAGGAACTGGGTGTCGAACAGGGTGAAGCCGGTGCGCTGAAGGTGATCGCAGAGATGCGCCAGGGCGATTTTCGAGCCATCGGTGCGGCGCGAGACCATGCTTTCGCCGAAGAACGCCCCGCCGAGCGCGATGCCGAAGACCGCGCCCCAGAGGGCGCCGTCGTCCTGGCCGCGAACCTCGAAGGAATGGGCGAAGCCGAGGCCGTGCAGCTGGGCATAGAGATCGAACAGCACCGGGTTGATCCAGGTTTCGTCCCGGTCGCCGCAGGCGGTGACCACGCCTGGGAAATCCTCATCTATGGCAATGTGATAGCCGCCCTTCTTCATGCGCCGGGCAAGCGAGCGCGAAAGGTGAAAACCGGGCAGAGGGAAGATGCCGCGGCGGCGCGGATCGACCCAGAACAGCTCGGGGTCGTCGCGGCCTTCGGCCATCGGGAAGATGCCCGAGGCATAGGCGTGCAGCATCAGCTCGGGCGTGATGGTCATTGCGGCCGGGCCGCGAATTTTCGGCGAAATCCAGGGCGGCGCGCCGGCATCAGCCTTCGGCCAGGTTGGCGTCGAGCCAGCGTTCGAGCCAGTGGATGTCGTAATTGCCGGTGAGGATGTCTTCCTCTTCCAGCAGCGCCGAGAACAGCGGCACGGTGGTATCGACGCCGTCCACGATCAGCTCGCCCAGGGCGCGGTGCAGACGCGCCAGCGCCTCGCGCCGGTCGCGACCGTGGACGATCAGCTTGCCGATCAGCGAATCGTAATAGGGCGGGATCGAATAACCGTCGTAAAGCGCCGAATCCATCCGCACGCCCAGGCCGCCCGGCGCGTGATACTGGGTGATCTTGCCCGGGCAGGGGGCGAAATTGGGCAGGCGTTCGGCGTTGATCCGGACCTCGATGGCGGCGCCGTTGATCGAAAGATCGTCCTGGGTGAAGGACATCGGCAGGCCTTCGGCGACGCGGATCTGTTCGCGCACCAGATCGACGCCGAAGATCGCCTCGGTCACCGGGTGTTCGACCTGGAGGCGGGTGTTCATCTCGATGAAATAGAACTCGCCGTCCTCGTAGAGGAACTCGATGGTGCCGGCGCCGATATAGTTGATCTTGGCCACGGCATCGGCGCAGATCTTGCCGATCCGCGCGCGTTCCTCGGGCGTGATGACGGGGCCGGGGGCCTCTTCGAACACCTTCTGGTGGCGGCGCTGGAGCGAGCAGTCGCGCTCGCCCAGGTGGACCGCGTTGCCCTTGCCATCGCCGAAGACCTGGATCTCGATATGGCGGGGCTTTTGCAGGTATTTCTCGATATAGACCTCATCGTTGCCGAAATTGGCCTTGCCTTCGGCGCGGGCGGTCTGGAAGGCGGATTTCATTTCGGTGGCGTTCTTGGCCACCTTCATGCCCTTGCCGCCGCCGCCGGCCGTGGCCTTGATGATCACGGGATAGCCGAATTCCTCGCCGATCTTCAGCGCGGTCTCGACATCCGGAACGCCGCCGTCCGAGCCGGGCACGCAAGGCACGCCGAGCGCCTTCATGGTGTCCTTGGCGGTGATCTTGTCGCCCATGATGCGGATATGTTCGGCGGTCGGGCCGATGAAGGTGAGGCCGTGATCCTCGACGATCTGGACGAAACTGGCGTTTTCCGAGAGGAAGCCATAGCCCGGATGGATCGCCTGGGCGCCGGTGATTTCACAGGCGGCGATGATGGCCGGGATCGAGAGATAGGATTGCGGGCTGGGCGCGGGGCCGATGCAGACGCTCTCATCCGCCATGCGCACATGCATGGCGTCGCTGTCGGCGGTGGAATGCACCGCGACCGACTGGATGCCCATCTCGCGGGCCGCGCGGATCACCCGCAGGGCGATTTCCCCACGGTTGGCGATCAGAATTTTCTCGATCTTTGGCAAGGCGTTGAACCCCGATCTTTATTCGATGATGACAAGCGGCGAGCCGAATTCGACGGCATCGCCATCGTCGACCAGGATGCGCTTGATGGTGCCCGATTTCGGCGCCGGGATGTGGTTCATGGTCTTCATCGCCTCGACGATCAGCAGGGTGTCGCCTTCGGCCACGGTGCTGCCGACCGAGATGAAGGCGGGCGCGCTGGGCTCGGGCTGGAGATAGACGGTGCCGACCATGGGCGAGGTGACGGCGCCGGGATGGCTGGCGGGGTCTTCGGCGGCCGGCGGCGGCGGCGGCCGGGGCGCTGGGGGCGGCGGCGGCCATGGGCGCCATTGCGGCGGGGGCGGCGGCGATCTGGGTGACCACCTCGGTCCGGCGGCTGACGCGCACGTTCAGGCTGTCGTGATCGCCGTATTCGCGTTTGACCGTCAGCTCGGTCAGGTCGTTTTCGTTGAGAAGCTCGGCCAGGGCCTGGATGAAGGCCACATCGGACTCGGTGGTTTCGTTCTTCTTGCTCATTGTCGTCCTCGACTTGTTCCTCGGCAGCGCGGGCCGGTTCTCGGGCCGTTTCTTGGCCGTTTGCTTGGCCGGTCGGGGCACCGGTTCGGGCCGGGTCCGCCGGGCGCATAGTCCCTGCCGCCTTATAGGGCAAGGGTTTCGGTGTGAAAAGCGGCGATCGCTGGGGGATAGGTGGGGCCGCGGGCGCGCGATTGCGAGGGGAAAAAGCGGCTCAGAGCGGCATTCCCGTCAGTTTGGCGACCAGTTCGGGCAGCTTGCGGGCGCCGAACTTCTGCAGCAGCCGGGCGCGGTAGACCTCGACCGTGCGAAAGCTGAGGCCGAGGTCGCGGCCGATCTCCTTCGCGCTGAGCCCGCGCGCGGTCAGGATGGCGACATCGCGCTCGCGCGGGGTGAGGGCGACGATGGGGCGGTCCTCGGACAGGTCGGCGAAGGACCAGACGCCGCGCGCGAAGGGATCGTCGGGGCTGAGCGACTGCCCGCGCACCCGGCACCAGAACAGTTCGCCTGAGCGGCGGCGCATGATGCGTTCGTCGTCATAGCGGCCGGTCTCGCGCATCGCCTTCAGCCCGCGCGCGCCGATGGATTCGAACTCGGCCTCGGAGGGGTAGAGCGCGGCGGTGCGGGTGCCGTTGAAATCGGCAGGCTGGCCCTGGAAGGTTTCGGCGAAGGCCAGGTTGCAGGCCTGGATCACACGGTTTTCCAGCACGGCCAGGCCGATCGGGGCGTGCAGGAAGGCGGTGTCGGGCAAGCTCATGCGACGATCTAAGGCCGGTTCGGCCGGTCTGCCAAGGGGGGGCCGCGTATTTCTGCGTAATGGACGGCGGCGCGGCGCGGTGGTTTGATGGCGCCGATTTCAGAGGGGAGGGACGGGCGATGAACATCGCGCTGTGGCTTGAACGGATGGCACAGGTGGCGGGAGAGCGACCGGCGCTGTTCCTGGGCCGGGAGATGGTGGCGGATTACGCGGGCTTCTACGACCGCGCCCTGCGGGTGGCCGGGGGGCTGGCCGCGCGCGGTGTGGGGCCCGGCGACCGGGTCGGCATCTTCATGAAGAACGTGCCGGATTACCTGCCGGTGCAATACGGCATCTGGCTGGCCGGGGCCGTGGCGGTGCCGATCAATGCCAAGCTGCACGGGCGCGAGGCGGCCTGGATCGTCGGCAATGCCGGCGCGAAGCTGAGCTTTGCCTCGCCCGGCCTGGGAGAGGCGCTGGCCGAGGCCGGCCCCGAAGGCGAGGTGGTGGTGACCGGCAGCGCCGCCTGGGACGCGGTGACCGGCGCCGCCCCGTTGGCCCAGCCGGTCGGCCGCGCGGCCGAGGACCTGGCCTGGCTGTTCTATACGTCCGGAACCACCGGGCGGCCCAAGGGGGTGATGATCAGCCACCGGATGCTGACCAACATGGCGCTGAGCTATTTCGTCGATGTCGATCAGGTGACCCCGGAGGACACCGCGCTTTATGCCGCGCCTCTGAGCCATGGGGCGGGGATCTACAACCTGATGCATGTCATGGTCGGCGCGCGGCATGTCTGCCCGGCCTCGGGCGGCTTCGACGAGACCGAGATCTTCGATCTGGCCGCGCATTTCGGCCGGGTCCACATGTTCGCGGCACCGACGATGGTGAAGCGGATGACCGATGCGGCCAAGGAGGCCGGCCGCAAGGGCGAGGGGCTGCGCACCATCGTCTATGGCGGCGGGCCGATGTATCTGGCCGATATCGTCGAGGCGGTTTGCTGGTTCGGGGATATCTTCGTGCAGATCTATGGCCAGGGCGAATGCCCGATGGCGATCACCGCGCTGAGCCGCGCGGATGTGAGCGACCGGTCCCATCCGCGCTGGCGCGAGAGGCTGGGCTCGGTCGGGCGGGCGCAATCGGCGGTCGAGGTGCAGATCGGCGATGCCGAAGGGCGGCCGGTGGCGCCGGATCAGCCGGGCGAGATCATGGTGCGCGGCGATGTGGTGATGGCGGGCTACTGGGAGAACCCCGAGGCCACGGCCAAGACCGTGGTGGACGGCTGGCTGATGACCGGCGACGTCGGCAGCATGGATGCCGATGGCTATGTCACCATGCGGGACCGCTCGAAGGACATGATCATCTCGGGCGGGACCAACATCTATCCGCGCGAGGTGGAAGAGGTGCTGCTGGAGCAGGCGGATGTGAGCGAGGTCAGCGTGGTGGGCCGGCCGCATCCCGAATGGGGCGAGGACGTGGTGGCCTTCGTGGTGATGCGCGCGGGCAAGGCGTTGGACAGGGCGGCACTGGACGCGCATTGCCTGGAGAATATCGCGCGGTTCAAGCGGCCCAAGGCCTATTACGCGCTGCCCGAACTGCCGAAGAACAATTACGGCAAGGTGTTGAAGACCGAGCTGCGGAGACTGTTGGAGGAGATGGGAGATGACTGACTTGAGCGGCAAATGCGCCCTGGTGACGGGGTCGGTCCAGGGGATCGGGCTGGCGGTGGCCGAGGCCTTCGCGGGCGCGGGCGCGCGCCTGGCGGTGCATGGGCTGGCCACGCCGGACGAGGCGGCCGAGGTCTGCCGCGCGCTGGAGGCGAAGGGGGCGGCCGAGGCGCGGTTCTTCCCGGCCGACATGCGCGATCTGGACGCCATCGAGGCGATGCTGGCCGAGGTCGAGGCCTGGGGGCCGGTCGATATTCTGGTCAACAATGCGGGCATCCAGCGCACCGCGTTGCTTGCGGAGGTGAGCCGCGACATCTGGGACAGCATCATCGCGGTGAACCTGTCGGCGGCCTATCACACCATGCACGCGATCCTGCCGGGGATGGCGAAACGCGGCTTTGGGCGGGTGGTGAACATCGCCTCGGTGCACGGGATCGTGGCGTCGAAGGCGAAGGTGCCCTATGTGGCGTCGAAATTCGGGCTGGTCGGGATGAGCAAGGTCGCGGCGCTGGAATATGCCGATGCGGGGAGCAAGGCCTCGGGCGGGGTGACGGTGAACTGCATCGCCCCGGGCTGGACCGAAACGGCGATCATCGGGCCGCAGGTCGAGGAGCGGGCGGCCCGGTTCGGCGGCGACCGCGACAAGGGGATTGCCGATCTGCTGAGCGAGAAGCAGCCCAGCAAGCGGACCAGCGATCCGGCCGAGATCGGGGCCTTGGCCTTGTGGCTGTGCGCGCCGATCGCGCATAACATCACCGGCACGGTGATCCCGGTCGACGGCGGCTGGACGGCGCAATAGGCCGGGGGCCGGGCCGCGAAGGCAAAGCGCCACCGCGCGTGCGGCCTGCCGGCGCGCCCGGCGCCCTTGAGGCAGCAAAGAACGGGCGCCGGACGAACCGGATCAGCGACCCGCGCCGCGCGGTGGCCCGCCGGAGGATTCGGCGGATTGAAGCGTTTCCAGGTCGAAACGCGGGCAACGCCGTATCAGAGAGATTTCTTCTCTTTCTCTTCCTGCACCGATGCGAGTTCCTGTTGCAGGCGCAATTCGTGCAGGAGAACGGCGGTCATCGGCTTGGTCAGCGGCGCGGCCGTTGCCCGAGCGGGCGCACGGGCCGCCTGCGTGGCGATGTCGGCGGCGGGCCGCTGTTCGCTGCGCAGCCGCGCCGATTGCGCCGCTTGCGCCTGGACGACGGCCTGGGCGGTTTCGACCGGGGCCGCGGCCGCGGCCGTGGCATGACCCTGAATGGATTGCGCCTTGTCCGCGCCCGAACGGGCAGAGAATCCGCCGGCTTGCGCGTTGTGCGGCGACCCCCGCGCTAAAGCGGATGCGCCTGTAGCCTCGATTGGAGACATCCCTTTGGCTCCTTCACACGGAGCCCCCACCGCATACGAGAATGACGCCAAAACGTTAGGGGGAGGTTAATGTCCCCGCGCCGGACGCGGCCGATTTTAGGAGAGTTTTAACGGACACGGGCGCGCCCGGGGGAGAGAACCCTGGGCGCGCCCGCCGTGGAGGGACCCCGAAGGGGGCCGTCGGATCAGGGGCAGGGGGCGGTGTAATAGGTGCCATCACCCCGGGCATAGGCGCATTCGTTGGTCTTTGCGTTCTTGGCCACCATGGAACCGGCGGCGGCACCGGCCAGCGCGGTGATGATGGTCCAGTTCGAGTTGGCGCCCAGCGCCTTGGCGGTGATCACGCCGACCGCGGCACCGGCCAGGGCGCCGCCCAGTTCGTTCTTCTCGCTCGGGGTCATCTCCATGCAGGCGCTCAGCGCCATGGAGCCGATCAGGGCAAGGGGGAGAAGTTTGGTTTTCATTTCAAGTCTCCGATTGTGTTGCCGTCAAGATAGGGGGCGGGCGGCCAGTGGAAAGCGGTTTTCCCGTGACGGCCGTCCAGGCGGCGGGTTCTTGCCGGTGACGAAAGCGAAACCCCGCCGATTTCGGCGGGGTTTGCGATGCTAGAACGGTGTGGTGGGTTGGCACCCACCCTACGAGACGCGGTTGTCGATCAGATCCTCGACCACGGAAGGATCGGCCAGCGTCGAGGTGTCGCCCAGGGCGCCGAAGTCGTTCTCGGCGATCTTGCGCAGGATGCGGCGCATGATCTTGCCCGAACGGGTCTTGGGCAGGCCGGGGGCCCACTGGATCGCGTCGGGCGATGCGATGGGGCCGATCTCCTTGCGGACCCAGTTGCGCAGTTCGACCTTCAGCTCGTCGGTATATTCCTCGCCGTCCATCAGGGTGACATAGCAATAGATGCCCTGGCCCTTGATGTCGTGCGGGAAGCCGACCACGGCGGCCTCGGACACGGCGGGGTGGGCGACGAGGGCGCTTTCGACCTCGGCGGTGCCCATGCGGTGGCCCGAGACGTTGATCACGTCATCCACGCGCCCGGTGATCCAGTAATAGCCGTCGGCATCGCGGCGGCAGCCGTCGCCCGAGAAGTAGTAGCCCTTGTAATCGGCGAAGTAGGTCTTCACGAAACGGTCATGGTCGCCATAGACGGTGCGCATCTGGCCGGGCCAGCTGTCTTTCATGCAGAGCACGCCTTCGGCTTCGGTCTCATGGATCTCGGCGCCGGTGGTGGCGTCGAGGATGACCGGCTGCACCCCGAAGAAGGGCAGGGTGGCCGAGCCGGGCTTCGTCGGGATCGCGCCGGGGATCGGCGTCAGCAGGTGGCCGCCGGTTTCGGTCTGCCACCAGGTATCGACGATCGGGCGGCTGCCCTTGCCCACCACCTCGTTATACCAGTTCCAGGCCTCGGGGTTGATCGGTTCGCCCACGGTGCCCAGCACCTTCAGCGCGGAAAGGTCGTATTTCTCGACCGGTTCCGGCCCGTGCGCCATCAACGCGCGGATGGCGGTGGGGGCGGTGTAGAACTGGTTCACCTTGTGCTTTTCGCAGACCGCCCAGAAGCGGCCGACATCCGGATAGGTGGGCACGCCTTCGAACATCAGCGTGGTGGCGCCATTGGCCAGCGGGCCATAGACGATATAGCTGTGGCCGGTGACCCAGCCCACGTCGGCGGTGCACCAGAAGACATCGCCGTCGTGATAGTCGAAGACGTATTGATGCGTCATCGAGGCCCAGAGCAGATAGCCGCCGGTGGTGTGCTGCACGCCCTTGGGGGCGCCGGTGGAGCCCGAGGTGTAGAGGATGAAGAGCGGGTCTTCGGCGTTCATCGGCTCGGGCGGGCAATCGGCCGAGGCGTGGGCCATCAGCGTGTGATAGGCGAAATCGCGGCCCTCGGTCATCGGCACATCGGCGCCGGTGCGCTCGACCACCAGCACCTTGGTGTCGCCGCTGATCGCCAGCGCCTTGTCGACATTGGCCTTCAGAGGCGTGTTGCGGCCGCCGCGCGGGGCCTCGTCGGAGGTGACGATGATGGCGGCCTCGCAGCCCTTGACGCGGGCGGCCAGCGCCTCGGGGCTGAACCCGGCGAAGACGATGGAATGGATGGCGCCGATCCGGGCGCAGGCCAGCATGGCATAGGCGGCCTCGGGGATCATCGGCATGTAGAGGACGACGCGGTCGCCCTTGCCGATGCCCAGTTCCTTGTAGACATTGGCCAGCTTCGAGACCTGCTCGGACAGTTCGAGATAGGTGATGTGCTTGGACAGCGCCGGATCGTCGGCCTCCCAGATGATTGCGGTCTGGTCGGCGCGGGTGTCGAGATGGCGGTCGATGCAGTTGGCGGCGACGTTCAGCTCGCCATCCTCGAACCATTTGATCGAGACATCGGGATAGGCGAAGGAGGTGTTCTTGATCTTGGTCGGCGTCTTGGTCCAGCTCAGCCGGGTCATCTGCTCTTTCCAGAAGCTCTCCGGATCGCTGATCGAGGCGGCATACATCTCTTCGTATTGCTGGCCGTCGATCAGGGCATTGGCGACGAAGTCGGGCGAGGGCGGGTAGGTTTTGATCTCGGACATGACGAGCCTTCCTCTTGGTGCAGTTCCGGGCCTTAGAATGGTAGGGTGCCCGCCTTTCTGCAAGCAACTGGGAAGAAAGGCGGGCGATCTGGCGTCAGATCGCCAGATACTCTGCGCGCAGTTCCTCGTTTTCAAGGACTTCCGCGGCCGAGCCGTCGAACACGATACCGCCGGTATCGAGGATCACGGCACGGTCGGCCAGTTGCAGCGCGCGCACGGCGTTCTGTTCGACGATGATGGTGGTGATGCCCTGCTCCTTGATGATGCGCAGGGTCTTTTCGATCTCGTCGACGATGACGGGGGCGAGGCCTTCGTAAGGCTCGTCCAGCAGCAGGACCTTGATGTCGCGCGCCAGGGCCCGGCCGATGGCCAGCATCTGCTGTTCGCCGCCCGACAGCGTCACGCCTTCCTGCTTGCGGCGTTCGCCGAGGCGCGGGAACAGCTCGTAGATGCGCTGGATCGACCAGCCGATGGGCGGGGCGATCTGGGCCAGCTGCAGGTTCTCCTCGACCGTCAGGCCGGGGATGATGCAGCGGTCCTCGGGGACCAGGGCGATGCCGGCCTGCGACGCCTGATACGAGGTCATGTTGTGCAGCGGCTTGTGATCCAGCCAGATCTCGCCATGCATGACCTGGGGGCTGTCCATCCGGGCGATCGAGCGCAGCGTGGTGGTCTTGCCGGCGCCGTTGCGGCCCAGCAGGGCCAGGATTTCGCCCTCGTGCACGTTGAAGGAAATCCCCTGCACGATATAGCTTTCGCCGTAATAGGACTGCATTTCCCAGACCGACAGGAAGGCCGGGGCGGTTTCGGCCAGGTTATGGCCCTTGGAGAAGTCGGGTTTGACGTTCATCTGATCCCCCTCCGTTACGCGGCTTCGCCGAGATACGCTTCGCGCACCTTGGGGTTGCCCTTGATGTTTTCCGGGTCGTCCTCGACCAGGGGCGTGCCCTGGGCCAGCACGGTGATCCGGTCGGCCAGGCTGAACACCACATGCATGTCGTGTTCGATGATGGCGATGGTGATGTCGCGCTCGTCCTTGATCTGTTTCAGTAGGTCGATGGTGTTGTTGGTATCGGCCCGCGCCATGCCGGCGGTGGGTTCGTCCAGAAGCAGCAGGCGCGGGTCCTGGGCCAGGCACATGGCAATTTCGAGCCGGCGTTTGTTGCCGCGCGACATCGAGGCGGAATGGTCGCCGCGGGCATCGGCCATGCCCATTTCCTCGAGCATGTGAAGCGCCTTCTCGACGATGTCGCGTTCGTTCATCATGTGCTCGATCGCGTGCATCCGGAAGGCACCGTCGCGCTTGGCGAAACAGGCGATCATCATGTTTTCCAGCACCGTCAGGTCGCCGAAGATCTCGGGCGTCTGGAACACGCGGGAAATGCCCATCTGGTTGATCTCGTAGGGCGTGCGGCCCAGCACCGACTGGCCGTCGAACATGACCGAGCCGGTATCGGGGATCAGCTTGCCCACGAAGCAGTTGAGCAGGGTGGACTTGCCGGCGCCGTTGGGGCCGATGATCGCGTGGCAGGTGTTTTCCGCCACGCTGAGGTTCACGTTGCCCAGCGCCTGGAGCCCGCCGAAGCGCTTGTTGACGTTCTTGACTTCAAGAATTCCCATGGAAGCGTCTCCTTACTCTGCGGGGGTGGACTGGGCGGCCTTGTCACCGGCGCCGGATTTCTTGCCGCGGAAGCGCCGGGCGATCTTCTGACCGCCTTCGACCAGCCCGCCGGGCAGGAAGATGATGACCAGCATGAAGATGGTGCCCAGCGTCAGGTGCCAGCCTTCGCCGGTGAAGCGCGAGATCAGCCAGACCAGCGCCTCTTGCAGCCAATGCGGCAGGAACGAGAACCAGTCCATCAGCAGGCTTTCGTTCATCTTCGAGAAGACGTTCTCGAGATACTTGATGGTGCCCGCGCCCAGGATCGGGCCGATCAGCGTGCCGGCGCCGCCGAGGATGGTCATGATCACCACCTCGCCCGAGGCGGTCCACTGCATCCGCTCGGCGCCTGCCAGCGGGTCCATCGCCGCCAGAAGGCCGCCGGCCAGACCGGCATACATGCCCGAGATGACGAAGGCCGCCAGGGTATAGGGCTTGGGGTTGAGGCCGGTATAGGACATCCGGGTCTGGTTCGACTTGATCGCGCGCAGCATCATGCCGAAGGGCGAGCGGAAGATGCGGATCGAGAGATAGAAGCTGAGCAGCATCAGGATGGCGCAGACATAGTATCCGACCGGGAAGGTAAACTCCCACGGGCCCAGCGCCAGCTCCGCCTTCGAGCGCATTTCCAGCCCGAAGAGATGCGGCACGGTCGGCCCGTTGCCCAAGAGGTATTGCGGGTCGTCGGTATAGACCTGCTGACCGGTTTCGCCATTGGTCAGCGGCGTCATCACCGAATAGGCCAGCCTGTAGGACATCTCGGCGAAGGCCAGCGTCAGGATCGAGAAATAGATGCCCGAGCGCCGCAGCGAGATATAGCCGATCACCACCGAGAAGAGCCCCGCGACGATGATCGACAGGATGATCGCCGGCACGATGTTGTAGTTCAGGAGCTTGAACATCCACACGGCGGCATAGGAGCCGACGCCGAGGAAGGCGGCGTGACCGAAGGAGAGGTATCCGGTCAGGCCGAAGAGGATGTTGAAGCCGATGGCGAAGATGGCGAAGATCGCGAACCGCTGCATCAGGTCGGGATAGCCGCCGTTGAAGAACCCGAGCGCCGAGTCGGCCGGGAACAGGTTGAAGATGAACGGCGCCAGCATCATGAAAGCGGTGGCGAAGATCAGCAGCGCGGTGTCGTGCTTGTTGAGACCGAACATGGGATTAGTCCTCCATCACGCCTTTTTTGCCCATCAGGCCGCGCGGCCGGGTAAGCAGGATGATAATTGCCACCAGATAGATCACGATCTGGTCGATCGAGGGCAGGAACAGGTAGTTTTCGAAGAAGTTCTTCACCGGCGACCACGAGGCCAGGCTTTCCAGCACGCCCAGCAGGAAGCCGGCGGCGACGGCGCCGGGCAGGCTGCCCATGCCGCCCACGACGACGACGACGAAGCTGAGCACCAGGAAGTCCATGCCCATGTGATAGTTGGGC
>JAWKXE010000047.1:0-25386 GCA_041397165.1 Paracoccaceae bacterium | reverse complement strand
CTCGAACTCGACCTCGTTCTCGAAGGTCATGTTGTCGCTCAGGTAATAGGTCCCGGCCGAAACCAGCACCTTGCGCCCCGCGGCATCGGCATCGGCCGCCTCGAAGGCCGCCAGATCGTCGGTCACGCCGTCACCGATTGCGCCATAGTCGCGCACGTCGACCCAACCCATCAGATCGCGCAGGAAGGCGCTGGTGATGTCCTCGATGACGATATCGTCGATCCGCACCACCCCGCCCGACGGCCCGGTCAGGTCCAGCCCGAAATGGCCGAAAATGGGCTCGCGGCCCCAGAACATGTCGACCCCGCCGCGGTTGCCCGGCCCGACGATGGCGCTGACCTCGACGATCTCGCCGTATTGCGTCAGCGTGGTCGCGGGGCCGACCTCGACCAGGCCGGCGACATGCACGCCGCCGGCACCGCCCGCCCAACCGGCGATGCGCACATTGGGCAGGTTGCCGCTCACCGCCTTCACCCGCGCGGTGACGCGCAGATAGGTGCCCGGCAAGAGCGGCGTCTCGCCCATGTAACGCAGCTTCTGCGTGCTATCGACCTTCTGCAGCTCCAGACAGCCGGCGAAATCCTGGTCGGCCGGCACGAAGGCGGCGTTGACGGCATTGTCATAGGTGTCCGACCCCGGCGTGCCGTCGCCGCTCGACCACACGTCCAGCCCGTTCGCGAAGGGCGGCGGCATGAAGACCACGCCATCGGTAATTGCCTTGTTCATCCAGATCCCTTTCCACATCCCCAGGGGGCGGCAGCCGCCATCCCGGGACGCTGGTTGCTCAGTGAGAGTTGTCCGCGCCGCAGGCCTCGCACCCGGGCAGGCAAGGGAAGTATCAACGATCGGTTAACGCCGGCTGAGACCACCGTGACGGTGCCCCGCCGCCGCGCGCAACGGCAGCGTGCGCAGCCGGCGCACGCAACGGCAACGTGCGCAGCCGGCGCACGGGCCCACCGCACGCCGCGTTCATTCACCACTTGTTCAGAAAAGACGCCCGACGCGCGCCAGACGGATCGCAGCCGGTGGGCAGACAGCCGATTTGCCACCGCACGCCGCCGTTAACCCGATCCGTAGGGTGGGTGCCAACCCACCATCCCGACCCGGCCGAACGTCACCCGGGTGGGTGGGTCACCCACCCTTCCTGTCGACCATCAGCTGCTCAGCCGGTCCTTGATCATCGCCCCGACGGCGCCGAAATCCATCTGCCCGGTGAAGCGCGCCTTCAGCGCCCCCATCACCTTGCCCATGTCGCGGATCGAGCCCGCCTCGGTCTCGGCGATCGCCTCGGCCACCGCCGCCTCGACCTCGGCCTCGCTCAGCTGGCGGGGCAGGAA
Organism: Paracoccaceae bacterium; assembly: GCA_041397165.1. Taxonomy (GTDB): domain Bacteria; phylum Pseudomonadota; class Alphaproteobacteria; order Rhodobacterales; family Rhodobacteraceae; genus JAWKXE01. Next base: position 24,049 of record JAWKXE010000047.1, on the reverse strand, counting down.
TTCCTCGATCACCTTGATCTCGGCCAGCTCGCGCTCGGCCAGGTCCAGCCGGCTGCCCTCTTCATAGGCGCGCGCGCTTTCCTGGCGCTGCTTCACCATCTTGCCCAGGATGGCCAGCACCTCCGCATCGCCGACCCCGTCGTCGCGGCCCTCGCCGCGGACGGCGATATCGCGGTCCTTGATCGCGGCATTGATCAGGCGCAGGGTCGACAGCCGCTCGGCCGCCTTGTCCTTCATCGCCTGCTTCAGCGCGGCGGATACTCGGTCTCTCAGTTCCATGTTCCCATCCCCATGGCTCGCATGAACCCCCGTCCATAACGGTTAGCGCTGCCATATGCAAGTTTTCCGGGCCCCGCCGCCGCCCCGGCGCGGGCCTTGTTTTGCTGGGCCGATCTGGCCTTGACCCGCCCCCGCCCCGGCCTTAGTTAAGCGACAATTTGCCCGCCCCCAGCCCCGGAGACCGCCCATGCCGCTCGATACCCCATCGCACCCCACCGCCTGCCTGGCGCTGGCCGACGGCACGCTGTTCTATGGCAAGGGCTTCGGCGCCACCGGCCTGACCACGGCGGAACTGTGCTTCAACACCGCCATGACCGGCTATCAGGAGATCATGACCGATCCCTCCTATGCCGGCCAGGTCGTCACCTTCACCTTCCCCCATGTCGGCAATGTCGGCGTCAACCCCGACGACGACGAAACCGGCGATCCGGTGGCGCGTGGCATGGTGGTGAAATGGGACCCGACCGAGCCGTCGAACTGGCGCGCGGCCGAGCCGCTGGCCGGCTGGCTCAAGGCGCGCGGCCGGATCGCCATCGGCGGCATCGACACAAGGCGGCTGACCCGCGCCATCCGCCAGTCGGGCGCGCCGCATGTGGCGCTGGCGCATGATCCGGAAGGCCAGTTCGACATCGCCGCGCTGGTGGCCGAGGCGCGCGGCTTCTCCGGCCTGGTCGGGCTCGATCTGGCCAAGGACGTGACCTGCGCCCAAAGCTATCGCTGGGACGAGATGCGCTGGGCCTGGCCCGATGGCTATCCCCGGCAGGAGGCTCCGAAATTCAAGGTCGTGGCGGTCGATTACGGCGCCAAGCGCAACATCCTGCGCTGCCTCGCCTCGGTCGGCTGCGACGTCACCGTCCTGCCCGCCACCGCCACCGCCGAAGACGTTCTGGCGCATAACCCCGACGGTGTCTTCCTGTCGAACGGCCCCGGCGACCCCGAGGCGACCGGCGCCTATGCCGTGCCGATGATCCGCCAGATCCTCGACACCACCGACCTGCCGCTCTTCGGCATCTGCCTCGGCCACCAGATGCTGGCCCTGGCGCTGGGCGCCCGGACCATCAAGATGAACCACGGCCACCACGGCGCCAACCACCCGGTCAAGGACCTCGACACCGGCAAGGTCGAGATCACCTCGATGAACCACGGCTTCGCCGTCGACAGCCAGACCCTGCCGGCGGGCGTCAAGGAAACCCATGTTTCACTTTTCGACGGTAGCAACTGTGGCATCGCCATGGCCGACCGCCCCGTCTGGTCGGTGCAATACCACCCCGAGGCCAGCCCCGGCCCGCAGGACAGCTTCTATCTGTTCGAGCGATTCGCGGCCGAGATGGCAAAACGCGCCGGATAAATCCGGGATAAGTCGGGATAAGTCTGGCAAGCCCGTGGATAACTGCGGGTCCAAAGCGGGAACATGCCTGTCCGAGGCCCCAAGCGTTAACGGCGCGTTAACCTGTTCGCGCCGGAAGACCCCTAAAATTCAACGGGTTTTAACCGAAAATTAACGCGAAAAATCGCATCCTGATCCTTGGGACAACGCCGGCAAACAGGCGTGACAAGGGTTAGGATAGACAATGCATCAGGTTCGGCATCTGCCGGGGCTGGAGCGTCCTGGTGACGATTTCAGCAGGTTTCTCCTCAAGGCCGGGCTCGTCTCGGCCCGCGACCTGCTCGAAGCCCGCAATATCCAGGCGCGCTCGCGCAGCTCGCTCGACCGTATCCTCATCTCGGAGGGGCTGATCCGCGCCGCCGACATGGCCACGGCACTGGCCCGCTTCCACGGCGTGCCGCGGGTCGATCCGGCCAGCGCGCCGCCCGATCCCGACCTTGCCGATCTGATCCCGCTCAGGCTCTGTCTCAACCACTCCGTCCTGCCCTGGCGCCGGGCCGATGGCACGCTCCAGATCGCCGCCTCCCGGGTCGAGGATTTTACCCATGTTCTCAGCATCCTGGGCGACGAAGCTCCGGTGGCCGAACTGGTCTTCGCCTCGGCCAGCGAGATCCAGGCGGCACTGGCCCGGCTGCACCGCGACACGCTGACGGCCCAGGCCTCGGCCCGGGTGCCGGCGGGTGAAAGCTGCCGCACCTGGGGGGCGACCCAGCGCCGCCGGCTGACGCTCACGCTCTGCGCCCTGGGCGCGCTTCTGGGCATCACGCTGTGGCAGCCGGTGCTGGTCTTCGCGGCGCTGGCGCTCTGGGCGGCCTTCACCCTGATCGTCGCCGCCGGCCTGCGCCTCTCGGCCTTCATCGCCCGCATGTCCGACCCGGATCCTGCCCCCGTCGCCGCCGAGCCCTCGGAAAACCTGATCCTGCCCCGGGTCTCGGTCCTGGTGCCGCTCTTCAAGGAGACCGAGATCGCCCGCCACCTGATCGCCCGGCTCAGCCGCCTGACCTATCCCAAGCCGCTGCTCGATATCGTGCTGGTGCTGGAAGAGAACGACACCCTGACCCGCCAGACCGTCGCCGACTGCACCCTGCCGCCCTGGATGCGCGTGGTCGAGGTGCCGGAAGGCAACCCAAAGACCAAGCCACGGGCGATGAACTATGCGCTCGACTTCTGCGACGGCGACATCGTCGGCATCTGGGATGCCGAAGACGCGCCCGAGCCCGAACAGATCACCCGCGTGGTCGAACGCTTTGCCGAACTGCCGGAAGAAACCGCCTGCCTGCAAGGGGTTCTGGACTATTACAACAGCCGCCAGAACTGGCTGGCGCGCTGTTTCACCGTCGAATATGCCGCCTGGTTCCGGCTGATCCTGCCCGGCATGGCACGGCTGGGCCTGGCCATTCCGCTGGGCGGCACCACCTGCTTCTTCCGCCGCGACGCGCTGGAAGCGATGGGCGGCTGGGACGCCCATAACGTCACCGAGGACGCCGATCTGGGCTTCCGCCTGGCCCGCCACGGGCTCAGGACCGAGGTCATCGCCACCACCACCGGGGAAGAGGCCAACTGTCGGCTCTGGCCCTGGGTGCGGCAACGCTCGCGCTGGCTGAAGGGATACATGGTCACCTATCTGGTGCATATGCGGCGGCCATTGCAGTTCTATTGCCAGATGGGGCATCGCAGATTCTGGGGCTTCCAGGCGCATTTCGTCACCGCCCTGTCGCAGTTCATGCTGGCGCCGTTCCTGTGGTCGTTCTGGCTGGTGCTGTTCGGTCTGCCGCATCCGCTCGACCCGCTCCTGCCGCGCGACTGGCTGGTGAATTTCGGCCTGCTCTTCCTGTCGGTCGAGGTGATCACCATCGTGATCAACGCCGCCGCCGTCTCGGGCCCGCGCCACCGCCACCTGCTGCCCTGGGTGCCGACGCTGCATTTCTACTATCCGCTGGGCGCCATCGCCGCCTACAAGGCACTGTACGAACTGATCGCCATGCCGTTCTACTGGGACAAGACCCAGCACGGCCATTCCCTTGCGACCGGCCCGGGTTCGGCGCCAGCCGCCCCGGCCCCGCCGCTCAAGGCCCGGCCGCTAGCCTTCCGCTCCAGCCGCGTCGAGCTTCAGCCGGGTCATGAACGCCCGTGAGATATGCTCTTTCAGTGCCGCCTGCGCGGCCTCCTCGTCATGGGCCTCGATCGCGCTGACGATGGCGTCATGCTCGGCCAGGGCGGTTGCGCTGCGGCCCTCGACGGCAAGCGAGGTGGTCGCCATCAGCGCCATCGACTGATGCACCAGGTTCAGCTGCTGCACCAGGAACCGGTTGTGCGACGCCAGGTGCAACTGCCGGTGAAACCGCCGATTGGCCCGCGCCAGCGCCTCGGGATCGCCGATCAGACCGCGATCCTCCTCGACCATCTCGCGCAGCACGCGCACCTCTTCCTCGGTCGCGTGTTTCGCCGCCAGCCGCGCCGCCAGCCCCTCGAGTTCCGAGCGCACCACGTAAAGCTCGGCCAGCTGGTTGTGGTCCAGCGAGGCCACGATCAGGCTGCGCCCGTCGCGGGTCAGCAGGGCCTGCGTCTCCAGCCGCTGCAGGGCCTCGCGGATCGGCGTGCGGCTGACCCCGAACCTCTCGGCCAGATCGCTCTCGACCAGCCGGTCGCCGGGGCGGAACTCGCCCAGGTCGATGGCCTCCAGAAGCAGCCCATAGGCATCCTTCTGCGCCGGTTTCGCCTCGCTCATGTCGGTCCCTCTCTCTCGCCCCCGAATAGACCCGCAAATGCCCCCCCGTTCAACCCCGTATGCCGTTGCACACCGTCGCAGGCGGGGCTAGCCTGCGCCCCATGCCGAAGGATCTGTTCAACCACGTCGCCTTCTGGGTCTTCGACCTGGACAACACGCTTTACCCGCCGCAGGCACGCCTGTTCGACCAGATCGAGGTGAAGATGACGCAATATGTCATGGACACGCTGGGCGTGGACCGGACCCGCGCCAACCACCTGCGCAAGCATTACTGGGCCACCTACGGCACCACGCTGGCCGGGCTGATGCAGGAACATGGCGTCGACCCGGGCCCCTATCTGACCGATGTGCACGACATCTCGCTCGACCATCTGGAACCCGACGCGGCCTTGCGCCGCGGGATCGAGGCGCTGCCCGGCCGCAAGATCGTCTATACCAACGGCTGCGCGCCCTATGCCGAGCGGGTGCTGGCCGCGCGCGGGCTGTCGGGCCTCTTCGATGCGGTCTATGGCGTCGAACATGCCGATTTCCATCCCAAGCCGCATCCCAGTGCCTTCGACACCGTGTTTTCCCGCGACGGGCTCGACCCCACCAGGGGCGCCATGTTCGAGGACGACGTCCGCAACCTTGCCGTGCCGCACGCGTTGGGGATGCGCACCGTTCATGTCGCGCCCGAACCGGACGAGGCCGATCACATCCACCACCACACCACCGACCTGGCCGCGTTCATCGCCCGCCTGACCGGTTGAAATTTCGACATTTTCCAACCGGGCAAAGCGCCAGCCTGCGGCAATCTGCACCGTTCATTCAGAAAGCCGAATGTTACATACGCCCCTGACCGACACCCCAACCGAAAGGCCTGCCATGTCCCCCGCCGACAACCACGCCACCGACAGCAAGAGCGAAAACGCGCTGGCTGCGAAAATCATCCTCGTCGTTCTGGTCCTGCTGGTCGCCTGGGGCGCCTCGTTCTGGGTCTTCGGCGTGCCGGGCCTCTATATCCCGGCCGTGGCCGTGACCGCGATCATGTATGTGCTGCTGATCACCGTCGCCAAGGGCTAGCCTCAGCGGCCCCGATCAGGACAGGATGCCGTCTTGGCATTCTCCGCGCGGCGGCGGTAAACTGCCGCGCGAAAGGGGCCGCCGTACGAGCATCACTGATATCGACATCCTGGTGTCCGGCGGCGGAGTCGCCGGGCTCACCGCCGCGGCCATCTTCGGCACCGCGGGCTTTTCCGTGATCTGCGTCGATCCGGCGCCTCCGATCACCGACCGCGACGCCGAAGGCTCGGACCTGCGCACCACCGCCTTCCTGCAGCCGGCGCAGGAGGACTGCTCAGATTTCGCGGGCTGTGGGGCCGCCTTGCCCCCACGCCGCCGACCTGCAGATCCATGCGCATCGTCGACGCCGCGGGAACACCCCGAGCCGCGTCTCACCAAGGACTTCGACGCCGCCGATATCTCCGAAAAACCCTTCGGCTGGAACCTGCCGAACTGGCTCCTGCGCCGCGAAATGGTCGCCCGGCTCGAGGAGATGGCCAATGTCGACTTCCGCCCCGGCACCGGCACCGCGCGCTCTTCACCCGCGCGTCCGAGGCGCGCGTCACCCTCAGCGACGGGGAAACCGTGCGGGCGAAGCTGGTCATCGCCGCCGACGGGCGCAGCTCTCCCATGCGCGAGGCTGCCGGTATCCCGGTGAAAACAACGCGTTACGGCCAGAAGGCGCTGCCTCGCCGCACCTCCACCCGATCCCGCACGGCAATGTCTCGACCGAGATCCACCGCTCGGGCGGGCCCTTCACGGTGCCGCTGCCCGATTGGGGCGGATGCCGTCCTCGGCCGTGGTCTGGATGGAGCGCGGGGCAGAGGTCCAGCGCCTCGCCGCGCTCGACGCGCCCGCCTTCGAGGCCGAGATGAACGCCCGCTCCTGCCTGCTCTACGGCCCGCTGACGCTGGCCTCGCGCCGCACCCAATGGCCGATCATCAGCCAGGTCGCCAGCCGCATGTCGGGCGAACGCCTGGCGCTGGTGGCCGAGGCCGCGCATGTGGTGCCGCCCATCGGGGCGCAGGGCTGAACATGTCGCTGGGCGACATGCGGGTGCTGCTCGACCTGGCTCAGGCCGCGCCCGAGCGGCTGGGCGATCGCGCGATGCTCGACAGCCATCACCGCCGCCGCCATGCCGGAGGGTGCTGGCCCGGGTCAAGGGCATCGACCTCTCTGAACCGCGCCTCGATGATCGAGGCCCGCCCGCTGCGCGACCTGCGTGCCGCCGGGCTGAACGCGATCTATTCGCTGGCCCCGGTGCGCAAGACGATGATGCAGCTCGGCCTCGGCGCGCGCGGGTAAGGCCTTTCGAAAGGGCTCGCCGAACGCTGAAGCGCGTTGCGAAAGCGGCTTGAAGCCGCTTTCCCCGCTCAGAGGACCTGGTCCAGCGCCTCTTCCAGCCGCCCGATCGTGGCCGGCACGTCATAGAGCTTGTCGAGCCCGAAGAGCCCCAGCCGGAAGGTCGCCGAACCTTCGGGCTCGTCGCAGGCCAGCGGCACCCCGGCGGCGATCTGCACGCCCAGCGCGGCGAATTTGCTGCCGTTCTGCACGCCCGGATCGTCGGTATAGCTGACCACCACACCCGGCGCGCCGAAGCCCTCGGCGGCGACCGATTTCACCCGCGTTCGGCCAGCAGCGCCCGCACGCCGTTGCCCAGCGCCCATTGCGCCTGACAGCTTGTCGAAGCCGTAATCGCGGGTCTCGGCCATGGTATCGCGGAAGGCGCGCAGCGCGTCGGTCGGCATGGTGGCGTGATAGGCATGGCCGCCATCCTCGTAAGCCTTCATGATCGCGCGCCATTTCTTCAGGTCGAGCGCGAAGGAATCCGAAGTGGTTTTTTCCAGCCGCGCCAAAGCCTTGTCGGACATCATCACCAACCCGGCCGAAGGCGAGGCCGACCAACCCTTCTGCGGCGCCGAGATCAGAACGTCGACCCCCGTGGCCTTCATGTCGACCCAGACCGCGCCCGAGGCGATGCAGTCGAGCACCATCAGCGCCCCCACCTCATGCGCCGCGAGCGGCCAGCGCGGCGATGTAGGTCGTCGGGCAGGATCAGCCCGGCCGAGGTCTCGACATGCGGGGCAAAGACCACGTCGGGCTTGGCCGCGCGGATCGCGGCCGTCACCTCCTCGACCGGCGCCGGCGCGAGGGGCGCCCGGGCGTCGTTGCCGGTCTGACGGGCCTTGAAGACCGTGGTCTCGCGGGCGAAATCGCCGGCCTCGAAGATCTGGCTCCAGCGATAGGAGAACCAGCCGTTGCGCACGATCATGGCATGGGCATCGTGGCCGAACTGGCGTGCCACCGCTTCCATCCCATAGGTGCCGCCACCGGGCACCAGGGCCACGCCGTCGGCCTTGTAGACCACTTTCAGCATCTCCGAGATATCGCGCATAACCTGTTGAAACGCCTGCGACATATGGTTCAGAGACCGGTCGGTGAAGACCACCGAGAATTCCAACAGCCCGTCGGGATCGACGGTATCGAGCAGCGCAGACATCAGCGGGTCCTCCTTCATGCGGGTCCCGCGCATCTCACCCATCCAGCGCGGCGGTTTCAACCGAAATCGATGGTAGAATTACCACAAGGCGAGAAGCCGGGTGCCGAGGTCACTGCAAAAGGTTAAAAACCTGCTAAAATACCGGAAAGGCAGGCGAAACAATCAGACCGGGGCACCCGGCAAACCGAGTGAACGGCTGACACAACGCTGTTGTTGAACGGTTTTAGTATTCTTGGTTCCCCCCATACCAACACCAACGCCTCGCACGGGGGCGAGTATATGGTGCATGACGGCGAGACGGTGTTCGAGGCCGACGATATCGTCGTGTTCCATGTCGAGAATGCCAACCCGGACGGGTCGTTCAATGCCAACACGGTTATCACCGGGGTGACCGTCTATGACAACGCGTCGGACTATTACAACGACATCCCGCTCTACAGCTATTCCGGCAGCGCCGATATCGATCTCGGGCGCAACAACATGGGCGACACCTATCTGGAATTCGATGCCTCGGGGCTGACCTCGACCGATCCCGGCGCGCCCACCCTCGACGAGCTGGCGCTGTTCCCCGGGGTCGACATCTTCGGCATCATGGCCAACACCACCGGGCCGTTCCATATCTCGACCACCCAGGATGTCGACCTGAACGGCGATGGCATCATCACGCCCGACGAGCAGGGCGATGGCATTTTCCAATTGATCTCAACGCCTTGGTATCGATCTGCTTTGCCCGCGGCACGCTGATCGAAACCCCGGCCGGACCGCAGGCCATCGAAACGCTGAAAGCCGGCGATCTGGTCAACACGCTCGATGCCGGGCCGCAGACGATCCGCTGGATCGGCGGTCACAGCAGCGCCGCCATCGGCCCCAACGCCCCGATCCGGATCAAGGCCGGAACGCTGGGCAATGTGCGCGATCTGTGGGTGTCGCAGAACCACCGATGATGCTGACCGGGGCGCGGGCCGAGCTGTTGTTCGGGCAGGGTCAGGTGCTGGTCGCGGCGAAATATCTGGTCAATGACAACACCATCCGCATCGTGCCCGGCGGGGTGGTGGGAGATACTGGCATTTCCTGCTGGACGACCATCAGATCGTCTTTGCCGAGGCCTGCCCGTCGGAAAGCCTGTTCCCCGGCAGGCAGACCCTGCAGCAGGTGCCCAACCACGAACGCGACGAGATCGTGGCGCTGTTTCCCCAGCTCGAAAGCCGCGATTTCCCCGGCCCGGTCAGCCGCTATACGCTGAAGGCCTATGAGGCCGAGGCCCTGCTGAAATCGGCCTGAGACCTGGCCGAGACGCGGCCTGAGACGGGTCAGCCGATCGGGCCCTGCAGCCGCTCCTCGCTCAGAAGGACATTGGCCTCAACATCGCCCGCGCCGGGCAAGGTCAAGATCTACGGCGTAAAATACGTTCGAAATCGGGGATGTCGCGGGCCACGATGCGAAGGCGATAGCCAGAGCCCCAGCACATGCTCGACCGTCTGGACCTCGGGGATGGCCGAGACGGCGCGCTCGAAATCCTCGAGGCTGACGCGGCCCTTGGTGGCGAGCTTCACCCCGAGGAACACCGTCACCCAGAAACCCAGCTTGTCGCGGTCGAGAAGCAGGCGGCGGCCGCGCAGCACGCCGGCCTCTTGCAACCGGTTGATGCGGCGCCAAGTCTGCGGTTGCGGCGGCCAGGCGGCACCCCAGCGCGCCGGCGGTCAGCGTGGCGTCGCGCGCCAGCGTGCGCAGGATCGCGCGGTCGGTGTCGTCGAGCGCGATCATACCGGCAGCACCTCGTCCGACTTGATCCGCGCGACATGCATCAGCGGTTCGATATCGGCGATATGCGGCAGGCTGAGGATGCGGGCGCGATAGACCTGCTGATAGTGCGCCATATCCCGCGCGATGACCAGAAGGCGCACATCGACCCTCCCAAGAAAGGTTTGAATTTCAAGGACTTCCGGGACCTTCCGCGCCTCGGCCAGAAATTCGTCGAAGGCGCGCGGATTGGTCTTGTCCAGCGTCATGCGCAACGACACCTCGACCGAATAGCCCAGCGCCGCCCAGTCGATCACCGCTTCCTGGCCCAGGATGATACCGGCCGATTGCATCTTCTCGACCCGCCGCCAGCAGGCCGCCGCCGACAGGCCACAGCGCTCGGCGAGGTCGTTGTTGGTTAACGCAGGCTCGGCCTGGAGATGGCGGAGGATGCGGCGGTCGAGATCGTCAAGCATGATTTACCCGAAAAACAGCAAATTCAACGAATGAATATTTCGAAATGACGCAAATCTCAACAATCAAGGCAAATATCATCGACGAAATCTCGCTATGCTGCGGCCTCAGCGCCTGGGGGAGAGGATCGCCGCAGGACATGAACAACCATTGAAAGGAGCGCCCGACATGCGCGTCTATTACGATCGCGATTGCGACATCAACCTGATCAAGGACAAGAAAGTGGCCATCCTGGGCTATGGCAGCCAGGGCCATGCCCACGCGCTGAACCTGCGCGACAGCGGCGCCAAGAACCTGGTCGTCGCGCTGCGCGAAGGCTCGGCCTCGGCCAAGAAGGCCGAAGCCGAAGGCCTGACCGTCATGGGCATCGCCGAAGCCGCCGCCTGGTGCGACCTGATCATGTTCACCATGCCCGACGAGCTGCAGGCCGAAACCTATAAGAAATACGTCCATGACAACCTGAAGGAAGGTGCCGCCATCGCCTTTGCCCACGGCCTGAACGTGCATTTCGGCCTGATCGAGCCGAAGCCCGGCGTCGACGTCATCATGATGGCGCCGAAAGGCCCGGGCCACACCGTGCGCGGCGAATATGTGAAGGGCGGCGGCGTGCCCTGCCTGGTCGCCGTGAACAACGACGCCACCGGCAAGGCGCTGGAGCTGGGTCTGAGCTATTGCTCGGCCATCGGCGGCGGCCGTTCGGGCATCATCGAGACCAATTTCCGCGAGGAATGCGAGACCGACCTGTTCGGCGAGCAGACCGTGCTCTGCGGCGGTCTGGTCGAGCTGATCCGGATGGGCTTCGAGACCCTGGTCGAGGCCGGCTATGCGCCGGAAATGGCCTATTTCGAATGCCTGCACGAGGTCAAGCTGATCGTCGATCTGATCTATGAAGGCGGCATCGCCAACATAGACTATTCGATCTCGAACACGGCCGAATATGGCGAATATGTCAGCGGCCCGCGGATCCTGCCCTATGACGAGACCAAAGGCGCGGATGAAGGAGGTTCTGACCGACATCCGGGCCGGCAAGTTCGTGCGCGACTTCATGCAGGAGGCCTCGGTCGGGCAACCGTTCTTCAAGGGCACCCGCCGCCTGAACGACGAGCATCAGATCGAGCAGGTGGGCGAGAAGCTGCGCGCCATGATGCCGTGGATCTCGGCCGGCAAGATGGTCGGCAAGTCGAAGAACTGAGGCCTGGGCGCAACCTTTATGCTTGGGTTCAGACCGAAGCGATTACGTTGACCCCGGCCCGGCGCCGGGGTCTTTTGCATTCGGGAGGATGCGATGGAACAGACTGAAATCACGGCGAAAAGCTGGCTCATGATATTGACGTTGGGTCTGGTCTGGGGCGGCACCTTCCTGTTTCAGAACCTGGCCCTGCGCACGACCGCCGTTCTGGGTGGCCGCCGCGCGGATCGGCTTTGCCGGGGTGCTGACCTTGCTCGTGTGGCGGCTGCGCAGGCGGGCGGATGTTCACCGGCGACAGCACCGACTGGCCGCGGCTGATCGTGGTGTCGTGCTGTCCTCGGCAATGCCCTTCATGCTGCTCAGCTGGGGGCAGCAATACGTGACCTCGGCCTTCACCCGCGCAGGATTTCCATGGCCACCGTGGCGCTGTTCGTGCTGCCGCTGGCGCATATTGCTGGTGCCGGAGCGAGAAGATGACGCTACGCCGGGTGCTGGGGTTTCTGCTGGGTTTCGGGGGCGTGGTCCTGCTGGTCGGGCCGGAGGCGTTGACGGCATCGGGCGGCGGAGGGATGGAGGGCTGGGGGCGGCTGGCCTGCCCTGTCGGCGGCGTTCTGCTATGCCGCGACTCGATCATGATCCGGCGGCTGCCGCCGGTCGACCCGTTCCGGGCTGACCTTTGCGACGCTGGGGTTCGGGCTGATGCTGGTCCTGCCGGTGGCGATGCTGGCTGCATGGCGCGCCGGGCAATCCAGGGTGCAGGGGCTGGCGATCCTGGCGCTGCTGGGGCTGGTGCCGGCGGCGGGGGCCAACCTGCTGCGGATCCTGACGATCCGCAGTGCCGAGGCCGGTGTTCATGAGAGCCTCACCAATTACCTGGTGCCGATGTTCGCGGTGCTGTTCGGCGCCGTCTTCCTGGCGAGCCGCTGCCGGGCAGTCTGATCTGGAGCGATGGCGCTGATCCTGTCGGGCGTGGGGCTGAGCCAATACGGCGCGCTGAGGCAGCTGTTCGGCGGGCGCGGTTAACCAGGCGTTAGCGGCGAAAAATCCATGCGCAGGGGGCAGGGCGGCCGCGCAACGCCCAAGCCGTTGATTTCAGGGCCCCTTCCCCATCTCGGAGCGCAGAAACCGGCAAATATGCAAGCAACGGTTAAGATCCGGAGCCCGTCTGCGCGCCGGCTGCCGCGCGGCTGCTTTCTGTCTGGCACGCGATGTGGCGTTCCGGGCGCCGGCGGGGTTCACCGAACCTCAAGACTTTTCTGCCTGGCCGGCGCGACCTGCGATTCGAGTGCCGCAACGGGCGCCCCCGGCCTGGCCGGGCCTGTGCGATCCCGCACAGCGCCCCCGGCCGGAATGCGCAATTGTTACACTGTAACATCGTCAACATATGGCAGCGATGACCAACCTTCGCTGTTCACGTGAGAGAGGGGCTGCCGGATGAGATGCAGACCCTCCTTCGGGATTACCCGCGCGATACCTGGCCGGGCCACCCGAACTTCGCCGCCTCCATCGCCAACTGGATGGGGGCCCATACCATGTTCCGGAACCTTGCCCAGGTGACCCGGGAAGACACCGAAGCCTTTGCCGACGGCGAGATCGACGCGGCGCGCTACCGCCAGCTGGCGCGTCATGGCGACGCGCTGGTGCGCAACCTGCATGGCCATCACAGCTGGGAGGATCGCCGCAACGCTTCTTCCCCGGAAGCTGAACGCGGCGGACGCGCGGTTCGAGACCGGGCTGGACATGCTGGAGACCGATCATCTGGAGATGGACGGGCTGCTGGATCGTTTCACCCGCAAGGCCAACCGGATCATCCAGCTGGCCGATCTCGACCCGGCGCCATGGCCGAGGAGGCCAGGGCTTCCATGACGAGGCCCGCGGCCGAGGCCTTTCTGGCACGGCATCTGACGGATGAGGATCTGGTGGTGCCGATCCTGTTGCACCACAAGCTGCGCGGGTAGGCCCAGGCCTGCCGGTCCCGGCGGGCCCGACCCGCTCAAGGTGGCGCCGGCGGCTCCACTTCGGCCACGATGCCGTCGACGACCTGGAGCAGCAGCGCCTCGTCCTCGCATTCGGCCGCTGACGCGGATCAGCGGCTCGGTCCCCGGTTGCGGATCAGGGCCGGCCCTTGCCGTCGAGCCGCGCCGCGCGTCGATGATCGCGGCCACTGGCCATGCCTCGGCCTCCAGCAGGGTCTGGCCGGCAGCGAAGCGCACGTTCTTCAGAAGCTGCGGCGCCGGTCGAACTGTGCACCAGAGATCCAGGCGCGGTGGCCGGTGCGCACCATTTCGGCCCGAGGAACTGCAGCGCCGCCATCAGCCGGTGGTGGCATAGTCGGTCATCACGATATGGCCCGACTGTTCGCCGCCCAGGTTATAGCCGCCCTGGCGCATCCGCTCGACGACATAACGGTCGCCGACGCCGGTGCGTTCCAGCCGCACGCCACGGCCCTGAAGGAAGCGCTCGAGCCCGAGATTCGACATCACCGTCGCCACCAGCGCATTGCCCTTCAGCCGGTCCTCGGCCGCCCAGCGCGCCGCCAGCAGCGCCATGATCTGATCGCCATCGGCGACGCGGCCGGTTTCGTCGATCAGGATCACCCGGTCGGCATCGCCGTCGAGGCAGATGCCGACATCGGCGCCATGGCTGACCACGGTTTCGGCCGCGACCTGCGGCTTGGTCGAACCGCAATCGAGGTTGATGTTGACTGCCGGCCGTCGGGCGACGCACGCCCACCAGCACAGCCTCGGCGCCCAGTTCCCAAGCGCCTGGCGCGGCGCGATAGGCGGCGCCGTTGGCGCAGTCCACCACCACCTTCATGCCGTCGAGCCGCATCCCCTGCGGGAAGGTCGATTTCACCCGCTCGACATAGCGGAAGCGGCCATCGTCGATCCGCTTGGCCCGGCCGATGCTGTCGGCGGCACCGGCTCGACCCCGGCTTCGGTGTTTCGATTTCAAGCTCGGCCTCATCCAGAAAGCTTGAAGCCATCCGGGCCGAAGAACTTGATACCGTTGTCGCAGGCCGGGTTGTGGCTGGCCGAGATCATCACCCCCAGATCAGCGGCCCGCATCGAGGGCGTCAGAAGGCCGGCCGGGGTCGGCACCGGGCCCAGCAGCAGCACCGTTCATGCCGGTCGAGGTCAGCCCCGCCGTCAGCGCGTTTTCGAACATATAGCCCGGAAGGCGGGTATCCTTGCCGATCACCACGCGATGCGCCACCGATCCGTCGCGGCGGAAATAGCGGCCGACAGCGGCGCGATCCTGAGCGCCATCTCGGCGGTCATGGGATAGCTGTTGGCGGTGCCCCACCCCGTCGGTTCCGAAAAACTTGCGTGTCATGACTGTCCCCCTTGGCCCCCTGCCACGGCCTGCCGGCGCCAGCGCCTGCGCCGTTTCGGCCACGTCATGGACGCGCAGAATGTGCACCCCCTGCGCAACGCGGCAAGCCCACGGCGATCGAGCCCGGGGCGCGGTCCTTGGCTTCGGGCGCGCGGCTGGCTGCCGATGAAGCCCTTGCGCGAAGGCGCGCCGAGCAGCACCGCGCAACCGGGCCATGGAACAGGCTGATCCCATTCAGCAGCGCCAGGTTATAGGCCATGGTCTTGCCGAAGCGATCCAGGGTCGATCGTCCGGTCGCGCGGCAGGCCGATCCGTTCGAGCATGGCCACCTGCGCGGCGAGGAAATCGTAGACGTCCAGCAACACGTCGTGTAGCGCGGCGCGTCCTGCATGGTTTCAGGATCGCCACCTGGGCGTGCATGACGCAGACGGCGAGGCCCCGTTCGGCGCAGAACGGGGCGAGGCCCTTGTCGAGGTCAGGCCCGAAACGTCGGTGACCAGCGCCGCCCCGGCCGCGACGGCTTCCTCGGCCACGGTGCGTTTGCGGGTGTCGGTGAGACCGCCACGTCGACCGCCGATTTCAGCGCGCGGATCACCGGTTCGGTGCGGGCGATCTCGGCCTCGTCGGGGACGCGGTGGGCGCCAGGCCAGGTGCCTCGCGCCGATATCGACGATATCGGCACGCCATCCGCCACCATCCGCCGGGCGCGGGCAGGGCATGGGCCGGGCGGTTGTGCTCGCCCCGTCGAAGCTGTCGGGCGTGACGTTGAGGATGCCCATGATCGGGGCCAGTCCATTGCCAGCCCCGGCGACGGCGGCGCGCGGTTCGGTCAGGCGGGCCAGGGTCTGGGCCGGGATATCGCGCGCGGCGATGAGCGGTCGCAGCCGGCGCAGGTGATGACCTCGGCCCGGGTGAACCAGCACGGCCCGCCGGCCAGCGGCAGGGCGTCCTCGGGGCGGTGCGGCCCGAACTGTGCGAGGGCGGTAGTAGGTGCAGGCGGTCATGGCCGTTCCTTGCGGTATCGCCGGTCGCTTGGCAAGCGCTCCAGAGCCGGTCGGCGTCGAGCCCCGCCCGGCAGGGCAGATCGCCGCCGGCCTCGGGCAGGGTTTCGCCGATGGCCAGCGGGGCGCCGGCCCACATCGCGCGCGCGCGAACCACAGCGCCAGCGCCGGCGTCGCCCGGGCCGAGGGCCTTCGACCGCGTCGAGCACGATCTTCGAGGGCGCCAGGGCGATCTGGCCGTGTTTCATCGCCCAGTCGAGCTCGGTCCGGGTTTCACCACGACACAGCGCGGATCGCGGGCGGCGAGCATCCAGGCGTTCTGTTCGATGGCCAGCAGGTCGACCCGCCGCTGGGTCATGGCGTGACCGGTCTGCGGCGCCGGCAGGTCGGAGGGCCCGACGCAGAGCAGCACCGGCGCAGGGCCGGACCGAGCTGGTCGAGCCAGGGCCGGCAGGCGCGGCGAGGCGATGGCGGCGTTCGACGGGTAAACCACCTGCGGATGCGGCGCCTCGCCGGGTTCGGGCAGGGCGGCAGAAGACCGCGGATCGCCCTTGCCGCGCACGATCTCGACCCCCAGCGCCGGGCCCGCGGTCGAGCTTTCGATCCCGCACGAAGACCCGTTCACGGCCTGGGGTTCCAGCAGGATGCGCTCGGCGATGCGTTCGGCCAGGGTTTCCGAGCAGGTTCAGCCGTTCGGCCGCCAGTTCGGCGGCGATCGCCTCGGTCACCTTGTCGTAGGACAGGATCAGGTCGACATCGTCATCGACCCGGGCGGTCCGCGGCCGGACCTCGACCACCACGTTGAAGCAGATCCGCTGGGTGGTGCCGCGCTCCTTCTGGAAGGCGCCGATCTCGACCTCGACGATATGGTCGCGCAGCGAAATCCGGTCGAGCGGATGGTCGCCGCCGGTGGCCTGCGAGCGCGCGTCGGGATGGGCAAAGGCCAGGGCGATTTCGTGGCTCATGGGTATCTTCCGCCTTGTGTCGAGGGCCGAGCATAGAGGATCGGCGCGGGGCGCGACAGACGGCTGCGGCGACAGGCGTGCCGTTTGCGGCATTTCAGGCCGGTCCTCCGCCAGCCGGTCACTTGCAATAGGAGCCCGAACGATAGCGCGCCGTGTCGAAATGGAAGTGATCGCGGTGGAAGCGGTCGGCATTCGGCCCCAGCACCGTGCCGAAGGGCCCGCAGGCGCGCTGGTGCATCGCGCGCAGCGCCTTGCCCTGCCAGCCCCGGCCCCAGTCGCCCAGCACGGTGATCTCCTGCCCGTTGGCCAGGGTGAAGCCGGCGATGTCGATGGCGCGACCGCGGCCGTGTTCGGAAATCTTGGCGCCTTTCTGGTTGTTGCGCGTGCGGCAGATGTAATGCGCCGCGACCTTGATCCGCGCCACGCCGCCGCCGCGCTGGCCGATGGCCGGGGTCAGGCCCTTGTCGACCCAGGCCTTCAGCGCCTTGGCGGTCGTGCAGTCCATCACCGACGGCTGGCTGAGCGGGATGCCCGAGACCGAGCGCAGCTTGACCGCGCCATCGACGCCGCAGCCCTGGATCCGGCCCGGCACCCGGCCCACGACCTCGCCCTGGAGCGCCAGATCGCCGCAGACCGCGCCGCGCGCCAGTTCGCGTTTCTTCTTGCCGGCGAAGACCGCCACCCGGGAGCTGCGCGGCTTCGGCCTGAGGGCCTGGAAGAGGCCCTTGCGCGGGCGCTCGTCCGGCCCTGACGTGCCGGTCTCGCTGGTGCGGGCGGGGTCCGGCGCCGGCGCCGGCGTCAGTTCGGCGGTCTCGGACCCGGCCCGCGCCACCGGGCGCAGCGAGGCCTCGGGCGCCTGGGCCAGCACCGAGGACGCCGCCGTCAGCGACAGTGCGAGAGCGATGACGAAGCGACCGGTCAGTGTTTCTTCCCCCGTCCGAAATCGGGCGCATCGGTATCCTGGCCCGCGTCGATGATACCACGGCGGATGGCGCGTGTATGGGTGAAATAATCGAAAAGCGCGTCACCGTCGCCGGTGCGGATGGCGCGTTGCAGCGCGAACAGCTCTTCGGTGAAGCGGCCGAGGATTTCCAGCGTCGCGGTCTTGTTGTTGAGGAAGACGTCGCGCCACATGGTCGGATCGCTGGCCGCGATGCGGGTGAAATCGCGGAAACCGGCGGCCGAGAACTTGATGACCTCCTGTTCGCTGACGCGGTGGAAGTCGTCGGCGACGCCGACCATCGTATAGGCGATGAGGTGCGGGATATGGCTGACGATGGCGCAGACCAGATCGTGGTGGCTGACCTCCATCCGTTCGCAATTGGCGCCGAGCGCGTGCCAACGCCTGAGCTGGTCGACCGCCGCCGGATCGGCGCCTTCGGGCGGCACCAGGAGGCACCAGCGGTTGTCGAACAGCTCGGCAAAGCCGGCCTCGGGGCCGGAATGCTCGGTCCCGGCCATCGGGTGGGCGGGGATGAAATGCACGCCTTCGGGCAGGTGCGGCCTGACCGCATCGACCACGCCCTGCTTGACCGGAGCCGACATCGCTGACCGTGGCGCCGGGCTTGAGATGCGGCGCGATCTCGGCTGCCACCGCGCCCATCGCCCCCACCGGCACGCAGAGCACCACCAGATCGGCGCCCTGCACCGCCTCGGCCGCGCTTGCTCGACCTGGTCGACCAGGCCCAGCCGCGCCGCCGTCTGCCGGGTTTGCGCGGCTCTGGCGAAGCCGGTGATTTCGCCCGCCAGGCTGGCGCGTTTCATGGCGAGGCCCATCGAGCCGGCGATGAGGCCGAGCCCGATCAGGGCGACACGGTCGTAGATCGGGTCTGGGTCTGGGTCATGCGGTCCCCTCTCTCCAACGGGTCAGCGCTGCGATGACGCGGGCCGGTCTGGGCCTCGTCGCCGAGGGTGACGCAGCCTTCGAAAGCCATAGCCTGCCACCCGGCGCACGATGATGCCCTCGGCCTGGCGCGGCATCGGCGGCCTCCATCTCGGCGACATCGGCGAAGCGGGCCAGCACGAAATTGGCCTGGCTGATGTCGCAGCCCAGCCCTGAAAGCGCAGCGCGCCGGCTGGCGTGTCCGCTGATCGGCGTTCAGTTGCGCGCAGCGCCGCACCCAGTCCTGATCGCAGCACCGCCGCCACGCCGGCGGCGATCTGCAGGTTCGACAGGCTGAAGGGGCTGGCGGATGCGGGTCATGACCTCGATCATCTCGCGCGGGCCGTATCCCCAGCCGATGCGCAGCCTGCCGAGCCCGTAGATCTTGAAAAGGTCCGCGTCATCAGCACGTTGGGCCGGGTTTCAGCCAGCGCCGCGCCACCGTCGTAGCCTTCGGCGAACTCGGCATAGGCGCTGTCGATCACCAGGATCACATGCGCGGGCAGCATCGGCCAGCCGCTCCAGATCGCCCGCGGGCAGGAGTGCCGGTGGGGTTGCCGGGTTGGCCAGCAGGACCGCTGGGTGCGATCCGTCACCGCCGCCAGGATGGCGTCGACATCGACCACCCGCCTTCGGCCTCGCACGGTTACCGGGGTGGCGCCGGCCGTGGCCAGATCGGATACATCGAGAAGCCATGTTCGGTGACGATGATCTCATCCCGGACCGCCGAAGGCTTGCGTGACGAATTGCAGCACCGTCCGAGCCGACGCCGCAGATGATCCGATCGGTCGAGCCTGGTGGACCGCGCCGATCGCGGCGCGCAGCTCGGCATGGTCGGTCGAGGGGTAGCGATGCACGCCCTGCGCCGCCGCGACCAGCGCGGCGGTCGCCGAGGGCGGCGCGCCCAGCGGGTTTTCGTTGGCGCTGAGCTTGAGCACGTCGTCGCGGCCGGCAATCGCCGATTTGCCGCTGACGTAAAGCTCGATCTGCATGATCCGGGCTGGTGGGGCGATCTTGTCCAGCGGGGCGGTGCCTCCTTGGGGCTACACGGTCATACCGCGCGGGCGATCCCGGCTTCCCGTGCGCTCAGCTGGCGAGCACGTTGCGGAACGCCCAGGGCTCGCTTTCGTCGATATCCTCGGAAAATGCTCCCAGCGGTCGGTGAGCGGGGTCCAGTCGGTGTAATGCGCCTCGACCGGGCCGATAGGGCGCTGAACCTCGAGACAGCGGGTGATGGTCCATCCGTCGGTCTCGACGATGCCGGCGGCCGGGTTTTCCAGCGCTCAGACCATGCCGGCCAGAACGGCGGATGTCACCTGAAGCTCGGTGGCGTTCTGGTAAGGCGCCAGGTCGCGCGCCTCGGCATTCGACAGGCGCGAGCCATACCAGAGCGGCCAAGCCCTTGCGTGGCCGTAGAGTAGCACGCCCAGCTTCGTCGACGCCCTCGACGATCTCGTCCTCGGTCAGGATATGGTGCCTGTCCTGCTGCTGGCCCGAGCCGAACATCTCGTGCAGGCTCCGCACCGCGTCGCAGGGGTGATAGGCATAGTGGCAGGTCGGGCGGATAGGCGGCGCTCCGGGCGCGCCGACGGTGTAATAGTCCGGAGATCGAGATCGCCCTCGTTATGGGTCACGAGAAAGCCGGAATTGTGCCCCGGGGTCGGGGCAATTCGGGAAGGGACCTGGGTATGGCGCCGGGGCGTTCGATCCAGATGCTGGCGCGGCAGCCGGTGTCGACCGTGGGCGTTCTCGGGGAACCAGCTGTGCGTGCCCCAGCCCAGCTCGGCCGGCTGGAAGCCCTGGCGATGAAGCCCTCGACCGACCAGGTGTTGACGAACATGCCGCGCGGCCGCGGCTGGCGCCGGGCCTGGGTGCGTCGCGCCCGGCGATATGGATGCCCTTGACGCTCAGGCTCTTGCATCAGCGCGGCCTGCGCTCTGGCGGGTGGTGGGCGCCGCGGTCGGTGGCTGGTATCGGTGGCCAGCTGCAGCAGAGCCTCTTTCACGAACCAGCTGACCATGCCGATTGGCGCCGCAGCAGCTGACCGCGGTGGTGCCGCCGGGGTTGGCGGATTTTCGTCGCGCACCTTCTGGCGCAGGGCATGGAAGTTGGTGCGCTCGGTATTGTCGGTGTGTGCCGAAGCACAGCCCGCTCAGGGCCTGACCACGGTGTCGATATAGAGCACGCCCAGCCTGCGGCAGAAGCGCATGATGTCGAGCTGGACGAGGTATCGACCGAGAGGCTGACGCAGGAAGCTCGCGGCCCTCGGTGAAGAGGCCGCCCAGGACATCGCGGTAATTCTCGGGCGTCAGCGCTCGGTCACATGGCGGATGCCGCGCTGAGCCAGGAAGTTATGCGCCGCCCGGTCGAAGTTCGATCACCACCAGCTTGTCCGTGCCGAACTTCGAAATGCCGTTCGAGCGGCAGCGTGCCGCGCCCGATCGAACTGAAGCTGATGATGACGACGGGCCGTTGATGCGGCCATAGACGGGGTATTCGGTCATTGGGTGATCTCCGGATCGTTGGCGGCGCGCCGGCCGCCGGCATTGCAGTCGAATTCGGAGGGGGCCGGCCGACGAGTCCGCAGACGACGCCCCTCCGATCGCGAATGCCTCCGCAATACGGCGGACGGCGCGCCACGGCAAGACATTGCCTCAGACCCGCCGCGGCACCGAAGCAAGCACATAGCCGGCTGCGATCAGCCCGGTCACGACAACCAGCACGCCGTGCGGCTGTTCGAGGAAGAATATCCGCAGATCGACCGGGAACAGGAACTCGAGCGCCACGCGCAACACCCAGACCGCGGCCATCGCGGAAAAGAACACCCGGGCCTCGGGCCGAGGCGGGCGCAGCGCGAAATAAAGCGTCAGCCCGCTCATCGCGAGAAGGAAGCTGCCGATTGCATGGGTGCCGAGATAGACGAAGTGATCGCGCTGCAGCACCGGCACCGCCTGAATATCGGCGGCGGCATAGCCATGGGTGGGCAGCAGGAAATGCCCCAGGGCCACCGGCAGGATCATCAGACCCGCCAACAGGGCAAACAGATGTTCGCGCGACAACTTCATGATTCATCGACCTTTCTTCCGAGAGACCCGCGTCCGCCGACCGTCTCCAGAAACCGCAGGATCACCCGACCTTCATCTGCCGAGAAGCCGTCGAGCAACGCGGCATCGAACCTCGCGATCAGGGCCTCGACCGCTTCCGCCCTCTCGGCTCCGAGCGGGGTGAGTGCGATCCGCTGGGCGCGGGCGTCGTCGCGGTCGGGGCAGCGCTCGGCCAGCCCCGCCTTTTCGAGGCGCGCCGCCAATGTCGTGGTGGCAGCGCGTGCCGTACCGACCGCGGCCCCCAGCTGGACCAGACGGCACGGGCCGATCCGGCGCAGCACCAGAAGTGCCAGAGCCTGTGCGCCGTGCACCCCGGTTTCGCCGCGCGCTATCGCGGCGGCCTCTTCGGTCACCTGGTGACAGGCGCTCTTGAGGAGAAGAAATACATTCGACATGAGAACGGATATAAGTTCGTATGCGAACCAAATCAACCCGGGATAGGCAGGAACGAAAAAGGCCCGCCCCAAAGGGCAGGCCCGATGTCGATCGCTGTGGCGCGGATCAGTTCTTGGCGTAGTATTCCACGACCAGGTTCGGTTCCATCATCACCGGATAGGGCACGTCGCCCAGGCCCGGGGTGCGGACGAAGGTGGCGGTCATCTTGGAATGGTCGGCCTCGATGTAATCGGGCACGTCACGCTCGGCCAGGCCGACGGCTTCCAGCACCACGGCCAGTTGCTTGGACTTGGTGCGGACCTCGATCACGTCGCCTTCCTTGACGCGATAGGAGGGGATGTTCACCCGCTTGCCGTTCACGGTGACATGGCCGTGGTTCACGAACTGACGCGCGGCGAAGACGGTGGGCACGAACTTGGCGCGATAGACCACGGCGTCGAGGCGGCGCTCGAGCAGACCGATCAGGTTTTCACCGGTGTCGCCCTTGACCCGCTCGGCTTCGGCATAGATGCGGCGGAACTGCTTTTCGGTCAGGTCGCCGTAATAGCCCTTCAGCTTCTGCTTGGCGCGCAGCTGCAGGCCGAAGTCGGAAAGCTTGCCCTTGCGGCGCTGGCCGTGCTGGCCGGGGCCGTAATCGCGGCGGTTGACGGGGGATTTCGGGCGGCCCCAGATGTTTTCGCCCATCCGGCGGTCGATCTTGTACTTGGCAGACGTGCGTTTGGTCACGGCTGATCTCCTTCTCGTGTGTCGCCTCGCCCACCCTTGCGGGCGGTCTCGGCCTGTGGAAGGGCGTTGTCCTCTCCCCGGATTTGGCCGGGTCGACAGGTCTCCCCTTGCGGGGGCCACCAACACCAATGAAGCCGCGCTTATAGCCGCCGCACCGCGCATGTCAACCGCCAAGGCGCAGGCACCCCGCAGGACAGCCGGGGGGCCAGCCCCCCGGACCCCCCGGGATATTTATGGTCAGATGAAGCTGGGGGGTTGTTCCCCCGGGGCGCGCGGCGCAGTCTGGCGGGATGACGAGGAGGGTACGATGGACGTGACGATGATCCCCTTTGCCGAGGGTGAGGCGAAGCTGAGCTGGGCCGGGCTGCTGGCCGCTTTCGAGGCCGGGCACAGGCTGCCCCGGGCCGAGATCGGGGATACGTTTCTTTATCGCGACCCCGATACGCTGCTGAGCCGGGCGGCCTGGATCGACGGCATGGGGCTCGCGGTGAAGAGCGCCACGATCTTTCCCGGCAACAAGGCGGCGGGCAAGCCGATGGTGAACGGGGCGGTGAATCTTTATTCCGACCACGATGGGACGCTTGAGGCGATCGTCGATTTCCATCTGGTGACCAAGTGGAAGACCGCCGGCGACAGCCTGCTTTCGGCCTCGAAACTGGCACGGAAGGATGCGCGCAATTTCCTGATCGTGGGCGCCGGCACGGTGGGGCGGTCGATGCGCGAGGCCTATGCCGCGATCTTCCCGGCGGCCGAGTTCACGGTCTGGAACCGCTCGCCCGCCGCCGCGCGGGCGATGGCGGCCGAGTATCCCGGCATGAAGGTGGCCGAGGATCTGGAGGCGGCGGTGGGCGCCGCCGAGGTGATCTGCTGCGCCACGATGGCGAGCGAGCCGGTGATCGAGGGGGCCTGGCTGCGGCCCGGACAGCATCTCGACCTGATCGGGGCCTATCGGCCCGACATGCGCGAGGTCGATGACGAGGCGATGCGGCGGGCGCGGGTCTTCGTCGACAGCTATGCCACCACGCTTGAGCATATCGGCGAGTTGATTTTTCCGTTGCAGTCCGGAGCCTTGAAGCGCGAGGAGATCGTCGCGGATTATTACGATCTGGGCGCGTTCCGACGGCAATCGGAGGACGAGATCACCATTGCCAAGAACGGCGGCGGGGCGCATCTGGACCTGATGACCAGCCGCTATGTGCTCGAGGCCTGGCGGGCAGGAAGCTAGGCCGGGACCAGGCGGCGTTCCTTCACCGGCAGGTGGACCAGCGCCGAGAAGGCGCCGACGCCGACGCCGACCCACC
>JAWKXE010000046.1:0-25481 GCA_041397165.1 Paracoccaceae bacterium | reverse complement strand
TCTTCATGAACGGCAGGCTGCTATCGGGGCGGGCGTCTCTCATGCCACGCGATATACGCCCGGCGCAGGGATTTTGCCAGTGGACGGAGATTTCCGCGCTTTTGCACTTGACCGCCCCCGGCGAGGTTCATAAAGAGGCGCCCTGTGATGGGCCCGTAGCTCAGTTGGTAGAGCAACTGACTTTTAATCAGTGGGTCACAGGTTCGAATCCTGTCGGGCTCACCACTTTATCCTGATTTTTCAGTGCCTTCACGGCCATCGGCTTTGCGGCCCGTCCGAGCGTCCGAAGTTGTCCGGTTCGGACGATCCTTCGGGCGGCGGCAGAACATGGGAAAATTGTGGCGGTGTTTTGCCTCGGCGGCCATGTCGCGAAAGCGCATGCCGCAGCTGCACTGCAGGACTTCGGTCCAGTGCCGCTTAGCCATGCCGCCAGCCCCAGACCGCGCCAAGCGCGACGACCGAGCCGAGGGCGATCCCGGCCCCGGCGCTGCCCTTGGCGAAGGCGATGATGGTCAGTGCCAGGGAGACAGCCAGGAACAGCAGGAAGACCGCGGCCACCGCCGCCAGGATCGCCGTCGCCGCGCGGGTAGCGATGCCGCCCCCATCCCGCGCGGGGCCGAAGGGATAGACGTTCGGGCGGGGTTCGTGGTCGCGGGGGTCAGGCATGGGACGCCTCTGGCCGCGTGGTGGCGGCGGTCAGGGCCGCGGTGATTTCGGCCGGGGTCACGGGCGTGCCGCGGCGGGCCAGCTGGCGGAAGGACGCGACAAGCTGCAGGTGCTGGACCATCAGGCCCGCGACGGAGGACGTGTCGATCGCCAGCATCGAGGCGGAGCGGTCGGCGTGAATGTATTGGGTCGGGCGGGGCATGGAATGTCTCCGGGTCAATCGGTTCTGGAAAGTCCGGGCGGCGGTCAGATCATCGCGCCGGCGGCGAAGTCGGTGCAGGCGGGGCACATGCGGTTGTTGCGGCCGGCCGCGGTGAAGGTCGCGCCGCAGCACAGGCAGGGCCGGTCGACCCGGGCCAGCATGCGTTCGAGGTAGTTGGCCTTGATGCAGGCTTTCTCATAGCTGCTGGCCCCGGTGCCGTGGGGCTGGCCATCGACAAAGAGGGCGAAGCTGTAGCCCGAGCCGCGGATCTCGACGGTCGCCATGTCAGTGGACCTGCGCCGGGACAGTGGTGATGGACAGGTTCGTTCTGCTCATGCCTCTTTCCTTTCTTCTGGTTGGGGCCTCTGGATCGCGCCGATGGCGCGCAGGAGGCTCAGGATCTCGGGCGCCATGTAGACATCGCCCAGCTGCTGGTTGACGGCGGCGCTGTTGCCGAGGACATCGGCCACGTCCGCCTTTTCGGCCCCGCCCGCGCGGCTGAGACGGCCGAAGGTCCGGCGCAGGTCGCGGAACTGCAGGCCCCTCAAGCGCGAGGCGACGCTGAAGCTGATCAACGCGCAGCTGCCCGAGGGCGCGGCGAAGGTGAAGGTCAGCTATTACCGCCAGCCGGGCTATGGCGAGCCTGGCTGCGAAAACCTGATCAACCTGCCGCGCGGCTACTACCCCGCGCAGATCGCGGCGAACCAGCTTCTGGGGCGCGGCGACAAGATCGCCCGCCTGGTCTACAACCGGATCGTCCACCTGAAGGCCGGGGATCCGGTCTTTGCCCGCGAGTTCAACCGCCGCGTCCATGTCGCCGAGGCGACGGTGCCGCCGCTGCCGGGCGTGCCCCTGCGCATCGGCCTTGACCAGGGGCTGAAGGGTGCCGCCGTCATCGGCCAGTGCGTTGCCGAAGGCACCGGCTGGGACCGGCACATCCACTGGCGCATCCTGGGCGAGCTGCATTTCCCGGCCGAGCGGCTGCTGGCGCGGGTCTTCGGGCAGCGCCTGGCCGACTACCTCGAGGAACGCTGGCCGGGCTGGCGCATCGAGGGCGGCTGGGGCGACATGGCGGGCGAACAGGGATCTTCGCTGGCCGAGGAGGAGAACGAGACCTGGAACCGTCTGGTGGGGCAGTCCGCCGGCTTCCGCGTCCGGCCCCAGAAGATCGGTGCGAACCGCATCCAGCCGCGCCTTGAGGCCGTGCGGGCGGCCCTTGAGGCCCCGACGAGGGGCGGGCTGCCCGGCCTGCTGATCGACCCCGGCGCGAAGTTCCTGATCGCGGGCTTCGAGGCCCGCTATGTCTGGACCGAGGAGGTCAACGCATCGGGCGACAAGCGCAAGGTGCCCGACAAGCGCCTGACCGAGGCCAACGTCATGGACGCGGCCCAGTACCTGATGCTGAGCGAAGTGCGCGGCAGCGGGCTTTCCCCCCATTCCTTCCCCGAGACGCGGGCGGGCGGCGCCGAGCCGGGCGTGCCGTCACGCCGCGGCGCGCCGCCGCCCCCGGGGCTGGTGACCGGCTACGACATCCTGAACCCGAACGGAGGACTGAACTGATGGAAGACAGAGAAGCCATCGAAATGATGCAGCGGTGCAGCTCTGAGATCCGCAGCCAGCGGCGGCAGATCGAGGCGCTGGAGCCGCAGGCCGAAGCCTTCCGCGTGATTTCGCGGATCGTGGGGCTGATCCCGGGACCGAGCCAGGGCTACGGCGAGGATATCGCCTGGCAGCTCGACAAACGCATCAAGGAGCTTCGGGTCCAGGCCAACGCCGGCGACAGCAAGCCCACAGTGGAGGCCTGAACGATGACCGAGCAGGAATTCATTCTGAGCGACGCCCTGCGCGCGATCGGTGTGGCGGGGCTTTGCTGCCTTGTCGGGCTGAACGCGGGCGGGCTGGGCATCGTTCTTGCCCTGGGCCTGCCCGGCGGCGCGATGTTCCTGTGGGGCGTCGTCGGCGCGCTCGTCTCGATGCTGGCGGCCTACCTGGTCGGCATCATGATGCTGGCCGCGCCCGAGGGCCGTGCATTTCGCAATCCGCTGACGCCGCTTCTGGTGCAGCTGATCCCTGCCGCCCTGTCCGCCGGGTTCTTCCTGGGCGGCGCGGCGGCGCTTGTTTCCTGACCATCAACCCGAGGAGGAAGACCATGACCGATAAAGCTGAAAAGAAGCCGCGCGCACCCCGCAAGCCGAAGGCCCCCAAGCCCGACGCGGCGAAGCTGCGCGCGCTGGCGGCCGAGATCGACACCAAGCTGAACCAGCACCAGGACGATCTGATCCACCGGCTTGAAGCCGAGGAAGGGGCGGTGATCGCCGACGACGGCCCGGCGCTTGGCTGGTCGGTGACCATGGCCGGGATCCGCGCCACCGGCACCGCCGGCGTCCGGGGGGCGCTGAGCAACTGGGCCAATGCCGCCCGGCGCGCTGCCCTTCGGGCGGAGGCTGCCTGATGGCGGGCGCGAAGGCCGAGAAGGGGGGGATCGCGGCGGCCGCCGCCGTGGTTCCCCTGACCGAGATCGAGCGCGATATCCTTGCGGATTTCGTCGGCTGGCTGTCGGGCTATCACGACCGCCTTGTCGCCAACCTGGTCGAGGATCTGATCGAGGCCAACAAGGTGAACCAGCGCGCGGCGGAAACCGCCGCCGCCAGCGGAGAGGTCGAGGCGCTGGCGGCCGAGGTCGCGGCCGAGCTGGCCCGCGCGATCGCAAAGCACGGGCCGATGAGGTCCGCGCATGAGGGCTGGTCGGTCATCCTCGAAGAGCTTGAAGAGCTGCGCGACCATGTCCGGGCCGACACCGGACGCGGCCCCGAGGCGCGCAAGGAGGCGCTGCAGATCGCGGCCATGGGCCTGCGCTATGCGCTGGACCTGTGCGGGGGAGGGGCGGATGGCGCGTAAATGCCAGGGCTGCGGTGTCGAGATCGAGGATTGCGATATCTGCGGCACCGCTTCCACCGATGAAACCTGCGACTGGTGCGAGACCTGCACCAACGGCTGGACCCTTGACCGGGCAGCGCAGGTTGCCAGTGCGCATGTCGAGGACGATCCGACTGAGGAGCCCTTCTGAATGATCGACGCGCGGCCCTATTCCGACCAGGCAGCGATGGCCGTCTTCCGGCAGCTCGACCTTTACGACTTCCTCGAGGCCGAGGCGATCCGCGGGGAGGCGGTCAATCACCTGTCGCTGTTCGGGGACTGGCGGGCCATGCGGCAGGCCTGGGCGGCCAGCTGGGTCGTTCACACCGGCCCGACGGCGCTGGACGCGCCGTTCGCGCTGGTCGCCCTGACCCATACGGGCCAGCGCGGCGTCGCCGGCGCGGCGATGCTGGCGCGCGATCACGAGCGGTTCCGCCGGCCGCTTGTGCAACTGGCGCGGCTGATCCGCGACAGGATGCCGGAATTCTGCAACGAACTGGGGATCGCGCGCATCGAGGCGCGCGCCTGGGCGCGGCACCCGCGCGCCTCGGCCTTCCTGCAGCTCACGGGCTTTGCCCACGAATGCGACATGCCGGGATTTGGCCCGCATGGAAACGAGACGTTCCGGCAGTTCGCCTGGACGGCTTCAGACCCCGATCCGCGTTGCCTCGCCCCAACCCCTGAGGAGTGAACCCATGTGCATCATGCCTTCCGTGAAGACCCCTGCGCCGCAGGCGATCGCGGCCTATGACAATTCCGAGGCGATCAAGAGCGCGGACGCCGAGGCCCGGCTGCGCCGCCGTCGCGCCGGCGCCGCGGCCTATGTGCTGACCGGGCCGTCCGGCATCCCGTCGACCTCGACCATGGGCGGGGTGGCGGCATGAACGCGATCGCCGGCGATGTGACGGCGCTGGCGCGGGAAAAGCATCCCGCCGCGCAGGCCACGATCCGCCGCTGGGAGGAGCTGAAAAGCTCCAACCAGCGGCCCGAACACGAAGAAAGCTGGGACGAGATCGCGCGGCTGATCCGGCCGCAGCGGGGCGGGCATTCGCTGTCCGATCCCAGCGGCCGGCGCCACGAGAAGCCGCTTTCGAGCGAGCCGATCATGGCGGCGTCGTCCTTTGCCGCGGGACTTTACGCGGGCCTGACCAACCCGGCGAACCGCTGGGGCGGGCTTGAGACGCCCGACGAGGATCTGAACAAGTGGAAGCCGATGGCCGAGTGGAACGACATCGCCACGCGGCGGGTGATCGCGTCCTTCACGCCGGCCCTGTCGAGCTTCTATCCTGCGACCTTCCAGGGCTATGCCGACATCGCCGCCTTCGGCAACATGTTCGGCTATGACGAGCTGGACCAGGGCAAGCGCCGCTTCATCGACGTGACGCTGAGCCTGGCCGAGGTCGTCTGGGAGGTCGATGCCTGGGGCCGCGTCTGGGGCTGGATCCGCAAGTTCCGGCTGGTGCCGGGGCAGGCGCTGAAGCTGTTCAAGGATCGCGGGCCGCTGCCCGACAAGATCCGCGAGGCGGCCGAGACGAACGCGACCGAGAAGTTCACCTTCTACCAGCACGTCCTGATCAACGAGGACTGGCAGCCCGGCCGCATCGGCCCGAGGGGCAAGGCCTATGTCTCGCGCTATGTCTGCGAGGAGGGCGAGTGCCTGATCTCGGAGCGGGGCTATGACGATATGCCGGGCTATGTCGCCCGCTGGGACGTGGACAGCGGCCACACGATCGGCACCGGCCCGGGGTTCATCGCGCTGGCCTCGGCCCGGGTGAACCACGAAATGGAAGCATCTGCCCTGCGCGCGCGGCAGTTCGCGTCCGACCCGACCCTGCTGGCGCCGGGGCGCGAGGACTGGCAGCTGAATGGCCATGTGAGGCCGGGGTATGTGGTCTATGGGGGCCTCAACATGCGCGGCGACCAGATGCTGCGCCCGTTGCAGACCGGGGCCTGGTCCGGCCTGACCGACCAGGACAAGCTGGCCAAGGTCGAGGAGATCAAGAACGCCTTCCACTATGCGCTGATGACGGTCCAGGGCCGCACCGGCATGACCAGCGAGGAGACGCTGATCATGGAGGAGGCCCGGATGCGCAACTGGGCCCCGCATTCGGACCGGATCATGGAGGAATACGCCGCGCGCAAGTTCGAACGGCGGTTCCGGCTTCTGTGGAAGGCAGGGCAGATCCCGCCGCCGCCAGCCGAGGCGCAGGGCCTGCCGCTTCAGGTCCGCTACCAGTCGGCCGCGGCGATGGCGATGAAGGCCCGCGAGGGGCTGGCGGTGCGCCAGTTCCTGGCTGACCTTGCGCCCCTTGCCCAGGCCAAGCCCCGCGTCATGGACCGGCTGGACGAGGATGCGCTGGTCGAGGTTCTGCACGAGGCAAGCCCGAGCCTGCCCGCGAAGCTGCTGCGCGGCCGCGACGAGGCCGACAAGATCGCGGCCGAGCGCGCGCAACAGGCGCAGATGGCGCAGGCGATGGCGATGGCCAGGGAAGGCGCCGGCGCGCTGAAGGACGTGGCCGGGGCCGCCGCCGCGGTGCAGCCGCAGGGCATGGCTGAGGGGGCGCCGCAGTGAAGATCCTTGACCGCATGAGCGTGATCCGCGCGATGATCCCGACCCGGGGCGAGGCCCATGACCTCGCGCTCAGGTGGAAGAAGGCGGCGCGGGTCGAGCCGGAGCTGGCGGGCGACCTGATCCGGCTGGGCGGGGTGTTGTCCATCCAGCCGGACGAATACCGCGGCGGTCTGCCCTCCGACGCCGCGATCGACCCCCTGCGCGCGGCCTACCAGAAGGGCCGCCGCGACATGGCGGTCCAGATCCTTGCCCTGATGGGCGTGACCCACGACGAGTTGAAAATCCTGATGGAGGAAGACGAATGACGTTTCGCGATCTTTGGCGGCCCGAGCTGCGCAAGTTCCAGGGCGAAGGTGCCGGTGGCGGAGCCGGTGGCGAGGGTGCCGGTGGTGGTGCCGGTGGTGGTGCCGGTGGCGGCGCGGGCGGCGGTGAAGGCGCTGGCGGAGAGGGTGGCGGTGCAGGCGCCGGCGGTGGCCGGGGCGGTGGCGCGGCCAGATGGTTCGAGGCTCAGGACTATTCGGACGAGGAGCGCCAGTGGATCGCGGCGCGCGGCCTGGCGGTCGATGACCCGTCCTCGATCGTGTCGAAGCTGGTGAAGGGCCACCGCGCGGCCGAACAACGGCTGGGGCGCGGCATCGACACGATCCTCGACCGGCCGGGCGAGGGCGAGAGCCTGGTGGACTGGCAGCGCAAGAATGCCGATCTGTTCGGCCTGCCGAAGGAGGTGGCCGAGATCAAGATCGCCCGGCCCGAGGGCATGACCGATGCGACCTGGGACGCGAAGTTCGAGGAAGACTACAAGGCCTTTGCCTTCGAGCGCGGGTGGAGCAAGGACCAGATCCAGGCGGGTGCCGAGTTCTATGCCGCAAAGGTCAAGTCCCTGACCGACGCGGCCGACCAGGCGTTCGAGCAGGCCAACGCGAGGATGCTGACAGATCTGGCGAAGGACTGGGGCGATCAGACGCCGGCAAGGATCGCGCAGGCCCGGCAGGCCGCCGCGCTGGTGGGCGAGAAGGCTGGCCTGGACGGCGCGGGCATCCAGGCCGTCGCGACGGTCCTGAGCGAGAAGGCCGGCGGTGACGCGGCCGCGGTGAAGTTCTTCGCCGCGCTGGGGTCGATGCTGGGCGACGACACGATGACCGCGCCGGGGGAAGGCAACCGCAGCTTCGGCACCACGCCCGAAGAGGCGCGCGCCGAGCTGGCCAGGCTGAACGGGCCGGATGGCGACTACTACAAGGCCGTCGCTTCCGGCGATCAGGGCAAGATCGCGCAGCTGAAGCCCAAGATCGATCACCTGTCGAGGATCGCGGCCGGGACGAAGAAATGAGGAGCGACCTTCTGGGCCGGATCGCCCAAGCCCGCGCAGACATGATGCTGCGCGGGCATCGGGATCTGCGGTTGGAAATCGGTCCGATGGCCCGTTCGCATCTCTGCTACGATCTTGGCGCGATCGATAGCCGGGAGGCCGACGCCGCGGTTGCCGCGATCGGGCTGCCCGCGCCGGTGATCCGCTTTGACATGGAGGGGTTTGCCCTGATCGCAACAAGGGATGGGATGGACGCTGAGATACCGCCGAAGACTGAATTCGGTGCCGAGGATCCACCGCGATAGAATGTCGCGATTGTGCCGCTTTCTGGCTCTAGCCTGTGTTTCCTAGTTGGCAATTTGGCTGTAGGACCTATGCTCAGTTGCAAGGCCGCAAGGCTAGACGACGACAGGGAGAGGAACAATGACCAAGGCGCGGATCGTGCGGCTGGCAATCGAAACCATGCCGACAGGGATGCTGTTCGCTACAAGCCCAGACATGAAGGAACTTCAGGTGTCAGGGCGAACGGCCAAGGGTCTTTGCGAGGTGACGAAGAACGCGATCGCGGCGATATACGAGGCGCGCGGCGAGGCCGTCGAAGTTATCGAGGCCCAGGCCGACGAGGCGATCTCGCCAGCCTGGGTTGTTCTCTTGAAGTCGGATCCTCAGCTCACGGCGTGTGGGTCCTGAAGAACCTGGACAATGCAAACGCGCGTTCTTCAGCATCGAGATCGTCGGGATGCTGGATCGTCGCCAGTTCGCCGTCAGGGCCTTCGAGCAGTACCGCGCGGACTTCGCCCGGAATGATCCGACGTTTGGTCCACCCGGCGCTGCGCAGCTTGCCGAAATATTCTTCGTTTGTTGTCTTCATCTCTGCCCCGTTAATTTGAGGCTCAACGACGAAGCTTGACGGGCTGTTCTTCTTGTGGAACCCTGCCCTTGACTAGGCGCTTCATCTTTGAGCGTCTCTACTCCGGGCCGGTTGTGCATATGTGCGGCCGGCCCGATTTATTCCGGTCATCACGAACCGTTGTGGTCCGGTCTTCCGTGCAGACAGCATCTGGTCGCGTCCCCTGTCGGTCAACTGCATTTTTCGCTCACGGAGGCGTTATTTTCCGTTGCCCGCTAGTGGCTTAGTCCCTTCCCTGACAGCGAGGCGATCTATCCACATTTGGCGGGATCCCTTCACGTCCTAAATTCTCAGCGGGAATCAATGGGTTGTGGATAGTTTCTGACGTTCACATTCCGTTCGACAAGATGTTGTGCACATGGCGGGGCAGCTTCCCCATGTCGACAAGACATCGACAAGATGCCCGACCAGCGCGTTACGTCGTGCGGTCGCGCCGACGAAAGCATGCTCACGAGAGCGTCGTGCTTTCGCGTTGACACCACATCTGGCTTGCGAATCGGTTTGAGGGGCATATCTCGCGTGACCCCTTTACAAGTCCCCCGATCTGTGGCTTCCATGATGGAAACCCGGGCACCCGGTTCGCCGGTCCGGTTGACAGCAGGAACATGAGCTGCCGCCCAGACGAGCGCATCGTCAGGAACGGTCCGGGTCTCCGGGCACCCCTTCCGAAAACTCACCCATCGTCAGTTTTCCAGAAGGAGGGGTCATGTCCCTTTACCCGAACGTCGAAGCCCATCACCGCCTGCAGTATGCCGCCGGTGTCACCATGGTCGCCCAGCAGAAGCGCAACCCGCTCATGGGGGCCGTCACCGAAGTGCCCGCCTCGGGCGAGGCGCAGTCGGTCGCCGATCTGCTGGGCCAGATCGAATACCTTTACGGCGAGGAACGGTCGCGCCGGAACCCGGAAAACCCGGCCATGTCGAGCCGCCGCTGGGTCGTGCGCCCGCCGGTGATCGAGAGCGGCCAGTACATCGACAGGGTCGACAAGTTCGACACCGCGACCGACCCGACCGGTGCCTTCATCGTCAACCACACCACGGCCGTCACCCGCGGCTGGGCCGACCGGATCCTCGGGATCCGCAAGAACGGCACGAACTTCGAGGTTACCGATGGCGGGATCCTTGGCTATGCGGTCGAGGGCAAGCGTGGCACCACCCAGACCGCCCTGCCGGCCGGCCAGTACGTCGCCCATGGCAGCGCCGGCATGACGCTGACCAAGCTGCGCGCCGCCAAGCTGATCCTCGAGAAGGCCGATTGGGGCCTTGAGGATGACGATCAGCTCTACGGCATCCTGACGCCGCAGCAGAAGGATGACCTGATCGCCATCGCGGCGGCCACCGGAACCGCACTGAACCAGTTCGAGCTGGAACAGATCCGCACCGGCAAGCCCACCACGCTTCTGGGCATCAACTGGATCTTCACCAACCGCCTGCCGAAGGACGCGAACGGCCACCGCATGTGCCCGATCTTCTCGAAGAAGAACATCGTGGTCGGCCGCTGGCAGGGCATCGAGGGCGACATGTGGAACGACACGTCTGCCAAGAACATGCCCTATGTCTACGTCTCGGCCTACCTGGATTGCGTGCGCGCCCAGGACACCGGCGTCGTCGTCATCCCCTGCGTCGAACCATGATCCCAGACGGGCCGGGTCTGACCCGGCCCTGATCCTTTCCCTTTCCGTCAAGGAGGCCCGACATGGCCATTGTCAAAGGCAAATCCGACCTGGTCGCCAACTACCTGGACGCCTTCATCGCCCAGAGCGACCCCGCCGATCCGAACCGCGCGCGCGGCCGCCCGATCTATGTGCAGGGCACCGTCGCCAACGCCGCGACCGACAGCAACACCTCGATGTATCACCTGTGCGACCTGCCGTCGGACTGCATCCTTCTGGAGCATACCGCGTTCGACGTGCAGAACTGGGGCTTCGCCCAGGTCGTCATCGGCACGCGCGACGATACCGACGCGCTTCTGGATGTCGCGAAGTCGGCCGCCAACACCCAGCGCCCGATCACCTTCGGCGACGCGAACCACGCCAAGGAGCTTTGGGAAGTTCTGGGCCTGGCGGCAAACCCCGGCGGCACCATCGGCCTTTATGCCCACGCCGAGGCCGACGCGGCCGGCGCCGGCAGCATGCCCTTCCAGGTCGTCTATTCGTTCCGCTGAGGCGGGGCTGAATACGGCCGGGCCCGTTTCCTCCCGGGTCCGGCCACCCCTTTTGCCAGAGGCCGCCCATGCCCGATCCCATCGCCACATCGACCATCGTGACGCAGGCGTTCCGGCTTATGGAAAAGGCCCCGATCTCTTCCTTCGGCGACGACAGCGAAGAGGCCGAGGCGGCGGCCGAGCAGTACGAGGTCGCGATGGATCTCTGCCTTGAGGCCTGCGACTGGTCCTTCGCCTCGGTGCTGGCGCATCTGCCGGCATCCGCCCTGCCTGAAGGCGCGGCCGAGGACGCCGATCTGCCCTACAGCTACAAGCTGCCCGGCGACTTCCTGATGATGCAGGAGCTGGACGAACCGGGCGCCCGCTGGCGGCGTGACCGCGACCTGCTGCGTGCCAATGTCGCCGCGCCCCTGCGCGTGCGCTACACCGCCAGGATCACCGACGAGACCGCCCTGCCGGCGATCTTCCGCACCGCCGTCGCCTACCAGCTGGCGGCGCTCCTGGCACCGCGCTGGATCGCGACCCGGACCAAGGTCGCGGATCTGCAGACGATGGCCGCCCAGACCCTGCGCCAGGCGATGGCCCGCGATCGCGGCCAGGCAAGCCCCGCGCGTTACGACGGCCGCGACGAGCCTTTCGACTACTGGGACGAGATGGCGGTGCGATGACCCGGATCAGCCCCGCGCAGTTCGCCTTTTCCTCCGGCGAGATTTCGCCCCTTCTCTGGCGCCGGCCCGAATACCAGCGGTTTCAGACCGGGCTGTCGGCCTGCCGGGGATACCTGCCGCTGCGCCAGGGGGGGATCACTCGTGCGCCCGGGACGATTTACCGCGGCACCACGCGCGACAATCTGCCCGCCCGGCTGATCGACTTCGAATTTGCGGCGAACGACGCCGTCACGCTTGAGTTCACCGACGGCAAGATGCGCGTCTGGCGCTACGGCGCGCTGGTGATGGACGGGCCGAGCCCCTACGAGCTGGACACGCCCTATGATGACACGTCGATCGCGGCGCTGAGCTGGGTGCAGTCGGCCGACGTGATCTTTCTGGCCGACGGGCTGCAGCCGGTCCAGAAACTCAGCCGCTTCGCGCTCGACAACTGGACGATCGCGGCGGCGGACTTCTCGACCGGGCCGTTCCGGGTGCAGAACCTGGACGCGGCCCTGACCGTCCAGGCCAGCGCGGCGACCGGCACGGTCACCCTGACCGCGTCCGCCGCACTGTTCACGGCCGACCATGTCGGAAGCCTGATGCGGCTGAGGCCCCAGGACAACCTGGTCCCGCTCTGGGGCGGGAACATGGCGATCGCGGTGGGCGGAAAGGTCCGCTACGACGGCAACACCTACGAGCTGACCGTGGGGTCGAACACCGGGGTTAACCCGCCAGTCCACCTCGAGGGGACGGAACGGGTGAGCATCACCCCGGATATTCGCTGGAAATACCTGGACGACGGCGACGGGATCGTGCGGATCACCGCGGTCGCCAGCGGCACCTCGGCCACCGCGACGGTCGTCAAGCAGCTGCCCGACGGCGTGGTCAGCGCGGCGACATACCGCTTCGAAGAGGGGGCCTGGTCGGACCGCTGGGGCTATCCCGCCGTCCTCGAGATCTATGATCAGCGGATGGTTGCCGCCGCGACCCCCGCCGATCCCCGCACCATCTGGTTTTCCGCCGTCGGCGCGTTCGAGGATTTCGAGCCCGGCATCGATGCCGACAGCGCCTTTGCCTATGCGATCGCCGGCGGATCGACGGTCAACAGGATCCTGTGGCTGTTGCGCGGCCGGGCCGGACTGCACATCGGCGCGCTGGGGGAGGAATATTCCACCAGGTCGGATACCGCCGCCCAGGCGATCGGACCGACCACCGCGACCTTCGGCTTCGACAGTTCGATCGGATCGAAGGGCGGCGTGCGTCCGATCGCGCCGGATGGCTGGCCGATCTTCGTCAGCCGCGACGGCCGCCGGATCATCCAGATCATCTACAACTTCGAGCAGGACGCGAACCGCCCGGCCGAGCTGTCGCTGCCCGCCGATCACCTGGGCGCCGACGGCTTCGAGGAAATCGCCTGGGCATCGGCGCCGCAGCGCATCGCCTGGATCCGGCGCGGCAACGGCGAGCTGGCGGCGATGGTGCATGACCCGACCGAGCAGGTCCTGGGCTGGGCGCCCTACTCGCTGGCGGGCGGTTTCGTCGAAAGCATGGCCGTCACCGCGGACGCCACGGGCGCGCAGGACATCCTGACCATGGTCGTGCGCCGCGAGATCGACGGCGAGACGGTCCGCATGATCGAGGAACAGGCCGTGACCTTCGGTCTTCTGACCGGGAACGAGCCGATCTACACGGCCGTGCACCTGTTTGCCGCCACGGTCTTCGCGCCGGAGACCGCGACCGACACCTTCAGCCTGCCGCACCTGGCGGGCGAAACGGTCGTCGCCTGGACGGACGCGGGCGACTTCGGCGCGCTCGAGGTTGCTGTCGACGGCACGGTGGTGCTGCCCCATGCCGTCAGCCATGCCGTCATCGGGCTTTTCGACGAAACCCACCGGGCCCGGACGCTGAACATCCAGGCCAGCGCACCGGACGGAAACGCGATGGGGCGGTCCAAGCGGCTGGCGCCGCCGGCGGGCATCGGCCTGCACCGGACGGCCGCCGGCCGGATCCGCGCGGTCGAGCGCGATTTCGCGAGGCCGGAACGGCCGGGGCGCTGGATCGACCTGGTGCCGCGCGGCGTCGCCGAGGATCTGACCACCGCGTTCTCCGGGATCGCGAACCCGGAGATCACCACGGGCCACGCAGGCGAGGTCGAGCTTGAATTCGCCCCCGTCTCGGGCGCGCCCATGACTGTCACGGCGATCGTGCCGTCCATTTCGGAGGCCGGGCTCTAGATGTGCATTCCCCAGCTCCTTCCCGCACTCGGCGCCGGCGGCGCGGCCACCGCGGCCGGTGCCAGCGCCGCCGCGACGACGGCCAACATCGGCACCTGGTTGTCAGTTGGCGGATCGCTTTTGCAGGGCGTGATGGGCTACCAGGCGGCGAAACAGGAGGCCGCCGCGATCGGTGAACAGAAAGCGACCGAGGCGCGGCTGACCGCGACCGAGGATGCCCGCACGCGGCTGCAATACCGCCGCGCCATGCGCCAGCAGACGGCCGAGCTGGCGGCGCGCGGCATCAGCCTGGACAGCCCCACCGTGGTCGCGCTTGGCCAGTCCGCCGCGCAGGAACTGAGCTTTGCCAGCCAGTCGGTCCGCTCGAAGGGTGACGCGACCCAGCGCGAGCTGACCGCCGCGCAGCAGGCGGCGAAGGCCAAGGCCACGTCCTCACTTCTGAAGGGATCCTTCTCGGCCGCCGGCACGCTGGTCGAGAAGGCGCCAGACCTTTGGCCGGAGCTTCTGAAATGAGCCTGACCGTCCCCTTTGCCGGAACGGACGCGGGCCGCGCGGCGCGGGCGCAGGAGGTTCCGACAAGCAACCTCGGGTCGCTGATCGCGGGGTTCGGCGAGCAGCTGAACGCCACCGCATCGAAGATCGAGGCAGAGCGTCTGGACCGCGAGATGCGCCGCCTGCAGGTGGACATGACCCGCGACCTTGGCCAGCTGCGCCTGCAGGCCGAGGAGATCGGCGACCCCGACAAGCTCGACGCCTTCTGGTCCGAAAACATCGGCGCGATGCGCGACCGTTACCTGACCGGCACGCGCGACGACGGCCGCCCGATCGTCGATCCAAAACTGCGCGACGACTGGGAAATCGGCTTCGATGACCTGGCGAACAAGCATGGCTTCGCGATCGGCCAGACCGGCCAGGCGTTGCGGCAAAGCCAGCGCGTCGCCACCTATATCGACTATCGGCAGGAGGCGGGCACACAGGCCGCCGCGACCGATCCAGGCACCCGCGACCAGCTGTTCGCCAATCACGACGCCGAAGTGGACCGGATGGTCGCCGACGGGATCTACACCCCCGAACGGGGCGCGGTGGAGAAGCAGAAGTTTCGGGCTGAGACCGAGGGCGCCCATGCGACGCTGATGCTGAGCGAGGATCCGCAGGGCGTGCTGGATGCGATCGATGCCGGCGACTTCGCGCATCTCTCGGCCGAGGACCGCGCGGGGCTGAAGGTCAGGGCGGATGCCGCGATCGCGGCGGCCGAAGACAAGGCGCTGAAGGCGGCCGAACTGACGGCAAGGGAAGAAAGCGCCCAGATCAAGGGCCGTCTTTCCGAGGCAAACGCCATCGTCTCGAAGGGCCGTGCCACGCCCGACGAGACGCTGGTGAACGATCCGGTCGCCCAGGCCGAGCATCCCGAACTGGTCGCAGAGCTGCGCGGCGCGATTTCGCTTCGCGACCGGAAGGTGTTCATCGACCGGATGACGCCTCGCCGAGCTTGAGGCGCTGGCCGACGAGCTGAAGGGCGAGAAGATCAGCCGCGAAGTGGCAGACCGAGGAGCTGGACGCGGTCGAAACCCGCCTGGCCTCGGCCAGGACCGAGCTTGCGCGGGATCCGGTGGCTTATGTCCGGGGCGTTGAGGCTCTGCCGGTCGCGCCCCTCGATTTCTCGGATGCCGGCGCGCTCGAGGCGGGGCTGAAGAAGCGCGCGATCCTTGGGCAGAAGATGAAGGCGGACGGCTGGGTGGAACGGCCGGTCTATCTCGATCTGAACGAACAGGCAGAGCTGAAGGCGAAGCTCGACCCGAAGTCAGGTGCGACGCCGGCCGAGCGCGCGCGCCTGGCCGGGCTTCTTGCGGCGACCGTCGGCGTCGGCGCGCTTGGTGACGACGCCGGCGTGACGGCGCATGTCGGCG
The DNA here is from genome assembly GCA_041397165.1 of Paracoccaceae bacterium. Classification (GTDB taxonomy): domain Bacteria; phylum Pseudomonadota; class Alphaproteobacteria; order Rhodobacterales; family Rhodobacteraceae; genus JAWKXE01. The sequence continues at coordinate 9,955 of JAWKXE010000046.1, read as the reverse complement.
GGCTTCTGCAGACAGGCGGGGCGGAACGCCTTGGCGCCGACATCCTGCGCGGCCAGGAGGAGCTGGCGCGCAAGACCGTCATCCTGCCACCGGTCAGCCAGCGGGCTGATGCCCTATATTCCCAGATCGGCGGGCTTTTCGACGAGATGCCCGTGGGTGGCGCGCGGGCGAAGGCCTCGATCTTCGCGGCCGCCGACGCGCTTTATGTCGCGCGCCATGGCACCGATGCCTCGGGCGAGATCGACAGCGCGGGCTACGCCCAGGCGCTGCACGAGGTCATGGGCGGAACCGGAACGCAAGGGGCGGCCGATGCCACCGGCGGTATCCAGGCGGTGAACGGCGAAATGACCTTCATGCCGGTCGGCCTGGGGGCTGCGCGCACGGATCTGGCGATCGACAGGCTGGTCACTTCCCTGGCCGATGCGCCGGTCTTCGGCGGCGCCGAGAAGCCTGCCTATTCGGCGGCGCTGAAAGTCATCGAGGGCGCCGGCAACGGCAGCCTGCCGGTCGTCAATGGCAGCTACATGGCGGCGGAGGATTGGGAAGCTGCACGCTTCATCGCGGTCGGCAACGACCGCTACGAGGTTCTGGTGCAGGTCGGCGACACGCCGGTAAAGGCGCTGGACCCGAAGACCGGCGAGCCCTTCAGCCTGTCGCTGATGAAACTTACGGAATTGGCCGAGCGCCAGCGCCGGACGCTTGCCGTCCCGGCGGTTCCCGTCGACACGACGGTGGCGCCATGACGTTCTTTCTTGAGGAGCAGACGGCCGACGCCGCGACCGAAGCCACGCCGCCCCCGACCTTCGGGGAGCGGTTCGCGGCGGCGGCGACGAAGACCCGGATCGAAGATGACAGCTGGGGCCGCAAGCGCAGCTTCGAGGATGACCTGGCCGAGCAGCTGATCGCCGTCCTGCCGGACGATCTGCGGGCCGAGATGCAGCGCCCCTATGCGCCTTACGAGATGCCGTCGCACCGCCGCGCGGAGCTTTTCGACAAGCTGGCCGAGGCCAAGGACCGCGACCCCGAGAAATATGGCCGGACGCCGGATGGCGAGGGCGGCTTTGCCTTCCCGGGCAGCGAAGAGGAATTCGTCGCGATTGTCAGTGCCCGTCGCCAGGCGGAATACGATGAACAGGTCCGCATCCTTTCGGCGGCACCGGAGGGCAGCTGGGGCGCCGAATTTCTTGGCTCGAGCTGGGCCAGCCTGACCGAGGAAAAATCGCTCTTGACGCTGATGCTGGGTGCCCCGGCGCGCACCGGCGTCGCCGGCACCGCGCTGATCGAGGGCGCGCTTGGCGGCGCGCAGGAGATTTTCATGATCGACCAGCGCCAGCGCGTCGCAGACGAGCTGGACGTGGCGCAGCCGAACCCGATCCTGGACGTGGCGATGGCGACCGCGACTGCCGGGATCCTCGGCGGCGCCATCAAGGGCGCCGGCCGGTTCATCGAATACCGTGCCGCCCGCGGCCGGGCGGCGGCCGATGCGCGCCTGCCGGACGAAAGCCCCGCCATCCAGGAGGGGATGATCGAGAGCACCCGCAAGCGGATCGAGGAGGGTGGCCCCGCCGATCCGGCGGCCGAGCGGGTGGCGCCGGCCGGGACCGCCCCGAAGGTCGCGGATTTCGACTTTTCGCTCACGGGCAACGCCAGCCCGCGTACCAACCGGGTGGGCTATGTCTACGGCAAGCTGATCGCTGCCGGGATCGAGCCGCACATTGCGGCCGGGATGGTCGGCAACGGCATGGTCGAAGCCGGGCCGGGCCTGCACACCGCTGCCGTTGGCGACGGCGGCAATGCGCTTGGCATGTTCCAGTGGAACGGGGTGCGAAAGCGGGCGCTGGAGGATTTTGCAGCCGGGCGCGGCAAACCCGCCACCGATCTCGACACCCAGATCGACTTCCTGCTGCACGAGATCCGCACGACCGAGGCCGGGGCTTGGGCGCGCATCCGCCAGGCGAAGACACCGGAAGAGGCCGCCCAACTGTTCTCCGATCTCTTCGAGCGGCCCGGGATCCCGCACAACGAACGGCGCATCGCCCATGCCCGCGACATCTGGGCCCAGTACCAGGACGGCCGCATTCCGCGCTGGACCGGCAAGGCGCCGCCGCCAGAGGCGGACGCCCCGCGGTTCGCCACGTCGCGCGGCTTCACCCGCGACGGCCAGGTGGTCGCTGGCGACACGCGCATCGATGTCCGCTACGAGGTTGTCGATGCCTCGGTCCTGCGGCGCGCCACCGGCGATCTGCAGCCGCGCGACCGGTCGCGCGCGGCGAGCGACGAGCAGATCGCGGAGATCGCGGCCCAGCACGACCCCGCGCGGCGGTTGCCCGCCCCAGAGGCCGATCGCGGGGCGCCCGTCGTCGGGCCCGACGGCGTGATCGAAAGCGGCAATGGCCGCGTCGCCGCGATCCAGCGCGCCTATGAACGTCATCCAGACCGGGCGGATGCCTACCGCGCCGAGATCGAGGGAGCCGGCTTCGAGATCCCCGAAGGCGTCAGGGAGCCGGTCCTGGTCGCGCGGCGCACATCCGATCTGGACGCGCCCGCCCGCCAGCGGTTCGTCCGCGAGGCGAACAACGCGACGGTGGCGCGGATGTCGCCCACCGAACGCGCCGGCGCCGATGCGGCCGCGCTGAGCGAGGATGCGATCGCGCTTTACGCGCCCGGCCAGGCCATCGCCGGGCCGGCAAACCGCGCCTTTGCCAAGGCCGCGCTCGAGGCCCTGCCACAGGCGGAGCGCAACGCCCTGGTCGACGCGGGCGGCGCGCTGAACGCGGAGGGCGTCCGCCGGCTTCAGGCGGCACTCTTCGCGCGCGCCTGGGACGCGCCCGACATCGTCGCCCGGTTCGCCGAGGCGGACGCGGGCGAACTGCGCAGCCTGATCGATGCGCTGGCCGACGCGGCGCCCGCCTGGGCGGCCCTGCGTGCCGACATCGCCGCGGGGCGGGTGCAGCCCGGTTACGACATCGGCCCCTTCGTCCTCGATGCGATGCGCCTGATCGCGCTGGCGCGCGAAACGGCCACGGCCGAGGGCAAGGCGCTTGGCGGCGTCATCGCTGAGCTTCTGTCCGACATCGACCTCTTCGAGGGCGCGCTGAGCCCGCTGACGGCGGCGCTGGTCCGCAAGTTCTGGCGCGCCGGCAGGGCGGCCCCCAAGGACGAGGTTGCAGGCTTCCTGACGCGCTACGCGAACGAGGCGCGCAAGGTGGGCACGACCGAGGAAGGTCTTTTCGGCGATGCGCCCGGGCCGGCCGATGTCCTGCGCGCGATCGACAAGGATGCCTTCGCCGATCTGCCGGACGATCTTGGCCGTCCGCGCGGCCGGCCGGCACCGGTCGAGGAACCGGCACCGATGGCCGAGACGGCCTATGCCGCCGGCGCCGACAGCCCAGAGGCGATCGAGGCGGATCTGGCGGCGATCGAGGATCTGCGCGGCGGGGCAACTTCGGCCGCAATGCCGGACCTCGCCGAGGTCGACCCGCAGGACTTCGTTTTCGAGCTTTCCCAGGCGCAGCCCTTCGACGATCTCGATACCGCCATCCGCCTCGCGGACGGCGCGCAGCGCCAGCTTGTCGATGCCGGTCACGAGATATCCGATGCGCTTGGGGTCGAGTTCAAGAACCCCGGCCTGAAGGAACGCGCCAAGCTGGACGAAAAGGTCGCGCGCAAGGGCTACAACAGCCCGCGGCAACTGACCGACATCGCGCGCGCTGGCTTCGTCGTGACAAGCCGGTCCGAAGCCGATGCCGTGGCGGGCGCGCTGGCCGCACGGTTCGACATTGTCGACGAGGGCTGGAAGAGACTGCCGTCGGGCTACATCGACCGCAAGGTCGTGATCCGGCACGACGACGGGATGCTCAGTGAAATCCAGATCTGGACCCAGGCGATGTGGGCGGCGAAGAAGAAGGGCACACCCTTCTATGACATCTCACGCGACACGGGCCGCCCGTCGGCAGAGCGCACCGCTGCGTTTCACGAGCAGACGAAAATCTACTCGGCGGCCACCGAGGGTTTCACGGCCGACGAATTCGGCGCGGGCGGAATGGCCAGTGTCCCGAACCTGCGCTTGAAGGAGGCGGCGAAAGATGCCTCATCGGCGAAGGTGCCGGCCGATGACCAGACATCGCTTGCGTCCACCGGCACCCAGTCGGCGCCTGGCTCGAGCATGGCGAGTGCCGACATGGGCACGCCGTCATCCTTGGTGAAGAGAACCGCAGGGCGGCGGTCCCAATCGCAGAACAGTGTTTTCATGGGGGGAAATCCTCCTTTTGAGGACAATCCTAACATGGGGGCGCTCCGCGCGGAAGTCAACGCGCTGCGCGATGATTTCGGCCACCTCACTTTCCAGATCGACGAAAACGGCCCGGAGATCACGGTCGCCGATCTTCTTGACGACATCGAGGCCGACGAAGACCTCGCCCAGATCCTGAAGCTTTGCAACCTTGGGGGTGTGGCATGACCTCGATCTACGACTGCATCCAGCGCGCGGTCGACGCAAAGGAACTGAACCCGGCCCGGGGGCGCGAGGCCCAGGGCCAATTCGATCAGCTGGTGGCCCGGTATGAGACGATCATGCCGCGCCCCGCGGCTGAGGCGCGCGCGGGCGCCGATCTGAAAGAGGCAACCCGGAAGGCTGCCCGCGCGCGCTATCACACCGTCGTCAACCAGCTGCAGGCGATGCGCCGGCTGAAGGCCGCGGTCGAGGATGCGCCCGACAGCGCCCTGGCACTGCGCAACCTGATCGAATACTCCGAAGGGTCCGGCTACACCGGGGAGAGTGTCCGGTCGATCCATGAGGCGCTGAACGACAGCATCAACGCCGGGCTGGCCGAGGTGCTGGAACGGGTCGGCCCGAACAAGATTGGCAGCAGCCGCGACCGGATCCTGCTGGACCAGCTGATCGACGAGCTGCATGGCGACGCCACCGGCAGTGCCGATGCCGCGCGCCTGGCCGAGGGGGTGCGTTACCAGCAGCGCCGGATGCGCCAGATGGCGAACGCCCATGGCGCCGATATCGGCGAGCTGGCCGATTATGGGGTCCAACATTCCCATTCGGCCGAGGAGATGCGCCGCGCCGGCTTCGATGCCTGGGCGGCCGAAGCCGAGCAGCGGCTGGGCTGGGACAAGATGACCGACAATGCCACCGGCAAGCCTTTCGCCGCGGCGGGCGGCCAGGTGCCGCCGCGATCGGTGACCGGGCGGTTCCTGAAGGATGTCTACGACAGCGTCGTCACGCGCGGCTGGAACGACCGCGACCCCTCGATGACGGCTGGCGGCAAGGCGCTATACAACCGGCGCGCCGATCACCGCGTCCTGCATTTCAAGTCGGGGGCCGACTGGCGCGCCTACAACGCGAAATTCGGGGCGTCGGATCCGTTCAGCGCGATGATGAACGGGCTCCATGGCCTGGCGCGCGACGTGGCGCAGATGCGCGTCCTGGGGCCAAACCCGAAGGCTGGGCTGGAATTCGCGATCCAGACCGCGACCAAGCGCGCGGCCGAGCTGAAGAGCGCACAGCTTGAGCGGGCCGTGACCAAGCAGGGCGCCCGTGCCCGTGCCATGTTCGCCCATGTCTCCGGCGCCGCCAACGTGCCGGAGAATATCGCCTGGTCGCGGTTCTTTTCCGGCACCCGTGCCTACCTGGCCGCGACGCAGCTGGGATCGGCCGCGCTGTCGTCGGTCTCGGACATGGCGACGATCGCGGTGGCGGCGAAGGCGATGGGGCTGCGCCCGGGCAATGTCGCCGGCCGCACCATCAGCCTGGTCGCCAGCAACGCCACGCGGCAGACGGCCGCGCGCATGGGCTTTGTCGCGCAGGCGCTGGCCGATGCCGGTGGCGGATCCGCCCGCTACTTCGGCCATCTTCTGGGCACCGGCATCGCGAACCGCCTGTCCGGCTTCACGCTGCGCGCCTCGGGGCTGAGCTTCATCACCGACATGCGGCGGATTGCGGTGCAGATGGAATTCGCGGGCCACCTCGCCGACCAGGCCGAACGCGCCTTCGCGGACATGGATCCTGCCACCCGCCGGATCTTCGAGCGGCGCGGGATCACCGCGGCCGACTGGGATCTCTTGCGCGATCCGGCGGTCCGGTTCGTGACTGATGACGGGGCGGACTTCATCAGCCCGATCTACTGGCTCGAGAACCAGACCGCGATCCCGCGCGCCGAGGCCGAAGGGCTGGCGATCCGCCTTCAGGCCGCAATCCGCGAGGAGCTGGAACTGGCGATCCCGTCGGCGTCGATCGAGGGCAGGGCGCTTTTGCAGGGATCCGCGGCGCCGGGCACCATCCCGGGCGAGCTTCTGAGGTCATCGACCAGCTACAAGAGCTTCGCCATGTCACTGATGCTGGGCCAGTATCGCCGCTTCATGGCCCAGCCGACGCCGATGTCGAAGGCATCCTATGCCGCGTCGATCGCGGTGCCCCTGCTGATGACCGGCATGCTGGCGATCCAGCTGAAGGAGCTGGCGAAGGGCAACGACCCGCGCCCGATGGACGAAGGCAAGTTCTGGCTGGCCGCCGCGCTGCAGTCCGGCGGACTTGGCATCTTTGGCGATTTCTTCGCGGCCGAGCAAAGCCGCGCGGGCGGCGGCATCGCCGAAACCATCGCGGGGCCGGTGGTCGGTCTTGCGGGCGACGTGATCGGGCCCGTGGCATCGAATATCACCCGCGCGATCAACGGCCAGGAAACCCTGCTGGGCAGGGATGTCGCGAACGCCACGCGCTACAACGCCCCGGTCGCGTCGAGCCTTTGGTATGTGCGCCTGGCCTACAGCCGGATCGTCGCCGACCAGGTGCAAGCCTTTCTGGATAGCGAGGCGGAGGCGACCTGGCGCCGCCAGGAGAAACAGAAGGCGCGCGACTACGGCACCCGTACCTGGTGGGATCGCGGCGCCTTTGCGCCCGCCCGCACCCCCGACCTTGCGAACGCCCTTGGAGGTGGCTGATGACGACCGAGATCAAGAACCCCAACGAGGAATATACCGTCGCGGGCACCGGGCCCTATGCGATCACATGGCCCTACGGGTCGGGCGCGGTGGTGGCAACGGTCGTCAAGGACGGTGTCCGATATGTCCTGCCGACCGGCGATTATTCGGTTTCGCCGGCTGAGAGCACCACGACCGGCAACCTGACGCTGGGCGCCACGGCGGCCGCGACCTATGCGGGCGGACAGATCTTCCTGACCCGTTCGACGCCGGCGCAGCAGGGCTGGGGCGGGTATTCGGGCGCGCGGGAAAAGGGGCTTGAGGCGCAGCTGGACCTGATCACCCGGGCGATGCAGGAATTCCAGGGCGCCATGGGCCGGTCGCTGCGGCTGGACAACCCGAGCGTCGCCATGGCGCCGGTCGCGGGCGGTGTCGTCGGCTTTTCGGCCGAACTGGAACCGACCGTCCTGACCTCCTGGACGCCGGAGGGATCCGAGGTTGTCGCCGCCTGGGTGGCGGCGAACCTGTTCCCTGCCGCCGATCCGGCAGAGTTCCTGGCCGCGCTGGGGATCAACTTCGATCCGGCCGACTTCACGAGCACCACGGCGGCCGGCCTGGCGCTTCTGAACGCCGCCGACGCGGCGGCGCAGCGCACCGCGCTGGGGCTGGTGATCGGCACCCATGTGCAGGCCTACAGCGCCAACCTGGCGGCTCTGGCGGGGCTGGCCTATGCGCGCGGCGATCTGATCACCCGCGATGCCTCGGCCCTGAAACGGCTGGCCATCGGCGCGGCAGGCCAAGTGCTGACGACGGACGGCACCGATGCGTTTTGGGGGGCCGGCGCCGGCGCGGAGCTTCTGGGCACCATCACGACCACGAGCGGATCGACGCAAACGCTGTCCGGCCTGGATCTGACAGACTACCGTTTTCTCATCGCGGTCATCGATGGTGTGAGTAGCAGTGCAACCTGGGCGCTGAGCTACCCAGAGACCGGCTGCACTTTGGGCGCCGGTCTTGCGGCTGCTGCTGCCTATTCCGGGGTCGTGATCCTGGACCTTGCGACCGGCGTCGGGTTCTCAAACGTCGCTGCTCTGGGCGCGGCTCCGACCTTCGCCGTCGCGAACAACCTGGTCCTCAGGTCAACCGTCGACAACGCTTCTACGTCCGTCAGCGTCATCACCTCGGCCGGCGTGTTCGATGCCGGATCGGTGCTCGTCTTCGGCCTGAGATGATGCTGCCTGCGCAAACCAAAACCACTTTACCGAGGAGACTTCACCGATGGCAACCATCACCCCCACCAACAGCGAACGCGGCGTCGGCGTCCACGACGTGATCACCTGGGCGGACATGGCCGCCGGCGATACCTGCACCGGCCACGAGATCGTCGGCAGCCGTGGCGCCGCCGGCGCGGTGCAGATGACCGGCACCTTCGGCGGCGGCCTGGCGGCCATGCAGGTCTCGAATGACGGCACCAACTGGGCCGCGCTGAAGGATCTGCAGGGCACGGCGATCGAGCTTGACGCCGCCGGCATGGCCGAGTTTTCGACCGCCGCCCGCTACATCCGCCCGGCGCCGGCAACGGGGAATGACGGGGTCACGGTGACCGTCCGGCTTTGCGGATGACCTGCGCCATGACAACACCGGTTCTGATGCGCCGCCGGATGCCGTGCATACCGGCGACGGTGTCTCTTTGGGGCTATGAATACGACTGGACCGATGCCGCGAACTTCGAGGAAGTCACGGGCGCGATCGCTACGTCCTACAATCTTGGCAGTGTCGGGGCCGCGGGTAACCTGGTGCAGGAGACCGCCGCACGAAGGGCGGCGGTGAACGTGGGCGGTGCCTACTTCGACGGTGTGGATGACTTCACCCCGGCGCCAGTTTTCATTCCGACGTTGCAGGCTGGGGAGTTCGAGATCGATGTCGGGTTTCTGCCCGACGCGGACTGCCCGAACAGCATGATCCTGACCATGTATCCGGCCTCTGGCAGCGGCTACTTCCAGCTTTTCTATCTGGCGGGCACGTCGCTCAGGATCGTCGCCCGGAACGCATCGAACGCAGTCATCAATCAGTATGACCTGGGCACCACCGGCATCGGGACCGGAGGCTTCGTGAATGGGGTTTCTCACCGCGTCGCGCTTAGGCAGTCCGCAGGGTCGATGCAGATGAGCTATGGCGGCGCCGTCGTCGATACCGGCGCATTCAACTGGGCCGGTATCAACTGGACCCCGACCGCGTGCGCCATCGGCGCGATCCTGACAGGGGCAGGCGGCACGTCGAGCCGGTTCAAGGGCGTCATTTCCGACTTCAAGCTGAGAGGTGTCTGATGCGTGTGACTGTCGCCTGCCCCGCCGCCTTCGTGTCCGACGCCGCCGAGCTTGCGATGGCGCTGGGGTTCTCCGTCGCGGACCGCCGAACCTATGATCAGGTGCAGTTCGAGGACGCCGCAGGCAACCGCTACGCCTGCGCCTCTGCCATGGTGTCGGACAGCTTCGTTGCCCGGGCGATGTCGCGCCTGGGGCGGCCGGTCTGGGATGGTGGGCGCGCCGTCAACATGACTGGCGCCGCGCGCGCGCAAGCAATGATCGCGCTGATCGGACCGAAGGACGATCCCGCCGCCCGACCTGACCGGATCACCGCGATCGCGGGCGATGACGGTCTGGCCGCCATCCGGGCCATGGGGCTGACAGCAATCTCCGAAGAGGGCGGAAAGTGATGTTCGACAAACCGATTACCTACTACATCGCCCTTGGCACCGGGGCGCTGATCGTCGTGGACAGGCACAAGGGCAAGCCCTTCCGGTCCCGCGCGCTGATCGCCGCGATCTCGGCCGGGATCGGGCACAGCACGGCGCCCGACATCGCCGCCTATCTCGGCCGGTCCGAGACGCTGGCGGTGATGATCATGACCGCGCTTGGCTACCTGATCATGGACGGGCTCTGGGCGCTGTTCTCGGATCGGGAATGGCTGAAGGAATTCATCCGCGCAAAGATCGGGGGAGGGAAGTGACATGCGCCACACCCGCGAA
>JAWKXE010000045.1:0-27053 GCA_041397165.1 Paracoccaceae bacterium | reverse complement strand
CGGTCCAGCGTCCGGCCTCGGGCAGCACCTCGGCGATGGAGACGTCCCGCCCCCGTTCCGCCGCCGCCTCGATGGCCGCGAAGGCGGCCAGCGTGCAGCCCCCCGCCTCGATCAGCTCCTCGGCGCTGGCAAATCGCCCGCCCTGCCAGATCGCGAAATGATCCTCGCGCTCTTCCCGCGCATAGACCGCGCCCAGCCGGTCGGCCCAGGGCACCAGCGGATTGACATCCGCCGAATGCAGCCAGTGACAGCCGTGATCCCACGGCACCGGCAGGCTTGTCCGGTCGGTCAGGGCCCGGCCGCCCACCCGGTCGGCCGCCTCCAGGATAACGAAGCTCAGCCCGTGTTCGGCCAGTTCCAGCCCGGCGCCGATCCCGGCGGCACCGGCGCCCACGACCACCACGTCATGGACGGTCATGGGCCCAGACCCGCAAAGCGATCCGCCGCGCGCCCGGATCGGGCCCGCCGGCGGCGCGGCGCAGGGTTCACAGCAGTTCCCACGGCCGGGTGAAGGCGCTCAGCACCTTGGCGATATCGCCCTCGGCGGCGCCGCCGGCCTCGATCTGGGCCAGCAGACCGCGCTTCTTGTCGTCGACCACGCGCACCACCCGGGCCGGGCATCCGGCCGCCTCCAGCGCGGCGTTATAGACCCGGGCGATCGCACTCTTGCGCAGATCGGGCTTGAACACCTTGCCGACGGCGGTCTTGGGCAGCTCGCCCAGCACCTCGATATGCTTCGGATAGGCCGCGCGCTCGTGGATATGCAGGCGGGCGTGCTCCATCAGCTCCTCGGCCGTCACCGTCGCCCCGCCGACCAGTTCGACATAGGCGCAGGGCACCTCGCCGGCATGGGCGTCGGGCTGGCCGATGGCGCCGGCAAAGGCCACGTCCTTATGCGCCAGCAGCGCATCCTCGATCTCGGCCGGGTCGATATTGTGGCCGCCGCGAATGATCAGATCCTTGGCCCGGCCGGTGATCCAGACATAGCCAGCGGCATCGACCCGCCCCAGATCGCCGGTGCGCAGATAGCTGCGATTGCCCAGCTCGTGGAACAGGTCGCGGTTCTTCGCCGCCTCGGTATAGGTGTTGCCCGGCCAGACCCCGGGCGACGACACGCAGATCTCGCCCACTTCGTCGGTGGCGCATTCCACCGGCCCGCCATCGCCCTCGTGCAGGATGCGCACATCGCAATAGGGGAACGGAATACCGACCGAACCCACCCGCTTTTCCCCGTCGATCGGGTTGCAGCTGACCAGCACCGTCGCCTCGGTCAACCCATAGCCTTCGATGATGTTGATCCCCGTCGCCCCGGTGAAGCGGTTGAACAGCTCCAGCGGCATCGGGGCCGAGCCGGAAAAGGCGTTCTTCACCGTCGACAGATCGGCATCCACCTTGCGCTGCATCAGCGCCGAAACGGCGGTCGGCACGGTGATGATGAAGGTCGTCTTCCAGCGCTCGCACAGCTTCCAGAAATTGTCGAACACCCCGTCGCCGCGATAGCCGGCGGGCGTCGGGAAGACCACATGCGCCCCCGATTTCACCGCCGCCATCAGGATGACGTGACAGGCGAAGACATGGAACAGCGGCAGCGGGCACATGATGCTGTCTTTCTCGGTGTAAAGCAGCGTGTGCCCGATCCAGCCCTGATAGACGATGCCGGAATTCAGATGCTGCGCCACCTTCGGCATCCCCGTGGTGCCACCGGTGTGGAAATAGGCTGCCACCCGGTCGACCTCGCGGTCCTCGAAGGTCAGCGTCTTGGGCTGGCGCGCGATCTCGGCGTTGAAGCGTTTCACGTCGGCGTGGTGGGTCTTCTGCACCTTGGGCCGCACCAGCGGCACGATCCAGGATTTCGGCGGCGTCAGATAGCGGTTCAGGTCCACCGTCAGGATGGTCTGCACATTCGGCGCGTGGCGTACCGCCTCGGCCACCTTCTGGGCGATATCGGACTTCGGGAAGGCGTGCAGCGTCACCACCACCTTGGCGCCGGTCTCGCGCAGGATGGCGCCGATCTGCTCGGGCTCCAGCAGCGGGTTGATCGGGTTGGCGATACCCGCCACCATCGCCCCCAGCATGGCAATCGCCGTCTCGTTCGCGTTCGGCATGACCAGCGCGACCACGTCGCCCTCGCCCACCTTGAGCGAGCGGAACAGGTTCGCCGCCTGACAGACCTTGGCATGGAACTCGGACCAGCTCAGCGTCTCGGCCTTGTCGGTCGGCCCCGACAACAGCTGATAGGAAATCGCCGGCCGGTTGGGGAACTTCTCCGCCGTCTCGGCCAGCATCCGATAGACCGTGACCGGCACGTCGCGCGCCTCCCACGGCATCTCGGCGGTCATGTTCAGGCTGTCCTGCAGCGTGGCGAATGTCATCTCGTCTCTCTCCCCTATCCCGCCGCCGCATCCCGGCGCGGTCCGTCTCTCCCGTCCGGGCATAGTGTAAGGCTTTGTGCCGCCGCGCAAGGGCCGGGGTGCGACGTCAACCGGTTCGCACGGCCCGCTTGCCTGGGACCGCACGGCCCGTTAACCCAGGACAGGACAGCCGCCCCGGCCATCGCGTGCCAGACGGATACCAGCCGGGGTGCAGCCAGAAGGCAGACCGCCGGTTTTCACCGCACGGCCCGCTTCAGAAAGGTGAAGAAAAGATGAAGATCGCCACCTCTACCTATCCGCTTTCGTGGTTCGACGACTGGTCGGAATATCAGGCCAAGATGGCCCGCTGGGTGGCCGAGGCGGCCGGTGAAGGCGCCGATCTGCTGGTCTTCCCGGAATATGGCGCGATGGAGCTGGCCTCGCTGTCGGGGGCCGAGGCGGCGGGCGATCCGCACCGCTCGACCGACGCGGTGGCCGACTGGCTGCCGCAAGCCAATGCCTTGTTTTCAAAGCTTTCCTCGGCCCATGGGGTGCATATCCTGGCGCCCTCGGCCCCGGTCCGCGACGGCGCCAGGGTGGTCAACCGCGCCCATTTCTTCGCGCCGTCGGGCGCCATGGCCTGGCAGGACAAGCAGATCATGACCCGGTGGGAGCGCGACCCCTGGGGCATCGAACCCGGCGGGCCGCTGACACTGTTCGACACCGCGCTCGGCAAGATCGGCGTGCTGATCTGCTACGACTCGGAATTTCCCTTGCTTGCCAAAGCCTTGGCCGATGCGGGGGCCGAGATCATCCTGATCCCCTCGGACACCGAGGCGCTGGAAGGCTACTGGCGGGTGCGCATCGGCGCCATGGCCCGGGCGCTGGAACTGCAATGTGTCACCGTGCAATCCTCGCTGATCGGCGGCGACAAGCGGCTCTATGCGGTCGAAGAGAACACCGGCGCCGGCGGCATATTCTGCCCGCCGGATCAAGGCTTTCCGCCCACCGGCGTGCTGGCCGAAGGCAGCCTGAACAGCCCCGGCTGGACCTTCGCGCAGGTCGATCTTGACGCCATCCGCGCCGTCCGCGCCGACGGCCACGTCCTCAACCTCGCCCATTGGGAGGAGCAGCCCGCGCGCGTCACCCAGGTCTCACAATGCCGCCTGACCTGAAAAACCCCTTGAAAATCAGCCGGAATAGGATCATTTAAGCGGCGCCCGCGCCAAGGCGGGCACGCAATGAAGGAGATACCATGGCCAAGGAAGAACTGCTCGAATTCCCCGGTGTCGTGAAGGAACTCCTGCCGAATGCGACATTCCTGGTCGAGCTGGAAAACGGCCATACCATCATCGCACATACGGCAGGCAAGATGCGCAAGAACCGGATCCGGGTTCTGGCGGGCGACAAGGTCCAGGTCGAAATGACCCCCTATGACCTTTCGAAGGGCCGGATCAACTATCGTTTCAAGTAGGGTGGGTGCCAACCCACCTTCCCTTCCCCCGGGACGACCGGGCCCAACCTGTCGAAAAACATGAAACTTATCCTCGGATCAGGAAGCCCGCGACGGCTCGAGCTGCTTGCGCAGCTGGGTCTCGCGCCCGACGATATCCGCCCGCCCGAGATCGACGAAACGCCCCTGAAGGGCGAACTGCCCCGCCCCTATTGCGCCCGCATGGCCACCGAAAAGGCCGCCGCCGTCCCGGCCGGCCCGGGCGAGGTGGTGCTCTGCGCCGACACCACCGTGGCGCTCGGCCGTCGCATCCTGGGCAAACCCGAGGATGCGGCCGAGGCCCGCGCCTTTCTTACCGCGCTTTCGGGCCGGCGCCACCGGGTCATCACCGCCGTCGCCGTCAAGGCGGGCGACCGCCTGTGGGAGCGTGACGTGGTCACCACCGTCAGGATGAAAACCCTCTCGGACCAAGAGCTTGATGGCTATATCGCCACCGGCGACTGGCAGGGCAAGGCCGGCGCCTATGGCATCCAAGGCCCCGCCGGCGCCCTGATTCCCTGGATCCAGGGCAGCTTTTCCGCCGTGGTCGGCCTGCCCCTGTCCGAAACCGCCGGGCTGCTGCAGGCGGCCGGCCTGCCCATCTGGGCCCGCGCATGAAGGGCCGCCAGATCATTCTCGACCATCTCGGCTCGCGCGAAGCCGCCGCGCTGATGGTCGACGGCCGGCTGGAAGACATCCTGGTCGACCCCGACGCCCCGAACCCCGGCACGATCTACCGCGCGCAGACGTTAAGGCCCGTTAAGGGACAGGGGGGTATGTTCCTTTCCACGCCCGATGGCACCGCCTTTCTCCGCCAGGTGAAGGGAATCGCCCCGGGCCAGACCATGCTGGTGCAAGTCACCGGCTTCGCCGAACCGGGAAAGGCTGTTCCGGTGACCGATCGGCTTTTGTTCAAAAGCCGCTATGCCATCGTCACCCCCGACGCGCCGGGCCTGAATATCTCGCGCAGCCTGCACGATGACGACCGCCGCGATGCGCTGCATCTGATCGCCAAGACCGAGATGGGCGAAAGCCCGATGGGCCTGATCCTGCGCTCGGCCTGCGAAGGCGCCGACGATGCCGAGATCGCCGAGGACATCCGCGCCATGGCCGCCCTGGCCGAAGCGGTGCTGGCGGACGCTTCCGGCGCCCCCGAGACGCTGACCGAAGGCGACAGCCCGCATCTGATGGCCTGGCGCGACTGGGTGGAGCCCGCCGATATCGGACCGAACCGGGCAGTTTCGAAAGCCACGGCGTGCTCGACGCGCTCGATGCGCTGTCCGGCCCCGAGGTCCCCCCTGCCCGGCGGCGGTTCGCTCTTCATCGAGCCCACCCGCGCGCTGGTCGC
Organism: Paracoccaceae bacterium; assembly: GCA_041397165.1. Classification (GTDB taxonomy): domain Bacteria; phylum Pseudomonadota; class Alphaproteobacteria; order Rhodobacterales; family Rhodobacteraceae; genus JAWKXE01. The sequence goes on along the minus strand of JAWKXE010000045.1, from coordinate 21,862 downwards.
CGTGGACGTGAACACCGGCACCGACAGCTCTCTGCCGCCGGCCTCAAGGCCACTCTCGCCTGCGCCCGCGAGCTTCCCCGCCAGCTCCGCCTGCGCGGCCTGGGCGGACAGATCGTGCTCGACCTGGCGCCGATGCCCAAGAAGGACCGCCGCGGCTTCGAGACCGCCCTGCGCAAGGCCCTGCGCGAGGATGGCATCGACACCGTCCTTGCCGGTTTCACGCCCCTGGGGCACTATGAGCTGCAACGCAAACGCGCCCGCCCGCCGCTGCTGGAGCTGCTGCCATGACCTGCCCGATCTGCGGCACCGAGACCGATCCGAAATACCGCCCCTTCTGTCGCGCCGCTGCGCCGATGTCGACCTGGCGAAAATGGCTGGGCGGCGGCTATGCCATCCCTCCGACAGCCCCGAGGACGCCGAAGAAGTGCTCGATGCGCTGGAAAAGGCACTCACCGAAGCGGATGTGAAACCGCACTGATATTTTTGCGAAATCCCTCTGGACAGCCCCCCGCCTTCCTTCTAGAACGCCTCCACCCAGCGGCGGCCCTCCGCCCGCACCCGTGCCCGGGTAGCTCAGGGGTAGAGCAGTGGATTGAAAACTCGTGTCGGTGGTTCGATTCCGCCCCCGGGCACCATTCGTCCTAAGTGGAGACGGAAGACCGCCCCTAAAGGATTGATTTCATTGAATGCAGTGTGGATCCCGCGTCCGACTGGAATCGGCCAGTCCGGACAAATTCTGACAAAGGATCCAGCATCATGTGGGGTCTGCACCTGAAGCAAAAGGGGCGTTGGTGGCACTACTACCGGTCGGTGCCACGAGAGTTTGCCGACGTCGAAAGAAAGTCGTCAAATGTGACCAAAGATGTCACAGCAAAAAGAAATAGCAGTTCATATATTTGGCTTGGAAGGGTTGAAGCCATTGGTGGGCGCGAGCGCTGATCGTTTCAGTTGTCGGAATGCGCCGCAGACGTAATAGTCAGGTACGGCGGAACAGTATGGGGCGTTTTCCAGATTTTTTTGAGGTTGATCTTCCCGGTTCTGGCTCTCTGTCTGTTTTGCACAGGAGGATGCGGCGCGGGCGGATGCAGATGTTGAACGATGCCTGAAGCTGGTGGAAACCGATATCAAGCCGGACTTCAAGGACAAGTGGCGCAAGAAGTGTCGGCAGATACCTCAGGCGCTGGCGAACTTGAAAATGTTCGAGGAGGGGTTTCAGACCCTGCCAGAAAAACTAGAAGCATCCTGCGGTGTGCTGACCGAAACTGGTGGAGGCTTACAACGCCCTTAGCCGAGACCGGCAGAAGGCAGCGGAGGGCGCGGCACTTCTGAGCCGTTATACGACAAGCAAAGAAGGCTTGCGATGATCTGATATCGGCACGCGACATGGCCCGGAAGGCCTATCCCGTGATGCAGCTGGAAGTCATCGAGATCACCATGTTTTGGGCGATGTGCGCGGGATCAAAGATCATATCGACTTGGCCAAGCCATTCCCTTCGCTACAAAATGACATCTGGGGGTGATCTGCTGTGGCACTATCGGAATGTGAGCCTTCTAAAAATTGATGATCGAAATGGGGCTTCTGCCCTATGATTATTGCTTAGAGCAGCTTGAACAGGGGGTGGAAGATTGCTTCTTGGACGACCTTGAGAACATTCATTCCACGAAGTCCATCAATCCATGGCCTACAGGTACCGACCTGATAGTTGCACACTTGGACTTCGACAAAGCCGAGCGGTATTTCGAGGCACGAGAGACGGCCAGGAACCTGTTAAACCACAGGGCCACGCAAGTGGCCTACGACCGTGTTTACGAAACGGAGGCAGACTGGAACCGGTGCCTGATTAATCGTGGCAAAACGCATGGGGCCTTCAAATACGCTAGCCAAGGTGCTGAACGACCGCTGGATCTTTCCACAGACAGCAACGCATGCCAGGGCCAAGAGTGAGCGTCTGGAACAAATGTACGCCCTGCATGTTGCCCAGCGCGCGCGCACGTTCTTCGAAACGAAGCAGTATCGAAAGACGAATTTTAGGGAAATAACCTTTGGCGCGATGGCACGTGACGAATATTCTGGCAAGCGGCTCAACAGGTGGGAATACATGACGCCTGCAGAAGATGCGGCACTAAAGGTTGCCTGCAAGGCCGCACAGGAGCGTGCGCTTGCCGCGTCCGAGACAGCCCGTGCGGAAAACAAGGCAGCGTTGCTTTGACGAGGGCCGGAAAGTCAGCCTCGGCAAATGCCTACCAGACCGACGCTAGGCTTGGTACCGCACACTTGCGCTCTATCATTGGGGCAGCGTATGTCGCCTTTTTCATGGACAGGTTCCACGTATTGCGGCTTATCGGCCTTTCCAAGGGATGCGTCGAAACGGACTTTGGGTCAATGACCGCTTTATCCGCTCTGTTCCAGTTCGTGATCCATGTATCGAATGTCCGGCGGCCTAGATTTGCCCCGTCGGATGCTGCCGCAGCGGTGCTCAATCGGAGATGGCTATTGAGGCTGTTAGTTGAACGAATTCACCACCATTTCTCTGGACAAAAGCTGGTCGAAACACCGCACCATCAAGGTTAGGTTTTCATAGATTTAAATTGAAAAACAATACGCTACCTGATATCAGGCCGCTGTGGGAACTGTTCTCACAAATCAGCCCCCGGGCACCACTTCAACCCCTTGAGGTTGTTGAGCATTCCGGTCTCCATTACTGCCCGCCTCCGCGAGGTTCGACAGTTTCTGTGCGCCTTTCGTCCGCCTCGGCGCCCGTCGGACGATCCGTTATTCTGCGGCTTCTCGTTTTGCGTGCATCGCAAGGAGGTTCGACAGTTCCGATCGGCACGAGCCGCAATTCGTGCCAGCCTGAAGGGCCCGGCCGATCTCGTCGACGGTGGTCAGTCCCTGCGCACCGATGGCCTGCACGATGGTGTTGACCCCAACCGAAAAGCAGGAACAGACCGTCGGCCCGGCATCCACCAATCCCGCAGGCGCGCGCCCCGAAAGGATGGTTGCCTCCGGCGTTCCCGGTTTATGCGCCAGCCAATCGCGGGCCAGTGCGAGCGGTTCGCGCGACAGGAACACCGCGGCGACCAGCCTGTCGTCCTCGAAATAGGCAAAGCGGTGGGAGCCGCGCGCCGGGTCCGACGCCTGCTGGACATCGCAACCTTCGAGGTGGAACAGAGCATTGGCCAGGGCCGACCAGTCGTCCGGCACCACGGCCCCGGCCAGTTCGGCCCGATAGCCCGCCGGGGTGCGCGCCAGGGCCCAGTACTCGGCCGTCGGATGCGGCCTGTCGCGGGACACCGCAAAGCCATGCCAACCAGCCGCGAAAGGTTTCACGCTGACCGCTGCGGCCTTGCTTTCGGGCTGTCCCGAAACCGGGTCGGTCACCGGCGCGACCAGCGCGTCGATCCGGGCACAGGGCGCGGTTTCGCCGGTCCAGTGCATCGGTGCGAAGACCTCGCCCCGGCGCACGCTGTCGGTCACAAGCGCGCGCAGGATCGCGCGGCCATGATCGCTTGTCACCTCGACCAGAGCGGCCGGGCCAAGCCCCAGGCGGGCGGCGTCCGCCGGATGGATTTCCAGGAAAGGCTCGGGGAGATGCGCCGACAGGCGCGGCGATTTCGCGGTGCGCGTCATGGTGTGCCATTGGTCACGCACACGCCCGGTATTGAGCCGAAGGACCGAGTCGGGCTGAGAGCGGCAGCCGGGGGACGATAGGAGACGGCCAGCATCCGGCCCTTGCCCGAGGGCGTGAAAAACGCCCCTTCCGCGAAGAACCGCCCGCCCTCGCGCCGGTCGGTGACAGGCCATCGACGCGGCCGCAGTGCCTGGTAATCGGCATCGCGCATGTCGGCCATCCCCGAGATATCGAAGTCGCGGCCAAGCCGGCCGGCAACCCCCGAAAGCGCGGCATGTTCGCGGAAGATCTCGGCCGGGGTCCGGTAATCGAAGGCCTGTGTCCAGCCCATGCGGCGGCCGACCTCGGCCAGGATATCCCAATCTGCCCGAGCGACCCCGGGCATCGGCAGCACGGCAGACTGGCGACTGATCGTGCGGTCGGAATTGGTGACGGTGCCGGATTTCTCGGCCCAGGCGGCCGCGGGCAACAGAACATCGGCCAGCCGCGCCGTATCGGTGGCGGCGGTGATATCGGACACCACGACGAAGTCGCAGGCGGCAATCGCGTCGCGCACCCGGTCGGCATCGGGCAGGGTCACGGCGGGGTTGGTATGGATGATCCAGAGGGCCTTTATGCGGCCGTCCCCCACCGCGTCGAACATGTCGACCGCCTTGAGCCCGGGCTGCGCAGGAATCCGGTCGCTTCCCCAGAAGGTGCCGACGGCGGCGCGATGCTCGGCATCTTCCAGGTCGAGATGGCAGGCCAGCATATTGGCCAGCCCGCCGACCTCGCGCCCGCCCATGGCATTGGGCTGGCCGGTGACCGAAAACGGGCCCATGCCCGGCTGCCCGATCCGCCCGGTGGCAAGATGGCAGTTGAGGATCGCGTTCACCTTGTCGGTGCCCGATGACGACTGGTTCACGCCCTGCGAATAGACCGTCACCACCTTCTCGCTGCCGATCCACAGCCGATAGAAGCGCGACAGCTGTTCGGACGAAAGCCCGGTCACCGCGGGGTCGCAGTTGCGGGCAGCGGCAAGCGCCGCATCGAACCCTTCGACATGGGCGACGTATCCCGCATCCACCGCGCCGCCATCGTAGATCGCCGCCAGCAGGCCGTTGAAAAGCGCGACATCGGTGCCCGAGACCAACGGCAGATGCAAATCCGCCGCGTCGCAACTGGCGGTACGGCGCGGGTCGATCACCACGATACGCATCCCGGGCCGGGCTTTCTTCGCCGCCAGAAGGCGTTGGTAAAGCACCGGATGCGCCCAGGCGAGATTCGAGCCGGCCAGCACCACCAGGTCGGCCTGATCGAGGTCTTCATAGGTGCCGGGCACCGTGTCGGTGCCAAAGGCCCGCTTGTGACCCGCCACCGAAGAGGCCATGCAAAGCCGCGAATTGGTGTCGATATTGGCCGAGCCGATGAAGCCTTTCATCAGCTTGTTGGCGACATAGTAATCCTCGGTCAGCAATTGACCTGAGACATAGAACGCCACGCTGTCCGGCCCGTGCCCGGCAACGGCCTGCGAAACCGTTCGGCCACGAGGCCCAGCGCTTCGTCCCAATCCGCGTCGCGCCCGGCAATGCGCGGCGCCAGCAGCCTGTCTTCCAGCCCGACGGTCTGGCCCAGCTGCGTGCCCTTGGAGCACAGCCGGCCATAATTGGCCGGGTGCTCCGGGTCGCCCTTGACGGTCAGTCCCCCTGCCCCGTCCGGGGTCAGCAATACTCCGCACCCGACCCCGCAATAGGGGCAGGTCGAACGGATCGGGGCCGGCTCGGCCGCACGCATCAGGCGGCACTCCGCCCGGCGAGGCGGCTGGCGTCGAGCATCAGCCGCCCGCTCTCGATGCGGATCGGGAAGGTGTCGATCCGGCCCGTATCGGCGCCTTGCGCCTCACCGGTATTGAGGTCGAACACCCAGTTGTGCAGCGGGCAGGTCACCTTTTGCCCGTGCACGATCCCTTCCGAGAGCGGCCCACCCTTGTGCGGGCAGCGGTCCGAGACCGCAAACACCTCGTCCGGGCCGGTGCGGAACACGGCGACGCAGCCGGCCTGGGTCTTGACGAGGCGGGCGCCGCGTTCGGGGATGTCGGCCAGTGCTCCGATGTCGATCCAGCTCATTCTGCAGCCTCCAGGTTCAGGTTGGCGAGGGGGGCAAAGGCCCGAGGTTCGGCGGCGCCCTCCGCCCACGGGTCGCGCCGATAGACCGATTGCGATATCTCGAACCGCTCGCAGAGGGCCTTGCGGGTGGCTTCGTCGAGGATCTGGGACTTGACCCACTCCATCCCGACCTTGGCGACCCATTTGTAGGGCCGGTCGAGATAGCGGGCATTCTCGCGATAGAGCTGCATGAAGGCCGTGGCGTATTCGATCACCGCTTCTTCGGTGGCAAGATCGGCCAGCCGTTCGGTTTCCTTCACATCCATGCCCGCGGCGCCCGCGATCCCCAGCTGATAGCCGCTGTCGACACAGATGACGCCGATATCCTTGCAGGTGGCCTCGGCACAGTTGCGCGGGCAGCCCGACACGGCAAGCTTGACCTTGTGCGGCGTCCACGACCCCCAGAGATGTTTCTCGAGCTTGATGCCAAGCCCGGTGCTGTCCTGCGTGCCGAAGCGGCAGTGATCCTTGCCGACGCAGGTCTTCACCGTCCGCAACCCCTTGGCATAGGCGTGCCCCGAGACCAGCCCGGCGGCATTGAGATCGGCCCAGATATGCGGCAGATCCTCGCCCTTCACGCCCAGGAGGTCGATCCGCTGTCCGCCGGTCACATGCACGGTCGGGACGCTGTATTTCTCGGCCGCGTCGGCAATCGCGCGCAGCTCGGCCGGGGTGGTGATCCCGCCCCACATGCGGGGCACCACGCTGAAGGTGCCGTCCTTCTGGATATTGGCGTGCTTGCGTTCGTTGACGAATCGGCTTTGCGGGTCGTCGCGGTAATCGAGCGGCCAGTCGGCCAGCAGGTAATAGTTCACCGCCGGACGGCAGACGTGGCAGCCGTTGAGGGTCTTCCAGCCCAGTTCCTGCCAGACGGCGGGCTGCGATTTCAGCTCTCGCGCCTTGATCAGGCGCCGCACGTCCTCGTGCGTCAGGTCGGTGCAACCGCATATCGGCTGGCTTGCGGGCGTCTCATAGGCATCGCCCAGCGTCACCGCCATCACCTGTTCCACCAGCCCCGAACAGGTGCCGCAGGAGGTTGCCGCCTTGGTGATGGCCTTCACATCGGCCAGCGTGTGGGCGCCGGCCTTGACCGCACCGACGATGGTGGATTTGCATATGCCGTTGCAGCCGCAGATTTCCGCATCATCCGGCAAGGCTGCAACGGCTGCCAAAGCGTCCGCCGTGGCCCCCCGGCAAAGGCGGGACCGAAGATCAGCGTTTCGCGGTCGGCGGAGATATCGCTGCCATCCTTGATCAGCCCGAAGAAATAGCCGCCATCGGCGGTATCGCCATACATCACCGCGCCGATCAGCCGGTTGTCCTCGATCACCAGCCGCTTGTAGACGCCGCGCGCCGGATCGCGGAACACGATATCCCGCGGCCTTCGCCCTCGGCGAAGTCGCCTGCGCTGAACAGGTCGCACCCCGTCACCTTCAGCTTGGTCGACAGCACCTTCTGCACGAAGGCAGCCTCTTCGCCCAGTCAGCGTCTGCGCCACCACCCTGGCCTGATCGTAGAGCGGCGCGACAAGCCTGAAGGTGGCGCCCCGATGCTCGACGCATTCGCCGACGGCCAGAATATCGGGGTCGGATGTCACCATCCTGTCATCGACCTGGATCGCCCGGCCCACGGCAAGCCCCGCCTCCTGCGCCAGCGCGGCGCTGGGACGGATGCCCACGGCCATGACCAGAAGGTCGCAGGGCAGCTCGGTTCCGTCATCCAGCAGAAGCGCCTTCACCTTGCCGTTCTCGCCGAGAATTTCCTTGGAGTTCGCCGAGCAGCGCACGTCGATGCCGCGGTCGACCAACGCCTTGCGCAGCGGTGATCTCGCCGCCTCGTCAAGCTGGCGCTCCATCAGGTGGCCCATCAGGTGCACCACCGTCACCTCCATGCCGCGAAGCCGCAGACCCGCCGCCGCCTCGAGCCCCAGAAGCCCGCCGCCGATGACCACGGCGCGGGCGCCGGGGTGCCGGCCTGCCTCGAGCATGCGGTTGGTATCGTCGAGGTCGCGATAGGCCACCACACCATCGAGATCATGGCCCGGCATCGGCACGATGAACGGGGTCGATCCGGTGGCGATCAGAAGCTTGTCATACGCCACGTCGCCGCCCGGGGCGCGCACCACCTTGGCCGCGCGGTCGATTTCGCCGACCCGCTCGCCGAAGCGGCAGGTCACGCCATGCGCGGCATACCAATCGTCGTCATGGGTGACGATCTCGGCATAGGATTTCTCGCCCGAGAGCACCGGCGACAGCATGATGCGGTTGTAGTTGCCGCGCGGCTCGGCGTTGAAGAGTGTGACCTCCCAACCCTCCGGCGCCATTTCGAACAGATGTTCCAACGCCCGGCCCGAGGCCATCCCGGCCCCGATCACCACAAGTTTCTGTCTGGTCATGGCAATACCCCCTCAGATGTAGAGCGCAACGATGTGGGTGAGGAACCCGCCCTGATGGATCGGCAGGGCGGTGAAGGCCTCGTATCCCGCCGGCAGCCCGGCGATGCCGCGTTCCGCGGCGGGAAGGCCGCTGCCCAGCACCTGTCCGACGGGACCTTTCCAGGCGGTTGCGGTCGGGCGGTCTTCGGGCTCGCCGGTGCCGTCGTCACGCCAAAGCGTGCCTTCGCGTTCGCAGATGCCGTCGATCAGCACGGCACTGTCCTTGCCGTGCCGCACCGACCAGATCTCGAACCGCCGCGCGATGGGCGTGCCCAGCGCCGACAACAGCGTCACCACATAGGATTTGCCGCCGGGCACGGGCACCGGCAGGCCCAGCCCGGTGGTCAGCCCGGCCTTGTCGGCGGCACTGGCGCGCACGAAGCGATAGCCGGAACCCAGTTCGCGCAGCAGGATCGGCGTGGCCGCCGCCCAGACCCCGCCGGGCAGGCCCTGGCCCTTGGGAAAATGGGTATGCTGCGAAACGAATTCGAATTCTTTCGCGGCGCCGTAATAGCCGTCTTCCAGCATCATCAGCCCGTCGCGGTCGTCGGTCCAGACCTCGATGGCGCCGACCCGGGCCTCGTCATCGCCGCAGAGCACGACCAGCACGGCCTTCAGCATAGTCCCGGCAAAGACCGGGATCGCCACCGCGGCGGTCAGCCCGGCCTCGCGCGCCGCTTCGATACGCTTGAAATAGGACCCGTCGAAGCCCTTCAACACGACCGGCCGCGCCTCGGCCCAGGCCTTGCCGGGCAGTCCTTCGCCCTTGGCAAAGCTGACCGCACGGGATTCGGCCTCGAAGGCGGCAAGCCCGCCGTAATCGCCAGCCGCAAGAACCAGCCGGTCACCGTCCGCGATCCAGACTTCCGACACCTGAACGAACGTGTCGGTGGTGGTTTGAGAATTGCCGTCCATCTCTGACATCTCCTGAATGGCCTGGGGCCTATTCCGCCGCGATCTGCGCTGCGGATATTTTCGGTTTGGGTTTCGCGCCGTGTTCGTATTCCTCGAGGAAATCGAGCACCTGCTGGCGGTAGCGGTAGTAATCGGGGTGTTCGAGCAGCGCCTTGCGGGTGCGCGGGCGCGGCAGGTCGACATTGACGATCCGCCCGATCGTGGCCTGCGGCCCGTTGGTCATCATCACCACCCGGTCGGCCAGCAGGATCGCCTCGTCGACATCGTGGGTCACGCAGATCGCGGTGACCTTGGTGCGGCTCCACACCTCCATCAGCACTTCCTGCAACTCCCAGCGCGTCAGGCTGTCGAGCATCCCGAACGGCTCATCGAGCAGCAGCAGCTTGGGGCTGAGCGCAAAGGCGCGTGCAATGCCCACCCGCTGTTTCATGCCGTTCGACATGTCGGCGGCGGGCTTGTCCATCGCATCGCCCAGCCCGACGCGTTCGAGATAGTATTCGATCACGTCCTGCCGCTCGGCCCGGGACGTCGAGGGATAGACCTTGTCGACCCCGATGGCGACGTTCTCCTTGGCGGTCAGCCAGGGGAACAGGTTGGGCGACTGGAACACCACCGCGCGCTCCGGGTCGGCGCCGAACACGCCCCGCCCGTCGAGCGAGATCACGCCTTTCGAGATCGAATTCAGCCCCGCCGCCATGGTCAGCACCGTCGACTTGCCACAGCCGGAATGGCCAATCAGCGAAATGAACTCGCCCTTGTCGACCTTGAGATCGAAATCCTCCACGACCGTCAGCGGCCCCTTGGGGGTGGGATAGATCTTATGCAGCTGCGAGAAGTCGAGGAACCGGTCGATCCGCGAAGACCCGCCGGCCTGCAGCACCGCCGCCGGCACATCGTGGATCGCGGTCACAGCCGGCAGAACCTTCTTGCCTTCCGCCTTGGCACCGATACCGACATCCATCAGGTAGGTGGTGACCTCGGCCCGCAATGCCTTGAAACCGTCGTGATGGTTCATTTCCGAGCGTTCACGCGGGCGCGGAATATCGACGGTGAAGCTTTGTCCCAATGTCCCGTCCGGGTTCAGCGCGATGATCCTGTCGGCCAGCACGATGGCTTCGTCCACGTCATTGGTGATCAGCACGCAGGTCTTCTTGTCGGCCTCCCAGATATGTTCGATCTCATCCGCCAGATTGGCGCGGGTCAGCGCATCGAGCGCCGACAAGGGTTCATCCAGCAGCAGCACCTCGGGATTCATCGCCAGTGCCCGGGCCACGTTGACCCGCTGGCGCATCCCGCCCGACAGTTCGGCCGGGCGACGGGTCTTGGCATGGCTCAGCCCAACCATTTCGACAGAGCGGTCGACCTTGGCCTGCGTCTCGCCGCGGGAAAGCTGAGGGAAGATCGTATCGACCGCCAGCCGGACATTGCCATCGACCGTCAGCCAGGGCATCAGCGAATAGTTCTGGAAGATCACGCCGCGCTCGGGCCCCGGCCCGGTGATCGGCTTGCCCTTGAACAGAACCTCGCCCCTGCTGGGCATTTCCAGCCCGGCCATCAGGTTGATCAGCGTGGTCTTGCCGGTGCCGGAAAAGCCAAGCAGCACCAGAAACTCGCCTTCCTTCACTTCGAGGTCGATGCCGTTCAGCACATCGCTCTTGCCGGTGCCTTCGCCGAAGCTCTTGCAGACGTTTCGGAACTCGATCACGGGGGGCTGGGTGGGGGGCTGGGTCATGGCGCTCACCGGTTGTTCGAGAAGGTGAGAAGCGATTGCAGCGCGAACATCACCCGGTCCAGCAGGAAGCCGATGATGCCGATGGTGAAGACCGCCACCATGATCCGCGCCAGCGATTGCGAGCTGCCGTTCTGGAACTCGTCCCAGACGAACTTGCCGAGGCCGGGGTTCTGCGCCAGCATCTCGGCGGCGATCAAAACCATCCAGCCGACGCCCAGGCTGAGCCGCAAGCCGGTGAAGATCAGCGGCAGGGCCGAAGGCAGCACCAGCTTGGTGATCTTGGTCCAGGTACCCATCTTCAGCACCTTCGATACGCTGATCAGATCCTTGTCGATGCTGGCCACACCCAGCGCGGTGTTGATCAGGGTCGGCCAAAGCGAACAGAGCGTCACGGTGATCGCCGAGATCAGGAAGGACTTGGCGAACATGCCGTCATTGGTGGCATAGACCGCCGACACCACCATGGTGACGATGGGCAGCCAGGCCAGGGGGCTGACCGGCTTGAAAACCTGCACCAGCGGGTTCACCGCGGCATTCGCGGTGGGCGAAAGTCCGGCCAGGATACCCACCGGAATGGCGATGGCAGACCCGATCAGGAACCCGAAGAACACGGTTCCGATCGAGGTCCAGATCTGGTCGTAATACGAAGGTGCCCCGGTATAGGGAATGTCCTTCACCTGGTCCGCCTTGCCCTGCTCGATCAGCCGGGCATTGCGCTTTTCCACCCGCTCGTAATGATCGGCCTCCTTCGCGGCCTTGGCCTGCGCGTCCTCGTGCAGCGTCACCGCTTCCGACCAGACCGCGGCCGGCCCCGGAATGGCGCCCAGCGAGGTTTGCACCTTGGGGGCCAGCGCCGACCATGCCAGCAGGAACGCCAGGATCGCCAGCAGCGGCACGCCCAGCTCGCGCCAGACCTGTTTGAGCTGGGCGCGCGGGGTATCTCCCAGCGCCGCCTTGATCAGCGGCACAATCCAGCCGAGGCCCAGAATGCGCAGGTAAGTGTCGGCCGTGTTGAGGCGGGTGAACAGCCTTGCGCGGCGGGCCTCGCGGGCGGCTTCGCTGGAGAAATTCGGATCGGCGGTGGTCATGCTCGTCTCCTTTGACTGGCGTGCGGGGGGCTCATCGTTGCGATCTCGCGACCGCAGCGATGAGCTCCGTTGCATCAGCCCTGGATTTCGGTTCCGACAACCTTCTGCCCGCTCTTCAGCCCGATCGGCAGGCTGTCGAGATAGGCGTTGGGCTGGCGCGCGTCGTAGGGAATGCCGTCGATGATGTCCGCGGCGGGGGTGGCGGCCTTGTAGCCGTCGCTGTCCCACGGGAAGTCCTCTTCCTTGGCGAGGCCCTCTTCGACCAGAAGCCGCGCCGCCTTGAGGTAGATCTCGGGCTTGTAGACCGATTTCGCCACCTCGTCGTACCACGAGTCCGGCTTGCCCTCGGCGATCTGGCCCCAGCGGCGCATCTGGGTCAGGTACCAGACCGCGTCGGAGTAATAGGGATAGGTGGCGTTATAGCGGAAGAACACGTTGAAATCGGGCACTTCGCGCTTGTCGCCTTTCTCGTATTCAAAGGTGCCGGTCATCGAATTGGCGATCACCTCGTAATCGGCGCCCACATATTCCGGCCGGCTCAGAATCTCGACCGCCGCCGCGCGGTTGGCGTTGTCGTTCTCATCGAGCCAGATCGCGGCGCGGATCAGCGCCTTGGTCACCGCCAGCGTCGTGTTCGGGTTCTGCTCGGCGAACTCGGCCGTGATGCCGAACACCTTCTCGGGGTTGTTCTTCCACAGCTCGTAATCGGTGATCACCGGCACGCCGATGCCTTTGAACACCGCCTGCTGGTTCCACGGCTCGCCGACGCAATAGCCATAGATCGTGCCGGCCTCGAGCGTGGCGGGCATCTGCGGCGGCGGCGTCACCGACAAGAGCACGTCGGCACCGATCTGGCCGGTGATGTTCTCAGGGCTGTAATAACCCGGGTTCAAACCGCCTGCCGCCAGCCAGTAGCGCAGTTCGTAATTATGGGTTGAGACCGGGAAGACCATGCCCATGTTGAAGGGCTTGCCCTCGGACTTGTATTTTTCGACCACCGGCGCCAGAGCCGAGGCGGAAATCGGGTGCACCGGCTTGCCGTCCTCGACCGGGATATGCGGCTTCATCTGTTCCCAGATCTCGTTCGACACGGTGATGCCATTGCCGTTGAGGTCCATCGAAAACGGCGTCACGATATGCGCCTCGGTGCCGAAACCGATGGTCGCCGCCAGCGGCTGCCCGGCCAGCATATGCGCCCCGTCGAGCGTGCCCGAGATCACGCCATCGAGAAGCACCTTCCAATTGGCCTGCGCTTCCAGCGTGACGAACAGGCCTTCGTCGTCGAAATAACCTTGCTCATAGGCCACGGCGAGAGGCGCCATGTCGGTCAGCTTGATGAAACCGAAGGTCAGCTGGTCTTTTTCCAGCTCGAGCATTTCGGCCATGGCAGGGGCGGTGAGTGCGGTCGATGTGACAAGGGCGATGATCAGTTTGTTCATTGGTCGAGTCCCCGTGATGATTGCTGTTCAAGACAAAGAAAAAGAGCCGTCGACACGCTCTGCCCAGGGAGGAGGAGAAGGGCAAAGGGTCGAGCGGCTCTGCTCAGGTTCCCAATCGCTGGGAAAAATTCGTCGGGCTGACATCGTTGCCAACCCTGCGATCATGGTGGTTCAGGCGACCCGGCCTTGCCAAGAGCCTATGCCGCATTGCCGAAGATTTTTCGCCGCAAAGCAGAAAGAGCTGAATTTCTGGGCGCCAATCCGCGGCGTCAGGGCGCATCCGGATCAAAAACGCGCCGGTCGAAGAAAACGTCGCGGGTCAGGAACAGGCGGCCGCCGCCACTCGCGACAGGGGTTCGTGATTCGACGCTGCCCTCGATCTTCGATGAGGCGCCCGGCAATTCGGCACCCAACCCCGCCAGCGCCGAGCGGAACACGTCGGCGCGGAAAACGCTTTCGGCCTTTGCCACCGCTTCGGCCCGGTCAAGCCCGGTTCGCGCCGCCAGTTGATAGGCGATCCACTGGGCCTGGCTGCGCCACGGGAAATTTGCGGCGCCGTCGTGAAACTCGACGAAGGCATCGACCTGCCGCTGCTCTCCGACGGGCGAAATCGTGAAACTGCCCGAAAGGGCGCGGATCGATGATTTCCGGCGCGATATCGAGGTATTCGGGCCGCGCCAGCAATTCCGCCGTCAGAACCCGGCTTGCCGGATCGGCCAGCCAGCGTCCGGCCCGCCACACGCTTCGCACCAGTCGCGCGGTCAGCCGCGGCTCGTCTTCGGCCCAGCCGCTGCGCACCGCCAGAACCTTTTCCGGCGCAAAGGCCCAGATCGCCTTGCCCGGCAGCAGTAGCGTTCCGACCCCCTGCTCGACGGCAATCGAGCCCCAGGGCTCGCCCACGCAAAACGCCTCGATCTCGCCGGCCTTCAGCGCATCGGCCATGAGCGGAGGCGGTATGGTGCGGATATCGAGCCCCTGCGGAGAAGGCAGGCCCAGCGCCGAGAGCCAGTAATAAAGCAGTTCGGCATGCATCGAGAACGGGAACGGCACACCGATCCGCAGCGGCCCCCTTGCCGCCGCGATCAGCGCATTACCGGCGTCGCGCGCATCGCAGACGCCGAACCCGTGCCCGGCATCGCGCATCCGCGCCGCCAGTTCTTCGTTGACCCCGATCATGTCGCCGTTGACCGCCAGAACGGAAACGGCCAGAAGCCGCGAACCGGCCCCGCCCAGCCCGAGGGCCGAGGCAACCGGCACCGGCGACAGCATATGCGCCGCGTCGACCCGGCCGAACACCAGCATGTCGCGCAGGCTCGACCACGAAGGCGCCCGCACCAAATCGAGCGCCAGGCCTTCCTCGGCGGCGAAACCCATCTCCTGCGCCACGATCAGCGGCGCGGCATCGACCAGCGGGATGAACCCGACCGACAGGACCGGCCCGCTCACGTCAGAAGCCCCGCTGCCGTGACCAGTGCCTGGGCGACGTCGGCCACGCGCTTGCCCTGATCCATCGCGGTCTTGCGCATCAGGGCATAGGCTTCGTCCTCGCCGATACCGCGCGCCTTCATGATCATGCCCTTGGCACGATCGATCGCCTTGCGCTCCTCCAGCGCCCGTTTGGTGGTTTCCAGTTCCGTTCGCATCCGGCTGAACATGCTGAACCGCGTCATCGCCGCATCGAGGATCGGTTTCAGCCGCTCCGGACGAAGGCCGTCGACGACATAGGCCGAAACGCCAGCCTCGATGGCGGCGCGCGTCAGATTCTCGTCCGAGCGGTCGACGAACATGGCGACGGGTCGTTCCAGCGGCCCGCTGGCCAGGGCCAGCGCCTCCAGCGTGTCGCGCGACGGGTTCAGGATATCGATCAGCACGATATCCGGATTGCGCTCGCGGATGTCGGCGGCCAGGTCGTTTCGACCGGCCAGCACATGCACCCTGACATTGCCCGCCGCGCGCAGGCTTTCGGCGATCAGCTGCGCACGCGTCGCATCGTCCTCGACAACTGCAATGGAGAGCAATTCGTTCATGCTTCCGTGCAATCGAACTGCCGAAGGAAAGTAAAGTCTCTGCTGCGTGGCACGCATGGAACCTTGGCGGCGCTGCCTATTTCTTCATCGCTGCCACGAATGATCGAGCCTGGCCCTTGAGTTTGGATCTTTGGCGCGCGCCCGTCGCCTTGAACTGATACGCGCGTCATCACGGTTTGATCGGCCATCACGGGCGCACGAACAGCGGCGCACCATGCGGCCTGCGCCCAGGAAATGGCGAACGGGTCACTTGCTCGATGACCTGTTGCTCGAAATTCATATCCGAGCCTTTCAAGGTTCGGCAATTTTCCTGAAGCGACGCCCCCCCGAAAAGCCGTTCTAGGTCCAAGGTGTCCCGGCAGATGTCGGAAGGATGCTCGACGCGTCTTGGCTCGGCGCGGCGTTCAAAGCCTTGTGCGGCGTCAACCCCATCGGAATGCCGATCTCTTCCGCAGGCCAAGTTTCGTCGTCGATGGTAATGTTGCTCGCGCCGAAGCCGCGATGGCCGAACCCGTGTTCGATTGCCACCGTCTTCGGCGCCACGCCACCGCGCACGACCGCGACACTCTCCAACGTGCCCCCCGGTGTCGTCGACCGGACCATGTCGCCGTTTTTGATACCATGCCTGGCGGCCAGCCCGGTTCCCACGGTCACAGGGTTCGCAGCGGCGCCGGCGCCCCGACCGACTAAGAGTTCTGCAAGGGCGAATTGAACCTCATGACCTTCACCGGCCACTGGCCTCGGGATAATGCTCGCTGACCTTGGAGCCGTCTGCGAACTCGGCCTCACGCCATTCGTCGGGCTTGAGCACCGATTTCAGATCGTCGGCAATGCGCGCCACGTTCGACAGCGCGATATCCTCGTCACTCGCGCCCCCACCGGCTTGCCCAGCATCTCCACATCGGCCGTACCGCGGATGTAGAAACCCTCGGCCCGGTTGAGCGGGTGGAGTGTGCCCTCGGCATTCTCCTCCATCCAGACACCCGTCCAGATCGACGCCGCAAAGGCGCCGGGCGATCAAGACGCCAAGGTCCGCAGGTTGCGCGCTCCGAAGCCCTTGGACGCGCTGGTGAGCGGCGGCCCACTTGCCCCGGATGCCGGGACCAGTCTGGGAAGCCCGGGCAACTGGCCATGAAAGCGGCCTCCGAGTCGTCGCTAGACCGAGACCTTCTCCAGCAGAGATTGTCGCGTTACGGCAGATTTCGCATCGGAGAGGATCACCTCGCCGCGCCTGAGTACCGTGAAGCGATCGGCAAGCTCGTAGGCGAAATCGAAGTATTGCTCGACCAGGATGATGGCCATGCGCCCTTCGTCGCGCAGTTTTCGGATAACGTCGCCGATCATCTGGATGATGTTGGGTTGGATGCCCTCGGTGGGTTCGTCCATCAGCAAAGCTTCGGTCGCGTGATCAGCGCACGGGCAATCGCAAGCTGTTGCTGCTGCCCGCCGGAAAGATCGCCGCCGCGGCGGTGCTGCATCTCCCTGAGGACAGGGAACAGCTCGAACATCTCTTCCGGAACGGCGCGATCGGATTTCGGCAGGGTCGAAAACCCGGTTTCAAGGTTTTCGCGCACCGTGAGGAGCGGGAAGATCTCGCGCCCCTGCGGGACCAGTGCGATTCCCTTGCGGGCAAGCTGGTGCGCCGCAAGGCGCGGCAGGGTTTCACCGTCGAGCATGACATCGCCACCCGAGCGCGGATGACGCCCCGAAATCGCGCGAATGAGAGAGGTCTTGCCCACCCCGTTGGTGCCCATGACGCAGGTGACTTCTCCGGTTCTCGCCTCGAGGTCAACGCCATTCAGGATCCGGGAATGGCCATAGTGCAAGGTCAGGCCGCGCACCTCGAGCATGGGCTTATCTGCCGAGATAGACATCGATGACCTCCTTGTTCGCGGTCACGTGATCGAGCGAGCCCTCGGCCAGAACCGCGCCCTCGTGCAGGACCGTGACCCGGCAATCGAGACGCCGGACAAATTCCATGTCATGTTCGATGACCACCACGGCGCGGGTTTTCGCGGCCTCGACCAGAAGCCGGGTCGTGTGTTCGCGTTCCGCCGGCGTCATGCCGGCTGCCGGCTCGTCGACCAGCAAGAGACGCGGCTCCTGGGCCAGCAACATGCCGATCTCGAGCCACTGCTTCTGCCCGTGGCTCAACTCGCCGGACTTGCGCTTGAGGGCGTCGGCAAGCCCGATCTCGGCCGCGATGTCCCGCACCCGGTCGATGTCGGCGCGTTTCGGGCGCCAGAACAGGACGGCGAACGGCCGGCGGTCGTTCTCCAGCGCCATCAGCAGGTTTTCCTCGACCGTCTGGTCTTCGAAGACCGTGGGTTTCTGGAACTTGCGGCCCACGCCGGCCCGCGCGATCTGCGCTTCGCTCATCCGCAGCAGAGAGTGCGATTTCTCGCCCCAGAGGATGCTGCCGCTGTCGGGCTTGGTCTTGCCGGTGATGATGTCCATGAAGGTGGTCTTGCCCGCGCCGTTGGGGCCGATGATTGCGCGCAGCTCGGCCGGTCCGATGGCGAAGGACAGGTTGTTGATCGCCTTGAAGCCATCGAACGAAACCGAAACGCCGGACACTTCCAGAAGCGTGCTCATTCGCTGGCCTCCTTCTCGCGCAGGGCGCCCTGATCGGGGCCGAGATCGGCGCCATGACGCGAAGGCACCCGGCGCCCGGCCCAGAGATCGAAGAGCCCGCCCATGCCCTTGGGCGCAAACAGCGTGACCAGAACGAAGGACAGGCCCAGAAGGATCGTCCACCAGTCGACCCAGGCGACGGTATAGAAGCCCAGGTTCAGGTTGGGCGCCTGACCGCCGGTGAACCAGGACGACACCAGGCTGACGAAGATCGCGCCGATCACCGCGCCGTAAAGCCGCCCGCGCCCGCCGATCGCCACCCAGACGGCGAGATAGATCGAGGCGATGGGCGCGATCTCGGCCGGGTTGATGATCCCGGCCTGCGGATAGTAGAGCGCGCCCGCGATGCCCGAAATCATCGCCGTGGCGGTGAACAGGAACAGCTTGTACCCCTCGACCGAGTAGCCCAGGAACCGCACCCGCGCCTCGTTATCGCGGATACCGCGGATGACGCTGCCGAACTTGCCCGAAACGATCCAGGCGGCGAAGACATAGCCCAGCGCCAGGGCCGCCGCCGAGGCCCAGAAGAACCAGACCGACAGCACCGATTGCGGCACCTCCCCCAGATGCGGGATGTTCTGAAGCCCCGAAAGCCCGTTATTGCCGCGCAAGCCGCTGTCGTTCTGGAACAGGTAAAGCGCCAGCGCCAATGTCATCGCCTGGGTCAGGATCGACAGGTAAACGCCCGTGACACGGCTTCGGAAGGCCAACCAGCCGAACACCAGCGCAAGAAGGCCCGGGGCCGCCACCACCAGCACAAGCTGCGCGGCAAGGCTGTCGGCAAAGGCCCAGACCGGCGGGAACTCGGACGATCCCACGACACCGAAGATCTGCGTGCCGATGGCGTCTGTGATCTCCTGCTCGGTCGGCGGGATCGGCGCATTGGCCAGGCTTTCGACCACGATCTGACGGGTGCGCTCGTACATCAGCCACATGCCGATCATGTATCCGCCCAGTCCGAAGAAGGCGAAGTGTCCCAGGCTCAGGATGCCGGCATAGCCCCATACCAGGTCCATCGCCACGGCGATCAGCGCCAGGCACAAGGTCTTGCCCAGCGTCTTGACGAACGAGGTCGAGATCAACCCGGCGCCGAAGGCCTCGGACGAAACGGTCACCAACAGGGTGAACAGCGCCAGCACCGACAGGAAGATCAGGATCGAGGGGTTGCGGGAAAGGAAGCTTCTGCGCATCGCTTAATCCCCTGCCGCGCGACCCTTGAGGGCGATGATCCCCCGCGGCCGGAACTGAATGAAGATGATGATGAAGACGATCATGTAGGTCTGCGCCGCCAGGGTGTTCGACGGGTTCAACCATTCGATCCCCTTCTGCAGGCCCCCGATCATCCCGGCACCCAGAAGCGCGCCCCAGATGTTGCCGACCCCGCCCACGACCACGGTCATGAAGCTTTGCACGATGTAATCCTGCCCCAGCTCCGACGTGACCTTGGCGAAAAGCCCGATGGCGACACCGGCGATGCCGGCAATGCCCGAACCCAGTCCGAAGGTCAGCATGTTCACCCGCCCGGGATTGATGCCCATGGCGCCCGCCATGCCCGGGTTCTGGGTCACCGCGCGGGTTTCCAGCCCCAGCCGCGTATGCTTCATGATGAACAGGAAGAGGCCGAGGAACAGCAGCGCCAGAACGAAGATCGCGATCCGGATGTAGCTGATCGAAACCACATCGTTCAGCACCCAGGCCCCCCCCAGCCAGTCGGGCGAGGTCAGCGGCCGCGCCTGCGTGCCGAAGATGTTCTTCGCCAGCTGTTGCAGCGCGATCGAGATGCCGAAGGTCGCCAGCAGCGTTTCCAGCGGGCGGTTATAGAGCCAGCGGATCACCAGCCGCTCCAACGCCACCCCGGCGGCAAAGGTGACAGCGAAGGCAAGCGGGATCGCAACGACGATCGAGGCGGTGTGGTTGGGGATCACCTGCTGCACGACATAGCCGGTATAGGCGCCCATCATGATGAATTCGCCATGGGCCATGTTGATCACCCCCATCACCCCGAAGGTGATGGCCAGGCCGATGGCGGCCAGGAAATAGATCGAGCCGAGCGACAGCGCATCGAGGCCGAGATCCAGCGCCTGGTTCAGCCCGACCTTGGTTTCGATCCGGCCCAGCGCGGCATTGGCGGCCTTGGTCACCGCCGGCGCGGGCTCGGCATAGACGTCGACAAAGCTGTGGGCGGCCAGCGCGGCGTCGATCTCGGCATCGGTCAGATACGAGGCGACCTGGCCGGCCTTGGCCAGCGCCTGATACGCCTCGACCCGGCGTGCGGGACCGGACAGCTGCGCCAGCGGCACGCCACCGACACGGCCGCCGTCGATATGCTGGGCCAGGGCGGTCCGCACATCGTCCGGCGTGATGCGTGCCGGGGCGAGACCCTTTTCGGAGAGGATCGCATAGGCCGCCTCGCGGCCGAAATCGCCTTTGCCCGGCACCAGCACCCGGGCCACGTTTTCACCTGCCGGCACGTCGCCCGCGAATACCTTCAGCGTGGTCGCCACCAGCGGGTTCAGCGCGGCGCGCACGTCGACGCCCAGATCGCCCGACATCTCGTCGATGGCGGCGATGCGGGCGGCCTCGTCCGAGTCGTAGGAAATCGTCAGAAGCCGTTCCAGCCGCGTCTTGCGCGCCTTCAGCGCCGGATCGCCCTCGCCCGGGATCGAGGCGCGCAGCGGCGCCAGCAATCCGGCATTGGCATCGCGTTCCAGAGCCGCCAGCGCATCCGCCCGGCGCGCCGGATCGGGATCGTTCAACTGAAACTCGACCAATGCCGTGCCCAGAAGCGCCCGGATCCCGGAATTGGGCTTGATCTGACTGAGATCGCCTTTCGCGGCCTCGCCCACCGGTTCGCCGCTGTCGAAGTCGATCAGCCGATAGGCCGCCCCGGCCGGCTCGGCGCGAAAGAACAGGCCGTCGGAGGACCGCTGCCACATGTCTTTCGCCTGCCAGGCCTCGAGCACCGCCTGCGCCTGCGGCAGGCCGGACCCGGCCACCGCCGCAATCGCCGGCTCGATCGTCTTGCGAGAGCTTTTGACGATCGCCTCGGCATGGGCCTGAAGGATCGCCTGCATCGGCCCGATCTGATCCTGG
Organism: Paracoccaceae bacterium; assembly: GCA_041397165.1. Taxonomy (GTDB): domain Bacteria; phylum Pseudomonadota; class Alphaproteobacteria; order Rhodobacterales; family Rhodobacteraceae; genus JAWKXE01. The sequence goes on along the minus strand of JAWKXE010000045.1, from coordinate 724 downwards.
GCGCGGGCGGCGGTAACGCAGAGAAACGCAGCCAGAAGCGCCAGGAATATCCGTTTCAGCATGAAACCTGCCCCGGTCTTGAAGGGGGGAAAGGGGCGGCGGATCGTGCCGCCGCCCCGCCTTGCATCAATAGTTCGACTTGATCTGCACGCAGGTCTTGGTCGCGGTGTTGTACATGCCGCACTGAAGGTCTTTCCAATCCGACATCAGCACAGCCGATTCAGGCAGGTAGTCGGTCCAGGCATCGCCCGGAACCGGCTCGGTCTGGCTGATGATGTCGAACTGGCCATCGGCCTGAATCTCGCCGATCAGGACCGGCTTCGACAGGTGGTGATTGACGCCCATCTTGGCCGTGCCACCGGTGAGGTTGGGGAACTCCTGGCCCCACATATGCGACCGCACGGCATCGACATCGGTGGTGCCGGCCTCGGTCGCGGCGTTCACCCACATGTTGAAGCCGATGTAATGGGCCTCCATCGGGTCGTTGGTCACGCGCTTGTCGTCACCGATGAAGGCGTGCCACTGCTTGATGAACTCGGCATTGGCGGGCGTGTCGGCCGACATGAAGTAATTCCAGGCCGCCAGGTGGCCGACCAGGTTGGTGGTGTCGAGGCCCGAAAGCTCTTCCTCGCCGACCGAGAACGCAACGACGGGAATGTCGTCGGCGCTGATGCCGGCGGCGGCCAGTTCCTTGTAGAAACCGATATTGGCGTCGCCGTTGATG
>JAWKXE010000044.1:0-29171 GCA_041397165.1 Paracoccaceae bacterium | reverse complement strand
AGTGACTCGTATCTCAACGAGTATTTCGAGTCGTGCATTGAAAATCAGCCTGGTTTCCGCAACTGGGTAGACAAGGTAAGAATTGCCTGCTTCGGCTCAGAGCCAGACAGCCTCTTGATGTGGTCGCACTATGGGGATGGCCTGAGAGGATTCAGCATCGTGTTTGACGAAACCGTGCTCCTAGAACAAGAGGGCAAGGGTTTTGTTGTGGATGTTGATTACGTCATAGAACCACCAATATGCGACGCATTTGTTTGGGCCGTCGCCGATGGTCTAGTCGAGTACAACGAAACCGAACTTGCAGAGCTTTCGGGCAAGCATTGCAGCGTAAGCTCGGAAGGGATGTCGGAAAGCGAAATCCGGTCAGAACTGGATCGCTCACTTTTGGTGCAACAGAAAATATTGCGCGCGTTATTTGCGACCAAGCCAATCGAGTGGCAGTACGAACGTGAAAGGCGTTTCCTGTTTCAGGCAAATATTGACGGCACGGAGCCATTACTCGCGTCGTTCCCAGAGCAAGCGATACAGGCGGTGCTCATTGGCGAACGGATGCCCTCAGATTATCAGCACCGCTTAGAGGCTGTACTCTCCCAGAAATACCGACATGCTCAAATTCAAACGGTGAAGCGCTCGCTGACTGAATACCGCCTTGTAGTCGATTGAACCGAAATCAATCAGTAACCTGAATGGTGGGAAGCAGCAAAACCAGCTTCAAATGCCCTCAAATATTGGTAGCAAAGCCTCCGCAATCTGCCGTGCAAGAAATGGCGGCACGGCGTTCCCGACCTGCACGAACTGTTCGGTGCGGTTGCCCATGAAGTGGTAGTTGTCTGGGAAGGTTTGCAGCCGTGCGGCCTCGCGCACCGTCAGGCTGCGGCACTGCGTCGGGTCGGGGTGAATGAAGTAGTGCCCATCCTTCGAGATGTGGCTCGTTACCGTCGAAGCCGGAGCGTTACCGACCTGCACACGGAACCTGTCGTTGAACTTGCCCGTTTTCCAGTTCCTGTGGTTTGGCGCCAGGATGTCTGGAAACTGATGCGCACGCGGGCTCAGGCCCTCCGCCTTCGCGAAACAGGCGGCATACAGATATCGAGCAAGATCGGACGGCATGTGTCCACGGGTTTCGTGACCCGAAACCCCGATCAGGTTCGGGTCGTCGAGGAACGCGGCCAGCTCTGGCCGTAGTTTCCTTGATAGGGGTTTTCGCGCGTAGCTCGTTCGGCCCATCTGAGACGTTACCAGCAAACGTTCTTCGACACGATCCAGCTCATCTTGAAAGCTGCGGAGAGTCTCGCCTGGGTATTCCCCAGTGATCTGGCCAACGGCTTCAATCGCATCGACAACAGCGTCATACCAGGCATATTCGTCGTCGCGTCTGCTTAAACCACTTCTCAGCCGCGGCAATCCGGTCAACATGTCCTTGACCTGTACCATCGTGCTCTGCCGACGAAGTCTGGGCACGGAACCCGCGTCAATATCCGATCTGATGCCAACGATGATCACCCTATGGCGTGCCTGGGGCACTCCGTGGTCTTCGGTGCGAACAACGAAATCCTTCGGTTCGGGATGATCTCCCGGCAGGATGTTGGCCGACAAGGACATGAGTCTGTAGCCAGGACCAGCATGTTGGAGATCAGACATGACCTGTTCGAAGATCGCCAGCCCCTCGACAGACGAAGAGAGCATGCCTTTGACGTTCTCCATTACGAACACTGCGGGGCTCAACTCATTCAATACACGACAATATTCGCGATAGAGGAAATTGCGCTGGTCGTCTTTCGGTCGGTAGTCCTCAATCCCTGCGTTACGTGAACGCCCGGCAAGAGAGTATGCTTGGCAAGGCGGACCACCGATCAAAAGCGTTCGATCGCCTGCTGTTCTGTTGGTTTCGGAAATCCTCTCCGACAAGAGCGCGGCGGTTTCTGCCTTCCCAAGCTCCGCGCAAACGGCCTCATTCTCAGCGGCATTCCATTCACGCGGATAGAGATTCTTCCAATCCGGGCAGTCGTGCTTTCCGGAAATCCATGAATAGTACTCGGGTGGAAACTCGCTGAACTGACGCAAGAACGCGCGAAGTCGGAGTGTCTTGTGCGCAGCACTATCCTTCTCAATCGACACAGAAATCACGTAGGCACGAGAACCATCCGCCTGCATGCACGATGAAAATCCCTCGCCAAGGCCGCCCGGGCCGGAGAATAGATCAATTATCTGAACGGGTTTTGACACTGCATTACTCCTCGATCTCCTCTTTCCAGGTTTTCGGACTCATGGCAAGGAGTAGGAATGGTAGACATCGTTGATGCCAGAACCCGCTCACAGATGATGAGCAACATTCGCGGCAAGGATACGAAGCCCGAGCTTACTCTCAGAAGGGCTCTTCACGCGCGGGGTTTTCGATTCCGGCTGCATGTGAAGGATGTCCCCGGAAGGCCTGACATCGTGTTTCCAAAGTATCGCGCGGTCGTGTTCGTTCATGGGTGCTTCTGGCACCGTCATGCCGGTTGTCGATATGCAACCGTCCTAGGAACTGCGTGCGGATGCTGGAGAAGACGGAAATTCGCCGCAAATGTATCAAGAGACGCTGCGGTCCACGACAAACCAGGAAGGGGTGGCGAGTTGCAACCGTTTGGAGAATGCGCTGCGGGGCTTAAAGCATTGACGCAAACGGCAGAGATAATTGGCAACTGGCTCAAGTCAGATAGGCCTGAAATGGAACTTGGTGAGCTTCAGGTCGAGCCGCATTAGCCAATGGCGCACCGGGCCGTTGTTGTTGCCCTGTCAATATGCTTGAAGCATCTGGATCAGAACGCCGCTCCATAAGGTTGTCGATTGACAACAATTTGAAGAAAGCCTATATCGTGTCTCGTAAACCGCACAAGTCCAAGGAGATCGAGGCGGTCTTGCGTGAGCTGGAAGCCTTGGGTTGGACGGTCACTCTGCGATCCGGGCGCGGGCATGCTTGGGGCCTGATCAGGTGCCCCAACAACGATCCGGACTGCCGGTGTGGTGAGTTTTGTCCAGATGGGTGTCTGGTCGACGCCACAGAATCCGGGCCGGTTTGCCCGGCAACTAAGGAACCGGGCGCTTGGCTGCACGAGGCTCGGCAATGCCGATGATGGCGCTCAAGAGGACGAATGACATGGCAGAAATCGAATTCGAACTGGTCTTCGCCCTTCCCGAAGGCGATAACGATGCGTTCGAACTGATGGATGCGGTCTTCGAGGCCGGATTCGAGGACGCCATCGTTGGCGCTGGTGTCCCTGGCATGATCGGGATCGCTGGAAGCGCCAGCGATCACGCCGAAGACGCCATTCCTGAGCGCCGCGCGCTGATCCGAAACAGCTTCCTGCTGGGTCTGTACTGCGTGAAGTGCGCCCGGACCTGGTCAGCCTTGCTGATGTGGCAAAGCGGCTCGACGTGACACGCCAATCTCTCCAGAAGCGAAAAATGCCGCCACGCGCACCGAGCCAAGGCGGCCTGTTCCGTATGGAAGAGGTTGCCGTGAGTCATCATGGAAGCCGCGCAAGGTAAGGGGCTGCGCGGGGAACGCGCAGGGGGCGTTTCTCGGTCGAGAAGGCTGCCAGATGGCTGAGTGCCGGCAAGCCTGCGCGCAGAGATTGAACGCTGGTCTTGCCGTTGTACGTCATTGACGGCGCGACGCTGGAAATCCGTGAATGCCAAACGCTTCCTCTACGCGGACAATCCGGCAACCGACCCACGAATAGTGCTGGCGCTGCTGAACTCCCCAGGGTCTTTCGCGCGCCAAACCATAGCATGGCAAGGTGCGCATTTGCCACCCTGTAGCTTGGCAAATGGATCAATGCGTCAGCCCCCGATCCATGTCCCGATCCCGTGCCTCTAGCTCTGCCTCAGCCGTTCTTCGGCGTCCCACGCTAAGCTCAAGCTCTCGTTCAATTTCGCGTCCAGCGCGTTGTAGGTAACCTCTTCGCTCGACCAAGCCACGCAACGCCTGCGTGACGCGATCTGCGGGCGTATGAGCGGCGTAAGCAACCCGCGATACCATCCAACTGGGTTTGCAGCCTCTTCGTCCGAGCGCGCTTCCAAGCCGCTCAATTCCGCAACTGAGGTTTCGCAGGCCGTACCAACCGCTCGACGCAGGCGAAATAGATCCTCCAAGGCTGTCAGGGGTGTCGTCATTCATTTCTCCTCGATCTTGATGCAGATGACCGGCGTCCCGGCCAGCGCGTGCGGGTCTTCAATTCGGTCTCACAGGGGGTCAGCGTCGGCAGGTCTGCTCCCCCTGGTCGATCCTTGTCAGGCCCAGTTCCGTCAGCTCCGAGCGCGCGTCGGCAACGAGCGTCACAGCTCGCGGCCATCATCGAGGCGATCGTCACGATCAGCCCCGAGATCACCCAGGGCGAGATCGTCAGCCAGCGCCTGATCTGCTCGGTCCGCGTCTCGAACAAGCTCCTGTTCTCGTTCAGGAAGCGGCGCGTATCGTTCTCGATGGTACGCCGCGGGTCGCTCGCAATACCCGTCAAATCGGTCCTGAAGCTCTCCAGCTGAGATGCCATCGAGGCGGCGTAGTCCTGGCGTATCGTGTCCAGCTCCGCGTTCAGTTTCTCGCTCAGCCGGGTCGGCTTGCCAGTCTTCATGGAAAATCTCTCCTTTCAGGCGCCAGCGTTCGCCGGTCTCGGGGTCTTGCGCGGTCAGGTAGGCTTTGCCCGCGCGGGGCAGCTCGAACCCCGCGTCGGTGAGGAGCATCGAGCATGCTGGCGCGATCCTCGATCAGACCCATCGATATCTGATCGAGGATCCGCATGCAGCTCGTCCGCCCTTGGGCACGGGTCGGGGCCTCGATGGTATCGCGCACCTCCTGGGCGCGCTCCAGCATCCATCGGATCGACCCAGCTGTGGCGCTAGTTCTGTCAGGTCACGCAGGCTGTCGAAGGCGTCCTGGTAGCCCGGTGGCGCGATGTTCAGGCTGCGGCCCGTGGTCAGCTCCAGGCGCGGGGTGCAAGTGCAGCTCGACGCGGTCCTCGTGGCTGTGACGGACCCAGAGCGTGTCATATTGCTCGCCGTCCAACCCGGCGAGGCCAGTTGCTCGAAGGCATCCATCTACCTCGGCCTGTCACTGCGCCTCATCGGCGCATCCTCGGCGGCAAAGCTGATCACGCCCGCGCGGTAGGTCCACTGGTGACGGCTGGCGTCGATCAGCGCCTCGGTGCGGCTCAGTTGCCGCGCAGCACTTCGGGCAACGGATCGCGCGTCACCATCAAGGGCTGGCCATCGGCATCGCGAACCAGGTCGCGGTTGCCGTCATAGGCCAGCACGCGCTCGGCCACGAGATAGCCAACCGGCCCCGCGCCCGCGCCTCTGCCGTTGGGGAAGAACTTGATCAGCACCGCCGCGCCGCCTCAACGAGTTGGGCGAGCTGGCGTTCGATCACCAACAGGCGGCGCGCGACGGTCAGGCTGTCGAGATCGGTGCGACCCACCAGCATCGCGCGGTTCAGCCAGCGCGCGATCTGGTTGGTACCGCCGATGCGCCCCGGCCAGCACCAGCGCCGGATCGACGCGCGGGACGGGCTTGCGACGGCGCGCCTCGATCAAGCCAAGCGCCTCGCGCAGGAGCGTCGCGGCAGGCAGGCCAGCGGCCTCGGCCTTAACCCGCAGCTCGGCCTTCTCCGCCGCCGTGCAACGGAAGACGAAGGTCTCCGTCAGCGGCTCCTTTGCGCGGACTTTTCCCGCGCCGGTGGGGTTCGAAGGGGAGGCTTGCCGCCCCTCGCAAGGTCCCGTGTCAGAAGCGCCAGCGTATGACATGGGTCGCCTTGCTGTTTGCTCAGACCGCATGGCGGTGCTCCTCGTTTTCAGACGTTTCGCGGATCAGTTCTCTGAGCAATTGGAGCTGATCATGCCAGTCTGCGCTGCCTAACGGGGCTGGTGTCCTCGCTGGTAGCCAGAAGCCCAGGTGATGTTCGTGCGGCGACAATGGCAGGCTGCGCTCCAGCGTCGTCCTGCCTTCCCGGGCCAGCCGTGCGTCCCAGACCCTGACAAAGCAGATGCCCCTCGGGACAAACACCAGGTCCGGGCGCGTTTCGCCGGATTGCCCTTGATCGGGCAAATCCGGCGCGGACGCGCGCCCTCGTTCTTTTCTAAGTTCTTGTTCTCTGTTCGGGGGGCGATCCTGTCCCCCTTTGCCGGACAGGTCTGTCCCGCTTTGCGGACAGGATTGTCCCCCTTTGGCGCGGCCAAGCGGGACAACCTTGTCCCCCTCCCGGCGGCGGTCGGTAGCCCGTCGCATGGCCGCTTCGGTCGGGCGGTAGCGCGAGGATTTCCCTTTATTGGTCCCGCTCTCCACAGTCATGTAGCCCGCCGCCTCGACCTTGTTCAGCGCACGTTTCACCGACTTGGCGTGTTTGCCGATGGCCGCGCCGATGGTCTCGAAAGACGGGCGGCTCTCGCCGGTCTCGTGGTCCGCATGTGCAAGCGCCAGATAGAGCGCGACGCGCAGCGCGTTGTCGTCCAGCTCGTGGTCGGTGACCATCTCCAGCAGGTATTGCAGCTTGATCTTGCAGAAGGGCAAAAGCTCAGACATCGGCCCCTCCCGCGATTGCGATCACGGGCGCGATCTGGTATCCAGTCAGAGCAAACTTTTCGAATTGGCCGTTGACGCGGGTGCCAGCCCGGTCAGCGGCCTTTCGGTTTCTTGGGCGAAGAGACTCGGGGAAACCCGCTTGAAAAGCCGCATAATCCGGATCAAATCCGGACCGGCCCTGAATAAGTGTCAGAGCGACATATGCTAAGTATCTGAAATTATTGGTCGGAGTGAGAGGATTCGAACCTCCGGCCCCTGCCTCCCGAAGACAGTGCTCTACCAGGCTGAGCTACACTCCGACCGTGACGATGCCGCTTACAGAATGCCGCCCGCTTTGGCAAGGGTGCGTCTGCACCCCCGCACGCTTTTTCCCTCAGGCCGCGTCATGCGCCGTGCGGCTGTCCTCGGGCGCCTCGGCGCGGTCCTCCAGGCCATAGTCGCGCAGCACCTGCGCCACCCGCAGGCGATAGCCGGCAAAGACGCCGCCCCGCCCCGCGCCTTGCGCGCCGCGATGCGCCGGCCGCTGCCGCCAGGCCGCCACGCTCGCCTCGTCGCGCCAGAACGACAGCGACAGCATCTTGCCCGGCTCGGTCAGGCTCTCGAACCGTTCGACCGAGATGAACCCGTCCTGCGCCTCCAGCTCGCCCCTCAGCGACGCGGCGATGTCCAGATACTCCCCCCTGCGGCCGTCTTGCGGCCAGACCTCGAAGATGACGGCGATCATCGGCTCTCTCCCTCATGCCCCGAGGCCAGTTTCAGGAATGTCCGGTCCTCGCGCAAGATGAACTTCCGCTCCTGCGCGAAGGCGTAATTCTCGCGCCCCAGCGGGTCTTGGGCCAGCCGGGCGCGATAGGCCTCATAAGCCGCCAGCGAGGGCAGCGAATAGACGCCATAGGCCAGCGTGGCCGAGCCCTCATGCGGTGCGAAATATCCGATCAGATCGGCACCGCAGCGCGGAATCGCCTCGCCCCAGTTGCGGGCATAGGTCTCGAACGCCGCCCGTTGCGTCGGGTCGATGTGATAGCGGATGAAACAGGTGATCATGGCAGGCTCCTTTCCTTGCCCGGTCCTTGTGCCATGCCCCGGCGCGGCGATGTTTCGGCCCGCGCCAAAGCCTTGGCCCTTGACGCGTCGCCCGGCGCGCCGCCAGTCTGACGGCCATGAAGGAAGGTCCCGACATCACCCGCATCGGCGCCATGCTGGGCGATCCGACCCGCGCCAACATGCTGGTCGCGCTGATGGGCGGCAAGGCGCTGACCGCCGGCGAACTGGCATTCGAGGCCGGCGTCACCGCCGCCACCGCCTCGGGGCATCTGCGGCAATTGTCCCAGGCCGGGCTGATCGCGATCCGGCAGCAGGGCCGCCACCGCTATGCCACCCTGGCCGGCGACGAGGTCGGCCATGCGCTCGAAACCCTGCTCGGACTGGCCGCCGCCAACGGCCACCTGCGCAGCCGCACCGGCCCGCGCGACCCCGGCCTGCGCGCGGCGCGGGTCTGCTACGATCACCTCGCCGGCGCCGCCGGGGTGCAGGCCTTCGACAGCCTGGTCGCGCGCGGGTTTCTCGAACTCGGCCCCGACGCGCTGGCCCTGACCGCCCCGGGCCGCGCCTGGGCGCAAGGCTTCGGGCTCGATCTCGCCCGGCTCGAGGCCGCCCGCCGGCCGCTCTGCCGCAGCTGCCTCGACTGGTCCGAGCGCCGCTCGCACCTCGCCGGCGGCCTCGGCGCCGCGATCTTGTCGCGGCTGTTCGAAACCGGCTGGGCCAGGCGCGGCGACAGCGGCCGTGCCGTCACCTTCACGGCAACCGGTCGGGCCCTCTTCGACACGGCCTTCGCACCGGGCGCCCGATCCTAGCCCGCCCGCACCCGGCGCCGCCCCGCATCGCGCCTCACAGATCCTTCATCAACCGCAACGCATCATAGATCGCCGCGTGCGTGTTCCGCGAACTGACCGCATCGCCGATCCGATAAAGCGCGAACCGCCCCTCCGGGTTGCGCACGACCTCCTGCGCCCGGCCCTCGACCAGCGCCTCGTGATCGACCTCGCCCAGGTTCCGGCTCTGCGGCTTCAGCACGAAATAGAGATCGTCCAACGGCAGCGTCCCGTAATTCACCACCACCTGGTCATAGGCCCGCTCCTCGACCAGCCCCGAGTAATCCGTGCCCACCCGCGCCACCAGCCGGTTGCCGTCGCGCCCAACCCCCAACAGCCGCCGCGCCATGGTGAATGTCACATCCCGCCCCTGAAGCGCCTGCATGTAAGGCGTCAGACTCATCCCCATGATCCCCGAGGCCAGCACCCGGTCCGGCGTCATCACCTCGACCGTCGCGCCCGCCGCGGCCGCCACCTCTGCGGCCATCAGCCCCGGGTGATCGCCCGCCTCGTCATAGATCAGGACACGCCCCCCGGGCTTCACATCGCCGGCGATCAGATCCCAGGCGCTGACCGCATGTTCGGCCTCGCCCCGCTGCTCCAGCAGCGTCAGGTTCGGCAATCCGCCGGTCGCCACCACCACCACATCGGGCTCCAGCGCCGTCACATCCCCGGCCTCGGCCCAGGTATTGAACCGAAACGCCACATCCCGCGCCGCGCATTGCGCCATGCGCCAATCGACGATCCCCAGCATCTCGCGCCGCCTCGGGTTCTGCGCCGTCAAACGCAGCTGCCCCCCCGGCTCGCCCTGCGCCTCGAAGACCACCACGTCATGCCCCCGCTCGGCCGCCACCCGGGCCGCCTCCAGGCCCCCGGGGCCCGCCCCCACCACGACCACGCGCTTCCGCGTCCCGGCCGGCGCGATCACCTGCGGCATGCTCAGCTCGCGCCCCGTCGCCGGGTTGTGAATGCACAGCGCCTCGCCCGCCTGATAGATCCGGTCCAGACAATAGGTCGCGCCCACGCAAGGCCGGATGTCATCCTCCCGCCCCTCCACGATCTTCTGAACGATCAGCGGGTCCGCCATATGCGCCCGCGTCATCCCCACCATGTCCAGAAGCCCCTCGCCCACGGCATAGCGCGCCGTCGCCACGTCCGGGATGCGCGCGGCGTGGAAGGTCGGCATCCCGATCTCGGCCCTGACCCGTCCGGCAAACGTAAGATGCGGCGCACTCTTCATCCCCTGCACCGGGATCACCCGGGTCAGCGCCGCATCGGTATGGATCCGCCCCCGGATCACGTTCAGGAAATCTATGAGCCCGCTGTCGCGCAACACCCGCGCAATCTCCAGCCCCTCCTCGGCGGTGGTCCCCCCGGCCTCATCCTCGTCCAGCACCAGGCGCAGCCCCACCAGAAACGCCGGCCCCACCCGCGCGCGAATGGCCTCCAGCACCTCGATAGTGAACCGCAGGCGGGCCGCAATGCTGCCCAGCCCGTATTCCCCCTCCAGCCGGTTGGTCAGCGGGCTCCAGAACTGCTCCAGCAGATGGCCATAGGCCTCCAGCTCGATCCCGTCCATGCCGCCGGCCTGCATCCGCTCGGCGGCATCGGCGAAATCGCGGGTCACCCGGGCGATATCCCACTCCTCGACCACCTTCGGAAACGCCCGATGCGCCGGCTCGCGATGCGGCCCCGGCGCGATCGACGGCAGCCAGTCGCCCTTGTCCCACCCCGTCCGCCGGCCCAGATGGGTCAGCTGGATCATCGCCGCGCAACCATGCTCGTGCAAAGCATCGGTCAGCCGCCGCACCCAGGGCACCACCTCGTCCTTCCAGACCAGCAGGTTGCCGAAGGCCGGCGGGCTGTCCCGGCTCACGCTGGCCGACCCGGCGGTCATCGCCATCGCCACCCCGGCCTTCGCCCGCGCCGCGTGATAGGCGATATAGCGCTCCTTCGGCAGCCCGTCCTCGGCATAGGCCGGCTCATGGCTCGTCGTCATGATCCGGTTGCGCAGGGTCAGGTGCTTCAACTGATAAGGCTGCAACAGCGGATCGGTCGACATCGGGGCACTCCTCTTGACGCCCCCATCCTGTCACAGCCTCGGCCCGCGTCCAGCCCCTTACCGACACGCGCCCGGCAAAACCCGCCCCTCAAGGCGCCTGCCCTTCATCTGACCATAAATATCCCGGGGGGTGCGGGGGGCTGGCCCCCGCCGCTCTCGATCGGGCACCGCCCTGCACGAAAGGCGCCAACCCGCCTCCCCGACCGCGCGCCGAGTTAACCCACACGCTCACCCAAACCTTGCCCCACCGCGCGCCAGACAGGGTGCAGCCAAGCGCCAGCCGGGGCGCAGACCGTTAACAGCGCACCGAACGCAACGATTAAGGTTTACCTTTGCCCCTGGCCCTGCGCCGCGATCTGGCAGAGCAGTTCGAACATGATCGACACCCCCAGGAACGCCGTCGCCCCCGAGGCATCGAAGGGCGGCGACACCTCGACCAGGTCCGCCCCGACGATCTTCACCCCGGTCAGTTCCCGCACCACCTGCAACGCCTGATAGGAATTCGGGCCGCCCACTTCCGGCGTCCCCGTGCCCGGCGCGAAGGTCGGATCGACAAAGTCGATATCATAGGAAACATAGGTCTCCCCAGACCCCACGATCTCCCGCGCCTCTGCCATCACATCCTTGATATCGCGGGCAAAAAACTCGTCGATGGTGATGATGCGGATGCCGACCGACTTGGCGAAGTCGATATCCTCATGGTCGTACATCGTGCCGCGAATGCCGATCTGCACCACTCGCTTCGGGTCCAGCAGCCCCTCCTCCACCGCACGGCGGAACGGCGTGCCATGGGTATACATCGTGCCCCCGAAATAGGAATGGTAAAGGTCGGTATGGCTGTCGAAATGCACCATCCCGACGGGTGCTTTCTTCGCCACCGCCCGCAACACCGGCAGCGTCGTCAGATGGTCGCCCCCGGCGGTCAGCGGCACGATCCCGGCGTTAACCACCCGGTCATAGAAGGCGGTTATCCTTGCCATACTGTCCTGAATATCCGCCGGATTGGGCCCGACATCGCCCAGATCGGCACAGGCCTTCGCCTCGAACGGCCGGATGCCCGAAATCGGATGCTCCGCCCGGATCATGGTCGAGGCATCGCGCAACTGCCTTGGCCCGTGCCGCGGGCCCGGCCGGTTCGTCGTGCCCGAATCCCACGGCACCCCGATGATCCCGATCTCGACGTCCTCGAACCGCTCATGCCCCGGCGGCACCAGCGGCAGCCGCATGAAGCTGGGAATGCCCGCGAACCGGGGCAGCTCGAACCCGCTGACGGGGTGGAAAAACGCATCGCTCATCCTGAAATCTCCAATCTTTTCCGTGCCGTAACCGGCCCGTCGCCCTGCGCCTCGATGCGCTCCAGCGCCGCCTCGATGCCCTCATGGGCCACCGCCATGTGATACACATTGGCGTGCAGGAACCGGTCCTCATCCGCCACCCAGGCGACATGGCCTTTCCAGAAGAACAGGTCCCCCTGCCGTGGCTTCGCGTTCCCCAGATCAACGCCCAGCTCCGCCTCCTGCATGTCGCTGTCGCCCGGACAGGCCAGCCCGCAGGCCGCCAGCCCCATCTGCACCAGCCCCGAACAGTCGATCCCGAAGGCGGAATTGCCGCCCCACAGGTAAGGCGTGCCCAGCAAACGCTCGGCCACCGCCACCGGATCGGGTTCCAGCTCATCCAGCGGCCGCACATGCGCCCGGGGGACAAAGCCTTGATCCGTCTCGAAAAACCGCTCTCCTCCGCCACCACACGCAGGTCCGAACCCAGGCTCAGCGACAGCAAGTCCCGCGCCTTGAAATCCGCCTCGGGGTAAAGATGCGTGGCCCTTGCGCTCACCCGATGCGTCGCCTCGACCGGCGCCCGCAAAGGCCGCCTCGGACAGATATCCGACATAGCCATCCGCCCGCGACCGCACAAAGGCCCAGCCCTCGCGCAGCTCGTAAACCGTCACCCCGGCCCCCATCAGCACCTGCCGCTCGCGCCGCCCGCCCGGCGCCGCGCACAGATCCGCCAAAGGCACCGCCACCGCCCCCGCCTCTCCGGCGACGAAAGCCTCGGCCTCCACCTTCCCGCGCAGCGCCTCCAGCGCCACGCGGCCGGAAAACGCCGTCACCCTCCGATCCATCACAGCCCCAGCATCGCGGGCAAGCCACACAGCATCGCCCGCGCCCCCTGCCCGACCCCGCCCTTGGGCCGCCCCGGCGCCTCGGTCGGCGTATGGCCATAGATGTCGAAATGCACATAGCGCGGATGGTCGGCAAAGCGCCGCAGGAACAGCGCCGCCGTGATCGACCCTGCGAAACCGAACCCCGGCGCATTGTCCAGATCGGCAATCCCCGGCTCGATCACGCTCTCATAGGCATCATGGAAGGGCATCCGCCAAACCGGATCGCAGCCCGCCACCGCCCCCGCCTCCAGCGCGGCCACCACCCCGGCATCGTTACAGTAATAGGGCGCCAGATCCGGCCCCACCGCCACCCGCGCCGCCCCCGTCAGCGTCGCCATCGACACCAGCAGATCGCAGGGCTCCTCCCCCGCCCATGCCAGCGCGTCGCCCAGCACCAGCCGCCCCTCGGCATCGGTATTGTTGATCTCCACCGTCAGCCCCTTGCGCGAGGTCAGGATGTCCCCCGGCCGCATCGCATTGCCGGCGACCGCGTTCTCGACCGCCGGGATTAGCACCCGCAGCCGCAGCTTCAGCCCCAGCGCCATGATCATCCGCGCCAGCCCCAGCACCGTCGCCGCGCCGCCCATGTCCTTCTTCATCAGCCCCATCGACGACCCCGGCTTCAGGTTCAGCCCGCCGGTGTCGAAACACACCCCCTTGCCGACCAGCGTCAGGCTCGGCCCGGCCTCGCCCCAGGACATGTCGATCAGCCGCGGCGCCTGCGCGCTGGCCCGGCCAACCGCATGAATCATCGGGAAATTCCGCGCCAGAAGGTCATCGCCCCGGATCACCGAAACCATAGCCCCGAACGCCCCCGCCAGCTCTTCGCAGGCCGCTTCCAACGCCTCGGGCCCCATATCGCTCGCCGGGGTGTTGATCAGATCGCGGGTTAGCTTCTCACCCGCCGCGATCGCCTCCAGCCGCGCCGCATCCACGCCCTCGGGCGCCAGCAGCCGCGCCTTCACGCCGGCGGCCTTGGCATAGCGGTCGAAGGCATAGCCCGCCAGCAGCCAGCCCAGCGCCTCGGCCTCCAGCTCGGGCCCCTCCAGCCCGCTTTCCAGCCGATAGACCCCCGCGGGCAGCTTCCCGGCAATCCCCGCCAGATGGAACCGTCCGCGCGCCCGCGCCCTGGCATCGCCCCAGCCGCCCAGCGCCGCCACCGGCGCGCCGGCCTCGCCCGGAATCGCCAGCGCCTGGCCCAGCTTGGCCTCGAACCCCGACGCCTCGACCCAGGCCTTCACCCGCCCGGGCTGACCCGCCAGCCAGTCCGCCAGCCCGGCAGGGTCCAGCACGGTCAGGGGCAGCGCCCCGACATCGCTTTCGGCAAATTTCATCGGCATCGGCAGGGTCCCCGGAACGGTTGATCACCGCGCCAGCCTAGCCCCTTCCGCGCCACCCGCAAGCCCCGTCGGCACCGCCGTCGGCCGTCAAAGCGGCCCGGGCCGGCGGGGAGGGTGGGTGGGAGCCGGTCCGGGCCGCGTCGATCCGCAGCCCCGGCACCGCGTCAGATCGACAGGTCCTGCAAGTCCCAGATCTCGGTCAGGGATCGCTCGCCCGTCCGGATCAGCCGCGCCAGCACTGCGGCCAGCGCGATCGTGTCGCCGTCGTCCAGACACCGCACCGCATCGCTTGCCACCCGCGCCAGAAGCTGCATCCCGATCTGATCGGCAATCGCCGTGATCATCCGCGCCGTCTTGCGCATCTCGCCGCCGCGCCCCTCGCGATAGAACCGCTCCATCTGTGCCAGCTTCACGGCCAGCTCCTCCATCGCGCGGCAGACGATATCTTCGGCACTGATGTCGCCCAGCTGGCGATAGAGCGCCT
Organism: Paracoccaceae bacterium; assembly: GCA_041397165.1. Lineage (GTDB taxonomy): Bacteria > Pseudomonadota > Alphaproteobacteria > Rhodobacterales > Rhodobacteraceae > JAWKXE01. The sequence continues at coordinate 14,692 of JAWKXE010000044.1, read as the reverse complement.
CCAGCTTCTCGGAATCCACCCGAACCGACTCGTCCTGCGCCAGAATGGTCACCTCAGCCACGTCTCTCACCCTTCTTTCAATCTTCATGCCCCCACGGCTCGGCCGCATGATGGGCCGATAGACCTTCCCAAAAGGTTAGGGCCACCCCGCGTTTTCCCTCGAATTCTCAGACAATAGCGACTATCTCTCCGGTCACAGACAGCGACGAGGTTGCCATGCAGAACGCGAAACCCCTGCCCTCTTATCTGGTTCAGCGTTATCACGGCTGGAAGGCCACCACCTATAAAGAGAACGAGGCCTGGTATCGCCGCCTGGCCGACGAAGGCCAGCGCCCCCGCGCCATGGTGATTTCCTGCTGCGACAGCCGCGTCCACGTCACCTCGATCTTCGGGGCGGATCAGGGCGAATTCTTCATCCATCGCAACATCGCCAACCTGGTGCCGCCGCACAAGCCCGACGGGCTCCAGCACGGCACCAGCGCCGCGGTGGAATATGCCGTCACCGCCCTCAAGGTGGCCCATATCATCGTCATGGGCCATTCCAGCTGCGGCGGCGTGCAGGGCTGCCTCGACATGTGCTCGGGCCATGCGCCGGAACTGGAGGAGACCTCCAGCTTCGTCGGCCGCTGGATGGACATCCTGCGCCCCGGCTATGAACGCATCAAGGACGTGCCCGAAGACCAGCGTCACAGCGCGCTGGAAAAACAGGCGGTGCTGGTCAGCCTGGAAAACCTGATGACCTTCCCCTTCGTCGCCGAAGAGGTCGCCAAGGGCCGGCTCTCGATCCACGGGCTCTGGAACGATATCGGCGAAGGCGGGCTCGAACATTACGTCCCCGAGCTTGGCGGGTTTCAGCCGATCTGACCGCGCCCGCAGCAGCGCCGCGCGCGGCGCCGGGCAGCCGTGCTAGGCTGCGCTTCGACCGAATCCGACACGAGGTCCCGTGCCATGCGCGCCTTCAGACCGCTGCGCTTTCTCAAACGCCTCCTCGGCCTTGTCGTCGTGCTGGTCCTCCTGGCGGTGGCGGTGGCCTATCTTCTGCCCCGCGACGTTCAGGTCAGCCGCAGCATCACCATCGACGCCGCCCCCGAGCGGGTCTTCCCGCTGGTCGATTCCCTGAAGGAAACGCCGAACTGGTCGCCCTGGCTGGGGCTCGACCCGGAGGTGCGGCTGGCCTTTACCGGGCCCGAAGCCGGCGTCGGCAACCGGCTCGACTGGCGCTCGGATCACCCTCAGGTCGGCTCGGGAATGCAGATCATCACCGCCAGCACCCCCGACAGCCATGTCGGCTTCGATCTCGATTTCGGCAACATGGGCAAGGCCACCGGCGCCTTCGATCTCGCCCCCGCCGGCACCGGCACCCGGCTGACCTGGAGCTTTCGAACCGATATGGGCCTGAACCCCGTCGCGCGCTGGATGGGGCTGATGATGGACCGCTGGGTCGGCACCGATTTCGAGCGCGGCCTGGTCAGCCTGAAGCGCCTGGCCGAAGCCGGCTGAGCGGGTGCCGGGGTGAACCCCGGCCTACACGACCCGTAGGGCGGGGTTCACCCCGCCATTCGCTCCGGGACCTCAGCGCAACTCCTTGCCGTCCGGCCACTCCATCGCATAGCCCAGCTCGATCTTCGCCGTCGCGCCGGCACCGATCTCGCTCTCCCAGGCCAGGATGCCCTTCCTGTCGTCGACATCCACCTCCGCGGGCCTGGGCTGCGCGCTCCAGGTGATCGCCAGATCCTCCTGCTCGGAATAGGGCACCTGATCCTCGACCCGCAGCGGCCAGGCCTCGCCGGTCAGGTTCTCGATCTCGATCCGTACCTTCTCGTCGATCCGGTTCGACCGGCTCAGAACGCCGACATCGCCCTCGTTGCGCGTCACCACCCGGCTCAGCCGCAGGCCCTCGATCGGGCCGAAGGGCAGCCGCGCCTCGGCCCCCGCCGGAATCGGATCGCCGGCATCGGTCTGGCCGACATAGGCGCCGTCGCGGAACAGCTGCGTCAGCGCGCTGGGCAGGATCAATTCGCCGCTGGTATTGGTAAACTCGGCCACCAGGAAGGCGGTCGCGTTTCGCTTCGGCACCGCCAGCGCCTTGATCTCGGCGTCGAAGCTCAGCTCGCCCAGCGCCAGCCGCACCGCATCGGCCCCCGAAGCCAGGTCCAGCGCCTCGGGATAGCTATAGCTCACGCTCAGCCCATCCATCGACACGCCCATCGCCGCCTCTTCCACAACCACCGGCGACTCCATCACCGGTTCGGCCAGGGCCCCGACCATGGCACCGTCCATCGACCGCATCGCCATCGGCTTCGGCGGGTCGACGATCCGGCGCCGCTCGGGCCACAGCTCGCCCGGTGCCACCTCGCCGCTGGGCGCATTGGTCGACAGGGTCAGCGCCACGCCCTCCCAGTTCTCGCCGGTCTCCTGCCGCACATAGGCACCGCGTTTCAGCACCAGCTGACTGGCCTTGCGATCGAGATAGGCATCATAGACCGGCATCCATTCCGCCCGATAGTCGAAATAGCTGATCTCCAGCACACCGTCCGCCGCGGCCTCGGACGACACCTGCACCGCCACCAGATTGCGCTCTTCCGCTTCCGGCACCAGCGCCCGTTCCGCCGCCCGCGCCTTCTCCAACGCCTCGGTCAGGTCCTTCACCTCGCGGTCCACCGCCCGCGCCTGGCCCTCGGCCTCCAGCGCCGCCTGGCGCGCGGTCTGCGTTTCCTCGCCCACCATCCGCGCCACCTCGCGCAGCTGATCGGCGCTCGACCCGCTCAGCGCATCGCCCTGGCCCAGCTGGCGCAGGAACGCGATGCGCGTATCGGCGGCCTCGGATGCGGCCCGGATCGCGCTGGCCTCGTCCGCCTTGGCGCGCACCGCCTCTTCCAGCCGCTCGACCTCGGCCCGCGCGGCCTTCAGCTCGGGGCTCTCGCGGTCTTCCACCGGCGGCACGAAGCTCTCGCGCAGTTTCAGGCTGCCCATCGCGGCGCCCTCGACCTTCACCCGCAGCGTCTCCATCGGCGTGCCGGCCGGCAGGTCGATCAGCCGCAACTCATGCGATCCGGCCGGGATCTGGAACGGCACCCGGCGGACGATATTGGCCCCCTGGCCGTAAAGCGTCACATCGCTGACCCGGCTTTGCAGGGTGAACTCGTCGGCCAGAACAAGCGTCGGAAAAAACGCCAGGACAAGCGGCAGAACACGCATCGAAACTCTCCTTCTCTCTCACGCCCGATCAAACTCCAATGCGACGGCAATGGAAAGGGGCATGGGAATGAGACGTTTCGAATGTATCGATCCTTGGCGGGACTCTTCTCAATTTTAAGAAAATCGTAACCGACCAGCGCGATGCTTGGCCTGTCATGGAACAGTGCCACTTCAAGATGCATCCCGAAATGTCCCGCGCGATCATCGCCATCGCGCGGGAACGCGACGTCACCGTCGGCCAGATCCTGCGCGACCTGGTGGCACAGGAAATCCGCCGTCATCAGGATGCGAGGCCGTCCGCCAGGATGGACGAGCGGCTCGTCGCGCCCTTGCGTGCGCGCCTCGCCGGCGATCTCGCCCATGCGCCGGACTGGGACGCGCTACAATCCGCCCTGCGCCGAAAAGGCTATGACCTGCGCCCCGCAGGCGGTGGCCTGGCGCTGCACGCCCATCCCTCGGGCGATCGCGTCTGCAAGGCGTCAGACCTCGGCTTCAGCTATTCCCGCCTCATGCACCGCATCGGCGCGCCCTTCCCGGGCCATCCCCACACGCTGCACCTGGAAAAGCAAAAGGCAGGGGCCGCGGACGACCCCTGCCTTCTGGAAGATTTCTGAACCGCCTCAGCCCTTCTTCAGCACTTCCCGGCCCAGCAGCTCGGCGATCTGCACCGCGTTCAGCGCCGCACCCTTGCGCAGGTTGTCGCTGACGCACCACAGGTTCAGCCCGTTCTCGACGGTGCTGTCCTGGCGGATGCGGCTGATGAAGGTGGCGAAATCGCCGACGCATTCCACCGGCGTCACGTAGCCGCCGTTCTCGCGCTTGTCGATCACCATCACGCCGGGGCTCTCGCGCAGGATATCGCGGGCCTCGTCCTCATCGAGGAACTCCTCGAACTCGATATTCACCGCTTCGGAATGGCCGACGAAGACGGGCACCCGCACGCAGGTCGCCGTCACCTTGATCTTCGGATCGACGATCTTCTTGGTCTCGGCGACCATCTTCCATTCTTCCTTGGTCTCGCCCGAATCCATGAACACGTCGATATGCGGAATGACGTTGAAGGCGATCTGCTTGGTGAACTTCTTCGGCGGCACCTCGGCGGTGGGGTTGTACATCGCCTTGGTCTGGTCCCACAGCTCGTCGATGCCGTCCTTGCCGGCGCCCGACACCGACTGATAGGTGCTGACAACCACCCGCTTGATCGTCGCCCGGTCATGCAGCGGCTTCAGCGCCACCACCATCTGCGCGGTCGAACAGTTGGGGTTGGCGATGATGTTCTTGTTCTTGTAATCGTGCACCGCCTGCGGGTTCACCTCGGGCACGATCAGCGGGATCTCGGGGTCGTAGCGATAGAGCGAGCTGTTGTCGATCACCACGCAGCCCGCCTTGGCGGCCTTGGGCGCATATTCCTTGGTCGCCTCCGAGCCGATGGCGAACAGCGCCATGTCCCAGCCGGTGAAATCGAACTGGGCGATGTCCTGGGTGGTCACGGTCTTGTCGCCGAAACTCACCTCGGTCCCCAGGCTGCGGCGCGACGCCAGCGCCGCGATCTTGTCCACCGGGAACTGGCGCTCGGCCAGGATGTTCAGCATTTCACGGCCCACATTGCCCGTGGCACCGGCGACGACGACGTTATAGCCCATCTCAGGCATCTCCCTTAGCTCATCGCCGCGCGTCATACCCCAGCCATGCCGCCGGGGAAAGGGCCCCGCGTATCAGTCTTTGTGACCAATCGGCGCAGCCGGTCTGATATCCCATTCCCTGTGCCGTCCCGCGCCGGGCTAACCCACCCGGTCCTCGGCAAAGAGATAGAGGATCAGCCCCGCCACCAGCGTCACCGCAAAGAACCCGAACAGCACGCGATAGCCCGCCTCGGGCCCGCCGCCACCCGCCTCCTGCGCCAGGGCAAAGACCCGCCCCGTCGCCACCTGCATCACCCCCACCCCGCCAATGGCGAAAAGGTTCATCAGCGTGACGCCCCGGCCCACCAGATGCGGCGGATAGAAACTCCGCCCATGCGCCATCAGCACCGGATAGCTGGCCCCGAAGAACCCGACCCCGGCGAACAACGCCAGCGCCCCCCACATTCCCGCCGGCGGCGCCAGGGCCAGCACGGCGATGCAGGCCAGGTTCAGCACCGTGCCCGCCAGGATCACCCATTTCCGCGTCCCCAGCACCCGGTCCAGCGGGCCATAGACGAAGGTCCCCGCGATCATCGCCACCCCCATCACCAGCGTCGCGTTGCCCACCATCGCCGGCCCGGCCGCGAAGACATCGGCAAAGAACGGCCCGATCCACAGCCCCCGGATCCCCGCCGCCGGGGCGTAATGGAAGAAGACCAGCGGAAAGATCAGCCACAGCGCCGGCATCCTCAGAAGGTCGAACAGCGACCCGCGCTCCTCGCTCTCGATCTTGGCCGGATCGCGCACCAGCAGGTAAAGCCCCAGCGCCGTCGCCGCGCTGACCCCCGCCATGCCCCACATCATCGCCCGCCAGCCCACCGCCTCGACCACCAGCGTCGTCGGCAGCGCGCTGGCCAGGTTGCCGACCGATCCCACCCCCAGGATCACCGCCGCCAGCGTCGCGAAGATCCGCGGCGGATAGACCTGCGCGAAGATGAAATAGCTCGCCATCAGAACCGGCGAACAGCCGACCCCGATCAGCAGCATCGCCACCGAAACCTGCCCCGGCTCCACCGCCATCGCGAACAGCGCCGCCCCGCCGCCGCCGCCGATCAGCAGCAGCACCGCCGAGGTCAGCCTCGGCCCGACCCGGTCCAGCGCCCAGCCCACCGGCACCTGCATCGCCGCGAAGGACAGGAACCAGAAGCCCGACGCGGTGGCCAGCGCCTGCGCATCCGCCCCGATATCGGCCTTCAGCACCTCGGCCAGCACCGCCAGGAAGGTGCGAAAGAACTGGCTCAGCACATAGGCAAAAGTCAGCAGTATCAGATCCGCGCGCATCTCCCTCTCCTCCCGGGGTCAAGCGGTGACACGCCCCGCGCCCCGCCGCAAGCCCCTTGCGCCCTCGCCGCCACATGCGCATACACGCCATACGTGCAACCCACCCCAAGGCCCGGCCGATGACCACAGGACATGTCTTCATGGCGCAAAGCCTCGACGGCTTCATCGCCACCCGCGATCACCGGCTCGACTGGCTCACGCGCCACACCGACCCCGACGAAGACCACGGCCATGACGCCTTCATGGACCGGATGGACGGCATCGTCATGGGCCGCGCCACCTTCCGCACCGTCGCGGGCTTCGATCCCTGGCCCTATGCGAAACCGGTCATCGTGCTTTCGAACTCGCTGGACGAGGCCGACATCCCCGAACCCCTGCGCGCGAAGGTCCGCCTGGCCCAGCTCTCCCCCCGCGCCCTGATGTCCGAGCTTGCCCGCGCCGGCTGGAGCCGCGCCTATATCGACGGCGGCCAGACGGTGCAAAGCTTCCTGCGCGCCGGCCTGATCTCCGACCTCACCCTCACCGTCATCCCCATCCTCCTGGGCGACGGCCGCCGCCTCTTCGGCGAGCTGGAACAAGAGATCGACCTGGAATTGCTCGACGCGAAATCCTTCCCCTCCGGCCTGGTGCAACTGCACTACCGGCTGCCCTGATCCGCCCCTTCATCTGACCGGAAATATCCCGGGGGGCTCGGGGGGCTGGCCCCCCGAAAACCCGCTCAGATACAGCGCCCGCCGTCCACCTCCAGCAGGACACCGGTGATCATGCTGGCCTCGTCGCTGCACAGGAAGGCCGCCGCGTTGCCCATGTCCTCGGGCTGCGAAAACCGCCCCAGCGGGATGGTCGACAGGAACTTCGCCCGCATCTCGGGCGTATCCTCTCCCATGAAACTCGCCAGCAGCGGCGTCTCGCCCGCCACCGGGTTGATCGCGTTCACCCGGATGCCCGACGGCGCCAGCTCGACCGCCATGGTCTTCGTGGCCACGTTCACCCAACCCTTCGAGGCGTTGTACCAGTTCAGGTTCGGCCGCGGGCTCAACCCCGCCGTGGACGACACGTTCAGGATCGCGCCCGACTTGCGCGCCTTCATATGCGGCACCAACTCCCTGGCGAACAGATAGATCGACTTGCAGTTCACCGCGAAGACCCGGTCGAAATCCGCCTCGCTCACGGTTTCCATCGCTGCCGGCAAATGCGTCACGCCGGCATTGTTGACCAGGATATCGACCTCACCGAACACCTCACGCGCGGTGGCGATCACGCCCGCCACCTGTCCCGCATCGGCCACGTTCGCCGCGTGCCCGAACGCACCGTCGCCCAACTCCGCGGCCACGCCCAGCGCGCCGTCATGGTCGATATCGACCACCATCACCTGCGCGCCCTCCTCGGCGAACTTGCGCGCGATCCCGGCCCCGAACCCGCTTGCCGCGCCGGTCACGATCGCGGTCTTTCCCTCCAGCCTCATCCTTGCTCTCCTTCCAGTCTCAGCCGCGCCATCTCGCGGTACAGCGCCTCGGGGCTCACCCCCAGCTCATCCGCCACAAGATGCCAATTGCCGCGCGCTGGCAAGGACCCTCCTTGCCATTCCCGCCAGGCCGCCAACCGCGCCCGCACCGTCTTCAGCGACAATATCTCGGCCCGCATCCGCGCCTGGCGCAACTCCCGCCCCATATGGTCCAGCAGAGCCAGCCCCAGCCCCGGGTCGTCGCGCAGCGCCTGCCGCAACCGCGTCACGCTCAGGCAGAACAGCCGGCACGCCGCCCCGGCGATCGCGGAACAGTGGTAACGGTCCGAAAAGGCCGAGGCCTCGGCCACGATGTCGCCCGGTCCCGCACGCTGCAGGATCGCCGGCTCGCCGTTCTCGCCGATCCGGCACAGCGTCACCGCGCCCTCTCGCACCACGAAGAGCGTGCTCACCGGATCGCCCCGGTCGAACAGCCGCTGCCCCGCGGCCACCGTCCGCTCGGACCCGCCCAGGGCCTCCAACCGCTCTGAAATCGTCATCGACATGATGGCTATCATGTCCGCCAAACCGCCCTGATGGCAAGGTCGCACCCGGACCGCCCACGAAAAGGACCTCGCCCATGAAATCGCCCATGAGATCGCCCATGAAGTCACTATGCGTCGCCCTCGCCCTCGCCGCCCTGCCGGCCGCCCTGGCCACCCCGGCCCCGGCCGAGATGTCCCACGATCAGCACATGGCCCATATGGCCCGGCAGATGGGCATCACCGAACCCGGCCAATCCGCCTTCGGCGCCATTGCCGAAATCGTCGCCCGGCTCGAAGCCGACCCCGCAACCGACTGGAGCCGCGTCGACATCGACGCCCTGCGCGCGCATCTCGTCGATATGGACCGGGTCACGCTCTGGTCCCGTGTCGAAACGCAACCGGCCGAGACCGGCGCCCGCTTCACCGTCACGGGCGAGGGCGACACCGTCGCCGCGATCCGGCGCATGACCCATGCCCATGCCGCCATGATGGAAGGCCAATGGCATTTCGATGTGCACGATATCGAAAACGGCGCCGCCGTCGAGGTGACCGTCCCGGCGGGCGATCTGCCCAGACTGCGCGGGCTCGGCTTCTTCGGCCTCATGGCCTCGGGTATGCATCACCAGATGCATCACTGGATGCTGGCAACCGGCGCAGACCCGCACTAGGCCACCGGGCAGGCCGGCGCTACCCGGCGCGGCCGCCGGTCGTCACGCCCCCCGGGATGCGCGCCGACCCCGCGCCGCCCAATCCTGCATCAACTGTCCCGCCACCTTCTGCCGGTCGGCGATCCATTGCTGCCCGGCCACGTCATGCCCGGCGCGATAGCGCGCATCGTCCGGATCGGTCACGATCACCGGCTGGGCGCCGAACTGGTCCGCCGTCACGTCGACGATCCGCGCCGGCTCTTTCACCACCACCCAGACATGCCCCTTCCAGCCGGCCAGGCTGTGAAAGCCGCAATCGCATTCCACCGGCGATCCGAAGGCCAGCGCCACCTCGAACCCCTCGCGCCGCAACACCTCATACAGGAACTGCCCCGAACGCCCGCAGGTCCCCTCCGACAACGTCCTGCGCCCCTCGGGCGATCCGGCATGGACATGCCAGTCGGCCCAATGCGGCTCCAGAAACGCCCGCACCTCGCGCACCAGCCGCTCCAGCCTTGCAATCCGCGTCTCGCTCACCCGCGCCCCCGCCGGGCACGGCACGCCGTCCTCACCATCTTTCTACCTCCCCCCATAGGGTGGGTGCCAACCCACCATCCGCCGCCGCTCACCCGTGATAGGCCGCAACCGTTTTCAGCACCGTGAACCCGTAAAGCGCCTCGAACCCCTTTTCGCGGCCGTGCCCCGACTTGCCCATGCCGCCGAAGGGAAGCTCCACCCCGCCCCCGGCGCCATAGTTGTTGATGAAGACCTGCCCGGCCCGGATCGCCCGCGCCAGCCGCATCTGCCGCGCCCCGTCGCGCGACCAGACGCTCGCCACCAACCCATAGTCGGTGCCATTGGCGATCTTCACCGCCTCCTCCTCCCCGTCGAAGGGAATCGCCACCTGCACGGGGCCGAAGGTCCGTCCCGCGCCAGCGCATGTTCCGCCGACACGCCGGCGAACAGCCGCGGCGCGATGTAATTGCCGCCCTCTGGCGCGTTCACCAGCTGCCCCGCGGCCGCCGTCTCCAGATCGCCGCCCAGGTCCAGAAAGCCGCTCACGATCCCCTTCTGCTTGGCACTGATCAAGGGCCCCACATCCAGATCGTCCATCGCCGGCCCCACCCGCAGCGCCGCGTAACGCTCGGCCATCCGGCCGACCACCTCATCGTAAACCCCGCGCTGGATCAGGATGCGGGACGAGGCCGAACAGGTCTGCCCGGCATTCTGGATCCCCGCATTCACCAGAAACGGCAGCGCCGCGTCGATATCGGCGTCGTCGAACACCACCTGCGGGCTCTTGCCCCCCAGTTCCAGCGTCACCGGCACCACGTTCTTCGCCGCCGCCGCCTGGATCATCGCCCCGGTGGCGACCGAGCCGGTGAAACTCACATGGTCGATGCCGGGATGCCCGGACAAGGCCGCGCCGGCCTCGTGCCCCCAGCCCGGCACCACGTTCAGAACGCCATCGGGCAGCCCCGCCGCCTTGGCCAGATCGGCAAAGGCCAGCGCCGTCAGGCAGGCATCCTCGGCCGGCTTCAGCACACAGGCATTGCCCGCCGCCAGCGCCGCGCCCACGCTGCGGCCGATGATCTGCATCGGGTAATTCCACGGCACGATATGCGCCGTCACCCCATGCGGCTCGCGCAGCGTGTAAACCGTGTAACCGTCCAGATAGGGGATCGTCTCGCCATGCAGCTTGTCCGCCGCGCCGCCATAGAACTCCATGTAGCGCGCCAGCGCCACCGCATCGGCACGGGCCTGCTTCAGCGGCTTGCCCACGTCCATCGCCTCGATCCGCGCCAGCGCCTCGACCTTCTCCTCGACCAGCGCCTTCAGCCGCATCAGCACCCGCCCGCGTTCCGCCGCCGGCGTTCTTGACCATACCGTATCGTATGCCTTGCGCGCCGCCGCCACCGCCGCGTCGACATCCTCGGCCCGGCCGCGCGCGATCTCGCCGATCTGCTCTCCGGTCGACGGGTTCATCAGCGGCAGGGTCTCGCCCCCCGCCGGCGGCACCCATTCCCCGCCGATCAGGCATTTCGACGGGTCGAACCACAGGTCTTCAAGGCTCATGCTGCTGTCCTCCTCAGGCGGTCTCGCGCGCGGGCAGAACCGGCGCCGCATCGATCAGTTGTTGGGTATACCAGTTCTGCGGATTGTCAAACACGTCGCCCGTCGCGCCCTCTTCCACGATCTCGCCCTCGCGCATCACCAGCACCCGGTCGGTGACGTTGCGCACCACGCTCAGATCGTGCGAGATGAACAGATAGGACAGCCCGTATTCCCCCTGCAAATCGGCCAGCAGGTCCAGGATCTGCGCCCGAATGCTCACATCCAGCGCGCTCACCGCCTCGTCCAGAACCACCAGCTCGGGCTTCAGGATCAGCGCCCGGGCAATGGCGATCCGCTGCCGCTGCCCGCCGCTGAACTCGTGGATATAGCGCCCCATCGCCTCGGCCCCGATGCCGACATCCTCCAGCACCCGCGCCACCTGCTCCCGCCAATCCGCCGGCCGCCCGCCCAACAGGTGGAACGGCTCGGCCACCAGCCGCGCCACCGTCCAGCGCGGGTTGAAGCTGCCATAGGGGTCCTGGAACACCACCTGCATACGCCTGCGTATGGCGATGTTCGGCCGATGCCCGGAAAACACCGGCTCTCCGTCCAGCAGAATCTCTCCGCCCTGCAGCGCCTCCAGCCCCAGGATCGCCCGCGTCAAGGTCGACTTGCCGCAACCCGACTCGCCCACCAGCCCCACGCTCTCGCCCCGCGCGATGGTCAGGCTCACGCCCTTCACCGCCCTGAAATGCTCCTGCGGCGCGAAAAGCCCCTTGCGCGGCAAAGGATAGTCCCTGACGGCGCCCGTCACCTGCAACAGCGGCACGCCCGCCGCCGCCGCACCCCGCTCGGGCCGGTGCCCCGAGGCCTCGAACAGCGCTCGCGTATAGGGATGCGCCATCGCCTCGAACACATCCCGCGTCGGCCCCGCCTCCACCACCTCGCCCCGGCGCATGATGACGATCTCGTCCGCCATGTCGGCCACCACCGCCAGATCGTGGGTGATCAGCATACAGCCCATGCCATCCTCGCGCACCAGCCGCCTGATCAGCCGCAACACCTCGGCCTGGGTCGTCACATCCAGCGCCGTCGTCGGCTCGTCCGCGATCAGAAGCTTCGGGCGCAGCGCGATCGCCATGGCGATCACCACCCGCTGCCTCTGCCCGCCGCTCATCTCGAAGGGATAGCGGCTCAGCGGAAACCGATCCTCGGGCAGCTCGCAGCGCGCCAGCGCCTCGCGCGCCCGTGCCAGCGCCTCGCGCTTCGACACCGCCTCGTGGATCAGCACCGTCTCGGCCACCTGCTCGCCGATGGTCTTGATCGGGTTCAGCGCCGTCATCGGCTCCTGAAACACCATCCCCACCTCGCTGCCGCGCAGGCGACACAAGGACCGCTCCGGCAGCCCCAGGCATGTCATGCCTGTTCAGCGAAACCCGCCCCCGGCACATCGCCCCTCGGGCAAGAGCTGCATCACCGAAAACGCCGTCATCGACTTGCCGCTGCCACTCTCGCCGATCACCCCCACGATCTGCCCGGGCGCCACACCCAGCGACACCCCGCGCAAAATCGGCGCGCCGTGAATGTCCAGATCCAGCCCCTCGATCTCAAGCAGGCTCACGGCGCACACCCCAGCCTTCATCTGACCCCAAATATCCCGGGGTGTGGGGCTGGCCCCACCTCCAAACCTCGCGAAGGCACCACGCCAACTCATCGCGCCCCCCGCCTCAACCTCGGGTCCAGCAGATCGCGCAGCCCGTCGCCCATCAGGTTCAGCCCCAGCACGGTCAACAGGATTGCCAGCCCCGGAAACAGCGCCATATGCGGCGCGAAGGAAATCATCGTCTGGCTGTCGGCCAGCATCCGGCCCCAGCTCGGCACCGGCGGCTGCGCCCCGAGGCCGACATAGCTCAGCCCAGCCTCGGCCAGAATGCCCAGCGAAAACTGGATCGTCCCCTGCACGATCAAAGGTTGGTCACATTGGGCAGGATATGCTCGAAACTGATCCGCGCCGCCCCCTTGCCCGCCACCCGCGCCGCCAGCACATAATCCCGCGTCCAGAGCGACAGCGCCGCCCCCCGCACCAGCCGGGCGAAAACCGGGATGTTGAAAATGCCGATGGCGATGATCGCGTTCAGCGCCGAGGCCCCGAAAACCGCCGTGATCATGATCGCGATCAAGAGCGACGGAAAGGCGAAGACCAGATCGTTCGCCCGCATGATCGCCTCGTCCCACAGGCTCCCCTTCCGCGCCGCCGCCGCCAGGCCCAGCGGCACGCCGACGCCCATGCCGATCCCCACCGCCACCAGCGCCACCGCGATCGAGGTCCGCGCCCCCACCATGATCATGCTCAGGATATCCCGCCCGAAATGATCCGTGCCCAGCCAATGCGCCGCGCTCGGCCCCTTGATCTTGTTCGCGATATCCAGCTGCGTGATGTCGTAAGGCACCCAAAGGAAGCTCAGCACCGCCGCCCCGGCGAAAAGCGCCGTCAACACCGCCCCCAGCACCAGGCTGCGGTTCCCCAGCGCCGCGCGCAGCCTGCTCGCCTCCGCCACGCTCATCCCCGCCGCCTCAGCCGGGGGTCGACCACGGCATAAGCGATGTCGACCGCGAAATTCACCACCACCACGGCCAGCACCAGCAGCATCACCACCGATTCCACCACGATCAGATCGCGCGCCGAAATCGACTGGAACACCAGCCGCCCCAGGCCAGGCAGGAAGAACACGTTCTCGATGATGATCGCGCCGGCCATCAGGAACGAGAATTGCAGGCCGATGATGGTCAGAACGGGGATCAGCGCGTTCCTCAGCGCGTGCCGCCACAGCGCCTGCCGCTTCGACAACCCCTTGGCCCGCGCCGTGCGGATGAAGTCCTCGCCCAGCGTGTCCAGAAGGGACGAGCGCATCACCCGCGCCAGGATGCTCGCCTGCGGCAGGGCCAGCGCCACCGCCGGCAGGGTCAGGCTCTTCATCGCCGCCAACGCCCCCTTGTCCCAGCCGGCAAAGCCGCCGGCGCTGAACCAGCGCAGGTTGATGGCGAAGACCAGAACCATCAGCATCGCGAACCAGAAATTCGGGATCGCAACCCCCAGCTGCGTCACCCCCATCACGCCCCAATCGGCCGGCCGTCCCCGCCGCGACGCCGCCCAGATGCCGGCCGGAAAGGCGATCGCCGTGCTCAGCGTCAACGCGTAAAGCGCCAGCGGCAGGCTGATCCACAGCCGCTCGCCGATCATCTCGGACACTTCGGTGCGATAGGTATAGGATGTGCCGAAATCGCCCCGCACCATGCCGCCGACCCAGGCCAGGTAACGCTCGATCAGCCCGCCGTTCAGCCCCAGCTGATCGCGCAGCGCCGCCAGCGTCTCGTCGCTGGCATTCATCCCCAGCATATAGGCCGCCGGATCGCCGGGCACGACCTCGACCATGGCAAAGATCACCACGCTGGCCACGACCAGCGTGATCGCAAGCGAAATCAGCCGTTTCAGAACATACCGCCCCATGGCCGCGACGTTAGAGACGGCACCGGCCCCGGTCCAGCCCGAACCGCAAGCGAGACCGTCCGTCAGGACGGGCGAGCAGCCACGCCCGCACAGCTAAAAAAGAAGGGCCGGGCAACCGCAGCCGCCCGGCCCTCCCCTTCCGCGAGTGGAAAGCTTATTCCTGCACCATGATCGAGCTCGGCGCCGTGCCCTCGTTCATCCAGGCCTCCAGCGGCGTCATCGGGTCGAGGCTGGCCTGCGAAATCCCGCCCGTCCCCGGCACGATGCCGCAATGGTCGGCCCCGGGCACCATGAACAGCGCCACGTTCTCGCGCAGCTTGTCCTCGCCCCCG
>JAWKXE010000043.1:0-29276 GCA_041397165.1 Paracoccaceae bacterium | reverse complement strand
CCACCTTGGCCCGCGCCACCACCGCCGCCGGAAGCCCCGCCAGCTTGGCCACCTGCACGCCATAGGACCGGTCGGCCGCGCCGCGCCGGACCTCGTGCAGGAAGATCACGTCACCCTCCCATTCCTTGACGGTGACGGTCGCGTTGTCGACCCGGTCCAGCTTGGCCGACAGCGCCGTCATCTCGTGGTAATGCGTCGCGAAAAGCGCCCGGCAGCGGTTCACGTCATGCAGGTGTTCCAGCGTCGCCCAGGCGATGGAAAGCCCGTCATAGGTGGCCGTGCCGCGCCCGATTTCGTCAAGGATCACAAGGGCATGGTCATCCGCCTGATTCAGGATCGCGGCGGTTTCGACCATTTCCACCATGAAGGTCGACCGCCCCCGCGCCAGGTCGTCGCTGGCGCCGACGCGGCTGAAAAGCTGGCTGACCAGCCCGATCTCGGCCCGCGTGGCCGGCACATAGGATCCCATCTGCGCCAGCACCGCGATCAGCGCGTTCTGGCGCAGGAAGGTCGACTTGCCGGCCATGTTGGGCCCGGTCAGCAGCCAGATATCCTCGGCCTCGCCCAGGGCGCAATCGTTGGCGATGAACGGCTCTCCGGCGGCCTTCAACGCCTGTTCCACCACCGGATGGCGGCCACCTTCGACGATCAGCTTGCGGCTGGCATCGACCCTGGGCCGGCACCAGTTTTCGCCCCGCGCCAGATCGGCCAGCGCCGTGGCCAGGTCCAGCTCCGCCAGCCCGCGCGCGGCGGCGAAAAGCCGGTCGGAAACATCCAGGACCGCCGCACTCAGGCTGGAATAGAGCCGTTTTTCGATCTCGATGGCCCGCCCGCCGGCATTCAGGATCTTGGTTTCCATCTCGCTCAGCGGGACAGAGGTGAACCGCACTTGATTGGCCGTCGTCTGGCGGTGCTTGAAGGTTTCGTTCAGCGGCTCCGACAGCATCTTGTCGGCATGGGTCGAGGTCACTTCGACGAAATAGCCCAGCACGTTGTTGTGCTTGATCTTCAGGCTCTGAATCCCGGTCAGCGCCTGATATTCGGCCTGCATCCGGGCAATCACGCCCCGGCCTTCGTCGCGCAGCTGGCGGCAGTCGTCCAGTTCGGCATCGAAGCCTTCGGCGATGAAGCCACCGTCGCGGGCCAGCAGCGGCGGTTCGGCGACCAGCGCCTGGTCCAGCAGCCCCAGCAAGTCCTCGACCGCCTGCGCCAGCGGGTGGGCAACTCGACCGCCGAGCGCGCCGGCAATCGCCTCGGCCTGGCCCAGCGCGTTGCGCACCGCCGCCAGATCGCGCGGGCCGCCGCGCTCCAGCCCCAGCCGCGACGGGGCGCGGTCCAGATCGAGCACGCGCCGCAGATCGGCGCGCAGATCGGCGGCAATGCGGCTCTGTTCCAGCATGGAAACCGACCGCATCGAGCCGGCCCTGCACCACCTCAAGCACCCGGCTCGGGCTCGACAGCCGCCGCTCCAACAGCCGCGCGCCGCCCGCCGTCCTGCGTCCGGTCGATGGCCGCCAGAAGCGAGCCCTGCCGCCGCCCCGACGAGGACCGCACCAGTTCCAGATTGGCCCGTGTCGCGGCGTCGATCTCATCGCCCGCGCTTCCACCTCGCGCAGCGACGCGCGCACTGAGATCGGCAGCTTGCCCTTCTGGGTGATCTCCAGCCATTCGGCGATGGCCCCATGGCCGACAGCTCCGCGCGCGAGAACGACCCGAAGGCCTCGAGGCCCGCCCACGCCGAACAGCGCCTTCAGCCGCGCCTCGGCCGAGCGGGATCGAAGGCCGAGCGCGCCAGAGCCGTGACCGAGGCGCCGGATTCAGTCACTATTCCAGCCAGATCGGCCTCTTTCGCTTCGCTCACCACCACCTCGGACGGCATCAGCCGAGCCAGTTCCAGGCCCAGCCGCACCGGCCGACAGCGGCATCATGAAACGCCCCGGTCGAGATATCGACCCAGACCAGCGCCGCCGCATCGCGCACCTCGGCATAGGCCGCGAGGAGATTGTGCCGCCGCGCCGCCAGCAGCGTAATACCGGTCCAGCGTGCCGGGCGTGACCAGCCGCACCACATCGCGCCGCACCACCGATTTCGAGCCGCGCTTCTTCGCCTCGGCCGGGTCCTCCATCTGTTCGCAGACGGCAACGCGAAACCCCTTGCGGATCAGTGTCAGCAGGTAACCCTCGGCGGCATGAACCGGCACGCCGCACATCTGGATATCCTCGCCCAGATGCTTGCCCCGCCGGGTCAGCGCGATATCCAGCGCCTCGGCGGCGGCGACGGCATCGTCGAAGAACAGCTCGTAGAAGTCGCCCATGCGATAGAACAGCAGCGCGCCGGGATACCCCGCCTTGATCGACAGATACTGCGCCATCATCGGCGTCACGGCTGCATTGGCAGATGTCACGAAAGCCCCCCGGTTCCCATCTCGGGCGACCTTACAAACCCCGCGCGCCACGCGAAAGGCCCGAGTTTCGCCCGGGTTTCTGTTGAGTGGCGCCCGCCGCCCATGTATGACGCCCTGACTCCACGCGAAGGCCTCCCATGTCCAAGACCAAGATCACCCGCGAAGACGCGCTGCGTTTCCATCTCGAGCCCACCCCCGGCAAGTGGGAGGTCCAGGCCACGGTGCCGATGACCACCCAGCGCGACCTGTCCCTGGCCTATTCGCCCGGCGTCGCGGTGCCGTGCGAGGATATCGCCGCCAATCCGGAACTGGCCTATGACTATACCAACAAGGGCAACCTCGTGGCCGTGATCTCGAACGGCACCGCCGTTCTGGGGCTGGGCAATCTCGGCGCTCTGGGTTCGAAGCCGGTGATGGAGGGCAAGTCGGTCCTCTTCAAGCGTTTCGCCGACGTCAACTCGATCGACATCGAGCTGGATACCGAGGACCCCGACGAATTCATCAGTGCCGTCAAGCTGATGGCGCCCACCTTCGGCGGCATCAACCTCGAAGACATCAAGGCGCCCGAGTGCTTCATCATCGAACAGCAGCTGAAGGACATGCTGGATATCCCGGTATTTCACGACGACCAGCACGGCACCGCCGTGATCTGCGCCGCCGGGCTCATCAACGCGCTGCACATCTCGGGCAAGAAGATCGAGGATTGCAAGATCGTCCTCAACGGCGCCGGCGCGGCCGGGATCGCCTGTATCGAGCTTTTGAAGCGGATGGGCGCGCGGCATGACAACTGCATCGTCTGCGACACCAAGGGCGTGATCTTCCAGGGCCGCGAAGACGGTATGAACCAGTGGAAATCGGCCCATGCCGTGGCCACCGACCTGCGCACGCTCGAGGATGCGATGGCCGGCGCCGATGTCTTCCTGGGCGTCTCGGCCAAGGGCGCGGTGACGCCCGAGATGGTCGCCTCGATGAACGCCAATCCGGTGATCTTCGCCATGGCCAACCCCGACCCGGAAATCACCCCAGAAGAGGCCCACGCCGTGCGCGAAGACGCCATCGTCGCCACCGGTCGGTCGGATTATCCGAACCAGGTGAACAACGTGCTGGGCTTTCCCTATCTCTTCCGCGGCGCGCTCGATATCCACGCCCGCGCCATCAACGACGAGATGAAGATCGCCTGTGCCGAAGCGCTGGCCGCGCTGGCGCGCGAGGATGTGCCGGACGAGGTCGGCATGGCCTATGGCCGCAAGTTGAGCTTTGGTAGAGACTATATCATCCCCACGCCCTTCGATCCGCGCCTGATTCACACCATCCCTCCGGCGGTCGCCCGGGCGGGCATGAAGACCGGCGCCGCGCGGCGTCCGATCATCGACATGGAGGCTTACGAGGCGACGCTGAAATCGCGCATGGACCCGACGGCCAACATGCTGCGCAGCCTCAATTCCCGCGCCCGTGCCGCCCAGGCCACCATGATCTTCGCCGAAGGCGACGACCCCCGCGTGCTGCGCGCCGCGGTGCAATATCAACGCTCGGGGCTGGGCAAGGCGATCGTCGTCGGCCGCGAACCCGACGTGACCGCCAAGCTGACCGCCGAAGGCATGGCCGACGCCGTGTCCGAGCTCGAGGTGGTGAATGCCGCCAACACCCCCTATCTGGCCGAGTATAAAGAGTTCCTCTACAGCCGGCTTCAGCGCAAGGGCTTCGACCGGCACGACATCCACCGCCTTGCCGCGCGCGACCGGCATGTGTTCTCGGCCCTGATGCTGGCGCATGGCCATGGCGACGCCCTGATCACCGGGGCGACGCGGAAATCGGCGCATGTGATGGAGCTGATCAACCACGTCTTCGATGCCACCCCGCATCAGGGCGCCGCCGGGGTCACGGCGGTGCTGCACAAGGGCCGCGTCGTTCTGATCGCCGACACGCTGGTGCATGAATGGCCGGACGAAGAGGATCTGGCCACCATCGCCGAGCGCTCGGCCGATGTGGCGCGCCATCTCGGGCTCGAGCCGCGCGTCGCCTTCGTCAGCTTCTCGACCTTCGGCTATCCCCGCTCGGAACGGGCCGAGAAGATGCATCTTGCCCCCGGCGTGCTGGACCGGCGCGGGGTCGATTTCGAATACGATGGCGAAATGACCGTCGACGTGGCGCTGAACGCCGCGACCCGGGCGAACTACCCCTTCGCGCGGCTGACCGGCCCGGCGAATATCCTGGTGGTTCCGGCGCGGCACTCGGCCTCGATTTCCGTGAAGCTGATGCAGGAAATGGCCGGCGCCACGGTGATTGGGCCAATTCTTGCCGGCGTGGACAAGTCGATCCAGATTTGTTCGTCGAATTCCACGGTGAACGATATCCTCAACATGGCGGTGCTGGCCGCGTGCAAGGTCGGGTAAGGCGGGCAGCGCGTCCTCCTTCGCCACAAGCTCGGGGGAGGGCACATGACCATCTTCAATCTCGGCTCGATCAATATCGACCACTTCTATGCCGTGCCGCACCTGCCCGCCCCGGGCGAAACGCTGGCCGCGCAGTCCTATTCCACCGGTCTCGGCGGCAAGGGCGCGAACCAGTCGGTCGCGGCGGCGCGGGCCGGGGCCTCGGTCATCCATATCGGCTCGGTCGGGCCGGACGGCGCCAGCATGGTCGCAAGGATGCGTGAAATGGGCGTCGATTGCGCCCATGTCTCGACCGTCGCCACGGCCACGGCCCACGCCATCATCAATGTCGATCCCAGGGGCGAGAATGCCATCGTCATCTTCTCGGGCGCCAACCTGGAACAGTCTCTAACCCACCTTGAATCGGCCATTTCCGCCGCCAGCCAGGGCGATTTCCTGCTGCTGCAGAACGAAACCGACCTTCAGCTCGAAGCCGCGAAAATGGCCCGCGCCGCCGGGCTTTTCGTGATCTATTCCGCCGCGCCCTTCTCGGCCTCGGCCGTCGAGGCCATGATGCCGCATATCCACCTGCTGGTGATGAACGCGGTCGAGGCCGAACAACTGACCAAGGCACTGAGCTGCGCGCTCTCGGACCTGCCGGTGCCGCATCTGCTGATCACCCGCGGCGCCGAAGGGTCGGTCTGGCACGATCTGCGCAACGGCCGCGACCTGACGGTGCCGGCCTTTGCCGTCACGCCCGTCGATACCACCGGCGCCGGCGATTGCTTCATCGGCTTCGTTGCCGCCGGCATGGACCGGGGTCTTTGCGCGGAAGAGGCGATGCGCCTGGGTGCCGCCGCCTCGGCGCTTCAGGTCCAGCGCCCCGGCACGGCCGAGGCGATCCCGTCGCGCGCCGAGGTCGATGATTTCCTGGCCGCGCACAACCCCTAGGCTGCGTTTTCAACCCATCCGTCACCCGGCGAAGGCCGCGCTGCGCCCCCAAAGCTTCTTCACCTTCGCATCGCGCCCGCAGGCCTTGCGATAGCGCTTATAGGCCTCGGCCTGGGTCTTGATCCCCCAGCGCGTGATCAACCGCTTGCTGCCGCGATAGTATCCCTGATGCAGCTCCTCGGCCGGATAGAACGCCCCGGCCGTGCGGATCGGCGTCACGATCTTGCGCCCCAGCGCCGTCATCGCCCGCGCCTTCGCCGCCTCGGCAGCCTGTCTTTGGGCCTTGTCAGAGACGAAAACGGCCGTCCGCCACGGCGCGCCACGGTCGCAGAACTGCCCGCCGGCATCGGTCGGATCGCTGGAATGGAAATAGAGGTCGAGGATCTCGTCGCGGCTGATCCTGGCGCTGTCGAAGGTCACCTTCACCGCCTCGTAATGCCCGGTCTTGCCGGTCTTCACGTCCTCATAGCTCGGGTTCTTCACGTTGCCGCCGGTAAAGCCCGACACCGCCGAAACCACCCCCGGCACGCTTTCGAAATTCGCCTCGACGCACCAGAAACAGCCACCGGCCAGGATGATGCTCTCGCGCTGTCCGGCCTCGGCCCGGCCGCATTGCAGCATCAGTCCCAGCGCGATCAGCACGCTCAGGATCATCGGTTTCATGTCTTGCAGGCTGTGACGCATGGCTTGGGCCCTCCTGGCGCCACGATGCCGCCGGACGTGCCCTCCGCCAATCCCGTGAAACCTCATGTCACGCACAGGTGAGGGCGCGTGACCCCTTGGCATCGCGGCAAAACCCTTTAGCGTGACCCCCAGACAGGGGGACCGCCATGCAAGATCACGTCACCACCCACCAGGCCGAGGAAGACGCCCGCAACGACAAGATCCTGATCTGGCTGAACGGCCGGTTGGTGCCCAAGGCGCAGGCCGTCGTGTCGGTCTATGACAGCGGTTTCATGCTGGGCGACGGCGTGTGGGAAGGACTCAGGCTCTATCACGGCAAATGGGCCTTCCTGGGCGAGCATATGGACCGGTTGTTCGAGGCCGCCAAGGCCATCGATCTCGATATCGGCATGACCCGCGATCAGGTGATTTCCGCCTTGTTAGAGACGCAAAGCCAATGCGATGGAGGATGACGCCCATGCCCGCCTGATGGTGACGCGCGGCGTCAAGACGCGGCCCTTCCAGCACCCGGCGCTTTCCCGGCAGGGCCCGACCGTGACCATCATCATGGAGCATTCGCGGCCCTCGATCCCGCGCCCATCCGGCTTGCCACCGTGCCGCATATCCGCGGGTTGCCGATGACGCAGGACCCCAAGCTCAACTCGCATTCCAAGCTCAACTGCATCCTCGCCTGCATCGCCGCCGAAAAGGCCGGCGCGGACGAGGCGCTGATGCTCGACGTGCATGGCTTCGTGAACACCACCAACGCCTGCAACTTCTTCATCGTCCGCAAGGGCGAAGTCTGGACCTCGACGGGCGACTATTGCATGAACGGCATCACCCGCCAGAAGGTGATCGCCCTCTGCCGCGAAAACGGCATTCCGGTGCACGAGCGCAATTATTCCCTGGTCGACACCTATGGCGCCGACGAGGCGTTTCTCACCGGCACCTTCGGCGCCCAGACGCCGGTCGGCTCGGTCGACGGCCGGGTGATCGGCAGCGGCGAAATGGGCCCGATGACCCACCGGCTGCGCGACCTCTACAAGGCTCTGATCCACCACGAAACCGCGTAGGGTGGGTGCCAACCCACCACGCCTGACGGAAAGGCATTCCCATGCGCATCGCCATGTGGTCCGGCCCTCGCAACCTTTCGACCGCGATGATGTATGCCTTCGGCGCGCGGCCCGATTGCGCGGTGGTGGATGAGCCCTTCTATGCCGCCTACCTCGCCCGCACCGGCCTTGCCCACCCGATGCGCGACGCGATCCTGGCGTCGCAGCCGACCGATCCGGATGAGGTCGAAAAGGCCTTGTTAGGGCCTGTTCCTGGCGGCAAGCCGCATTTCTATCAAAAGCACATGACCCAGCACATGATCGCCGACATGCCGCGCGGCTGGATGGCGCAGGTCACCAACGTCTTCCTCATCCGCCACCCCGCCCGGGTGGTGGCCAGCTTCGGCGCCAAGTATGACAACCCGACGCTCGCCGATATCGGCTTTCTCCAACAGGCCGAGCTTTACGATCAGGTGAAGGCAGCGGGCGGTGCGCCCGTGGTGATCGACAGCTCGGATATCCGCCGCGCGCCCGAGGTCATGCTGCGCCGGCTCTGCGACGCCATCGGCCTGGATTTCGATCCCGCGATGCTCGGCTGGCCCGCCGGCGGCCATCCCGACGATGGCGTCTGGGCCGCGCATTGGTATGGCTCGGTCCACGCCTCGACCGGCTTCGCCCCGGCCGAGGGGCCGCTGCCCGATCTGCCGCCCGACCGCGCCGCGCTGGCCGCGCAGGCGCTGCCATCTTACGAAAGGCTCGCGGCGGTGAAGCTTTAACGCTTCCTTCACCCGCGCGCGGCGTTAACCCGGGGATTTGCCGAAAAATGCCAGACGGAAAGCAGCCGGGCGGCAGCCGGCGGGCAGACATCCCGCAAGCCCCGCCGATTCGGCGTTAACCCCCGGCGGAAAACCGCCGGGGCCGGTGACCCGTTACTTGCCCGAGACCCGCCGGTTCCGCGTCGCCAGCAGGCGCAGCCGCAGCGCGTTCAGCGTGATGAAGCCGGCGGCATCCTTCTGATCGTAGGCGCCGGCGTCTTCCTCGAAAGTCACGTGCTTTTCGCTGTAGAGCGAATAATCCGACCACCGCGCCACGGTCCGCACCGAGCCCTTGTAGAGCTTGAGCTTCACCGTGCCGGTGACATATTCCTGCGTCTTGTCGATCAGCGCCTGCAGCGCCTCGCGCTCGGGGCTGAACCAGAAGCCGTTATAGATCAGCTCGGCATAGCGCGGCATGATCGAATCCTTCAGATGGCCCGCGCCGCTGTCGAGGGTGATCTGTTCGATCCCGCGATGCGCCTCGAGCAGGATGGTGCCGCCCGGCGTCTCGTAGACCCCGCGCGATTTCATCCCGACAAAGCGGTTTTCGACGAAATCGAGCAGGCCGACGCCATGCTTGCCGCCCAATTCATTGAGCTTTGTCAAAAGGGTAGCGGGCGACATCCGTCGTCGTCGATCGCCACCGCATCGCCCTTCTCGAAGCTCACTTCGATGAATTCGGGCTCGTTCGGGGCCTCTTCCGCCGGCACGATACGCTGCGCCACGTAATCGGGCGCCTCGACGCCCGGATCTTCTCAGAACCGTCCCCTCCGAGGAGGTGTGCAGCAGGTTCGCATCGACCGAGAAAGGCGCCTCGCCGCGCTTGTTCTTGGCGATCGGAATCTGGTTGAGCTCGGCGAATTCCAACAGCTTGGTGCGCGAGCTCAGATCCCATTCCCGCCAGGGCGCGATCACCTTGATCGCCGGGTCGAGCGCCGCCGCCGACAGTTCGAACCGGACCTGGTCGTTGCCCTTGCCGGTGGCGCCATGGGCCACGGCATCGGCGCCGTGTTCATGCGCCAGATCGACAAGATGCTTGGAAATCAACGGCCGCGCGATCGAGGTGCCCAGCAGATAGAGCCCTTCATAGACCGCATTGGCGCGGAACATCGGAAAGACGAAATCGCGCACGAATTCCTCGCGCACATCGACGATGTGGATGTTCTCGGGCTTGATCCCCAGCAATTCGGCCTTCTGGCGCGCTGGTTCCAGCTCTTCGCCCTGGCCCAGATCGGCGGTGAATGTCACCACCTCGCAGCCGTATTCGGTCTGCAGCCATTTCAGGATGATCGACGTATCAAGGCCGCCGGAATAGGCCAGCACAACTTTCTTGGGCGCGGACATCGTGTTTCCCCTCGTATCTGTCCCCGGCGCGATATCGGGTTTTGTGTCGCAGGGCAAGGTGCGGGGCTTGCGCGGGATGGGCGCTTTGGGGCAGTCAGACGCAATGAGCTTTGTGCAAGACTTCCACACCAGGGCCCGCGCGGCCGAACGCGCGATGCGGCAGGTCTTCGCGGACACGCCGCTGCAACGCAACGTTCACCTTTCGGAAAGGTTTGGCTGCGATATCTGGCTCAAGCGCGAAGACCTGTCGCCGGTGCGCTCGTACAAGCTGCGCGGCGCCTTCAACGCGATGCGCAAGGTGCTGGAGCGTGATCCGGCGTCCAAGCTGTTCGTTTGTGCCAGTGCGGGCAATCACGCGCAGGGCGTCGCCTTCATGTGCCAGCATTTCGGCGTGCAGGGCGTGATCTTCATGCCGGTGACGACGCCGCAGCAGAAGGTGCAGAAGACGCGGATCTTCGGCGGCGGCGCGGTCGAGATCAGGCTGGTCGGCGATTACTTCGACGACACCCTGGCCGAATCCCAGCGGTTCTGTGCCGCCGAGGGCGGGCATTTCCTGGCGCCGTTCGACGATGAGGACGTGATCGAAGGCCAGGCCTCGGTCGCGGTCGAGATCGCCGATCAGATGGGCGGCGCACCCGATCACATCATCCTGCCGGTCGGCGGCGGCGGACTTTCGGCCGGCGTGGTGCAGTATTTCGGCGATGCGGTCGATTACAGCTTTGTCGAGCCTCTGGGCGGCACCAGCCTGGCCGCGGCCGTGGCGGCGGGTGAGCCGGTGACGCTGAAGAAGGTTGACAGTTTCGTCGATGGCGCCGCCGTGGCACGGATCGGGGCGCGACCCTTCGAGGTGCTGAAACACATCGACCCGGCAAGGATTTACGCCGCGCCCGAGGATCGCATCTGCGTCACCATGCTGGACATGCTGAATGTCGAGGGCATCGTGCTCGAGCCCGCCGGCGCGCTGTCGGTCGATGTGCTGGTGGACCTGGCCGATCAGATCAAAGGCAAACAGGTGGTCTGCGTCACCTCGGGCGGGAATTTCGATTTCGAGCGTCTGCCCGAGGTCAAGGAACGCGCCCAGCGCTTTTCCGGCGTGAAGAAATACTTCATCCTGCGCCTGCCGCAGCGGCCCGGGGCGTTGAAGGAATTCCTCGGCATCCTCGGCCCCGACGACGATATCGCCCGGTTCGAATATCTGAAGAAATCGGCGCGCAATTTCGGCTCGGTCCTGATCGGGATCGAGACCACGGCGCGCGAGAACTTCGATGCGCTCTTCGCCCGGCTCGATGCCGCCGGTTTCACCTATCGCGACATCACCAGCGACGAAACCCTGGCCGAATTCCTGATCTGAGCCAGCGGGTTACGCGGCCAGCCTCTGATCCAGCTCGGCCAGGAAGGCGGCTTTCGACGCGTCATAGCTGGCGATCACCTGGCCCATGTCCACAGCCGCGAAATCGCCTGCGGCGGCCGCGGCCTCGCCACTGGCGCAAAGCGCGGAAAAGGCCTGAAAGCCCAGGTTCAACGCGCTGCCCTTCAGGAAATGCAGGCAGCATTCCCATTTCTCCTGCGGCAGCCCGGCGCGCAGCTGGGTCATCGCCTCGTCGACCTCTTCCAGGAACAGATCGACCACGTCCGAGAAATCCTCGTCCCCGATTTCGCCGCGCAGTTCCAGCACCTTGTTCCAATCGATCATCGCGCTGCCGCCTCCAAACGGGTTGCCCGCAAAAAACCTAGTGCGGCAGCGTTAACAAGGTCTTTCGCGCACCGGGAAACAGCCTGCGAAATCGCGGTGCATTTTAGCCTTCAGGAATTGTTAATCCGCGTGCGCTATGGGCTGAACATCTGCCCTGCCTTGCCGAGAATCCTTCGCCTCCGATGACACATGCACGTCCCCTGGACCCGCCGGATGCCGCCGGCCAACTGGCCGAGGCCCGCGTGGTTCTGGTGGTCGACGACAGCCGTCTGCAGCGCCGCATCCTGCAGGCCTCGCTGTCGCGCTGGGGCTACCAGGTGCTCGAGGCGGCCTCGGGCGACGAGGCGCTGCGCATCTGCGGCGAAACCCAGCCCGACATGGTGATCAGCGACTGGATGATGCCGGGCATGGACGGGCTGGAATTCTGCAAGGAATTCCGGGCGATGCCGCGCGACAGCTATGGCTATTTCATCCTGCTCACCTCGAAGAGCGAAAAGAACGAGGTGGCCGAGGGTCTGGACAACGGCGCCGACGATTTCCTGACCAAGCCGGTCAACCCGGCCGAGCTGCGGGCGCGGCTGACGGCGGGCAACCGTATCCTGCGGATGGAACAGGAACTGACCGAGAAGAACCGCCTGATCAACTCGACGCTGGAACAGCTTCAATCGCTCTACGATTCGATCGACAGCGACCTGGTCGAGGCCAAGAAGCTGCAACAATCGCTGATCCCCTCGCGCCACCGCGACTTCGGGGCCGGAGAGGTATCTCTGCTGCTGCGGTCCTCGGGCCATGTCGGCGGTGATCTGGTGGGGTTCTTCCCGGTCAGCGCCACCCGGATCGGGCTCTTTGGGATCGACGTGTCGGGCCATGGCATCAGTTCGGCGCTGATGACGGCACGGCTGGCGGGTTATCTGTCTTCGGCCGCGCCCGAACAGAACATCGCGATCGAGGAAGACCCCGGCGGCGGCCACCGCCCGGTCGAGCCGGCGCGGGTGATCGAGCACCTCAACCAGCTGGTGCTGGACGAGATGGAGACAGAACATTACTTCACCCTGCTGCTGGCCGATGTCGATCTGGAAACCGGGCTTGTGCGCATGGCGCAGGCCGGGCATCCGCATCCGCTGATCCAGCGCGCCGACGGTCGCATCGAACAGGACGGCCCCGGCGGGTTGCCCGTGGGGCTGATCCCCGGGGCCAGCTATGAGGGGTTCGAGACGCAGCTGGCGCCGGGCGACCGGCTGATGATCTGTTCGGACGGCGTGGTCGAATGCCCCTCGCTGCAGGGCGAGCTTCTGGGCGAGGAGGGGCTGGAAGACATCATGCGCGGCCTCGCCCGGGTCAGCGGCCCGGCATTGCTGGAACGCCTGGTCTGGAAACTGTCGCACTTCGCGGAGGATGGCGACTTTCCCGACGATGTCTCGGCCATCCTGCTGGAGTTTCACGGGCCGCAGGGCGCAGCCGCCGGCGCTCAGCCATAGCGCGCGGCAAAGGCGCGGTCGCCGGCATTGGCCAGAAGCCGCGCGGCATCGGGCACGCCCATCCACACCGCCTGATGATCGGGCTCCGGCGGTGGCCCCAGCCGCCGCACCGGCCGCGCGACATAGATCTCGCACAGTTTCTCGGCCCAGAGATCGTATTCCGGCATGAAGGTGAAACGCCGGAACGCCCCCAGCCGCCGCGGTTGCGCGAAGGTCCAGCCGGTTTCCTCGTACACCTCGCGGTGCAGCGCCCTGAGCGGCGATCTGCCCGGGTCGATGCCGCCGCCGGGCAGTTGAAACTCGTCATGCGTCGCCGCCTGGAAGGTCACCAGCAAATCGCCGCCCCGCGGCAGAACCGCATAGACCCCGCGCCGCAGCACATGTTTCTTGCCCCGAACCGGGGGCTCTCCGTATCGCCTGATCATTCCTGACTCCTTCGCGGCCTGCCCTTGTTCTGACCCTTGCCGTGCCTATGTCAACGCGGTATGCCGAAACCCCGGCGCAGACAGGGTATCCCATGACACTTGGACAGAAAATCGCCTGGGACGATTCCGTTCTACCGTTCCAGCTTGACCGATCCGACATTCGCGGCCGCGTGGCGCGGCTTGATGGCGTGTTGGGCGGCATCCTTTCGCAACACGACTATCCGCCCCAGGTCGAGGCGCTGGTGGCCGAGATGGTCCTCCTGACCGCATTGATCGGCCAGACGGTCAAGCTGCGCTGGAAGCTGTCGCTTCAGGTGCAATCCGACGGGCCGGTGCGGATGATCGCCACCGATTACTATGCGCCCACGGAAGAAGGCCAGAGCGCCCGCATCCGTGCCTATGCCAGCTTCGACCGCGACCGCATCGGCGATGGTCCTCCGATGAGTCACGTGGGCAAGGGCTATTTCGCCGTGCTGATCGACCAGGGGCCGGGCAGCGCGCCTTATCAGGGCATCTCGCCGCTGACCGGCACGTCGCTGACCAATAGCGCCGAGGCCTATTTCGCCCAGTCCGAACAGCTGCCGACACGGTTCCAGCTGGGTTTCGGCCTGTCGTCCGAACCCGGCCAGCCCGCGCATTGGCGCGGCGGCGGCGTGATGCTTCAGCACATGCCCAAGGCCTCGCTTCAGGCGGTGACGGGCGAAGGCTCGGGCGAGGGCGGCCTGCTGGAGGCCCTCGATCTGCTGGACGGCGATGACAGCGAGAACTGGTCCCGCGCGAACGCGCTTCTGGATACGGTCGAGGTGTTCGAGCTGATCGGCCCGACGGTGCCGCCGACCGACCTGCTGGTGCGGCTGTTCCACGAAGAGGCGCCGCGGGTGTTCGATGCCCAGCCGGTGCGCTTCGGTTGCACCTGTTCCGAGGATCGCGTGCGCCAGAGCCTGTCGATCTACTCGGCCCGCGACATCGAGAAGATGACAACCGAGGACGGCCGCGTCACCGCCGATTGCCAGTTCTGTGGCGCGCATTACGATCTCGACCCCAAGACCGTGGGGTTCGAGGCGAAAGAAGGCGGAACGGGTGACGACTGACCCGTTCAGCCCCCTGATCCGGGCCCTGGCGCAGACCGGCGGGGCGTCGTCCGATTTCGATCTGAACCCGGGCACCGTCCTGCCCGAGGGCCGCAAGCTGCGCCCCGCGGGCGTTCTGGTGCCGCTGATCGAGCGGGCCGGGCGGCTGGAGCTGATCCTGACCAAGCGCGCCTCGGGGCTGAAGCACCATCCCGGGCAGATCGCCTTTCCCGGCGGCAAGCAGGACGAAGGCGATGCCGATGTCACCGCCGCCGCCCTGCGCGAGGCTCATGAGGAAATCGGCCTGCCGCCCGCCAATGTCGAGATCCTGGGCCTGCTGCCCAGCCATGAGACCGTGACCGGTTTCACCGTCACCCCGGTGCTGGGCCGCCTGCGGGGCGAATTCGAGCTGCGCCCCGAACCCGGCGAGGTGGACGAGGTGTTTCGCGTGCCCTTCGCCCATGTGACGGACCCCGACCGCTATTCGGTGCAGTCGCGGCGCTGGCTGGGGCAAAAGCGGCACTATTACACCGTGCCGTTCGGGCCCTATTATATCTGGGGTGCCACCGCGCGGATCCTGCGCGGACTGGCCGAACGGATGAAGGGCTGAGACGATGCGGATCACCGGTGAGGGTTTTCGAACCGGCACACCCAGGCCGTCTGCTGGCGTTGACCGATGCCGGGCACCGGGCGCTGTTCGTCGGCGGCTGTGTGCGCAACGCGCTTCTGGGCGTGGCGAGTCAGCGATATCGACATCGCCACCGATGCCGAACCTTCCGAGGTGATGCGGCTTGAGAAGGCGGCACGCTTCAAGGTCATCCCCACCGGCATCGACCACGGCACCGTGACCGTGGTCGCGGGGGGCGAGCCGCACGAGATCACCACCTTCCGCCACGATGTGGAAACCGACGGCTGCTGCGCCGTCATCGCCTTTTCGCGCGAGATCGAAGATGATGCCCGGCGGCGCGATTTCACTCATGAACGCGCTCTATGCCGATGCCTCTGGCCAGGTGATCGACCCGCTGGGCGGTCTCTCCGACCCGCAGGCGCGCTGCGTGGTTCATCGACCCCGCCCAGATGCGCATCCGCGAGGATTACCTGCGCATCCTGCGCTTCTTCCGCTTCCACGCCTGGTATGGCGATGCCGAGGCTCGATCCCGAAGGTCTGGTGGCGGTGGCGGGGCATCTGGACGGGCTCGACCGCTCGCGCGAGCGGGTGGGGGCCGAGATGAAGAAGCTGCTCTCCGCCGCCGATCCGGCGCCGTCGGTGGCGGCGATGCGGGCGACGGGGGTGTTGGCGCATATCCTGCCCGGCGCCGACGATACCGCGTTGGCGCCGCTGGTGCATCTGGAAGGGGAATACGGCATTTCCCGACCCGATCCGTCGGCTGGCCGCCTTGGGCGGCGAGACCTCCGGCCGAACGCTGGCGGCTGTCCAACAAGGAGGCCGGGCGGCTGGTTTTTGCTGCGCGACGAACTTTCCGATCTCGGCTCGCCCGGGCATCTGGGCTATCGCTATGGGCCTGACGACGCCCGCGACATCCTGCTGCTGCATGCGCGCGATGATGGGCACGCTGCCGGATCAGGCGCATTTCGACATCGCCCGAACCGGCGCGGGTGCCCGGTTCCTGATCAAGGCGCGCGACCCGGATGCCGGGGCTTCAGGGCCCGGCGCTGGGGCAGGCGATGAAGGCGCTGGAAGAGGCCTGGATCGCCCCGGGCTTTGCCCTGAGCCGCGACCAGCTGATCGCGCAGGCCAAGGCGTCCGGCGATGACTGACCGGGTGATCGAGCGTCTTGGCCATCACGGCGCTTCGTATCGCCGAAGGCCCCGCCTCGCCCCGCGCACCCCGCCGGGCGAGGTGGTGAGCGGCACGCTCGACGGTCAGACCCTGGGCGATATCCGCATTGTCCAGCCCGCCCGGACCGGGTGGCGCCGCCCTGCCGGCATTACAACCTCGCGGCGGCTGCCAGTTGCAACATGCCTGGACAGCTTGTTGCGGCGTGGAAAACCGATGTCGTCGCCCGGGCGCTGGTGGCCAACGGACCGAAGCGCCGCTGCGACCGATCTTCACCTGCGAGCCGCGCTCGCGCCGCCGCGCCACTCCTACGGCCCGGCGCACCAAGAAGGGCGACGGTGGGTTTCGCGCCCGCGCCTCGGACGTGATCGTCGAGATCGCCGATTGCCAGCTGCTGCATCCCGATCTGATGCCGGCGCTGGAGGTGGCCTGCGATCTGGCCCGCATCGGCGCCAGCCGGCGCGAGTTGAGCCTGACCGCTACGTCCCGGGGCTGGATATCGCGGTCGCGGGCGGTCTGCCCGCCGATCGGGCCGCTGCTGATCGAGCTGGCGCAGGCGGCGCAACGGCACGATCTGGCCCGGCTGGCCTGGGAGGGCGAAGTGGTCGCCACCCGCCGCCCGCCGTCTCAGCCCTTTGGCGCCGCCGCCGTGGTGCCGCCGCCCGGCGCCTTCCTGCAGGCCACGGCAAGCGGCGAGGGCGAGGCCGGTGGCGGTGCAAGAGGCCGCCGGCGATGCCGCGCGGATCGTCGATCTGTTCTCGGGCTGCGGCACGTTCAGCCTGCCCCTGGCGGCGCGCGCCGAGGTGCACGCCGTCGAGGGCGATGCGGCCATGGTCAAGGCGCTGGACCAGGGCTGGCGCCACGCGCAGGGCCTGCGCAAGGTCACGACCGAGGCGCGCGATCTGTTCCGCCGCCCGCTGACCCCGGACGAGCTGACGCGCTTCGACGCCTGCGTGCTGGACCCGCCCCGCGCCGGGGCCGAGGCGCAGGTGGAAGAGCTGGCCCAGGCCGGCGTCGCGCGCATCGCCTATGTCTCGTGCAATCCGGTGACCTTCGCCCGCGATGCCAGGCGGCTGATCCAGGCCGGATATGCCCTGAACTGGGTGCAGGTGGTCGACCAGTTCCGCTGGTCGGCGCATATCGAGCTGGCCTGTGCTTCACGCTCACATCCGCGTGACAGGCAAAAAACCGCTACCGCGGGTGGTGGGCGAAAACCGGTAAAACGCGGCCAACGGATAAACGGACAGTGTCATGCGGTATTTCAAGATTGTCTTTGCGGTCCTGCTGTTGGGCCTGGTGGCCAGCTGCTCGAAATTTCAAACCTATCGCGCCCCGAGGTCACCCGGGTGATCGTCTTCAAGGACGCCCGCACGATGCAGCTGATGCACCACGACCGGGTGCTGAAGACCCATCCTGGTCATGGGTTGGGATCTGGTGCCGCTGACACAAGGCCTTCGAAGGCGACGGCAAGACGCTCGAGGGCGACTATTTCATCGACCGCCGCAACCCCGACAGCGAATTTCACCTGTCGATCGGCATTCTCATCCCAATGCCGCCCGACCGGGCCAATGCGCAGGCCCAGGGCAAAAGCCCCGGTGGCGATATCTTCATCCATGGGCGGCCGCGGGAGTACAGCAAGCGCGGGCGCGACTGACGGCGGGTTGTATCGCCGTGACCAACCGCCAGATCGAAGAGATCTATGCCATGGTGCGCAACGGAACGCCGATCACGATCCGGCCCTGAGAACCGCGCCGAGATCTGGCCGGGTCACGACCCCATGAGCAGCGTCCACCAGATTTTGCCGGATTTCTCCGAACCAGGAAAAGCCCAGATTGATCGCGCGATTGTCCAAGAGGACGGCGCGGGTATCGGGCCGTTCCATCCAGGCGGCCAGGGTTTCCAGCTCGGTCTCGTAGGTTTCCGAGATGTTTTCGCCCAGCATCGCGCCGGTATAGCCGACGCGCCGCACCTGGTCGATCGGCGACGACCCGTCCGAACCGAAATGCCAGGGCCGGTTCTGGATCGACATGTCGCGCGAATGGGTGGCGGCATTCAGGCGCGTGATCGCAGCTGCACTGCCGGGGCGCCGGAAGCCTGGCGCAGGGCGTTGATTGAATCGAGCACGCGATATTCGATCTTACCCTCGGCGCTGGGCGCGATGCGCAGCGCCGCGGCAGGGGCTTGCCGTCCGGGCTGCTGCGGCGCCGTGGCGTCCGTGCAGGCCTGAAGCACCAGAAGTGCCGAAAAGAGAAGTCCGAGAAGTCGCGCCATGGTCCAAGTCACCCATTTACCGTTTCCCCTGTCCTAGCGCGGCAAGCGTTGCCATTCAAACCCACATCGGCGTGAGTTGGCCAATTGACGGAGGTTTGAATTGCGACTGCGGCTTTCGCGCCATAATATGCCCAAATCCGTGGAAAAATCAGGCCGAGAGGGCAAAATGGCACCCAAATTTACCGGCGGATTGGGCCGCCGCGGTTTTCTGGCCGGCGGCGCTTCGCTTCTGGCTGCACCGGCATTGGCGCAAACGCTGAACGGCGCGAACACGACCGAGGTCGAGCACGACCTGAGCGAGGTTGTCCGCCACAACATCTCGAGCTTCCGGTCGCTGAACTGGCAGCCCTATTTCGACAACCTCCAGAATGGCGCGATCCTGGTCGATATCACCTCGCGCGCGCTGCATTACTGGAGCGAGGATGGCTCGGTCTACAAACTCTACCCGACCTCGGTGCCGCTGACCGAAGAGCTGACCCGTCGCGGTCGCACAAATGTTGTGCAGAAGGTCTTTCACCCCGCCTGGCGGCCGACGCCGTCGATGAAGGTGCGCAACCCGGAATGGCCCGATGTCGTTCCCGGCGGTGCGCCCGACAACCCGCTGGGGCCGCTCGCGCTTTACCTGGGCTGGACCTATTATCGCATCCACGGCACCCACGACACGCGCAAGATCGGGCGGCGTTCGTCCAACGGTTGCATCGGCCTCTACAACGAACATATCACCGAACTTTACGCGCTGGCCAAAGTCGGCACGCAAGTGTTGCTAATTTGACGACATTTCGGCGATCTCTGCGGCATCCGGCCGAAGTTGGGTTTGCAATCCCACGGTTTTGCTGCTTAGAGAAGGTTACGAGGTAAGACTTGGGTGCTTGCCGTTGCCATATGTTATGGGGCGGTGGGCGAATATCTGGAGGATAACATGAAGAAACTCGTTCTCGCCGCTGCTCTGACCGCTGCTGCTTCGACCGCTTATGCCGGCTCGATGGCAGAGCCCGTGATGGAAGCTCCGGTTATCGTGGAAGAAGCCGCTGCCAGCTCGTCGTCGGCCGGCATCTGGATCCCGCTGCTGCTTCTGGTGGCCGTGGCCGCGGTGGCAATGGACTGATTTCAGTCCGGCGCAAGCCAAAAGGGAAAAGGCGGTGGGCTTCCACCGCCTTTTTCTTTTGCAGTGTTTGCCATGACGGCCGGGATCAGCCGATCCAGCCTTTCAGATTGTCCGCGACGATCTGCGCCAGCACCGCGATATGCGACGGCTGGTCGTTGAGGCAGGGGATATAGAGAAAATCCTCGCCCCCCGCATGTTCGAAGCTTTCGCGGATCTCTTCGTTGATCTCTTCCAGCGTCTCGATGCAATCGGCCGAAAAGGCCGGCGCGATGACGGCGATGTTCCTGCGACCCTCGTCGCGGGCCAGCCGGGCGACTTCCTCGACCGTATAGGGTTTCAGCCATTCCTCGGGGCCGAAGACCGACTGGAAGGTGGTGGTGATCCGGCTGTCATCCCAGCCCAGCCGCTCTTTCAGAAGCCGCGTCGTCTTCTGGCACTGGCAATGATACGGGTCGCCCTGCATCAGATAGCGTTTCGGCATCCCGTGATAGGATACGACCAGCAGTTCGGGCGTCTTTTCGGCCTTGGCATAGGCCGCCTCGACCGATCCGGCCAGCGCGTCGATATAGGCCGGGTTGTCGAAATAGGCGGGCACGGTACGCGCGGCGGGCTGCCAGGGCTGCTTCATCAGGGCGCGGAAGAACGCATCGTTCGCCGTGGCCGTGGTGGCGCCGGCATATTGCGGGTAAAGCGGGAAGAACAGAACCTTGGTGCACCCCGCCCTGACCAGTTCATCGAGCTTCGATTCGGTCGAGGGGTTGCCATAGCGCATACAGAAATCGACCATCACCTCATCGCCGAACCGCTGGTTCAACATGGTGGAAAGCGCGGCCGTCTGATCCTTGGTGATGGTCATCAGCGGGCTTTCGCCCTTGTCCTCGTTCCAGATCGACTTGTACGCCGCGCCCGAGGAAAACGGCCGCTTCGTCAGGATGATCAGCTGAAGCAGCGGCTGCCATTTCCAGCGGGGATAGTCGATCACCCGCTTGTCCGAGAGGAACTCGTTCAGATAGCGCCGCATCGACCAGTAGTCGTATCCGTCCGGCGTGCCCAGATTGGCGATCAGCACGCCGACCTTTTCGCGCGGCACCGCCGGGTGGTCGGCGGGGGCGTGGCTGGTGTCGAATGCGGTGTCTGTCCTGTCGGTCATGCGCTGTCCCTGTCGGCTGGCTGAGGTTTCATGTAGCGGGCTGGCGGCGCCGGTCAATCCTTCAGCGGCAATTCGAAGGTGCCCAGCGCCTCGGCCAGGCGGGCCTGGGCGCTGCCGGGGCGCAACGGTTGCGGCTGACCGGGATCGGGCGCCCAGCCATGCAGGAAGATCAGCTCGAACGTCGCGCGGATGCGGGTATCGGCTTCGGCGAAGCTGTCGGCGTAAAGCTCTCCGGTGCGGCGGATCACGCCGGGCCGGGTGAAATGGCGCAGGCGGGCGGATTGGGCGTTCTGTTCGCCCATCGCCCGCAGTTCGCGCATCAGGTGCAGCGCGCTTTGATAGCTGGCCTTCAACGGCACCGCATCGGCCACCGGCAGGGCGAAACCGGCGCGTTGCAACAGCGCGCCCAGATCGCGCAGTTCTGCCATCGGGGCGACGCGGGGCGACAGGCCGCCGGCGAGCTCGATCTCGGCCTGGCCCAGGGCGGCACGCAATTCCGTCAGCGTTTGACCGCCGAAGAGCACCGCCAGAAACAGGCCATCGGGTCTCAGCGCCCTGAGGCATTGAATCATCTGGCCAACCGGATCGTTCGCCCAATGCAGCGCCATGGCGTGGATCACCAGATCCTGCGCGCCCGGTTCCAGCGCCAACACCTCGTCATCCGCCACGATCCGCGCCCCGGGCAGCACATCGCGCCAGAAATCGGGATGGCCGGTGACGATGACGGGCGCGGTAAACGATTTCTTAACCATCGCCAACCGATCCTTGATCTCGTCCGCGGCCAGCGCGTGCAGGAAGCCTTCGGGCGCGCGGGCGGCGCGGGCGCGGTTGCGCCTCAGGGCGGCACGGTCGGTCAGGTTGGGCGGGGTCGTCATGGCGCCGACATATAGGGGCGGAGGGATGAAGTTACAAACGGCGTTGCACATGCTCTATCCGCCGCGCTGCGTCTGCTGCGGCGAGATGGTGGAAAGCGATTTCGGCCTCTGCGGGCCGTGCTGGCGCGACACGCCGTTCATCGAAGGGCTGACCTGCGATCTTTGCGGCACGCCCCTGCCCGGCACATCGGACCAGGCCGAGATCTGCGACGATTGCCGCCGCATCGCGCGGCCCTGGTCGCATGGCCGCGCGGTGTTCCTTTACCGCGACAACGGCCGCCGTCTGGTGCTGGCGCTGAAACACGGCGACCGCCACGATATCGTGCGACCGGCGGCGAAATGGCCGGCCCGGGCGGCGGCCCCGCTGGCGGAAAAGGACATGCTGGTCGCGCCCATTCGCTGCATTGGAGCCGGCTGATCAAGCGCCGCTTCAACCAGTCGGCCCTGCTGGCACAGGCCTTGGCGAAGGAGATGTCGCTTGCCTATTGCCCCGATCTGCTGATTCGGCCCGGCCGCACCGCCAGCCTCGAGGGCAAGACGCTGGACCAGCGCTTCGCCACGGTGCAGGGCGCCATCGCGGCGCATCCGAAACGGCGGCACCGCATGGCCGGGCGGCATGTGCTTCTGGTCGATGACGTGATGACCTCGGGCGCGACCATGGCGGCGGCGGCCGAGGCCTGTTTGCAGGCCGGCGCGCGCGACGTTTCGGCGCTGGCTCTGGCGCGCGTTGCAAAGGATGACTAAATCCGGGACAAAGGGCGAAACCTGAGGGGAACGCTGATGAAACCGGTTGAAATCTATACCTCGCCGTTCTGCGGCTTTTGCCACGCGGCCAAGCGCCTGCTGGATCAGAAGGGGGTCGCCTATTCCGAGGTCGACGTCTTCGCCGATCCGTCGCGCAAGCCCGAGATGATGCAGCGCGCCCATGGTCGCCATACCGTGCCGCAGATCTTCGTGGGCGAAACCCATGTCGGCGGCTGCGACGACCTTTACGCCCTGGAACGCGCCGGCAAGCTCGACGCGCTTCTGCAGGTGTAAGCCGATGGTCCGCGCCGCGTTGATCCAGATGTGTTCGGGCGAGAACCCGGATGAAAACCGCGAACGGCTGCGCAGCTATCTGCACACCGCCCATGCCGGCGGCGCCGATTTCGCGCTGAGCCCCGAGGTGACGAACTGCATCTCGGGCGACCGCGCGCATCAGCGCAGCGTCTTCCATCACCAGGACGACGACCCGACGCTGGCCATGGTCCGGAGCGAGGCCGAGGCGCTGGGGATGTGGGTGCTGATCGGGTCGCTGGGGATGCTGACCCATGACGCCGACGGGCGCTTTGCCAACCGGTCTTTCCTGATCTCGCCGCAGGGCGGGATCGCGGCGCAATACGACAAGATCCACATGTTCGACGTCGATGTGAGCGAAACCGAGAGCTATCGCGAATCGGCCTATTACCGGCCGGGCAGCCGCGCGGTTCTGGCCCAGACCGACCTTGGCGCGGTGGGCATGACCGTCTGCTATGACGTGCGGTTCCCGCATCTGCACCGGCGGCTGGCGCAGGCCGGGGCGCAGATCCTGACCGTGCCGGCGGCCTTTTCCGCCGTCACCGGCGAGGCGCATTGGCACACGCTGCTGCGCGCCCGGGCGATCGAGACCGGCTGCTTCGTGCTGGCCCCGGCGCAGACCGGTGTGCATTACGTGAAGGATGGTAAGGAGCGCCGCACCTTCGGCCATTCCCTGGCCGTGGCGCCCTGGGGCGAGGTTCTGCTAGATGCGGGCACCGAGCCGGGGGTCAGCTTTGTCGATCTCGACATGGACGAGGTCGCGAAGGCGCGCCAAAGGGTGCCGTCGCTCAGCCATGACCGGGAAATCTCGGGGCCCTGATGAACGACCCGTCGAACGCCCTGGCCGTTGCGCTTCTGAGCGAGATCCTGACGGCCGATCAGTTGATCCGCAACCGGCTGACCAAGGTGTTGCCGAAGGGCATGGAAATCTCGCATTTCTCGGTGCTGAATCATCTGGCGCATATGGGCGAGGAACGCAGCCCTGCGCAGCTGGCGAAAAGCTTTCACGTCACCCGCGGGGCGATGACCAACACGCTGGGCAAGCTGGAATGGGCGGGCTATGTGCATATCCGGCCCGACTGGGACGATGCCCGGCGCAAGATGGTGGCGATCAGCCCCGCCGGGCGACGCGCGCGCGATACGGCGCTGGCGGCCATCGGGCCGGTGCTGCGCGAGGTGATGGGCGATCTGGGCGAAGACAAGCTGCGCGCCGTGCTGCCGATCCTGCGCGAGCTGCGGATCAAGCTGGAAGCGGAATAGCCTGTTATTTCAAGGCAGTGTGAAGGTTCGACGGTTTGAAGGCCGTCAGCTTCACCGCGGCCACCTTCTCGGTCACGAAAGGATCGGCGGCCAGATAGGCCTGCGCATCCTCCAGCGATGGCGCCATCATGATCACCATCCCGCCGGTGCGCGGCTCTTTCGGGCCCGAGGCCAGGAAGCGGCCTTCGTCATAGGCGCGGCGGACGAAGGCCATATGCGGGTCGAGCACCTTTTCCACCTCGCCGAAGGGGACGGAATATTCGATATCGACGGCGAACAGCAGCCAGCTTTCGGGGATCGGGGACATGGGCGTTGCCTTATGCGGGCCGGGTGCTGGCGGTGACGTAATTGACCGAAAGGTCGCGGTCGGACACCGACCAGCGCCAGCTGATCGGGTTGAAGACGAAGCCCTTGCGGTCGACCGGCGTCAGCCCGGCCCGTTCGATCAGCGCGTGAAGCTCGTCCGGGGTGATGAATTTCGACCATTCATGGGTGCCCTTGGGCAGCCAGCGCATGACGTATTCGGCGCCGACGATGGCCATGGCAAAGCTTTTCGGATTGCGGTTGATGGTCGAACAGATCATCAGCCCGCCGGGTTTCAGAAGCTGGCGGCAGGCGGTGAGATAGGCCAGCGGGTCCGAGACATGCTCGACCACTTCCATGTTGAGGACGACGTCGAACTGTTCTCCGGCTTCGGCCAGCGCCTCGGCCGTGACGTTGCGATAGTCGATCGAGAGGCCCGATTGTTCGGCATGGATCTGCGCCACCGGGATGTTGCCGGCGGCGGCGTCGGCGCCCACCACGGTGGCGCCCAGCCGTGCCATCGGTTCCGAGAGAAGCCCGCCGCCACAGCCGATGTCCAGCAGGCGCAGCCCGGCGAAGGGCAGCGGATCGTTCAGGTCGCAATCGAATTCGACCGCGATCTGGGTGGTGATGTAATCCAGCCGGCAGGGGTTCATCAGGTGCAGCGGCTTGAACTTGCCGGTGGGGTCCCACCATTCGGCCGCCATGGCCTCGAACTTGGCGACTTCGGCGGGGTCGACAGTGCTGACGGCGGGTTGCATTCTGCTCTCCATGGGCTCACTTTGGGCGCGCCCTAGCATATAGGACCGCAATGGACAAATTGGCAGGCCCCAAAAGTGCCGCAGACTATCTTTATCCGCCGCTCGAACCGTTCGACCGGCGGATGCTGGATGTGGGCGACGGGCATCACATCTATGTCGAGCAGTCGGGCAACCCCGAAGGGCAGCCGGTGGTGGTGTTCCATGGCGGGCCGGGCGGCGGCTGCAGCCCGACGATGCGGCGCTATTTCGAGCCGCGGCATTACCGCATCATCCTGTTCGACCAGCGCGGCTGCGGCCGGTCGCGGCCCCATGCCAGCGTCGAGGCCAATACGACCTGGCATCTGGTGCGCGATATCGAACGTATCCGGCGGGTGTTAAACATCGATAAATGGATCGTCTTCGGCGGCAGCTGGGGGGCGACGCTGGCGCTGATCTATGCCGAGACCCATCCCAGGATGGTGGAACAGCTGGTCCTGCGGGGGGTTTTCCTGGGCACCAGGGCCGAGCTCGACTGGTTCTATGGCGGCGGGGTCGGGCGGTTCTGGCCGGAATTATGGCATAGATTCCAAGGGATTATCCCGGCGGGTGAGCAACATGATCTGATCCAGGCCTATCACAAGCGGCTGTTTTCCGGCGATGCGGCCGAGGAAACCGCCTTTGCCAAGGCCTGGTCGCGCTGGGAAAACGCGCTGGCGACGGTGCTGTCGGATGGCCAGGGCGGCGTCGCCGACGGGCATTACGCGCGGGCCTTCGCGCGGCTGGAGAACCATTACTTCATCAACCGTATCTTCCTGGAGCGGGATGGGCAAATCCTTGAGGACGTTGGGAAAATCGACAACATCCCGGGCGTGATCGTGCAGGGGCGATACGACATGATCTGCCCGCCCTCGGCCGCCTGGGCGCTGTCGACGAAATGGAAGAAGGCCGAGCTGCGGATGATCCCGGTGGCGGGCCACGCCCTGTCGGAACCGGGCATCAGCCGCGAGCTGGTGCGCGCCATGGACCAGATCGCCGGGCTCTGAACGCTGCGTTAACCGTTGCGTCGAACCGGCAAACGGCCTGTCTGCATCCCGGCTGACACGCGGCTGCTTTCCGTCTGGCGCGCGGTGGCCGAAGCGGCGTTAACGCCCCTTGCCGGCCGGTTAACGCGGCGGCCGCCGGGCGGTCTTTCGCAGCCCCTCGACCAGGGCGATATCGGTCTTGCCCTTGGTCAGCCAGCTGATGCCGAAGGCCCAGATCCCCGCTGCCTCGCACCAGAAGATGAGGCCCGAGGCTTCGATGCCTTCGCTCCAGCCAAGCGCCGGCAGCGCCCGCAGGATCGAGGCCAGCGTCGCGGCGCCGCCGAAGATCAGGATCGCCCAGCCGCAGATCACATAGACCCGCCGCCGTGCGGCGTTGGCGGTGCGGGTGAAGCGGAAGAGCGAGAGATGCGCCATCGAGCCGAGGAACAGGATGGCGGCGATGAAATGACCCCATTTGGCGTGGGGGCCCAGCAGGTATTCGAAGATGTTCTTGGTGCCGGGGATCATCTGGTTCGGGAAGACGGCCAGCCCGAAGGCGCCGATGCCGGCCAGCGTGGCCGAGAGGTTGTCGGAAAGCCGCTCGCCATTCTGCCGCGAATGGCCCTTGTAGGAGACGAGGAAGATGCCGATGGCAAAGAGCGTGCCGACGAAGATGTCGCGCAGGGTGGTGTGATAATAATCCGAGATCGAGGGCTGGATCGGCGCGTCCTCCAGCCAGCCGCCGAGCAGCAGCAGGAACGGGAAGACGAGGCCCAGAAGGCCCAGCGCCTGGCGGACGCGGTAGAAGGAGAGGACGTAATCCTGGCGGGTGCGGTCGGGCATGGGATTGAAGGACCTTGGGGGCGAATTGGGGGCAGATTAGCGTGAAAACTTCCCGGGTCTATGCCCGGTGGAGGCGTTCGTGGGGGCCAGCCCCACACCCCGGATATTTGGGGTCAGATGAAGGGGCGGAGCGGGTTCGAAAGCAGGGCTTGCAGACTCACCCCGGGTCACGTATATCCCCTTCAACAGCGGCGCGCTGGGGTCCACACCCGGCGCCCACCGGAAAGTTCGACGGGCCGCGCGCCCGTTTTTTTGTGCTTGGAAACCCGAATGGCCGACCTGATTGCCAAAACCGCGATGGACCGCAGGATTGCGGGGATCATCACCCCCGTGATCGAGGACATGGGGTTCGAGCTGGTGCGGGTGCGGCTGATGGGGGGCGACACCAAGACGCTTCAGGTCATGGCCGAGCGACCGACGGGCGGCATCGACGTCGACGAATGCGCCGAGATCTCGAACGCGCTGAGCGCGGTTCTGGATGTCGAGGATCCGGTGAGCGAGGCCTATACGCTGGAGGTGTCGAGCCCCGGGATCGACCGGCCGCTGACGCGGCTGAAGGATTTCGACGCCTATGAGGGCTATGAGGCCAAGGTCGAGACCGCCGAGCTGATCGACGGGCGCAAGCGGTTTCGCGGCGTGCTGGCCGGGATCGAGGGCAGCGAGGTTCTGATCAACCTCGAGCAGGACGGCGAGACCGTGACCGTGGGTCTGGAGTTCGACTGGTTGGCCGATGCCAAGCTGATGCTGACCGACGATCTGATCAAGGCGATGCTGAAGGCGCGCAAGGCGGCCGGAAAGCTGGATGAAGACAAATTCGATACGATTGAAACCGAGACCGGTTCCGAGGAGGACTGAGACCAATGGCAATTACCTCTGCAAACCAGCTTGAGCTGTTGCAAACCGCAGAAGCCGTGGCACGGGAAAAGATGATCGACCCGGGCCTTGTCGTCGAGGCGATGGAAGAGAGCCTCGCCCGGGCCGCCAAGAGCCGCTATGGCGCCGAGATGGACATCCGGGTGAGCATCGACCGCAAGACCGGCAAGGCGACCTTCACCCGCGTGCGCACCGTGGTCGAGGATGAGGAGCTGGAGAATTACCAGGCCGAGTTCACCGTCGAGCAGGCCAAGCAGTATATGCAGGACCCGAAGGTCGGCGACCAATTCATCGAGGAAGTGCCGCCGGTGGAAATGGGCCGGATCGCCGCCCAGAGCGCCAAGCAGGTGATCCTGCAGAAGGTGCGCGAGGCCGAGCGCGACCGCCAGTTCGAGGAATTCAAGGATCGCGCCGGCAGCATCATCAACGGTGTCGTCAAGCGCGAGGAATACGGCAACGTCATCGTCGATATCGGCCGGGGCGAAGGCATCCTGCGCCGCAACGAGAAGATCGGCCGCGAGAGCTATCGCCCCAACGACCGGATCCGCTGTTACATCAAGGATGTCCGGCGCGAGACGCGTGGGCCGCAGATTTTCCTCAGCCGGACGGCGCCGGAATTCATGGC
Source organism: Paracoccaceae bacterium (assembly GCA_041397165.1). Taxonomy (GTDB): domain Bacteria; phylum Pseudomonadota; class Alphaproteobacteria; order Rhodobacterales; family Rhodobacteraceae; genus JAWKXE01. The sequence goes on along the minus strand of JAWKXE010000043.1, from coordinate 1,088 downwards.
GGAACTGTTCAAGATGGAAGTGCCGGAAATCTATGACGGCATCATCGAAATCAAGGCCGTCGCCCGCGACCCGGGCAGCCGCGCCAAGATCGCCGTGATCAGCTATGACGGCGGCATCGACCCGGTCGGCGCCTGCGTCGGGATGCGCGGCAGCCGGGTGCAGGCCGTGGTGAACGAGCTTCAGGGCGAGAAGATCGACATCATCCCGTGGAACGAGGATGTGCCGACCTTCCTGGTCAACGCGCTGCAACCGGCCGAGGTTTCCAAGGTGGTTCTGGACGAGGACGCCGAGCGGATCGAGGTGGTGGTGCCCGACGAACAGCTGAGCCTGGCCATCGGCCGGCGCGGCCAGAACGTGCGGCTGGCGTCGCAGCTGACCGGGCTCGACATCGACATCATGACCGAGGAAGAGGAATCGGCGCGGCGTCAGAAGGAATTCGAGGAACGCACGCGTCTGTTCATGGACACGCTGGACCTGGACGAATTCTTTGCCCAGCTGCTGGTCGCCGAGGGCTTCACCAATCTCGAAGAGGTGGGTTACGTCGAGATCGACGAGCTGCTAGTGATCGACGGGGTCGACGAGGACACCGCCAACGAGCTTCAGGCCCGCGCCCGCGACTTCCTGGAGGCCCAGGCCAAGGCCGCGCTGGAGAATGCGCGCGCGCTGGGGGTCGAGGACAGTCTGGTTGAATTCGAGGGCCTGACGCCCCAGATGATCGAGGCGCTGGCGAAGGACGGGGTGAAGACCCTGGAGGATTTCGCCACCTGCGCCGACTGGGAACTGGCCGGCGGCTGGACCACGGTGGATGGCGAGCGGGTCAAGGACGACGGCCTGCTGGAGCCCTTCGATGTGAGCCTGGAAGAGGCCCAGGACCTGGTGATGACGGCACGAATCCAGCTGGGCTGGGTCGATCCGGCAGAGCTTGCCGCGGCGGAAGAGGCCGAAGAGGGCGAACCCGAAGAGGAGGCCGAGGCCTGATCGCAGGCCTCGGAGGGCGGACGGCATGGGGCGCGGCGGCGAACCCAAGGACCGGGACGAGGCGGCGGTACGCAAGTGCATCGCCACCGGAGAACTGTTGCCGAAGGCG
>JAWKXE010000042.1:0-29624 GCA_041397165.1 Paracoccaceae bacterium | reverse complement strand
GCCCCGGCGGGCGCGACAGCGAATAGGCGTTGTCGAGCGTGCCGTCGAGCACCTGGGCCAGCGCCTCTTTCGCGAGGCCGGCCGACAGCGCGGCGATCTCGAAACCGCCCTGGAGGAAGGGGGTGCGCAAGCCCAGCTCTCCACCGCCGGCGTCGGAGGTTTCCTTGAACTTCGTCAGGAAGCTTTCGGGGTGGATGCGGGCCATGTCGCTCCAGGTGGCGGGGGCGGCGGATTGCATGGCCAGGTCGGCCTCGATCCCGCTGACGGCCATCAGGTTCTTCAGCCGGCGCTTGGTTTCGGGGTTTTCCGGCAGGCCGCCGGCGGCGAGCGGCTGGACGAAACCGCCCAGCGGCAGGGTCAGGGCATAGGCGCCGCCACCGTGCCAGAAGCACTTCTCGTCCCAGAAAAAGCCGGTTGCCATGATGTTTCCCCTCCGATTCCCCGTTTGCCGGGATTAGCGCAAGCCGGGCGCAGGATTGCAACCGCCGCCGTGGCGTCGCAGGATGCGGGCATGGCCGATCCCGATCTGAAAGAGCTGGCGCGCCCGGGCGCGGAGATTGCGGTGCGCGTGACGCCGAAGGCCTCGCGCAATCGGATCGTGGTGGAAGAGGACGGGGCGATCCGGGTCTATGTCACCGTGGTGCCCGAGGGCGGCAAGGCCAATGCGGCGGTGCAGAAGCTGTTGGCCAAGGCGCTGGGCCTGCCGAAATCGCGGCTGGAGCTGGTGCGCGGCCAGACGGCGCGCGACAAGCTGTTCCGGGTGGTGGAATAGCGGATTAGCGGCGGCGGCTGTGGTGGGTTGGCACCCACCCTAGGTGTTTGATCCCACGGTTTGATGGTGCGATCCATTCGCTGGAATGGAAGGAAGCACTATGGGACAAGTTCGTCACGGCAGCGCCACGACCGGCGGCGCAGGCAACCGCGCGAAAAGGAAAAACCCGGAGGCGCGCCCCCGGGTTCCTCGATCTCGTAGGGTGGGTGTCAACCCACCGCCCGCTCAGTGCAGCTTGGCCTCGACCTCGCCGATGGCGTCGTCGATCAGCTTGTTGCCGTCGGCGGCGGTCATGTTCTTGGCGATGACGTCGCGGGCGGCGCCGATGGCCACCTGGATGGCCTGGTCGCGCACTTCCTTGACGGCGGCGGCCTGGGCGCTGGCGATCTGCCCCTCGGCCGCGGCCAGCCGGCGCGCGATCGAGCTCTTCAGGTCGACCTTGGCCTGCTCGGCGGCGATCCGTGCCTCTTCCTTGGCGTGGGCGACGATGCGCTCGGCCTGCTCGGCCATTTCCTTCTGCTTGCGCTCATAGGAGGCCAGAACGCTCTGGGCCTCCTCGCGCAGCTTGCGCGCCTCGTCCAGCTCGGCCTTGATGGTCTCGGCCCGCTTGTCCAGCATCCCGGCCAGCATCGCCGGAACCTTGAAATAGAACAACACGCCGATGAAGATCACGAAGGCGATCAGCACCACGAAGTTGGTGTTGCGCAGCGATACGAAAGGCCCCGACGCGGCGAAGGCCGGGTTGGCCGCCACAAGGGCAATCAGGGTTGCAATGGTCCGCATGGTCCTTATCCCTTCATCCGGGCCGTGACGGCGCTGGTGATCGTGCGGGCATCGGCGGTGCCGCCCATGGCTGCCACGATTTCCTTGGCGGTGTCCTTGGCCACGTCCTTGACCGCGTCGACGGCGCCGGCGCGAATGGCCTCGATGGCCTTCTCGCTCTCGGCGGCCTTGGCGCCGATCTCGGCATCTGCCTTGGCGATCTCGATATCGAGCTCGGCCTGGATCTCGGCCTTGGCCTCGGCGACGATACGGCCGGCTTCGGCACGGGCATCCGCCAGCGCCTTGGTATAGGCCTCCTCGGCCTCGACCGCGCGCTGCTTCAGATCCTCGGCCGCGGCCAGATCGTTGGTGATCGCCCCCTGACGGGCCGCCAGGATACCGGCGATGCGCGGCAGTGCGATCTTCGACAGGATCAGGAAGATCACGACCAGGGTGATCGCCAGCCAGAAGATCTGGTTGCCCATCCAGTCCGGGCAGAGCTGCGGCATTCCCTCGGCACCGCCGTGGCTGTTCAGGCAGGTGCCGGCGAATTCCTGGTCGATGGGATGCTGTTCGGTTGCCATGTCGTCGTCCTCGAGTTGGGATTACATCGGGCGGGCACGTCCGCGGCCCGCCCGAGCGTAAGGAATTCCCGTAAGGATCAGACGGCGAACATCAGCAGAAGCGCGACGAGGAACGAGAAGATCCCCAGGGCTTCCGCGAAGGCGATGCCGATGAACAGCGTGGCGGTCTGGCCTGCGGCCGCCGACGGGTTGCGCAGCGCGCCCGACAGGAAGTTGCCGGCAACATGGCCCACACCGATGGCAGCTGCGCCCGAGCCGATGGCTGCCAGGCCTGCGCCGATGAATTGACCCATTTCTGCGATATTGCCTTCCATTGTGATGTCTCCTTACGTTGGAATTGGCTGAATTTCGGGGTTTGTCTCGGGGTGGGCGTCAGCCCACCGCGTCAGTGATGCGGATGCAACGCGTCCTTCAGATAGACGCAGGTCAGGATGGTGAACACATAGGCCTGCACGAAGGCCACCAGCAGTTCCAGCGCGTACATCGCGGTGATCGAACCGATGGCGACGGGCGCGATCACCGCCGAACCGGCGAAGCCCGCGAACACCTTCAGCACCGCGTGACCCGCCATCATGTTGCCGGCAAGTCGGATCGAGTGGCTGACGGGGCGCACGAAATACGAGATCAGCTCGATGATCGCCAGCACCGGTCGCAGCGCCAGCGGCGCGCTCGACACCCAGAACAGGCCCAGGAACCCGGCGCCGTTCTTCACGAAGCCCAGGATCGTCACCGTGCCGAAGACCAGCACCGCCAGCACCGCCGTCACGGCGATATGCGAGGTGGTGGTGAAGGCCATCGGCACCAGGCCCAGCATGTTGGCGAAGACGATGAACATGAACAGCGTCATGATATAGGGGAAATAGCGCAGGCCGTCCTTGCCGGTCACGTCCTCGATCATCTTGTAGACGAAACCATAGGCCAGCTCGGCGACCGACTGGATGCGGCTGGGGATGGTGGCGCGGCGGGTGGTGCCCAGCACCAGCAGGGCGAAGATCGCCAGCACGGTGATGCCCATCCACAGCGTCACGTTGGTGACGGTGAAGACGCCCACCGGGCCGTGACCGAACAGCGGCTTGACGATGAACTGGTCCATCGGGTGAAAGACCAGCCCGGTCGGCTCGGCCGCGTGCATCGCATCGGCGGCGTGGGTTGCGGCTTCGGTCGCATGCGTCTCGGTTGCCACGTCTTACGTCCTCTCGTTCTCGTCCGGGTCTGCGCCCGCATTTCCCGCCTGGAACTCGCCCGCGGTGCGCATCATCGTGCGGACACCGGCCACGAAGCCCAGCAATGTGAACAGTATGAGAAAGATCGGCAGCGTGCCGAACAGGCGGTCCAGCCCGTATCCCATACCGAAGCCGATCATCAGACCGGCAACCAATTCGATCACCATCCGCCAGCCCTGCTGGGCCATGGAATAGTGTTCGTCCTGGTGGCGCTTCTCCGGCTCAGCCGCCTTCCGGGCCGCCTCGATCCGCGCTTCCAGCTCTTTCAGCCGCGCATTCGGATCCGGTTCGGACACGGTCGAAACCCCCACCTGACGATTGCGCCTTTGCTATGTGGCGCCCCGCTCAGAGTCAAGCGCGCTGATTGCCCCGGCCGGACTCTCCCAACCTGTTGAATAAACAACGATTTTTTGTCGAAAAATCGCACCGCGTCCAACCGCCGCGCCGGGCGTTAGCGCTGACGCGCGGCGGCAGCGGGGCGAAAGCCTTATTCAACCAAACGGTTGACGAATTTGTGCGCCCTGCGCAAATGGGCGCATGAGTGACGCGCTCGATGCCACCTTTGCCGCGCTGGCCGATCCGACCCGCCGGGCCATCCTGACCATGCTTCTCGAAGATGACATGGCCGTCACCGACGTGGCCGAACCCTTCGCCATGTCGCTGGCCGCGATCTCGAAGCATCTCGCCATCCTGACCCGCGCCGGGCTGATCTCCCAGGACAAGCGCGGCCGGGTGAAATGGTGCAGGCTCGAACCCGACGCGCTGCGCGCCGCCTCGGTCTGGATGCAGGGCTTCGGCCAGTTCGAACCGGTCAATCTCGACGCGTTCGAGCGCTTCCTCGCATCCGAGCTGGGCGAGGACCCGGCCCCCTGATGCACAGTTTCGATGCCATCCCCGCGCCGCAGATCGCCGAGCTCAAGGGCGCCACCGCCGTGCCCACCGCCCCGGGCCGGCACCTGCCCTCGGGCGTGTTCGACGCGGCGGGCGTGCTGCACCCCAATTCCCGCACCATGCTGGGCGGGCCGCGCTGGTCCGACATCCCCGACCTGCCCGATCCCGGCGCGGCGCACGAGCTTTCGGGCCGGCATCTCTATGGCGGGGTCGGGCGGGTGCATTTCGGCCATTTCCTGGTCGAATCCATCTCGCGGCTCTGGGCGCTCGACCATCTCGACACGCCGCCCGACAGCATCCTCTTCTCGCCGATGCATGGCCGCCGCCCCAACATGACCTTCGGCAAGACCCTGCGCGAGCTGATCACCGTCTTCTGCGGCGACGTGCCCATCACCCCCGTCGCCCGGCCCACCCGGGTCGAGCGGCTGCTGATCCCGACCCAGGGCGTCGGCCATCTGAACTGGTCGGTCGGCACGCCCGAGTTCCGCCGCTTCATCCGTTCCCGGCTCGAGGCGCATTACCGCCCCGACGGGCCGGAAAAACTCTATCTCTCGCGCACGCGGCTGGGCAACGACGACAGCCTGGTCGATCGGGAAGACGCCATCGAGGATCTGATGGTGCGCGCCGGCTTCACCGTCTTCCACCCCGAGCGGTTCTCGATCCGCCAGCAGATCGAACACCTTCTGGCGGCGCGCGTGGTAGTCGGCTTCGACGGCTCGGCCTTCCACCTGGCGGCGCATCTGTTCCAGCCCGGCACCCGCGTCGGCCTGATCAAGCGCCGCCACCGGACCGAGGTGTTCAACGCCATCGCGGCCCAGATCGTCGCCTTCGGCAACGGCCAGGTCGAGCTGGCCACGCTGCACCCGCTGAAACCCCAGCAAGAGGGCGAGGACAAGGCCCAGCTCAACCTCCACCGCCTCGAACGCGCCCTGCGCCAGAAGGGCTTTCTGTAGGGTGGGTGCCAACCCACCGCCCCCCCCGCACGGCCGTAGGGCGGGCTTCAGCCCGCCACCCCACCACTCAATGCCCCTCGTCCTTCAACAGGATCAGCAGCGCCAGCACGGTCAGCCCGATACCGCCCAGCACCAGCGCCGGCGGCACGCCATGGCCCAGCGCGACCTCCCACACGATCACCCAGCTGGGGGTGAGATAGGTATAGGCCATCACCTTGGCCGCCGGCAGCCGCAGGGTCGCGAATTGCAGCAGGACGAAGGTCACCGCGCTGGCGAAGACGCTGATATAGATCAGCGTGATCCACACGATCCCCGGCAGCGCCGCCCAGTCCGTCGCCACGATATCGCGCCAGCCATAGGCGCCGACCACCAGCGCGCCCGCCACCAGCATCCCGAAGGTAAAGACCACCGGCCGCTCACCCCGGTTCAGCAGCCGCACCATCGGCGTATAGGCCGCGTGCGCCACGCAGCCCCAGAAATAGATCACCTCGCCCCGGCCCACCTCGAAGGCCCTCAGCGCGGCCCAGTCGGCGCGAAAGATCACCCACAACGCCCCCGCCCCGCCCAGCGCCAGCCCGGCGGCCATCCGGGGCGTGGTGACCTGGCGCAGCAACAGCCAGCCGATCGCGGCCGACATGATCGGCGTCAGGGTGAAGACGGCGGCGGCCGACACCGGCGGCGCGGTCTTCAGACCCTCGAACATCAGCACGAAATAGGTGGCGAAGGTGCCGCCCAGCACCAGGTATCGCCACGGCGCCTTTGCCGCGCTGCGCGGCATCCCGCCGGTCAGCAGCGCCGCGCCGCCCACCAGCACGGCGGCGATCAGGAAGCGCGGCGCATTCATCGCGGCGGGCGCGATATGCGGCGCCGCCATCACCCCCAGCGAAAACGACCCCGCCACCAGCGCCGAGAAGGCCAGCATCGCCAGATGCCCCTGCCCCACCCGGCCCGGGCCGCTGCGGCTCACTTCAGCCGGTCCTTCAAGGCCTGCACCAGCGCCTGCACCTTGGCGGTGCGGTGCAGGTCCATATGGGTGACCAGCCACAGCGGCACGTCCCAGTCCGGCAGATGCTCCAGCACCTCGACCAGGCCGGATTGGCCCGCGCGCTCTGGGCGGCCAGGAATCCCAGCCCCGCGCCGGCCAGCACCGCCTGCTCCTGACTGCGGAAATCGTCGGCCCGGAAGGTGATCGCCTCCTCCGGCACCCGGCCGCGCAGCCACACCGCATAGGGCGCGCGCGTGGCGGCATCGTCGGACGACACGAAACGGTGCCGCGCCAGATCGGCCTCGCCCTCGGGCCGGCCATGGCGGTCGATATAGGCCCGGCTGCCGAACAGCCCCACCTCCAGAACCGACAGCCGCTGCACCACGTTGTCGGGCTCGCCCGGGGCCTCGGCACCGGCGCGCACCGCGACATGGGCCTCGCCATATTCCAGCCGGAACAGCCGTTCGCTGGCCAGCAGCCGCACCACCAGCCCGGGATGAGCCTGCTGGAAGGCGGTCAGCACCGGCGCCAGCAGCGGCGCGATCTCGGCCAGGGCGGTCACCACCACCTCGCCGGTGACATCGTTGCCGCGGCCGCGGATGCGGCCCGCCAGCTGGGCCAGCTGATCGTCGGTGGCGCGCGCCACCCGCAACAGGTCCTCGCCCGCCTCGGTGGGGGTGTAGCCGCGGGCATGGCGCTGGAACAGCTTCACCCCCAGCCGCGCCTCCAGCGCGTCGACATGGCGGATCACCGTGGCATGATGCACCCCCAGCGCCTCGGCCGCGCCGCTGACCGTGCCGGCCCTGGCCACATGATAGGCCGTGCGCACCTCGTCCCAGTTGTCCATAACGCCCACCTGTGCGCTGTTTCACATTCTAGCCACAACATGCGGCTTTGGTTCGGAAATTCAAAGGTAAAACCGCCCCTCGCCACCTATTTCGGGCATATGAAGATCACCCATCACAGCGAAACGCAGCTCGTGCTCGACCACCGCCCCCTGGGCACCGCGATTTTTGTCTTTGTCGTGTCCCTGATCGTCTCGCTGGGGTTTCTGGCCATGGCCGCCAATGGCGTGGCCCTGGCCTATGGGTTCTTCGCCGTCAGCCTGGTCACGATGGCCACCAATCTGACCGCCTTCGCCCGTCGCACCCGGCTGGGATCTGGACCGCACCTCCGGCAGGCTGACCATCGACGAAATCAACCTCTGGCACCGCAAGACCGCGCAGTATGCCTTGCACGAGGTCGATGGACTCGACCTGCGCAAGGGGCCACAATGGGGCACCGCCCGCCTTGTGCTTGGTGTCCACCGCGGCGGACTGAACCACGCCCGGCCACTGTCGCGCCACATCCTCCTGCCCCGGCGCAAGGCCGACCGGCTTGCCGACCAGGTGAACACCTGGCTGGCCGCGACGCGGCCTCCGCAGAGGAATGACGCCGCGATCCTCTCTGGCCTTTCCGGGGCAAGGCGCTAATCTGGCCCCATGAAGCTGAGAAAGACCACCGACCACACGCTGATCGCCGGGGAAACGCCGTGGTTCATCGGCATCATGCTCTCGCTCATGATCCTGGTCTTCTCGGGCGCCGGCATCTTCCTTCTGGCCGAAGGCGAATGGATGGGTCTGGCCTTCCTGGGGGCCGGGGTGCTGTTCCTGCCGATCTTCTTCGTGATCTTCATCCGCCGGGTGCAGCTGGTGCTCTATCGCCCCGAGGGCTGGGCCGAGATCCGGCGCAAATCGGTCTTCCGGCAATCCGCCACCCGCTACGACCTGTCCGAGATCAAGCGCGCCGTGGTGCAATCGACCAGCGGCGAAAACGGCAGGCTCTACCGCGTCGCCCTGATCGTCGCCCGGGGCGGGGTCGAGGGCGACATCCCCTGACCGCCGCCTATTCCAACATCGGCGATCCCCATGGCGTGGCCAAGGCCATCAACACCTGGCTGGACGCCGCCGCGCCGATGCCGCCGCGCCGGATGCCACCGCACAGGCCGACACCGCCCACGCCTGACCCCGCCCGCCGAAAGGGCCCCATGTCCACCCTGTTCCGCCTGTCCCCTTCGATCTGCCTTGCCCTGCTGACCGGCCTTGCCGCGACAGGGGCCGCAGCGGATGGCGCCTGCCATATCCCGGCCTGGTCCGATCCGGACGTGCCCGGCGAGCCCCCGGTCCACGCCGCGCCCTCGGCCGACAGCCCGGTCCTGGGCCATGCCCCGCGCCCCGGCCCGAACAGCGACATCGCCGGCTTCGGCGCGGATTTCACCGTCACCGCGCTGCGGGACGGCTGGGCGCGGATCGCCGACGTGGCCGATCCCGACAGCGGCCGCGCCGGCCCCGACGGCTGGATCGACGCCCGCCTCGTCACCTTCGTCGCCCAGACCCAGGTCGCCTTCGCCGCGCCCGATCCCGCCGCGCCCCCGGTCTGGACCGGCGATCAATGGCCGGTGACGGGCGCGCTGCTCGAATGTCGCGGCGCCTGGGCGCTCCTGCGCTTCACCCCCGTGACGCTTGTCGAAGGCGACTGGGTCGCGGGCGCGCCGGTCACCGGCTGGGTGCGCGGCATCTGCGGCAACCAATGGACCACCTGCGACGGGCTGAACGGCGACTGGGCCAAGGACCTGGCCAAGGATCAAGCCAAAGACTAGAGCCGCGCCCCTCCCCGACATCGCCCCCCCGAGGTCCGGCGCCACGCAAAGCCCCCCTCGGGCGCCGGGGAGGGTGGGTGGGAGGCGTCCGAGGGGGGCTTTCCCACCCCGCATCCGGCCTCAGTCGTCCGGCTTCAACAGACCTTTCGCCTTTTCCAACGCCCGCCTGACCGTGCCATCGGCCGCCACCGTCGCCGCCTTCGATTCGGCCGTGCCGGCGCCGCCGATCAGCCCCTCGGCCACGACCGCCCAGAACCCGGCCAGATCGCCCGACCGCGCCACCGCGATCTGCTCGCGGTCCAGCACCAGCCGATAGCGGAAGGTCGCATCGCCGCCCTTCGCCGCCACCAGCTTGCCAAAGCCCGAGGCCAGCGCCTTTTCGCGCAGCCCCGCCCCGTCCGGCACCGCGACCGAGACATCCTCGAACGACAGGCTCCAGTCCATCTCGATCCAGTCCTCCGACAGGCTCCAGCGGTCGTCGACCACCGCGCTCATCCGGCCGCGCTCGATCCAGGTCAGCGGTGCCCGGGGCAGCAACAGCTGCAGCTTGGCGCTGTCGACATCCTCGAACCGCCAATGGGTCTCGCGGCCGTATTGCGTGATCTCGCGGGTCTCCACGGCCAGGGCCTGCCCGGCCAGGCTGGCCCGCAGGTTCGAGCGGAACAGAAGGTCGAACAGCGCCGAACGGCTGCCGAACGGCGCCACCCGCGCCTCGCTCACCTCGAACGCCCAGGCCGCCCGGCCCTCGGGCCGCACGTCAAGCGCCACATCCTCGATGTGGATATCGCCGACGGTGAAGGGCCGCTTCTCCTTCTTCGGTCGCGCCTGCCGGTCCTTGTCGCGGGCCGGAGGCGCGAGATAGCCGCGCACCCCCACCACCTCGGCCGTCTCGATCACCGGATCGCCCAGCAGCGACAGAAGCGCCACGTTCACCGCCACCCTCTCGGCCATGATGTCGAAGGCCAGTGCCGGTCGCCGGCGCCCGCACCATGTGCACCCCTCCAGCGCCAGATCGCCGGTCACAAGCCTGCCCGCGCTGCGCTCGTAGGTGATGGCAACGCCGGTCGCCGCCTCGGTCCGCTCCAGCGCCCAGCGCAGGATCGGGTCGCGCAGCAGAAGGCTGGCCGCGATCCCCGCGCCCCCAGCAGCACGAGCGCCCCCGCCCCCCAATGCAACAGCCTGCGCGGGATCAGCGGCCGCTTCGGCCCCGTCCGGGCCAGGTCGCCCGCCCCCACGCCACCCCCGCGCCGCTTGCGCCGGTCGCGTCGCTGCGCCCAGGCCCCGCCGAAGATCAGCGCCAGAAGCCAGAAGACCAGCTCGACCGCCGCGCCCAACAGCGCCCCCGCCAGCGCCAGAACCGGCATCATCACGATCTCGATCAGCGGGGCGAAGAGAATGAGCAACGCTTCCATGGCAGGCCTTCCCGGGTCATCCGGCGCCACCCCTAGCGCGCCCGCGCCGCAACCGAAACCCTGCCTGCAAAGCTTTCGACTCGCCCGCGCCTTGGGCCTAAACGCGGCACAAATCTCCGGAAGTTCGCCAAGCTTCCGGTCCCATGGGCCCCGGCCCGGGATCGCTCCCCACCAGCGAGTATCGCCCGTGGGGCATTTGCGCATTCGCCGCCCAGCCCCCACATCGGGGCCAGGCATTCACCAAACGGTCAAGGAGGCCGCAATGTTTGAAAAACCTGTCCGAGCGCCTCTCCGGCGTCTTCGACCGACTGACGAAACAGGGCGCGCTCTCCGAGGAGGACGTGAAGACCGCCCTGCGCGAGGTCCGCGTCGCCCTGCTCGAGGCCGATGTCTCGCTCCCCGTCGCGCGTGATTTCGTCAAGCGCGTGCAGGATCAGGCCACCGGCCAGGCGGTCACCAGATCCGTCACCCCCGGCCAGCAGGTCGTCAAGATCGTCCACGACGCGCTCGTGGATGTGCTGACCGGCGAGGAAGACCCGGGCAAGCTGAAAATCGACAATCCGCCGGCGCCGATCCTTATGGTCGGCCTGCAGGGCGGCGGCAAGACCACCACCACCGGCAAGCTGGCCAAGCGCCTGAAGGACCGCGAGGGCAAGAAGGTGCTGATGGCCTCGCTCGACGTCTATCGCCCGGCGGCGATGGACCAGCTGGCGATCCTCGGCGCCCAGATCGGGGTCGATACCCTGCCGATCGTGCCGGGGCAGAAGCCGGTGGATATCGCCCGCCGGGCCAAGCAGCAGGCGGCGCTGGGCGGTTACGATGTCTACATGCTCGACACCGCCGGCCGGCTGCATATCGACCAGGTCCTGATGGACGAGGTCGAACAGGTCCGCAACGTCGTCAGCCCGCGCGAAACCCTGCTGGTGGTCGACGGGTTGACCGGCCAGGTCGCCGTCGAGGTGGCCGAGGAATTCGACGCCAAGATCGGCATCACCGGCGTGGTGCTCACCCGGATGGACGGCGACGGCCGCGGCGGCGCCGCGCTCTCGATGCGCGCCGTCACCGGCAAGCCGATCCGCTTCGTCGGCCTGGGCGAGAAGATGGACGCGCTCGAGACCTTCGAGCCCGAACGCATCGCCGGCCGCATCCTCGGCATGGGCGACATCGTTTCGCTGGTCGAGAAGGCCCAGGAAACCATCGAGGCCGAGCAGGCCGAACGCATGATGAAGCGCTTCCAGAAGGGCCGCTTCAACATGAACGACCTGAAGATGCAGCTGGAACAGATGCTGAAGATGGGCGGCATGGAAGGCGTCATGGGCATGATGCCCGGCATGGGCAAGATGGCCAAGCAGGCCGCCGAGGCCGGCTTCGACGACAAGGTCCTGAAGCAACAGATCGCGCTGATCAACTCGATGACCAAGATCGAGCGCGCCAATCCCCAGATCCTCCAGGCCTCCCGCAAGAAGCGCATCGCCGCCGGCTCGGGGCTCGACGTGTCGGACCTCAACAAGCTGCTCAAGATGCAGCGGCAGATGTCGGACATGATGAAGAAGCTCGGCTCGATGGGCAAAGGCGGTATGCTGAAGCAGGCGATGAAGGGCATGTTCGGCAAGGGCGGCATGGACCCGGACATGGCCCGCGGCATGGCCGAGGGCATGGCCGGCGGCAAGGCCCCCGATGCCCGCGCGCTGGAACAGGCGGCCCGCCAGCTGGGCAAGGGCGGCGGCCTGCCGGGCCTCGGCGGCGGCGGCATGGCCCTTCCCCCCGGCCTCTCGGGTTTCGGCAAGAAGAAGTAACCCCATGTTCACCGGCATCGCCCTTCCGCCCTTCGAGACCGAGCGTCTCGTGCTTCGGCCGCCCGGCGCGGCCGAGACGGCGACGATGCTTGCCTTCCTGGGCTCGGACCGCGCCGGTTTCTGTGGCGGCCCGATGAGCGCGGGCGAGGCCTGGAAGGCCTATGCCATCCATGTCGGGCAATGGGCGCTCAGGGGCTATGGCCTGTTCTCGGTCGCGCTGAAAGCGACGGACGCGGTGGTCGGCATGGTCGGCCCCCATCACCCGCATGACGCCCCCGAACCCGAAATGCGCTGGCTCCTGACCGACGCCGCCCACGAAGGCCACGGCTTCGCCTACGAGGCCGCCCGCGCCGCGCTCGATCACCTGTTCGACACGCTGCGCTGGGACAGCGTCGTCAGCTATATCGACCCCGCCGACGCCGCCTCGCGCGCGCTGGCCTCGCGCCTCGGCGCCCATGCCGACCCGGCCACGCCCAGCCCGATCCCGGGCCGCACCGCCTATCGCCACTTCCCGGCGGGGGGCACGGCATGACCGGCTTTGCCATCCCCACCCTCGAAACCGACCGCCTGGTGCTCTCGGCGCCGGAGCTGGCCGATTTCGAACATTGGGCGGCGTTCTTCGCCTCGCCCCGTTCGGTGCACGAACGCGGCATGATGGACCGCGCCGCCGCCTGGCGGGTCTGGGCCTCGGATGTGGCGACCTGGCAGCTGCGCGGCTATGGCCCGTTCCGGGTGGCCGACCGCGCCACCGGCGCCTATCTGGGCGAAGTCGGCATCTATGAACCCGATGGCTACCCGGAACCCGAACTGGGCTGGTTCGTGGTGCCCGGCGCCGAAGGCCGCGGCATCGCCCTGGAAGCGGCGCAGGCCGTCACGGCCTGGGCCCGCGACAGCCTGGGCTGGACCCGCCTGATCAACATCATCGACCCGGCCAACGCCCGCTCGATCGCGCTGGGCCTGCGGCTTGGCGGCGTGATCGACCCCGATGCGGAGGGCGAAGACCCCGGCGACGTGGTCATCGTCCACGACCTGACCCGGGCGACAGGGGGGCAGGCGGCATGACCGGCACCACCATCCCCACCCTGGAAACCGCCCGCCTGATCCTGCGCGCGCCGCAGGAAAGCGATTTCGAGCACGAGCGCGATTTCTACGCCACCGAGGCCGCCCGCTTCGTCGGCGGCCCGAAGCAGCCGCATGAAACCTGGCGGATGCTGGCGATGATGCTGGGCCACTGGGCGCTGCGCGGCTATGGCTTCTGGGCGCTCGAGGACAAGGCCACCGGCACCTATCAGGGCCGCGTCGGCCTGTGGTTCCCCTATGGCTGGTCCGAACGCGAAATCGGCTGGACGCTGATGCCCCACGGCCAGGGCAAGGGCTTTGCCACCGAAGCGGCCGAAGCCGCCCGCGCCTATGCCTATGACACGCTGGGCTGGGACACCGCGATCTCCCAGATCGCCGCCGCGAACGACGCCTCCAAGGCCGTCGCCCGCCGGCTCGGCGCGCATTTCGAGCGGATCTACGACGACCCGCAATACGGCCCGGTCGAGATCTGGCGCCACCTGTCGCCGTCCGATCTGGTCAACGGCGGCATGGAGGCCTACGCATGAGCCTCTTCTCCGTCGATATCCCGTTGATCGAGACCGAACGCCTGATCTTGCGCGCCCCGCGCGAGGATGATTTCGCCGCCCTCGCCGCCTTCCTCGCCTCGGATCGCTCGCGCTTCGTCGGCGGCCCGATGGACGCGCCGCAGGCCTTCCGCTCGCTGCTGGCCAGCCTCGGCCACTGGCTGTTGCGCGGCTATGGCATGTGGACCATCGCCCTGCGCCAGGACGATGCGCCGGTCGGCCGGGTCGGCTTCCTCTATGGCGAAGGCTGGGACGAACCCGAACTGGGCTGGCATGTCTTCTCTGGCTACGAGGGCCAGGGCCTGGCCTTCGAGGCCGCGCTGGCCGCCCGCGCCCATGGCGCCGCGCAGTTCGGCCTCACCGGCGTGATCTCCTATATCGACCCGGCGAACAGCCGCTCGCTCGCCCTGGCCCGCCGGCTCGGCGCGCAGTTCGAACGCGACGGCGCGGTGATCGGCAAGCCGGCGCAGGTCTGGCGCCACCCGAAGCTGGAGGCCCTCGCATGAGTGTCCAGATCGGCATCCCCCACATCGAGACCGAACGCCTGATCCTGCGCGCCGCTGCTGGCCGATCTGGCGCCGCTCACCGCCTTCTTCGAAACCGAGGCCAGCCATTTCGTCGGCGGCCCGATGGGCGCGGGCGATACCCATCGCGCCATGCTCGCGACCCTGGGCAGCTGGGCGCTCTATGGCTTCGGCCTGTGGCATATCGCCGAAACCGCGACCGGCCGCTTCGCCGGCTGGACCGGCCTGCTGCAGACCGCCGGCAAGCCCGAACCGGGCGTCGCCTGGACGGTCCTGCCCGAGTTTCAGGGCAAGGGCCTGGCCGGCGAGGCCGCCGCCGCCGCGCTCGACCATGTCACCCGCCAGCCCGGCCATGCCACGCCCGCCACCTATATCGACCCGGCCAACGCCGCCTCGATCCGGCTGGCCGAACGGCTGGGCTTCGTGCCCGAAGCCGAGACCGCCGGCGAACGTATCTATCGCTTTACCCGGAGGGCCGCCTGATGGACGCCATCGTCCCGCCGCTGCACACCGCCAATATCCCGGTGCTGGAAACCAAACGCCTTATCCTGCGCGGCCCCGAGGCGCAGGACTATCCGATTTCAAGGCCACCTTCAGCTCGTATCGCGCCCGCTTCATGGGCGGGCGCTGAATGCCTACGAGGCCTGGATGCTCTATGCCGCCGAAATCGGCCACTGGAACATCCGTGGCTATGGCATGTGGATGATCCACCTCAAGGACAGCGGCGAGACCGTCGGCATGACCGGCGGCTGGATGCCGGCGAAATGGCCCGAACGCGAAATCGCCTGGATCATCTGGCCCGACAAGGCCGGCCACGGCTTCGCGCTCGAGGCCACCCATGCTGCCCGCGCCTTCTTCTACGACAGACAGGGCTGGGACGGCGCGGTCTCCTATATCGACCCCAAGAACCTCGATTCGATCCGCCTCGCCGAACGGCTGGGCGCGAAGAAGGACGCCGCCGCGCCCTCGATCGACGGCTCGGACGCGGTCTATCGCCATCCCTCGCCCGATCAGCTGCGCGGCACCCAGCTGGCGCACGGGATCGAGATGGAGATCGCCAATTACATCGACCCGCTCTTCAAACCGAAAGGATGGGCCATTGACTGACACCGTTGCCAAGGCCGCCGAACTCCTCAAGGGCCACCGCGCCAGCATCGACCGGCTGGACGCGATCCTGGTCTATACCCTGGGCGAGCGGTTCAAGCACACCCAGGCCGTGGGCAAGCTCAAGGCCGAACACGATCTTCCGCCGTCCGATCCCACGCGCGAAGCGCAACAGATCGCCCGGCTCGAAGCTTTGGCGGAGGAGGCCGATCTCGACCCCGAATTCGCCAAGAAGTTCCTGAACTTCATCATCGCCGAGGTGATCCAGCATCACCTCAAACACCAATCCTGAACCCGTAGGGTGGGTGCCAACCCACCACCCCCGCCATTCAAAGGAGAAAACACAATGGCTATGAAAATCCGGCTCGCCCGCGGCGGCTCGAAAAAGCGTCCCCATTACAGCATCGTCGCCGCCGACTCGCGGATGCCGCGCGATGGCCGCTTCATCGAGAAGCTGGGCACCTACAACCCGCTGCTGCCGAAAGACAGCGAAGACCGCGTGAAGATGAATGTCGAGCGCGTCCAGTACTGGCTGAGCCAGGGCGCCCAGACCACCGACCGCGTCGCCCGCTTCCTCGAAGCCGCCGGCCTGACGCCCAAGACCGATCGCTCGAACCCGAAGAAGGGCACCCCGGGCAAGGCCGCGCAGGAACGCGCCGATGCCAAGGCCGCGAAAGAGGCCGCCGCCGCCGAAGCCGCCGCTGCCCCGGCTGAAGAGGAAGCCCCCGCCGAGGCCCCGGCCGAAGAGGCTGCCGCCGAAGCCAGCGCCGAGTAATCGGACCGCTCGACCCGCGCCCTTGACCTGCGCGGCGCGCATGAAACCTCCTCCCGGGCCGGTTGCCATCGGCCCGGGACCACGCTTTCCGATGGGACGACCCTCATGAGCGATCGCATCTGCGTTGGCGCCATTGCCGGTTCCTTCGGCGTCCGGGGCGAGGTCCGGCTGAAAAGCTTTACCGCCGATCCCGAAGCCATCGCCGATTACGCCCCCCTCTACAGCGAGGACGGCAGCCGCAGCTTCACCCTGACCGTCACCCGGCCCGTCAAGGGCGGTTTCGCCGCGCGACTGTCCGGCGTGGCGACCAAGGAACAGGCCGACGCCCTGCGCGGCGCGCAGCTCTTCGTCGACCGCGACCGGCTGCCGTCGCTGCCCGATGACGAGTTCTATCACGCCGACCTGATCGGCCTTGTCGTGGTCGATACCGGCGGGGTCGAACTGGGCCGCGTGAAGACGGTGCAGAACCACGGCGCCGGCGACCTTCTGGAAATCCACGGGCCGGGGCTCAAATCCACCGTGCTCCTGCCCTTCACCCGCGCCGCGGTGCCGACCGTCGATCTGGCCGCCGGCCGCATCGTCGCCGACCTGCCCGAGGGCTCTTTTCCCTGACACCGGGCGCACGAGGGCGCGCCCTCGTGCAGCGGGGCCGCGCGGCCCCGCGTCCCGCCCGGGTCCGACCGACCGACGCCAGAGGCCGCCATGCGCATCACCCTCCACACCGGCTTCCACAAGACCGGCACCACACGGTGCAGCAGGCGCTGCGGGCCAACCGCGCCGCGCTGAAACCCCATGCCCTGGTCATGCTGCCGTGGAAGTTCCGCCTGCTGATCCATGCGGCCCGCGCCTTCTCGGCCTATGGCGATCCGCTGTCCCCCGGCCAAGTTCACCCACCGGGCCGAGGCCTCGGCCGATCTGCCGCCGCTGAAGGCGCGCGGCCTGCTGCTCTGCTCGGAAGAGCTGTCGGGCCATTTGCCCGGTCGCGGCGGCCTCCCCGTTACCGCGCCGCGCCGCCGCTGATGGCCGAACTGGCCGGCGCCTTCCGCCGCCGCTATCCGGATCACGCGATCACCCTGTTCATTCCACCCGCGCGCCGCACCCTGGCTCGACAGCGCCTATTGGGAACAGGTGAAATCCTCGTCCCAGACCCTGTCGCTCGAAGACTTCCGCAGCCAATACGCCACCGCCGCCGATTTCGCCCCGATCCTTCAGGCCATCCGCACCGCCATCGCGCCCACGGGCGCCCGGCTGGAGCATTTCGCGCTGAAGTCGCCGCGACCACCCGCTTGGCCCCACTGCCGCGCTCAGCCTGGCCGGGCTCGACGACGCGGCGCTCAGCACGCTCGCCCCGGTGCCGCCCGCCAATACCCGCCTGCCGCAAGAGGTGCTCGACCACCTTCTGCACCTCAACCGCACGATCCCCGACAGCGCCGCCCGCCGCGCCGCGAAAGACGCCTATCTCGCCAGCCTCGACCCCGCGTCCCCCTGAGGCGTCTCTCCCCGCCTTCGACGCGAACGAGGGCGCGCGCCCTCGTGACGCGGGGCCGCGCGGCCCCGCATATCGCCGCCCCTAATCCTCGGCCCGCACGCCCAGCCCGTCCTGGCTGGGAAACAGCCGGTTCATCGGCACCGAGCGGCCATCGGCCTGCACCACCCGCACATGCCGCCGCCGCATCTGGCGCGGCTCGGTCACGCCGACCGAATGGGCAATGGTCTCGACCTCGTGGATCATCGCCTTCGCGTAATGCGCCACCCGCTGGTCCTTCTCCTCCACCACCAGCCCGCGCTGCAGCCGCGGGTCGTGGGTGGTGATGCCCGTCGGGCAGGTGTTGCGATTGCATTTCAGCGCCTGGATACAGCCGAGCGAGAACATGAACCCCCGCGCCGAGGTGACGAAATCGGCGCCGGTGCAGATCGCCCAGGCGACATCGCCGGGATTGACCAGCTTGGCGCTGGCGATGATCCGGATGCGCTCCTTCAGCCCGTGCCGGTCGCGCAGGTCGACCATCCGTGGCAGCGCCTCGCGGAGATCGGCATCCCCACCAGCGATCATCCGCATCGGCGCCGCCCCGGTGCCGCCCTCGCCGCCGCCGTCGATGGTGATGAAATCCGCGCTTTCCGGCCCGCGTGTCGATCAGGGCAGTTAATTCCTCCCAGGGTCGGACGACCCCAGCACGGTCTTGAACCCCACCGGCTTGCCCGTCACCTCGCGGATATGGCCGATCACGTCCAGAAGATCGCCTCAATCGTCGATCTCGCATGGCGGCGGCTGGGCGAAATCGAGGCCCGCCCTCGAATGCTCCGACCGCCGCGATCTCGGCATTCACCTTCTCGGCGGGCAGATACCGCCCTTGCCGGGCTTGGCGCCCTGCGCCAGCTTCAGCTCGAACATCTTCACATGCGGGTTGGCGCCACCTCGCGCAGCTTGTCGTCGCTCAGCCGGCCCTCGGCATCGCGCACGCCGTATTTGGCCGTGCCGATCTGGAAGACGATGTCGCAACCGCCCTCCAGATGGAACGGGCTCAGCCCGCCCTCGCCGGTGTTCATCCAGATGCCCGCCCTGGCGGCACCCCGGCTCAGCGCCCGCACCGCCGGCCGGCTCAGCGCGCCATAGCTCATGCCCGAGATGTTGAAGATCGACTTCGCGACATAGGGAATGGCCGCCCCCGCCCCGATCACCATCGGCCCGGTCGCCGCGACCTGCTCCTCCAGCGGCGGGAAGGCGGCGTTCATGAAGATCGGCGTGCCCGGCACGTTCAGGTTCCGGGTCGACCCGAAGGCCACCGTGTTGCCTCTTTTGTTCTCGGCCGCGCGCTCGACCCAGTCGCGCTGGGCGCGGTTGAACGGCATCTCCTCGCGGTCCATGGCAAAGAAATACTGGCGAAAGAACTCGCCCAGGCCGGTGAACAGGTGGCGGAACCGCCCGATCACCGGGTAATTGCGCCGGATCGCATCCTTGCGCTGCGCCCGGTCGATGACGAACAGCGCCAGCACCGCCAGCGATGCCAGCCCCAGCACCAAGACGAAAAGCGTCACCAGCACGTTCAGCGCACTCATCGCAAACCCCATGGACCTGCCCTCCCCGGACCCATCACACCGCGCCAGCCGCGCAGGCTCACTCTGCGTCGGAATACCCGGCGGGACAACCCGGTCCTGCGCCGCCCCGCAGACCGTTTCCCGCGGCTGACGCCCCCTCCGGAGCGCGGGGTGGGTGGGCCGGACCGGCGCTCTCCGGCCGTCCCGCGCCATCAGGGGAGCGCTCCGGAGGGGGCCCATCCAAAGGAAACCCCCGCCGTGACGGGCCGGGCGGGGGCAGACGGGTCAGAAGGTCTTCAGATCAATGCACCACGGCATCGTCCGGCTTGGGCCGGTTGCTGGCCCCCACCCGGTCGCCGATGATCAGGCCCCGGCCCCGGCGCTGACCGGCACGGTCGCACCGTCCAGAATATCGCCGGACAGATCGCCTGGCCAGCGGGTCCTGCAGCGCGCGCTGGATCACCCGCTTCAGGCTGCGCACCATAGACCGGATCGTACCCTTCGTCCGCCAGCCAGGTCTTGGCCGAGGCATCCAGTTCCAGCGTGATCTTGCGACCAGCCAGACGTTTGACCAGGCGCCTCAGCTGGATCTCGACGATGCCGTCCATATTGGCGCGGCTCAGCCGGTCGAAGACGATCATGTCGTCGAGACGGTTCAGGAATTCGGGGCGGAAATGCGCCCGCACCGCATCCATCACGTCACGCCGCGCCATCGCCGCATCGGCGCCTTCCGGCAGCTGGCTCAAGGCCTGGCTCCCAAGGTTCGAGGTCAGCACGATGAAGGTCTGCTTGAAATCCACCGTCCGGCCCTGGCCATCGGTCAGCACACCGTCGTCCAGCACCTGCAAGAGCACGTTGAAGACCTCGGGATGCGCCTTCTCGACCTCGTCGAACAGCACCACCTGATAAGGCCTCCGCCGCACCGCCTCGGTCAGCACGCCACCCTCGTCATAGCCCACGTAACCCGGAGGCGCCCCGATCAGACGCGCGACCGAATGCTTCTCCATGAACTCCGACATGTCGATGCGCACCATGGCATTGTCGTCGTCGAACAGGAACTCGGCCACGGCCTTGGTCAGCTCGGTCTTGCCCACGCCGGTCGGCCCGAGGAAGAGGAAACTGCCCAAGGGGCGGTTCTCGTCGTTCAGCCCGGCCCGCGCCCGGCGCACCGCGTTCGACACCGCCTTCACCGCCGCGTCCTGACCGATCACCCGCGAATGCAGGCTCTCTTCCATGTGCAACAGCTTCTCGCGCTCGCCCTCCAGCATCTTGCCGGCGGGGATGCCGGTCCAGCGCTCGACCACGGCGGCGATCTGGTCGGGGCGCACGGCCTCTTCCACCATCATGTCGCCTTCCGCCGCCTCGGCCTCGCCCAGCTGCTTCTCCAGCCCCGGGATCACGCCGTAGCTGAGCTCGCCCGCCTTGGCCAGGTTGCCCTCGCGCTTGGCGATCTCCAGCTCGGCGCGGGCCTGGTCCAGCTTCTCCTTCAGGTCGCGGGCCGATGCCAGCTTATCGCGCTCGCCCTGCCACTTGGCGGTCAGCTCGGCGCTGCGCTCCTGCAGGTCGGCCAGTTCCTTCTCCAACCGCTCCAGACGGTCCTTCGACGCCGCATCGTCCTCCAGCTTCAGCGCCTCGACCTCGATCTGCATCTGCAGGATGGTGCGGTCCAGCTGGTCCAGCTCCTCGGGTTTCGAATCCACCTCCATGCGCAGCCGGCTGGCCGCCTCGTCCATCAGGTCGATCGCCTTGTCCGGCAGGAACCGGTCGGTGATATAGCGATGCGACAGCGTCGCCGCCGCCACCAGCGCCGAATCCGAGATCCGCACCCCATGGTGCAGCTCGTATTTCTCCTTGATGCCGCGCAGGATCGAAATCGTGTCCTCGACGGTCGGCTCCTCCACCATCACCGGCTGGAACCGGCGGGCCAGGGCGGCGTCCTTTTCCACGTATTTGCGGTATTCATCCAGCGTGGTGGCACCGATGCAGTGCAATTCGCCCCGCGCCAGCGCCGGCTTGATCAGGTTGGCCGCATCCATCGCGCCATCCGACTTGCCGGCACCCACCAGCGTGTGCATCTCGTCGATGAACAGGATCACCTCGCCGGCGGCGCCCGTGACCTCGTTCAGAACCGCCTTCAACCGCTCCTCGAACTCGCCGCGATACTTGGCGCCCGCGATCAGCGCGCCCATGTCCAGCGCCAGAAGCTTCTTGTTCTTCAGGCTTTCCGGCACGTCGCCATTGACGATGCGCAGGGCCATGCCCTCGGCAATCGCGGTCTTGCCGACGCCCGGCTCGCCGATCAGCACCGGGTTGTTCTTGGTCCGGCGGCTCAGCACCTGCATCGAGCGGCGAATCTCCTCGTCGCGCCCGATGATCGGGTCGATCTTGCCCTCGCGCGCCGCTTCCGTCAGGTCGCGGGCATATTTCTTCAGCGCGTCATAGCCTTCCTCGGCGCTCGCCGTGTCGGCGGTGCGGCCCTTGCGGATGTCGTTGATCGCGGCGTTCAGCGCCTGGGCGTTCACCGCACCGGCGTCCAGCGCCTCCTTGGCCTTGGATTTCACCATCGCCAGCGCCATCAGCAGGCGCTCGACCGGGACGAAACTGTCGCCGGCCTTCTTGGCCAGCTTCTCGGCCTCGTCCACCACCTTGGCAAAGGCGCTGTCCATATAGACCTGGCCGGCATCGCCGCTGACCTTGGGCAGCTTGGCAATCGCCAGATCGACCGTCTCGCGCACCCGCTGGGGGGCGCCGCCGGCGGCCTTGATCAGATTGGCGGCCATGCCCTGATCGTCGTCCATCAATGCTTTCAGCAGGTGTTCGGGCAGAAGACGCTGATGGTCTTCGCGCATCGCGATCGTCTGTGCAGCCTGAATGAAACCGCGCGACCGCTCGGTGAACTTCTCCAAGTTCATGTCGTCTCTCCTTTGCTCAAGCCTTCCCATGTTGCGCACCCTCATCCGAGGCATGACGCGGGCGGGAACCTCGATCCCCAGATGGGGGCGCAAAACCGCGCCTTCAAGCGGGCTTGTGCGGAAATTCGCACAGAACCACACTTTTCCGTGACTCCCCTTAAAACCGTTACATCCGTCGCCCAAGTTATCCACAGGCCTTACAGACGCGCGGCGAAGCGCAAGACAGCAGTAAAGGAGCAAGACCCCATGACCGCAGACAAGCTGAGGATTTCCGAGGTCCGCTACAATCCCGAACGCACCGGCTTCGAGGCGCTGGTCACCGTGCATGACGGCGGGCAGGCCTTCCGCTATCCGGCCTTCCTGGCCGCGCCCCTGCACGCGGAATATGCCCTCGTGACCCGCGGCCTGACCGAACGCGCGCTGGCCGCGCACCGCTCGGGCCGGCACGGGCTGCGTGCCTTCCTGCGCCCGCTGGTGCAGCCGCTCACCACGCTTTACGAACAGCCCGAGCAGCCCCCGCTCGCGGCTTGACGTCGGGGGGCTTTCCCCCGACAAGGGCGGCACGCCTTGTACAGGAGTGCCGCCCATGTCCCTCGCTGCGTCCCAGACCGCTTCCCGCCAATCCCTTGCCGATGACCGCCTGATCGTCGCCCTCGACGTGGCCAACGCGCTCGAAGGCCTGGCCCTGGCCGAACGGCTGGGCGATGCCGTCTCCTTCTACAAGATCGGCCTCGGCATGATCACCACCGGCGGGCTGGCGCTGGCGCGCGAACTGAAGGACGAGCACGGCAAGCGCATCTTCCTCGACATGAAGTTCTTCGACATCGGCGCCACGGTCGAAAAGGCCGTGCGCGGGGTGGCGCAGTTCGATCTCGACTTTCTGACGGTGCAGGGCGATCCGCATGTGGTGCGCGCCGCCAAGGAAGGCGCCTCGGGCAAGGATCTCAAGATCCTGGCGGTGACGATCCTCACCTCGCTCGACCGGGGCGACCTGGACGATGGCATGATGAAGCCCGGCGACATGGCCGAGATGTAGGGGAACGCGCCGCCCGCGCGCTCGACGCTGGCGCGCCGACGGCGGATCTGCAGCCCGCAAGAGGCGGCGCTGATCCGCGCCCCGCCGCAATCGCAGGGCCGGCTGATCGTCACCCCCGGCGTGCGCCCGGCCGGCGCCGACAAGGGCGATCAGAAACGCATCATGACCCCGGCCCAGGCCGTCGCCGCCGGGGTCGACCATCGTGGTCGGCCGCCCGGTCTGGCGGGCCTCGACCCGCTGCCGCCGCCTGCGCCATCATCGCCGAAATGCGCAGCCCCCAGCCAGCCGCCCCAACCGGACATGACCGGGCCGCGCCTCACCGATTTCCTGCGATTCTCCCTGCCCGGTTTCGACGCCCGCGCCACCAAGCTGCATTTCGCCCAATGGAACGGGCGCGAGAACCCGCTCGACGTCTTCTATGACGGCCAGTTCGATCTCTGGCAGCAGGCCCAGACCCGGCGCAATCCCCCGCGACCTGGTGCTCGGCCTGATCCAGATGCCGCGCCCCGACCGCTGGCTCTTCGCCGGCCTATGGCGGCGGAGGCGAACCGGCCCGTGGCCCTGACCGATACAACCTCGCTCATGGTCTGCCGGCGCCCGAAGTCTTCCTCTACAGCCTCGAACCGGTCCCCGAAATCGCGCCGCTGATTGGCCGCCTGCACATCGGTTATACCAAGACCGCGCGCAGCAATTACCGCAATCTCGAAACGCCTGAAGACGACCTCCTCGTCGCCTCCCTCTCCGAGGCGCCCCGCCGCTTTCCCGCTTCACCTCCTACCGCGACACGCGGCTCAGCTTCCGCAACCTCACCACACTCGGCGCCACCGCGCCCGAGGACTGGCGAACCGCGCTTTCGGCCGTGGCGGGCGTCTATCTGATCACCGGCGCGGACGGCGCGCAATATGTCGGCTCGGCCGGTGGTGCGGGCGGGATCTGGACGCGCTGGATGGACTATGCCCGCACCGGCCACGGCGGCAATGCGCTCCTGCGTGCCTATCTCGGGCGCCATCCGCTCGACACCGCCTCGCGGGCTGCACTTCACCATCCTCGAAACCGCCGATCTCGGCACCGCCCCGACACGCTGATCGCCCGCGAAAGCTGGTGGAAAGAGACGCTCGGCACCCGCGCCCACGGCCTCAACCTGAACTGAGTCCCCGTAGGGTGGGTGCCAACCCACCGCCCCGCGCCGAAAGGGTAAACCAAACCTTGCCCCACCGCGCGCCGCCGCCCCTTGCGCCGCGCCCCGCCCTGGCGCACCCTCTGCGCGAAGAGGGCCGCCCATGCACCTGCAGAAGATGTCTCGCGCCGCGCTGGAACGCGCCGCCTCACAGCAGGAAGAGGCGATGAACCGCCTGCGCCGCGCCATCGGCCTGATCGGCGTCGCCCTGCCCCCGCTGCTTCTCGGCGCGGTGCTGGGCATCGGCGTGCCGATGCAGAACTCGATCTCGGAATTCTACTTCACCGCGATGCGCGACGTCTTCGTCCTCACCCTCACCGGCATCGGCGTCGTCCTGATCACCTATTACGGCTACGACCGCCGCCCGGGCGAGATCCTGTCGGACTGGGGCGTCTCGACCACCGCCGGGGCGGGCGCGCTGGCCGTGGCGCTGGTGCCCACGCTCTGCGACAGCGCCGCCGCTCAAGCGGCGCCCTCGCCCAGCCTGTTCGACCGCCTGATCGCCAGCGACAGCCTGCAGAACACGCTGCATTTCGGCGCCGCCGGGGTGTTCCTGACCGCTCTGGCCATCATGTGCCTGCGGCTCTTCCCCAAATCCGACAGCCCCGCCCCCGGCCGCCACAAGACCCGCCGCAACCGGCTCTATCGCGCCTGCGGCTGGGTCATCCTGGCCATGGTCGCAGCACTTCTGACGGTGAAGCTGATCCTGGGCGATCCCTTCGGCTGGGACCCGGCCTGGCACTTCACCTTCTGGGTCGAAACCGTCGCCGTCTGGGCCTTCGGCCTGGCCTGGCTGGTCAAGGGCGCGGCGCTGTCGCGGCAACTGACCTTCCTGCATGGCCCCGACGCCCCGGAGCCGGGGCCGAATTCCGGCAAATAAACGCTCGTAAACCCCGGATTTCCGCAGATATTCGCCATTTTCACGGCCGAAATCCGCCGATGCGCGATTTCCGTCACCCCACGGCCATAATCCTGCCAAACCTGCGTCGTGAACCCGCGTGTAACCCCCAGAGGCACACAATCAAGGATGATATACCCATGGCGAACCTGACCCAAGGCACCACCGGCACCAATCTCGACACCATCATCGACATGATCTGGGCCGACCCGGACCCGTCGGGCCATATCTCGCAGGCCGACATCATCGGCGGCACCCGGCGGCCGACGGTATCAACCACATGATCGCCGAGGCACCGAGGTCAATCACCTGTTCGACGACGGCCTCATCCAGATCGAGGATGACTATACCATCAACGCCTTCATATCCGGGCGCATTACTATGACGAATTCCTCGTCTTTCACGGCGATGACGAGGGCACGAGGAAACCGGCTATCACCGTGCAGAACGATGGCGGCTCGGCCGAGCTCGAGGACGACCAGCTGGTCAACACCGTGTTCGACGGCATCTATCACCTCGGCTTCGAGATCGACGGCGACCGCATCCTGAACGAGGACGGCAACCGCAACGCCACCATCACCGACCTGGCGCATTGGCTGACCTGGGTGATGACCGGCGGCACGAATGGCGGGCGCTCGTATTACTTCGGCACCGGCGCCGCCGACCATGTCCAGGGCGACGACCTGGGCGATATCCTGCTGCTGGGGGCCGGCGACGATACCGGCAATGGCGATGGCGGCAACGACACCATCCGCGGCGGCTATGGCAACGATCACATGAATGGCGGCGACGGCCATGACCTGATCCTCGGCCAGGTCGGCAATGACGAGGCCAACGGCGGCAACGGTCACGACACGCTGATCGGCGGCGTCGGCCATGACAACCTCTATGGCGGCGACGGCAACGACCTGCTGTCGGGCGGCGCCGGCGACGACACGCTGGGCGGCGGCAACGACGACGACACGCTGGCCGGGCTGGGCGGCAACGATTACCTCTATGGCGACTGGGGCAATGACGTGCTGCGCGGCGGCACCGGCAACGACACAATGCTGGGCGGCGGTGCCGCAACGACCGGCTGGCCGGCCGTGCCGGGCACGACACGCTCTATGGCGGCGACGGCAACGACCGGCTGCTGGGCGGGCTCGGTGACGATTACCTCGGCGGCGGCACCGGCCGCGACCTGCTGGTCGGTGGCGCCGGCAACGACAAGCTGTCGGGCGACGAAGGCGGACGATACGCTCTATGGCCGACGGCGACGACACGCTCTATGGCGGCGAAGGCAATGACCGGCTGTTCGGCGACGCCGGCAACGATTACCTGGCGGCGGCGACCAGAACGACGTTCTGATCGCCGGCACCGGCAACGACACGCTCTCGGGCGGCACCGGCCACGACCGGCTGGGCCAGGCCGGGCATGACACGCTCTATGGCGGCGACGGCCGCGACCGGATGGATGGCGGGCTCGGCAACGACGCGCTCTATGGCGGGCTGCACGACGACACCCTCACCGGCGGCGACGGCGACGACACGCTCTATGGCGACGAGGGCGACGACTGGCTGTCGGGCGATGCCGGCGACGATTACATCCGTGGCGGCGATGGCGATGACACCCTCATCGGCGGCACCGGCAACGACAACCTGGCCGGCTATGCCGGCGCCGACACCTTCCTCTTCGCCGCCTCGGACAACGGCAACGACGAATTGCGCGGCTTCGACGCGGCCGAGGGCGACCGGATCGTGATCGAAAGCGGGGTCGATGTCGCGCTGACGGCGCTGTCGGGCGGCGACACGCTGGTGCTGCTGACCGATGCCGTCGCCGGCACCGTGCTGGGCACCGTCACCGTCTACGACGCGACGCTGACCATGGCCGATATCGTCACCGACGACACGCTCTTCGTCTGACGCTCCACCGCTCTCTCCGGGGACGGCGGGTTGGCACCCACCCTATGCGGCCCGTCCCGCGGTGTAGGGTGGGTGCCAACCCACCACCCCGCCGGTCGACGCCGCACGCGCCTCGCCTCCGGGCTCAGTCCTCGTTGATATCGGTATCCCACAGCTTCTTCTGGCCCTTGCGCTCGCCCTCGATGCGGCGCAGCACCAGCCACGCCACCAGCGAGGCCAGCGCGAAGACCAGCAACTTGACCGAGATCGACCCGGTCAGGATCGCCGAGACCTGCCCGCCGACGACCAGCAGCAGGCCGACCGCCACGGCGCCCACCGCGAAGCCCACGAAGATGAAGCCCGGCGCGAACAGTTCCAGAATGCCCAGGACGATGCCCGCCGCGACCCAGACCCACCAGGTATTGGCGTAATCCATCACTTCGCCCCTTTCAGCATGGTGAAGGCATCGCCGAAGGCGTCCAGGATATTCGCCGGCAGGATCACCGTCTGCTTGCCCTGGCCCTCGCCCACCTTGACCAGCGCCTCGACCTGCTTCAGCGCCACCTGGTATTGCGCCGCCTCGATGCCATTCTCGCGGATCGCCTGCGCCACCACACCGGTGGCATAGGCCTCGGCATCGGCCTGGATGCGCCGCGCCTTGGCGACCTGCTCGGCGGCGTAAAGCTCGGCCTCGGCGTTCAGCTCGATGGCGCGCTTGGCACCCTCCGCCCGCATCACCACCGCCCGCCGCTCGCGCTCGGCGTTCAGCTGCTGCAGCATCGCCTCGCGCGTCGCCTGGTCCAGGTTCACGTCCAGGATCTCGGCCCGCGTCACCTCGATGCCCCAGTTGTCCACCGCATCGGCCACCGCTTCCTTGATATGGCTGATCAGCGCCGCCCGGTTCGATTGCACCTCGTCCAGCTCCATCCGCCCGATCTCGGCCCGCACGATGCCCGCCACCGTGGTCTCGATCGCCGCGTCGACATCGCGGATCCGGTACACCGTCTTCTCCGGCTCCAGGATGCGATAGAACACCGACGTCTCGACCTGCACCAGCACGTTGTCGCTGGTGATCGCATCCTGGTTATGGGTCGGCAGCTGCCGCTCCAGAATCGAAACCTTGTGCCGCACCCGGTCGAGGAACGGCACGATAAAGTTGATCCCCGGCCCCAGCACGGCGCGCAGCCGCCCGAAGCGTTCGACCACATGCTTTTCCGACTGCGGCACGATCCGCACGCCCAGGAAAATCGACAGGATGATGAAGGCCGCCAGCAAAAGCAGCACGACCGACCCGCTCGAGGTCTCGTTCAACAGTTGATCCGGGTTCATTGCAAATACCTTTCCTCACGAAATCTTGGGTGTCATATTGGGTCTACCCCGGCGTTTGGGAAGGAAAAACCCGCGAAACGCATCGTTTACAGCGCGTTTTGTTCCGTTCAAGCCGCAGTCGTCGAAAGGCCCGTCCGAACCCGAGGCGAAAGCCGGGGCCGTTCGGGACCGGTCGAACGAAACGCGCGCAGGGCCATCCGTCCCCACACGCGCCCACTGGCGGAACATCCCGCGAACATGTAGACTGCCACCCATGCCCGCCCTCTGCCGCGCCTGCCTTCACACCTATGATGCCGGCACCCGCTGCCCGGCCTGCGGCAGCCCGCGCGTGACGTCGCACCCCGAGCTGTTCGATCTCTCCATCGCGCATATGGATTGCGACGCCTTCTATGCCTCGGTCGAGAAACGCGAAAATCCCGCGCTGGCCTCGAAACCGGTGATCATCGGCGGCGGCAAGCGCGGCGTGGTCTCGACCGCCTGCTATATCGCCCGCATCCGCGGCGTCCGCTCGGCCATGCCGATGTTCCAGGCGCTCAAGCTCTGCCCCGACGCCGTGGTCATCCGCCCGCGCATGTCGCTCTATGTCGAGGTCTCGCGCCAGATCCGTGCCCTGATGGACGAGCTGACCCCGGACGTCGAGCCGCTCTCCCTCGACGAGGCCTTCATGGACCTCTCGGGCACCGCCCGCCTGCACGGCCATCCCCCCGCCGTCATGCTGGCCCGGCTGACCAAACGGATGCACGAGGACCTGGGCCTCACCGGCTCGATCGGGCTCAGCCACAACAAGTTCCTCGCCAAGATCGCCTCGGATCTCGACAAGCCGCGCGGCTTCTCGGTGATCGGCAAGGCCGAAACGGCGCAGTTCCTGCATGACAAGCCCGTCCGCCTGATCTGGGGCGTCGGCGCCGCGATGCAGGCGCAGCTCGACCGCGCCGGCATTCACCGCTTTTCCGACCTGCTGCGCTGGGACAAACCCGATCTCCACGCCCGCTTCGGCGCCATGGGCGACCGGCTCTGGCACCTTGCCCGGGGCGAAGACCGCCGCCGCGTCTCGGCGCATGAGCCGATCAAGTCGATCTCGAACGAAACCACCTTCTTCGAGGACACTTCCGACCCCGATCTGCTCGACGGCCATATCTGGCGGCTCAGCGAAAACGTCTCGGCCCGGGCCAAGGCGCGCGGCCTCGCGGGGCGGGTGGTGACGCTGAAGCTGAAACGCGCCAACCACGCGCTGCTCACCCGCCGCGTGACGCTGCACGACGCCACCCAGATGGCCGACACGGTCTATCGCACCGCCCGCGGGCTTTACGAC
>JAWKXE010000041.1:0-31899 GCA_041397165.1 Paracoccaceae bacterium | reverse complement strand
CGGCCGCGGTTGAAGCCGCGGGCGCCGCCGGCCCAGGGGCTGTCCATGGTATAGAGCATCCAGTCGTCGGCCTGCACGTCGCCATGGATCCACAGCGCGTGGTCGAGCGAAGCGAATTGCATGTCCGGGTCGGCGAAGGCCTTGCCATGGGCATAGGCCGCCGTGCCCAGAAGCGCGAAATCCGAGGCGAAGGCCAGCGCCGCGCGATGCATCGCCGGGTTGGCGCCGATGGTCCCGGGCACGCGGAACCAGTAGCTTTGTTCGCCCTGCGGCTCGCGCGTGAAGGGCGGGCGCAGCGATACCGGCCGCATCTCGATCGGGCGCGGCGTGCGCAGCCATTTGCGGAAGAGATCGGGCAGGTCGCCCTCATACGCCTCGGCCAGTTCGGCCTCGGTCTTCAGCCCTTCGGGCGGGGGCACGTCGGGCATGGTATCCTGATGGCTGAGACCCGGCTCTTCGATCTGGAACGAGGCGGCGAGGTTCAGGATCGGCTTGCCGTTCTGCACCGCCACCACCCGCCGGGTGGTGAACGACCCACCGTCGCGGTCGCGTTCGACCTGATAGAGCACCGGCGCCGTGGCATCGCCGGGCCGCATGAAATAGCCGTGCAGCGAATGCACCGGACGGTCGGCCGGCACCGTCTTGATCGCCGCCATCAGCGCCTGGGCGATGACCTGGCCGCCGAAGCTGCGCCCGCGCCCGCCCGGCGTGGCGATGCCGCGGAAGAAATTCAGTTCGACCGGTTCGACATCGAGGATGCCGACCAGCGCATCGGCAAGCTGCTGCGGTGTCGGTTGGGGTGTGTCGCTGTTCATGGGCGGGCCTTACTGGTGGCCGATCACCTGGGGATGGTCGCAGGTGTCGCGGGCGGTTTCGAGTTCCAGCACAGAATGGCTGATCCCGAAACGCGACTGCAAGAGTGACTTGAGGTCGCTCTTGACCCGTTCGGGCGCGGCGCCGTCGGAAAGGGCGACATGGGCCTCGAGCGCGGCTTCGTGTTCCTGCATGTGCCAGAGATGGACGTGATGGACGTTGTCGACGCCCGGCACTGCCTCCATCCCCGCGACCAGATCGGCAAGCGACAGGTCGTCCGGCGCGCCCAGCATCAGGATGTTGATCACCGGCCGGATGCCGATGGCCGCGTGCCACAGGATATAGCCCGAGATCAGCAAGGTGACGATCGGGTCGATCAACCGCCAGTCATAGAGCAGGATCAGCGTGCCGGCGACGATCACCGCGACCGAGCCCAGCGCGTCGGCCAGGTTGTGCAGGAAGGCGGCGCGCATGTTGACGCTGTCCTTCGAGAGCGAGAACACCAGCAGCGCCGTGGCCGTGTCGACCGCGAGGGCGAGGCCGGCGACGATGACCACGGTCCAGCCCTCGACCTCGACCGGATTGAAAAGGCGCTGCACCCCTTCGGCCGCGATATAGAGGGCGATGACGATCAGGGTGACATAGTTGATCAGGGCGGCCACCACCTCGGCCCGGCCATATCCGAAGGTCATCGAGGCATCGGCCGGGCGGCGGCCGATGCGGCGGGCGTAGAAGGCGATGACCAGCGACAGCGCGTCCGACATGTTGTGGATCGCGTCGGCGATCAGCGCCAGAGAGCCCGAGATCACCCCGGCCACGATCTGCGCAACGGTGAGGAGCAGGTTGACCCCCACCGCCCAGGCGACGCGGCGGTCGCCGGAGAGGTCGGGGTGGGAATGGTGGTGCCCGTGATGGGCATGGTCATGCGGCATGGGGAGGGCCTCTTGAGTCTGGGTTCGGAATGAACCTAATGTCTCTAGCGGCTATAGGTTCAAGAGGGCGGAGAAATGTTTTCCATCGGCGATCTGGCGCGGCGGACCGGGGTGAAGGTGCCGACCATCCGCTATTACGAGCAGCTGGGCCTGGTGCGGCCCGAGGGGCGGACCGAGGGCAACCAGCGGCGCTATGGCCGCGAGGGGCTTGAGCGGCTGGCCTTCATCCGCCATGCCCGCGATCTCGGCCTGCCTCTGGACGCGATCCGCGCGCTGATCGCGCTGGACCCGTCGGACCACGCCCGCACCCATGCGATTGCCGAGCAGCACCTGGCCGATATCCGCGACCGGATCGCCCGGTTGAAGGGGCTGGAGCGCGAGCTCGAGCGGATCGGCGAAAGCTGCGCCGGCCAGAAGGGCGCGCCCTGTTCGGTGCTCGATGCCTTCGGCGATCACGGAGCCTGCGCCGGCGAACATTGAGCGCGACCGGCCCGACGGCCGATCCGTCAGTGCTTTGCGATGATCCGCGCCAGACGCCCGGCAATCGCCGCGCTGCCCTTGAGCGACGGGTGAATCCGGTCGGCCGCGTGGAACGAAAGATCGCCCTCGGGGACCAGATCGGTCAGGGTCTGGAAGGTGATGCCGGGGTCGAGATCGGCCAGCCGCGAGATCCGCGCCTCGAGCTCGTCGCCCTCGTCCTTGCAGCTTTCGATGGGCGAGGAAAAGCCGGGGCTGCGCAGATAGCCGACGATGATCACCCTGGCGCCGGATTTGCGGATCTTCGAGACCAGGCCGGGAATGGCGCCCTTGCGGCCGTTTTCGGCGATCAGCCGGTTCATCTTGTGCTTGCAGTCGTCCTCCTGACAGCCGCAGCCCAGCCACAGATCGTTGCCGCCGCCGTTCAGGACGACCCAGTCCCAGTCGCCGCCGCGCCATTGCTTGGGGATCGACAGGCCCATGGCGCCGGTGATCGGCAGGTTATAGATCATCCGCGCGCCGGCCACGGAATGATCCTCGACCGGGGTCTTCAGCATATGCGACAGGCGGTTGCCCACCGCGCGGCCGGAAATCGCGTGCGAGGCCAAGAGCGAATCGCCCAGAACCAGCACGCGCGGCTGTTCCGGGCGCTTTTCGGCCCAAGCCGGGCCCTGGGCCAGGCAAAGACCGAGACAGGCAGCGAAAAGGAGGGCGCGCGTGAAAAACATGGCCGAAATGTGTCAAAAGCGGTGATTCCCCGCAAGCGCGTCGGCGGCAACAGAGTGTTTACCGGGCCGGGAAGGTCAGTGCGCCTCGGCCCAGTTGCGGCCCTGGCCGGCATCGACGATCAGCGGCACGTCGAGATGCACGGCCGGCGCGGCGGCGCCCTCCATCACCGCGCGGGCGCTGTCGATCAGGGCGTCGGTGGCGCCGGCCTCGACCTCGAACAGCAATTCGTCATGCACCTGCAGCAGCATCTTGGCGGGCTGGCCTTCGATGGCGGCGGGCATCCGGATCATGGCGCGGCGGATGACATCGGCGGCGGTGCCCTGGATCGGGGCGTTGATCGCGGCGCGGCGGGCGAAACCCGCGGTGGGGCCCTTGGCGTTGATCTCGGGCGTATGGATGACGCGGCCGAACAGGGTCTTCACATGGCCGTGCTCCTTTGCATACGCGACCGTATTGTCCATATAGGCGCGGATGCCGGGATAGCGCTCGAAATAGGCGTCGATGAAGGCCTGCGCCTCGGAGCGGGGGATGCGCAGGTTGCGGGCCAGGCCAAAGCCGGAAATGCCATAGATCACGCCGAAATTGATCGCCTTGGCGCGGCGGCGGATATCGGGCGTCATCTGGTCCAGCGGCACGTTGAACATCTCGGACGCGGTCATGGCGTGGATGTCGAGCCCGTCGCGGAACGCCTGCTTCATCGAGCCGATATCGGCGACATGGGCAAGGATGCGCAGCTCGATCTGGGAATAGTCGAGGCTGACCAGGGTCTTGCCCTCGGGCGCGACGAAGGCTTCGCGGATGCGGCGGCCCTCTTCCGTACGTACGGGTATGTTCTGCAGGTTGGGATCGGTCGAGGCCAGCCGCCCGGTATTGGCGCCGGTCTGGACGTAAGATGTGTGCACCCGCCCGGTTTCCGGGTTGATATGGGTCTGCAGCGCGTCGGTATAGGTGCTCTTCAGCTTCTGCAGCTGCCGATAGTCGAGGATGCGAGCGGGAAAATCATGTTCCGTTGCAAGGTCTTCCAGCACATCCGCCGGGGTGGACCATTGCCCGGTCTTGGTCTTCTTGCCGCCTTCGAGCGCCATCTCGTCGAACAGGATCTGGCCGACCTGGGCCGGGGACTGGACGTTGAAATCGTGCCCGGCCATCTCGTGCAGCTCGGCCTCGAGCCCGGCCATCTTCTGGGCGAAGGCGTTCGACATGCGCGAAAGCGTGTCGCGGTCGATGGTGATGCCGTCCATTTCCATACGCTTTAGTACGGAAACCAGCGGGCGCTCGAGCGTCTCATAGACGGTCGTCACCCGGGCGCGATGCAGTTGCGGCTTGAACAGGTGCCACAGCCGCAGCGTGATGTCCGCATCTTCGGCGGCGTATTTGACCGCGTCGTCGACCGGCACCCGGTCGAAGGTGATGGCGGATTTGCCCGAACCCAGAAGCGATTTGATCGGGATCGGCTGGTGGTTGAGATAGCGTTCGCTGAGCGTGTCCATGCCATGGCCGTGCAGGCCCGAATGCAGCGCGTAGGACATCAGCATCGTGTCGTCTATCGGTGCGATATCAATGCCTTGGCGCGCGAAAATCTTGGCGTCGTATTTCATGTTCTGGCCGATCTTGAGGATCGCGTCATCCTCGAGCAGCGGTTTCAGCAGCGCCAGCGCCCGGTCGAGCGGCATCTGCCCGTCGGCCAGCTTGTCCGAACCGAACAGGTCGTCGCTGTTGCCGTCCTTGTGGCCCAGCGGGATATAGCAGGCCTTGCCCGGCTCGACCGAAAGCGAGATGCCCACCAGTTCGGCCTGCATTTCGTCGAGCGAGGTGGTCTCGGTATCGACGGCAACATACCCACGGGTATGGATCAGGTCGATCCATTGCTGCAATGCAGCATCATCGCGCACGCAGTCATAGGTCTCGGGCGCGATGGCGGGGAAATCGGGTTCGGGCGCGGCCTCGTCGCCCCCTGACGTGGGCGCCTCGGCGATGATCGGGGCGTCGATGCCCAGCTTGTCGGCGATGCGCTTCGAAAGGGTGCGGAACTCCATCGAGGCAAGGAAGGGCAGCAGCACCTCGGGGTCGGGGTCCATCACCTCGAGATCGTCGAGGCTGAAGTCGAGCGGCGTGTCTTCCTTGAGCTGCACCAGGCTGCGGGACATGCGGATCTGGTCGGCCTTTTCGATCAGGGTTTCGCGGCGCTTGGGCTGGGGGATTTCCGATGCCCGCGCCAGAAGCGTGTCGAGATCGCCGAATTCGTTGATCAGCAGCGCGGCGGTCTTGATGCCGATGCCGGGGGCGCCGGGGACGTTATCGACCGAGTCGCCGGCCAGGGCCTGGACATCGACCACGCGTTCGGGCGGGACGCCGAACTTTTCGACCACGCCGTCGCGGTCGATGCGGCGGTTCTTCATCGCATCGAGCATCTCGACCCCGCCGCCGACCAGCTGCATCAGGTCCTTGTCCGAACTGATGATCGTCACCCGGCCACCCGCCGCGCGGGCCTGCACGGCGAGGGTGGCGATGATGTCGTCGGCCTCGTAGCCCTCGATCTCGTGGCAGGCGACGTTGAAGGCGCGGGTGGCTTCGCGGGTCAGGGGGAATTGCGGCACCAGGTCTTCGGGCGCGGGGGGGCGGTTGGCCTTGGAGTCGGGATAGAGCGCGTGGCGGAAGCTCTTGCCGGAATAGTCGAAGATCACGGCGGCATGGGTGGGGGCGTCGGGGCCGGTGGCGTCCTCGACATACTTCTGCATTTGCCGGCCCGCGACGGCGCCGATGGGCAGCCCGATCGGACTTGCGCGTGAGCAGCGGCAGGGCGTGATAGGCGCGGAAGATGAAGGCCGACCGTCGATCAGGTGCAGGTGGCCTTTGCCGAATGACATATGCGTTTCCCCCGTTGGTGGGCTCAGGTGTCGCACAAGGGCGCGCGCGGGGCCAGAGGGATTGCGGCCGGGGGCGAATTCCGGCGCGAATTCGGTTGCAAATCCTTCGAGGATTTGTGCGCGCGCGGTTGGGGAGGGCGGAAATCCGCGACGGATTTCAAGCCGGTTTTCGCAGCGAAAACCGACTGGGGCGCAGCAATCGACCTTGCCCTCGAAGCTGCGGTGCACGATCCGGGCATCGCAATAGGGGCATTCGACGACACCGGTTTCGCTGGGATCGAGAGCCAGACGCGAGGATGGCCGAGCGCGCCTTCGCCGCCGTCGCAGGAGACGCGCCAGGTGTCGACGATGCGGGTTTCGGGGGCCGTGGTGGTCATGGGCGCGGGTCCTTGGTTCCGATGGGTCTGCAGGGGGCGAATATGGGCGATCCTACGGCGCGGGGCAAGACCGCCCGGATGCGTTCAGCCTGCGCGTTCGACCCTGGCCTGGAAGCAGTTGTTGGTGGCGGAGCGGACATGGACGAAGGCCACCTCGGGGCGGTCGAGCCGGGCGGCGCATTCGGCCGCGAGCCGGTCGGGCGGCACCACGGCGCCGGTACCGTAGAGGATGCGCTCGTTCCGCCCATAGGCGCGGATCAGCATGGGGCTGTTGCGGAAGATCGGCGGCACGCCGCAGGCGGTGTCGAAGGCGGGGCAATCGCCGGCACAGAGGAAGATCGGGCCGGTCTCGGCATAGGGCTGCCGGGCGCCGAACGGCGAATGGGCGAGGATCAGCATCTCGGCGCCTTCGGGGATGTAATCGAGGCAGTGCCGGCAGGGCGCGCCGGGGCCGGGGCAGATGGCACGCTCGGGCGGGTTGCCATAGGCGTCGGGGCGCGCCGGGCGCCAGAGCGCGGGCGGTCTCGGTCGGGATCGGGAGGAAGGCGATGGTCATGGCGGGCTCCTTGCCGGTTGGAGCCCCGATCATGGCCGGGCGGGCGGGTCGCGGGCGACCCGCTTCCTGCGCAATGCGGCTGGGGTCAGTCGGAATAGAGATAGTGCGTCGCGGCGATCTCGACCGCCTTGTCATGGCCGATGGCGAGGAAGTTCTGCAACGCCTCGGCATTGACCTCGGGCGATTCGGATTCGCGGATACGGTAGTGGTTGGCGAAATCGGCGTCGCGGATCTGATCGCTTTCGAACTGCATGTCGCCGCGGATCGTGGGCGGCAGCCGGTCAGCGTTTCCTGCGGCGTCTTTTCGCCCGCCAACCCGACCCGCTTGGCGTGGCCGATCAGGTAATCGTCGGTGAAGATGCATTCGATCTCGAGCAGGCGGGTGACCGAGCGGTCGCCGCAGAAATCGTGCAGGAAGTCGATGTTGTTGGGGTCGAGGCAGATGATCAGACGGTCGGTGTCGTAATAGTCGAACAGCATCCGCATCAGCGCCCGGCGATGGCGGTGGCGCTTGCCCATGGTCGACTGGATGCCGCCCAGATCGGGCAGCCGGCAGGCCTCTTCGTTGAACAGGTATTCGATGCAGGGGATGTTGGTCATGGCGCGGATGCGGTCGACCAGACGCTTGGCGACGTGCCATTTCTTGCACAGGATGATCAGCAGTTCGCGTTCGCGGCCCAGCGTGCTTTCGGTTTCCCAGAAGCGGGTCGCGAAGCGGCGGCCGATGCGGCCGCGGCCGGTGAGGAACTTGAACAGCGAGCGGCCCTCGTTCGAGATTTTGAAATCCCAGCCGCGGGTGGCGTAAAGCAGGCCGAGCCGGCGCTTCAGCTCTTGCGCCTCGGGGGAGATCTTGCGGGCGAAGAGGAAATCCTGGGACAGCAGCAGGTCGTAGTGGTCGTTATAGAAGGTCACCGGCATACCGTAATCGGTGAACATCAAGAAGGTGAGCGTGCGCGAGCGAATCTCGTGTTCGGGGACCAGGTGGCGGACCAGGGTCTGGAAGAAGGTTTCGTCCGGGATCCAGGTGGTGCGGAAGAAGCGCATGACGTCTTTGCGCCGCTTGGTGAAATCGAGGATCCATTCGACGGTGCGGCGGCGCAGGCACCACCATTGGCTGCCGATCATGACCTGGATGTCCTCGGGGATGGCGCGGGTCAGGCCGAGCCGCTTCTGCGCCTCGAACATCCAGTAGAAGCGGCGCTTCTGGGTGCGTTCGTTGAACCAGTGGCGATAGATCAGCCGTTCTTCCTTCCAGCCGGTCTTGATCCAGTCGCTGTCGAAATAGTCGAAGCTTTCGACGTAATCGACATCCTCGCGGTCGAGGAATTCATGCGCGTATTCGGCCGATTTGATCGCCATGCAATCGCCCGAGAGCATGTAGAAATGGGTGGCGCGGGGAAAGGCCTCGACCGCGGCCTCGACGGCGTTGAGCGTGGCCTGCACCAGGGACCATTCGCCCCAGCCGCATTTGATCCGGCGACGCGCGAAGGTGACGTTGGGATTGCCGTCGAGCGCGGCGCGGATCCGGGCGTAGAATTCGGGCTTGGCGCGGGCGTCGAAATGGATCGACATGTAATCGCCCACGGCCGTCAGCCGCTCGGCCTGCTTGATGATGGCCTCGGGGTCCTTGTGGCACAGCAATATGAAGGCGATTTTTGCCATATTGTGACCAATCTGCTCCGTCTGCCCGGGTTTGTTTACCTTGATAGAGGTGAATGGCGGCTGAATAAACCGGCTTTGTCATGTCTTTTTTGCCCCGGGCGGGCCATCGTGCCCATGCCTTGGGCGCGGCGGCGCGGACACAGGCGGCGGCGGCCTGCGCAATCAGGGTTTGTTTAGGTTTTTCTCAATTGCTATAAGGCAGGAAAGACAAGAACGAAGAAGTCTTCGCGGAGGCAGTGGGCGATGGGTTTTCCGGGAACCTGGATGACGGAAAGCGAGAGTGTCGTTTACCGGGTGGTGCCGAAATGCGCCTGCTCGACCATCGGGCAGATCATGTTCTATTCCGATCATGGCGAGTTCTTCGACGGCGACATCCACGATGCGCAGCACGGGATGCACAAATGGTCGATGGAGGCGAGCCAGCCGTTGATCAATGCCAATGTGAAGACGCATCAGAGCTATGCCTTCACCTGCGTGCGCAACCCCTATACCCGCGTGCTGTCGTCCTTCTTCGACAAGATCTGCGGCATCCAGCGCAACGGCAAGCGATACCGCGGCAATCTGGTGCCGCTGCTGATCCAGAAATACGGGATCGAGGTGGGCGAGCCCGAGCGGCTTCGAATTCGACCAGATCAAGAGCTTCCGGCGGTTCCTGCTGTTCGTGCGCGACACCACCGCTGGCGCCGGCCGATGGAGCCGGACACTCCACTGGAGCGCGATGTCGGGCC
This sequence comes from Paracoccaceae bacterium, assembly GCA_041397165.1. Taxonomy (GTDB): domain Bacteria; phylum Pseudomonadota; class Alphaproteobacteria; order Rhodobacterales; family Rhodobacteraceae; genus JAWKXE01. The sequence continues at coordinate 22,758 of JAWKXE010000041.1, read as the reverse complement.
ATGTCAGCACCTTCATCGTCAATGGCGGGCGGTACGACAAGGTTTTTCTGGACCGGAGAAGTTCAACGACGGGATGCAGGATGTCCTGGACCATATCGAGACGCCGGTGAAGGTGAAGCTGAAGGGATGTGCCGCGCTTCAACGAGAGCGAGGGCCACGGCCCAAGCGGGCGCATCCGGTGGAGGACTATTTCGACGATCTGTCGATGCACCTGATCCGGGAAATCTATCACCGCGATTTCGAGCTGTTCAAATACGATTTCGACGACCCGTCGAACAAGATGCCGGTGGGCGAGATCGACCTGGACGAGATTCACGCCAAGCTGGGCGATTGAGGCCGGCGGACGGCGCGCTCCTGCGGGACGCGGATCGCCCCGCCCGCCCGCCCGCGGGGTGCGCGGCTCAGAGGGATTTCCGGAAGGTGAAGGACGTGGGCCGGCTGTAGCCGGGATGGGCGCTTTCGCCGGTTTGCACGAAGCCCAGCGCCGCGAAGGTGGCGTGGTTTTCGGTCAGCTCGACCCGGGTTTCCAGGGTGATCGACGGCAGGCCCGTGGCGCGGGCGCGGGTCTCGGCCTGGGCGAAGAGGCGGCGGCAAGGCCTTTGCGGCGCTGGCCCGGGTCGGTGGCGAGCTTGCCGAGATAGAGCGTGTCGGGCTTCGGCGTGAGGATCATGCAGGCGATCGGCGCGCCGGCCTGTTCGATCACCCAGACTTCCTTGGCTGCGGCCTCGGCGCGGGAGCGTGTCGGGGGACATGGCGCCGAGCGAGGAGGCGGGTCGATCCGGCTGTCCATATAGGCGAAGGCCTGGGTGAGGAGCGCGGAGCGCGGTGAAGTCGAGGCTTCGGACAATGGTGCGGGGTCATCTGTCTGGTCTCGGGGCGAAAGCGGGGAATGCGTCCTTCGGGAAAGATGAGCGGCAGGGACGAAGGCGCCGCCCCCCTTTCATCTTTCTCCAAATACTGAATCGCATTGCGTGGTCGAGCGCCGAAGGTTCAGGTGCAGAGGTGTCGGCAGGCCGAGCGAAGCGAGGCCCCGCTGCGACGCCGAAGGCGGCGCAAACCCTCTGGCGGGCGGCGGGCTGTCGTCATGAGTTATGACCCGCGATGCGGGCGGGCCGAGCTGGAACGGGTTGCCAGATCGCCGCGGTCGATCGCCTCGGCCAGTGTTCGCGACCGCGCAGCGCCGGGGCGTTGTGGTCGGCGATGAACTGGCGGCGGGTGTCGTCGTGTCTCCAGGAAGGCGGCCTCGACCATGTCGAAATGGTGGTCGCGGACGGTGCCGTGCGGCGGCGAAGGCGAAGAGGTAATCCACCGTGGCGGCGATTTCGAAGGCGCCCTTGTAGCCGTGGCGTTTGACCCCGTCGATCCATTTCGGGTTCACGACGCGCGAGCGGACGACGCGGGCGATCTCGTCATCCAGAGTGCGGATGACGGGGGCGTTCGGGGCGCGAGTGGTCGTTGTGATAGAGCGGCACGTCGCGGGATTGCAGGGTCGAGACGCGGCGGCGGCGCCGCCGAACTGATAGTAATCGTCGCCGTCCAGCAGGTCGTGTTCGCGGTTGTCCTGGTTCTGGACGATGGCGTCGGCTCAGACAGGCGGGTCTCGAAGCCTTGCGGTCGCGGGCGCCTTCGAGCCCGGCGCCATAGGCATAGGAGCCCCATTCGAGATAGGCGCGGGCGAGGTCGGATTTGTCGGCCCAGAGCCGTTCGTCGTGATCATCGCTTCTCGAAGGCCGGCGCCGTAGGCCCCGGGTTTCGAGCCGTAGATGCGGGGCTGCGCGCCGCTGGCGCGGGCGCGGGCGGCGGCGGGGTTGATGTCTTCCGGCTCGTCGAGCTGCTGCACGGCGCGGGCGGCCGAGTCGAAGAGCGCGATGAGCTGCGGGAAGGCATCGCGGAAGAAGCCCGAGATGCGCAGGGTAACGTCGACCCGGGGGCGGGCGAGGGTGGTCTGCGGCAGGATCCTCGAACCTCCGTCACGCGGCGCGAGGCGGCGTCCCGTGGGCTTCACGCCCATGAGCGCCGTGGCCTGGGCGATGTCGCCGCCGCCGGTGCGTATGCGCTGGCGGTGCCCCGTGCGGTGATCAGCATCGCGCGGGCCAGTCGCCCTGGCCTGCAGGTGTTTCTCGATCAGGAGGTTGGCTGATTGCTCCAGCGCCCAGTGGTGGGGGTGGGCACGGCGCGGCATCGACCGAGAAGAAGTTGCGCCCGGTGGGCAGCGGTCGAGCCGGCCGCGGGTGGGCGCCCGAGGGGCCCGGCGTGACGAAACGGCCAGAGAGGCCGGTGAGGAGCCCCGCGCCTTCGGCCCCGCCACAGGCGCGGAGGGTGGGGCGGAGGGTGGTTTCGATTGCGGTGAGGACGGCCCCGGAGGCGGGACCGGGAGCGGTGGGCTCTGCGCTCGGCTGCGCCATCGCCCCGCCCACCGTCCCGCAGGGCGGCCCTGCAGCAGCCGTTGTGCGAGTGGTTTCGAGCCGTTCGATGGTGTCGCCGGCGGAGCGCCATGTGCCGGGTGCATTGTCGAGGGCCGCGGGGCGGGGGCCGGTCCAGGGGGCGGCCATATCGGCATCGAGAGGGTCGAAGCCGAGCCCGAGGTCGGCGGCGAGGGCGCGGATCAGCGAGGCGTCGGAGCCCTTGCCGTCGCCGCGCGGGATGCGGGTGAGGGCGATGAGGAGGTCGGTTTCGCTGGCCCTCGGGCGATTGGCCGAAGATATGGAGCCCGTCGCGGATCTGGGCCTCTTTCAGCTCGCAGAGATAGCGCCGAGTTTCGCCAGGTCGGTGCCTCGTCGGTGCCGGTCATGCCGACATCGGTGTCGAGGCCGGTGGTGGCGGAGAGCGACAGGATCTCGCGCCGGAGGTGGGAATACGGCGGGGGCTGTCGACGCCGGCCGCCTCGTAATATTCGTCGACCAGCGCTTCGAGGTCGCGCAGGGGGCCATAGGTTTCGGCCCGGGTGAGCGGGCGGGTGAGGTGATCGACGATCATCACCGGCGCGGCGCTTGGCCTGGGTGCCGAAGCCGGGTCGTTGACGATGAAGGGATAGAGATGCGGGGTCGGGCCGAAGACGGCTCCCTGGGCCAGCATTCTTCGCTGAGCGCCAGCGCCTTGCCCGGCAGCCATTCGAGATTGCCGTGCTTGCCCATGTGCACGATGGCCTGGGCGCCGTGGGACATGGCGCAGCCAGAAATAGAAGGCGAGGCAGCTCGTGCGGCGGCACCAGATCGGGGGAATGGTAGGTGTCGGTCGGGTCGATGTTATAGCCGCGGGCGGGCTGGATGCCGACCACGATATTGCCGAACTGCAGCACCGAGAGCGAGAAGTGGCCGCAATCGACCTCGCCCGGGGTGAAGAACGGGTCCTGGTGTTCGGGCTTGCCCCAGCGGGTTTCATCGCCTCGCGCAGGGACCAGGGCAGCTGGGCATAGCCGATCTGATAATCGGCCATGGAGAGTTTCGAACGCCGCGCCGCGGCGGCTGGCGCGGTCGGTGAGCCAGTTGGTGGGGCCTCGAGGACGCCTGCATCAGGGCATCGCTGTCGGCGGGGGATCGGATGACGCGGGGTAACCTTCGGCCGCCAGCAGAGAGAGCGTGTGGACGGTGGCCGCTGGGGTGTCGAGGCCGACGCCGTTGGCCAGCCGGCCGTCCTTGTTGGGATAGTTGGCCAGCACCAGGGCGATCTTGCGATCTTGGGCCGGGGTGGCGCGCAGCCGGGCCCAGTTGGCGGCGAGCCTTGCGGTGAAGTCGATCCGCGAGCCTTCGGCGCGGTAGGTGGCGATCGGGCATTGGGTGGCCTCGTCGAAGAAGGCCTCGCCCTTGAAGCTGATGGCGCGGGTCAGGACGCGGCCGTCGACCTCGGGGAGGGCGACGTTCATGGCGATGTCGCGGGCCGAAAGGCCGGTGAGGCCGGTGGCCCAGGCCTCTTCCGTGGTGGCGGCGAGGACCAGTTGGAAGACCGGGGCCTGGTTGGCCGAAGGCGCGGTGAGCGGGTTCGCTGGGCTGTCGTCGCCGGGATGGGGGCGAGCCGACGGCGCGGGCGGTGGCGCGAGGAATCGCTGCCGGCGGGGCCTGGTAGAAGAGGCTGTCGAGCGTGGGCCTCCGGGAGACCAACCTTGCCGAGGCGACGAAGACCGGCAGCGGGTTCAGCCTGCACGCAAGAGGGCGCGGGTGAGGCGGTTCACCGGGAAGAGCCGGCGCCCTGGACCAGCGGTAGAAGACGATGGGAACGACCGGCGCGCCTTCGGTCCACTGCGCGCGGGCGGCGGAGAGACTGGCCACCCCGGCGCCGGGCCACAGACCCCGGCGCGGTGAGCGGCGCGGCGGGCGCGGGCTTTTCCCCGCCCGAGAGCAGGGCGCCGGCATAGGTCAGGAAATTGGCGCTGTTCTGCGGGCCGCCTTCGACCAGATAGGCCCAGAGCGCGTCGTAATCCTCGTCCGCGACGGTCGAGAGGGCGCGCAGTTCGGCATCGGGCTTGTCGTCGCCGGGCAGGAGGACGAGGGGGACACCGGCGGCGTGCAGCCGGGCGGAATATTGCTCGACCCCATAGCGCCAATAGCCGGTGCCGCCCAGCACCCGGGCGATGACGAGGCGCGAGCGGGTGGCGGTGGCGTCGAGATGCAGGTCGACCGACATCGGGTGCTGCAGATGGGTGAGGTTGACCAGCCGAAGGGTCGGCGGGGCGTCCATTTCGGCACGGGGCTCCTGACAGCGCAGCCAGTTCGGTATCGGCGGTAGAGAGGGAAGACGACATCGGCCGGGGTCTGGCCGGGATCGACCGGCTCGGCGCCATCGTCGATAGCGCCGGGGGTGGCGGCGAGCAGGTGCATCAGAGCGGGTGTTTTCGGATCGGGCGGCCGGCGCGGGCGGTGAAATCCGCTTGTGTGGCGCGCCGGATTGGCGCAAGAGCCGGGCGAAGGCGGATGATGAGGACGAGATCATGGATTACAAGGCAGCAGGCGCGCCCAAGATCGGCCGGAACGCCCCCCGCCACAGCGAGCACAACGCGCCGGGCAGCAACAAGAAGCCCTTTGGCCAGCGTCCCGGCAAGGCCGAGCTTCTGGCCCGCATGAAGGCGGCGGCCGAAGCAGACGCCGGGAAAGCCGGTGATGACGCCAGACGCTCTGGGGACGGGTCCGGCGACAGCTGAAAGGCGCGGAGCCGGGCTCACAGCGCTTTTTCCATGAAGAGCGAATATTCGTTTTCGGGATAATCGCCGAAGCGGCCGCAGGGCGTGAAGCCGTGGCGGCCATAGAGCCGGTGCGCGTCATGCAGCTTGGAGCCGGTTTCGAGCCGCAGGAGCGGCAGGCCGAGGCCGCGGGCCTGGTCCTCGATCGCGCGCAGGAGGGCGCTGGCGCAGCCCTTGCCGCGGGCCTCGGGTGCGGTGAACATGGATTTCACCTCGCCATAGCCGTCCTTCACCGCAAGCGCGCCGGTGCCCAGCGTGGTGTCGCCTTCGCTGGCGGTGAAGAAATGGATGTGCGGCGCCTGCAGCTGAGTGAGGTCGAGATAGTGGTTCGCCTCGGACGGAAAGAGCGATTCCATCAGCGCATGGCTGGCTTCCAGAAGGGCGCGGGCGCCGGGTTCGAGCGGCGAGGCGGGGGTGACCTTGATCATGACAGCAGGGCCTTTTCGATGGCGGCGCGGTCGAGCCCGGCCTGACCGATCACCACCAGGCGGGTTTCGCGGGGGCCGGTGCCGAGGGGTTGGTCGAAATAGGTGTCGACGCGCGGGCCGACGGCCTGGATCGCCAGCCGCATCGGTTTGCCGGCCACGGCGGCAAAGCCCTTGAGGCGCAGGATCTGGTGGGCACGGATGGTCGGCGATCTGTTCGGCGAAGGCCTGCGGGTCGGCGATTTCGGGGCGGGTGACGACGAAGCTTTCGAAATCGTCATGGCCGTGTTCGTGGTGGTGATCGTGATCGTGATCGTGATCGTCGTCATGATCGTGGTGATGGTGATGCACCTCGCCGCGGGCGTCGAGATCGGCCTCGGCGCCGATGCCCTGGCCCAGCAGCACCTCGACCGGGAGCGCGCCCATGGTCGATTGCACCACCTGCACGCCGTCGCGGGCGCCGGATTTGATGCCGGCGGTGGTGCGGGCCAGTTCGGCCTCGCTGAGCAGGTCGGATTTGTTGACCACGATCATGTCGGCGCAGGCAAGCTGATCGTCGAACAGTTCGGACAGGGGCGTTTCGTGGTCGAGGTTCTCGTCCGCCGCGCGCTGGGCCTCGATCGCGGCGAGGTTGCCGGCGAAGAGACCTTCGCTGACCGCCTTGCCGTCGACCACGGTGACCACGCCGTCGACGGTGACGCGGGTCGAGATGCCGGGCCAGTTGAAGGCGCGGACCAACGGTTGCGGCAGGGCCAGGCCGCTGGTCTCGATCACGATGTGATCGGGGGGCGTTTCGCGGGCCAGCAGCGCCTCCATCGTCGGGATGAAATCCTCGGCCACGGTGCAGCAGATGCAGCCGTTCGACAGCTCGACGATGTCGTCGTCGCTGCAGGCCTCGGAGCCGCAGCCCTTGAGGATGTCGCCGTCGACGCCGAGGTCGCCGAATTCGTTGATGATCAGCGCGATGCGGCGGCCTTCGGCATTGTCGAGCATGTGGCGGATGAGCGTGGTCTTGCCGGCGCCGAGGAAGCCGGTGACGATGGTGGCGGGGGTCTTGGCGGGCATGTCTGGGATATCCTCAAGGGAAAACGGCGGCCCCTTTCTCAAGGGTCCGCCGGTCTTGTCGACAGGTCGGGCGTGGGCTCAGGCGGTGTGATAGACGCGATGCGTCAGGAAACGACCGAACCCGAGATCGCGCAACCCCTTGGCGCCGGCGAGGACGGCAAGATCGGCCAGCGGCTCGATCACGATCACGAGCATGTAGGCCGCGCCGAAGCTGAACACGCTTGCCATGTTCTCGGCACCGAAACCCTGACCGTAGAAGGCCCAGAACGCCACCCATGCCACGACACCGCCCTGAAAGGCCGTCGAAAGCGCGAGGGCCTGGGTGTATTTCAGGTCGACATAGGGCGTTTCGGGTTTGATGATGCGGTGGGCCAAGGCATTGATGGCGAAGAGCGGCACCAGAAGCGTCGTGACGTTGATGCCGTATTGCGGCAGGTCGAACGGCGCGAAGAAGAGGCCCTGGAGCAGAAGGCCGAAAGCCAGGCCGAAGGCGGCCGGCGCGGCGCCGAACAGCAGGAACAGGGTCGAGCCGAGGATGAAGTGGACCTCGGATACGCCGACCGGGAAGTGCGGCAGGATCTGGAAGAAGGTGAAGACCGCGGCGGTGGTGGCCAGGGTGCCGCCGGCCAGACGGGCCACGCCGTTTTCCTTCAAATGGTCCCATGCAAGCTTGAGCGCATAGGTGCCCGCCCCTGCGGCGGTGCCATAGGAAAGAAGAAGTTTCGCACCGTTCACGATGCCGGGTTCGATATGCATGTTCAGTCCTCCTTGGCCGTCATCCCCGACGGGCCGGGTTAAGGTTTTTCTGTGCAGGGCTGGTCTCCTGGCTTGCGGGTCGTGGCGCTTGCGCGGCCTTCCCAGGGCGGTTGCCCCAGTGGCCCTTTGCGCGCGCTCACCGCTTACAGTCGCGGGGGCGGCTGCGGCTTGGGGTCCCGGTATGGGTCACCCGTTTCCGCATTCCCATTTCATCCCCGGGCGCTTTGCACCCTTGGGGAACCATGCCGCCCCACATTGGCCGCAACCCGGCGGCCGGTCAAGGCCGATTGCGACGGCGCAGGGGGCGTTTGCGGCAGCGACAGGGTGCCGGATGAACCAATATCTTGTGGATAAATGGGCCCCGGCGCCCATATACGGGGGCTCTGGCGTTGACTCGGCGGGGCGAGAGCCGCCAAAATCGGCGGATCAAAGAGAATCGGACCCGAAAACCGAAGACAAAGGGCGGCAGGCAGCGTTGCGCTTTACCAAACTCAGACTGACCGGCTTCAAGAGCTTCGTCGATCCGACCGAGCTGATCATCGCCGAGGGGCTGACCGGGGTGGTCGGGCCCAATGGCTGTGGCAAGTCGAACCTGCTCGAGGCGCTGCGCTGGGTGATGGGCGAGACCCGCGCCAAGGCGATGCGCGGCGGCGGCATGGAGGATGTGATCTTTGCCGGCGCGGCGACGCGGCCGGCACGGAACTTCGCCGAGGTCTCGCTTCTGATCGACAACAGCGAACGGCTGGCGCCGGCCGGGTTCAACGATGCCGACGCGCTGGAGATCGTGCGGCGGATCACCCGCGATGTCGGCAGCGCCTATAAGGCCAGCGGCAAGGACGTGCGGGCGCGCGACGTGCAGATGCTGTTCGCCGATGCCTCGACCGGGGCGCATTCGCCGGCGCTGGTGCGGCAGGGGCAGATCAGCGAGCTGATCAACGCCAAGCCGCAGAACCGGCGCCGCATCCTGGAAGAGGCGGCGGGGATCAGCGGGCTCTATCAGCGCCGCCACGAGGCCGAGCTGAAGCTGAAGGGCGCCGAGCAGAACCTGGCCCGGGTCGATGATGTGATCGAACAGCTGGCCAACCAGTTGCAGCAGCTGGCCCGGCAGGCGCGGCAGGCGCAACGATACCGCGCCATCGGCGAAGAGCTGCGCCGGGCCGAGGGCATGTTGCTCTATCGCCGCTGGCGCGAGGCGGACGAGGCCCGGCTGAAGGCCGAGGAGGAGCTGCGCGCCCGGCTGGCGGCGGCGGCCCAGGCCGAGGCGGCGGCGCGGGCGGCGGCCAAGGAGCGGCAGGCGCGCGAGGATGCCCTGCCGCCGCTGCGCGAGGAAGAGGCGATTGCCTCGGCCGTGCTGCAGCGTCTGCAGGTGCAGCGCGACACGCTGAACGATCAGGAGGCCCGCGCCAAGGAGGCGATCGCAACGCTGGAGCGCCGTATCGCCCAGCTGGGCGCCGACATGGAGCGCGAGGCCGGGCTGAACCGCGACGCGGGCGAGACCATCGAACGGCTGGAATGGGAAGCGCGCGAGCTGGCCAAGGCCGGCGAGGGCCATGGCGACCGGCTGAGCGGCGCGATGGAGGCGGCGCAGGCCGCCGCGCGGGTGCTGACCGAGCGCGAGGGCGATCTGAGCCAGCTGACCGAGGATGTCGCGCGGCTGGCCGCCCGGCACCAGTCGGCGCAGCGCTTGCTGGAAGACAGCCGCAAGACGCTGGCCCGGAGCGAGGCCGAGGCCGAAAAGGCCAAGGCGGCGGCGGGCGAGGCGCGCGGCGCGCTGGCCCGGGCCGAGGAGGAATTCGTCAAGGCCGGCGAGGCCGAAACCGCCGCCGTCGCCAAGGCGGCCGAGGTCGAGGAGGCGCTGGCCCAGGCCGATGCCGCCCGCGCCGAGACCCAATCGCGCGAGGCCGATGCCCGCGCCGAACGCTCCGAGGCCGAGGGCGAGCTGGGCGCGCTGAGCGCCGAGGCCAACGCCCTGGCCAAGCTGGTGCAGCGCGACACCGCCGAGGGCGGCCAGATCATGGACCGGCTGCAGGTCGAGCAGGGATACGAGAAGGCCTTGGGCGCGGCGCTGGCCGACGACCTGCGCGCACCGCAGGTCGACGAGGACGGGCCCTCGGGCTGGATGGAGCTGCCGGGCCATGACGCGCCGCAGCCGCTGCCCGGCGGGGCCGAGCCCCTGTCGGGCCATGTTTCGGTGCCGGGCGTGCTGGAACGGCGGATGAGCCAGATCGGCCTGGTCGAGGCCGAGGACGGGCCGCGGCTGCAACCGCTGTTGAAGCCGGGGCAGCGGCTGGTGACGCTGGACGGCGATCTGTGGCGCTGGGACGGCTATCGCGCCTGGGCCGAGGACGCGCCGAGTGCGGCGGCGCTGCGGCTGCAGCAGCCGAACCGGCTCGAGGCGCTGAAACAGCAGATGGAGGCCGCGACGGCCCGGGCCGAGGGCGCGAAACACGCCCATGAGGTGCTGCAGAAGCGGCTTGCCGACCTGACCGAGGCCGACCGGCTGGTCCGCATCGCAAGGCGCGATGCCGATGCCGCCGTCAACACCGCCGCCCGCGCGCTGAGCCGGGCCGAGGCCGACCGCAACCTGGCGGGATCGCGGCTGGAAAGCGCCGGGCTGGCCGTCAGCCGCCACGAGGAAGACGCCATGGCGGCGCGGGGGCAGCTGGCCGAGGCCGAGAAGGGTTTCTCGGATCTGGGTGATCTGGGCGCCGCCCGGGCCCAGATGGAAGACATCAAGATGACGGTCGAGGCGGCGCGGATCACCATGCTGTCGAAACGCTCGGCCCATGACGAGCTGAAACGCGAGGGCGAGGCGCGGCTGAAGCGCAGCCAGGAGGTGACCAAGGAGGTTTCGGGCTGGAAGCACCGGCTGGAGACCGCCGGCAAGCGGATTGCCGAGCTGGGCGAGCGCAAGGCGGCGTCCGAGGCCGAGTTGAAGGAGGCCAACGCCGCCCCGGCCGAGATCGCCGCCAAGCGCGCCGAGCTGAGCGATGCCATCGACGAGGCCGAGGCGCGCCGCCGCCGCGCTGCCGATGCGCTGGCCGCGGGCGAGGAGGCGCATCGCGCCGCGACCCTGGCCGAGCGCGAGGCCGAGCGCCTGGCCGGCGAGGCCCGCGAGGGGCGCGCCCGGGCCGAGGCCCGCGCCGATGCGGCGCGCGAGACGGTGGCCTATGCCGCCGAGCGCATCGCCGAGGATCAGGAGTGCAACCCCGAAGACCTGCTCGACCGGCTGGACGCCGACCCCGAGGCCATGCCGGCCTCGGACGCCATCGAGGCCGACGTGAACCGCCTGAAACGCCAGCGCGACGCGCTGGGCGCGGTCAACCTGCGGGCCGAGGAAGACGCCCGCGAGGTGCAGGAGGAGCACGACAACCTGGTCAAGGAAAAGACCGACCTGGAAGAGGCGATCAAGACGCTGCGCAACGGCATCGCCAGCCTGAACCGCGAGGGCCGCGAGCGCCTGCTGACCGCCTTCGAGCAGGTGAATTCCAACTTCTCGCTGCTGTTCAAGCATCTGTTCGGCGGCGGCGAGGCGGAATTGGTGCTGGTCGAAAGCGAGGACCCGCTGGAGGCGGGGCTCGAGATCATGTGCCAGCCGCCGGGCAAGAAGCTGTCGACGCTGAGCCTGCTGTCGGGCGGCGAACAGACCCTGACCGCGCTGGCGCTGATCTTTGCCGTCTTCCTGGCCAACCCGGCGCCGATCTGCGTGCTGGACGAGGTCGACGCGCCTTTGGACGACGCCAACGTCACCCGGTTCTGCGATCTTCTGGATGAGATGTGCCGCCGGACCGAGACCCGCTTCCTGATCATCACCCACCACGCGGTGACGATGGCGCGGATGGATCGGCTGTTCGGCGTCACGATGCAGGAACAGGGTGTCAGCCAGCTGGTTTCGGTCGATCTGAAAAAAGCCGAGCAGATGGTGGCGTAAGCCCGGCCTGCATGGCATGGTCCGCCCCAGATGCCCGCATCCAGCGGGCCCGAGAGGAGCCGGACCGCCATGGCACAACTGTTCGTCGAGGCCCGTATTGTCGTCTTCAGCGGTATTTCGGCGCTGCACAGCTATATCGTCTATCGCGACGATCTGGGCCAGGAATGGGTGATCGGCGGCACGTCGGGCGGGCCCGGCGGCGGGACATTCGGCACGATCGACATTTATTACGACCTGCTGCTGGAAGAGTCGGGCGATGCGCGGGGCAGTGACACGCCCGCCGACCGGGGCCAGGTCGAGCTGACCTTCCCGCCCGGGGTCGATGCCGCCGACATGTATGCGATCCTGCTGCAACTGGCCGCGCAGATCGAGGGGCAGGCCATCACCTATGACCCGCTGAACGACAACAGCAATTCGGTCACCGCGACGCTGCTGCAGCTGGCGGGGATCGGCTTTGCCGATGTCGAGCCCGTTCCGCCGGAGCCCACCGATGTCGGGCCCATCGGCTCGGGCACCGTGTTCGGTTTCGACCGCAACATCACCGGTTCGGACGCGGCCGAGGTCATCTTCGGGGCGGAGGGCGGCGACACGCTGGCCGGGGCGGGCGGCAACGACACGCTCGACGGGGGCGCGGGCGACGATTCGCTTCTTGGCGGCCGCGGCTTCGACATGCTGTTCGGCGGTCTGGGCAACGATACCCTGGATGGCGACATCGGCCGCGACCGGCTGGAGGGCGGAGACGGCGACGATCTGCTGACGGGCGTCGACGATCGCGATACGCTGTTGGGGGGCGATGGCGACGACACGCTCTATGGCGGGCCGGGCGACGATACGTTGCGTGGCAATGATGGCGACGACCAGGTCTATGGCAGTTTGGGCGACGACCTGGTCGTCGGCGGCACCGGCCGCGACAGCCTGAACGGCAATTACGGCGACGACACGTTGCGCGGCACCGGGGGCTTCGACACGGTGATCGGCAATGTCGGCAGCGATGCGGTCTATGGCGGGGCCCAGGCCGATTACGTCGATGGAGGTTCCGGCAACGATACGGTTTATGGCGGCGGAGGCTATGACACCGTGGTCGGCGGGACGGGCAACGACCTGCTGACGGGCAATTACAACGCCGACACCTTCGTCTTCGCCGATGGCGACGGGCAGGACACGATCACCGATTTCGAAGCGCTGAACGGCGCCGAGCGGATCGACCTGAGCGGCGTCACCGCGATTACCGGTCTGGCCGATCTCGAGCTGAGCTCGGCCACATCTGGCGCCGCCATTCAGGTGGGCGCCGATGTGGTGATCGACACCGGCGACGGCAATTCGATCACGCTTCTGGGGGTCAGCCTGGGCGATCTCGACGCCAGCGACTTCGTGTTCTGACGGCGATGGTGCGTTGAAAACGCACCCTGCGGGGTTGTGCCGGAAACCTTCGTTTCCCTGTTTCCCCGCTTTGAACGATCTGTGGAAAACCCCGATATTATCCCGCTTCCGCCCGCATTCTGCCTGATTTCGGCGCGACAACCGACCCTTGAGATAAGAACGAAGACGCTTTGAGGGATCGAGTATGGACCGTTTGACGGAAATGGAAGCCTTTGCCACCGTGGTGGACCAAGGGGGCTTTACAGATGCCGCCAAGAAGATGGGGATTTCGAAATCCGCCGTCTCGAAGCACGTCTCGTCGCTGGAAGCGCGACTGGGCGCGCGGCTTCTGAACCGCACCACCCGCCGCGTGTCGCCGACCGAGATCGGCCTGGCCTATTACGACCGCGCCCGCCGCGTCCTGAACGACGCGGGCGAGGCGGACGCGCTGGTCTCGTCGATGCAATCCGACCCGTCGGGCCTGCTCAGGATCAGCGTGGCGACCGATTTCGGGGTCAATCACCTGAGCCCGGTCCTGGGTAATTTCCTGGCGGAATTCCCTGATATCACCGTCAACATGGTGCTGAACAACCGCTATGTCGAACTGATCTCGGAAGGCTTCGACATGGCCATCCGCATCGGCGAGCTGGAAGACAGCACCCTGCGCGCCCGCAAACTGACCGAGACGGTCAAGCGGATGATCGCCGCGCCGTCCTATTTCGAGCGTTACGGCCGCCCCGAGAAGATCGACGACCTGAACGATCACAAGCTGCTGCATTATTCCAGCCAGTCGAACGGCAATGTCTGGAAGCTGACCTCGCCCTCGGGCGAGAAGCGCCAGGTGCGCACCGCCGGCTGGCTGAGCGTGAACGACGGCCAGAGCCTGCTGAACGCGGCGATCTCCGGCCTGGGCATCGCTTACCTGCCCAGCTTCCTCTATGCCGACGCGATGAAACAGGGCCTGGTCGAGGACGTGATCCCCGATCTGCCGGTCGAGACCCAGGGCATCTATGCGGTCTATCCGCCGGGTCGCTTCACCCAGCCCAAGGTGCGCGCCTTCATCGACTTCCTGGTCCAGGTCTTCGGCGACAAGGGCCCGACCGACTGGTAGGCCCGACACGAGTTCCCCTGAGGTCGGCCCGCGAGGGCCCCTCCGCAACCTGACTGGCCCCGGACATGTTCCGGGGCTTTTTTTGTTTGGTTACAAGGGAGTAAGGCGCGGCTTGCCTTTCTCGGGCGGGGCGCCTAGGCTCGACCCTGTTTCTGACATCGAGGGTCCGCAGATGGATTGGACAACCGCCGCCCCGGCGATCACCGCCGCCTTTCTGGCGTCGCTGGTCGAGGTGGTCGAGGCCTTCACCATCGTGCTGGCGGCCGGCGGTGGGCGGGACGCTGGCGGCGCTGGCGGTGCTGGGGCTGATCGTGGTCGGGCTGGGGCCGCTGTTGGAGCGGTTTCCGCTGCACGGGTTGCAACTGGTGATCGGGGTGCTGTTGCTGCTCTTCGGGCTGGGCTGGCTGCGCAAGGCGGCGCTGCGGGCCGGCGGCGTCATCGCGTTGCATGACGAGACGGCGATCTTCGCCCGCGAAACCGCCGCCCTGCGCGAGGAGACGGCGCGCGAGGCGCAGCGCGCCGATGCCATCGCGGCGCTGGCGGCGTTCAAGGCGGTGCTGCTGGAGGGGCTGGAGGTGGTCTTCATCGTCATCGCCGTGGGCGCCGGGCGGGGGCTGTTGTGGCCGGCCGCAGGGGGCGCGCTGGCGGCCTGCCTGCTGGTCCTGGCGATCGGCGCGCTGGTCCACAGACCGTTGTCGCAAGTGCCGGAAAACACGCTGAAATTCGGTGTGGGCGTGATGCTTTCGGCCTTCGGCGTGTTCTGGACGGGCGAGGGGCTGGGCATCGACTGGCCCGGCGGGGACATGGCGCTGGCGGCGTTCGGGCTGTCGTTCCTGCTGGCCGGGCTGGGCGCGGCGGCGGCGGCGCGGCGGATCGCGGGGGTGACGGCATGACGATTGTCGCGGGATGGCGCGGTGAAACCGCGCCCTATGGCGGCGGACTGGCCGCAGGGGGACGGGGATGAGCATCCTGGTCGAGGTTTTCACCGATCTGTTCAAGATGTTCCCGGCCGATGCGCGGATGACGGCGGCGATATTGGCGCTGGTCGCCGGGGTGGCGGCGGGGCTGCATTATGGCTGGCTGGGGGCGGGTCCGGGCGGCGCGCTGTTGCTGGTCGGCGCGCTGGCGCTGGTGGTGCTGAGCGTGCTTTGGGCCGCCTGGCGGCACGGGAAATAGCCCGCCGGACCTCGGCAAATGGTTAATCTTAACGCCAGCGGTGCGGTGGGAATGCGCCTGTCGCATCCCGGCTGCCCGCCGGCTGCTTTCCGTCTGGCGCGCGGTGGGGGCAAGGGTTCGGCAAGGGCTGGACCTAATGCGGCGTTCGGTGGGGGCGATGGGTTGGCACCCACCCTACGGCGCCGAGCGGAGCGAGGCGCCGCCCCGCCCGAGGCGCCAGCCGAGGGCCCCCCCGACTGCCCGAGGCGCCAGCCGAGGGCGTCGGTCGACGCGGCCGCAGGCCGCGGCGAAACCGCCGACAGGCGGAGAACGACGCTCAGTCGGTGTTCAGCAGCACCGCCTCGACCCGGCGGTTCTGCTCGCGGCCTTCGGCCGTCAGGTTGGTGGTGACGGGGGAGAGATAGCCCATGCCTTCGGCGGTCAGCTGGCCGCGGGGGATGCCGTAGTCGCCGGCCAGCCGTTCCAGCACCGAGGCGGCCCGGCGCTTCGACAGGGCGATATTGGTGTCGAGCGCACCGACCGCGTCGGTATGCCCGACCAGCGCCACCCTCCGGGCGGGATCGTCCTTGAGGAAATCGGCCAGCGCGGCGAGCGAGGCGAAATCGCCGGCGCCGAGCGAGGACGAGCCGGTCTCGAAGGTCAGGTCGGCAAGCACGGCATGGCCTTCGCTCAGCAGGCGCTCGGCCAGCGGGGCGGTGTCGCCGGGCCGGGCGGTGCCGGCGGTGCCGGTCGCGGGCGCGGTCTGGGGGCGGCGCGCGGGCGTGCCGCTGGCCGCGGTGCGGGGCGCGGCGGCACCCGGCGGCGTGACGGTGGCGATCTGGACGAAGCCCGCGTTCGCACTGCGCGAGATCAGCAGCGCGACATAGTCCGCCGTCCCGTCCTCGCCCGCGCGGCGGGCCGAGAGATAGCGATAGTCGAACAGGTCGACATGCATCGCCGGTTCGGGAAAGACATCGAGCCCGTAGCGGAAGTCGAAGCCGCCGCAGGCCGCCGCCTCGCATTCGAAGATCGGGGTGAAGCCGGCTTCGGTCAGCTGCGCGCGCAGGGGGGCCAGCAGTTGCAGCGTGGTGATGCCCTGGGCCTCGATCCGCCAGGCCGAGCGGTTGACGGCGCCTTCGGCGTCGGTCAGCGGCAGCGCGCCGCCGGCATAGGGGCCGGTGGCGATGCCATAGCTGTCGGGCGACGAGGCCCGGTCGGCCGTTTCCCGGGCATTGCCGGGCAGCGACAGGTCGAGCGCCCGGGCCGCGCCGGCCGGCGCGATCCCGAGGCACAGGACAAGGGCGAGGGCTGCCGGATTAACGCGATTTCGCGTGGTATTGGTCATTCGGGCGCATGTCGGTGGCCGAGGCCACCCGGTTGGACATGTTGTAGAAGCCGGCGACATTGGCGATGTCCCAGATATCGCGGTCCGAGAAGCCGGCATCGCGCAGCTTCTGGCGGTGGCGTTCCTCGATCTTGTGGCTTTCGACCGTCATCATCTCGGCAAACTCCAGCATCGCGTATTGCCGCGCGTCCAGATCGGCGCTGCGCCAGTTCATCACCAGCATCTCGCCCAGGATCGGGTCGCCAGACAGTTGACGCACCGCCTGACCGTGCGAGGCGAGGCAGTAGAAGCATTTGTTGATCGACGACACGCAGACCGCGATCATCTCGCGCTCGAGCTTGGAAAGCCCCGAGGGCGCCAGCATCAGGTCGTTGTAGAACCCCGAGAAGGCGTTCAGCTTGTCCATGTCGAAGGCATAGGCCTGCAGCACGTTCGGGATGAGGCCCAGCTTTTCGTCGCAGATGTCGAAATACTTCTGCGTCTTTTCGGGCAGGGGGTTGACCATGGGCAGGTCGAGTGCGGTGGGTTCCTTGGCTTTGCTCATCTCTCAGACGTCCTTCAGCTTGCGATAGTGATACTGTCCCACAAGGGTCATCCCAAGGGAAGCGTAGAGCGCGTTGCCGCCCTGGTTGGCCTGGGTCACGACGATCGACAGGTGGGTCGCGCCATGGTCGCGGGCCCAGAAGGCGGCGCGGCGCATCATCCATTTTCCCAGGCCCTGCTTGCGCTGATGCGGCAGGATTTCCAGCGCGTGCAGCATGGCGATGCCGTCGTGGATGGCCACGAAGGCGCAGCCGCCGGGATGGTCGTTCCAGCGGGCGACGATGCTGGTCTTGGGGCCCGGCGCGCGCTCCATGACGGCGATCCGGCCCGGGCCGATACCGCCCGCGGCCCAGATATCGCGCATGATCGCCAGCGGCTCCCATACCGGGATGGCGGTGACCGGCGGGACCGGTTCGGTGGTCAGCAGGCCGACAGGCGCGACATAGAGGCTGACCGGATCGACGATGGCATAGCCGCGGCCGTGGAGTTGCCGGTCGAGCGCGCCCTGGCCTTCGCGGATCATGAAGAGCGGCGGCTGATCGCCGGAATTGAGGCCGCGCATGGCTGGTTTCGGCGGCGATGACCTGGTCGTCGCTCACATCGGCCGCGTCGGTGGTGGCAGCGGCGACGCGCTGGCCGCCGTGATCGCCCTGGCGCAGGGTGAAGGGGCCGGTTTCGACATAATGCGCCGCCGGCCAGGTGCCGTCGATCACGTCATAGAGCTGTTGCACGGTGGGAAGCGTCATGCGGGAAAGAGCCTTTGCAATTCGATCATGGCGGCGTCGACGCGGGCGCCGTCCTGGCCGCGGATGACGATATGGGCCCCGAAGACGCCCGAATGGGAATAGGGGTAGGAGCCGATCGAGAGGTCGGGGTAGCGGGCGGCCAGTTCGCCCAGCGGGCCGGCGATCACGCCTTCGCCGCGCTCGATCCGCAGGGTCTGGCTGAGCAGCGGCGCGCCGCCCGAGAGCGTGGGCAGGACCGAGGCGACCATGGCCTCGAAGACCTGCGGCACGCCGGCCATGACATGGACATTGCCGAGGGTGAAGCCGGGCGCGATCGAGACCGGATTGTCGATCAGGGTGGCGCCGTCGGGGATGCGGGCCATGCGCAGGCGGGCGGCGTTCAGTTCGGTCCCGCTGCGCTGGTAATGCGCCGCCAGCAGGGCGCGGGCATCGTCGCGCACGTCGATCGCGGCGCCGAAGGCGGCGGCGATGCAATCGGCGGTGATGTCGTCATGGGTGGGGCCGATGCCGCCCGAGGTGAAGACATGGGTATAGGCGGCGCTGAGCGCTTGCACGGCCGCCACGATGGCGGCGGCCTCGTCCGAGACCATGCGGGCCTCTTTCAGGTCGATGCCGTGCTTGGCCAGTTCCTGGGCCAGGTAATGCATGTTGGCGTCGCGGGTTCTTCCCGAGAGGATCTCGTCTCCGATCACCAGCATGGCGGCGGTTGGGTTGGGCATGGGACTTCCTCCGAGGGCCGGCGCGGGATGCGGCCGGATTGTCCTTGCCAAAGGACTTAGCCCCGTGGCGCCGCCGGGTCCAGAGCGTCCGCTGCGGCACAGGCGCGTCAGGGCTGCGCGGCGGGCGTCGGAGGGGGCGCTGCACAGGCGGGGAGAAGGGCATCGAGGTCGGGCAGCTCGAAGGCGATCCAGCGATAGGACATCTCGGGGACCCAGGCGGGGAGGTATTCGGCGAGGTTGTCGGGGATGCCGGCTAGGATGGCATTGGCGTCGGCGGTGGTCTCGGACACGATGTCGCGGCTTTCCGAATAGACCAGGCAAAGGTATTCGGTCTCGGTTCCCTCGGGGTTTTCGGCCTGCCATTCGTCGAAGTCGCGCTTTTCGAAATAGGCGACGGCGGCGGCGCCGAGGAAGGGCACGGCGATGACATAGCGCCGGATCCGGGCGCGCGCCTTGGCCCGCAGCAGGGCGCGGCGCAGGGCAGCGCGGTGGTTGGCGGTGAGGCGGGCGATCTGCGCCTTTTGCCCGGCGGCCAGTTCGGAGAGCTTTCGGGCGTTTTGGGCGGTGAGGCGGGCGATGTCCTTGCGGTGGCGGAGCGCGGTGGCGGTTGCCGTGGCGGTCAGCTGCGCGGTCTTCCAGGTCATCGTCGCGGCCCAGATCGTGGCGCTGAGGCTGGTCATCGCAAGGGCTGCGACGAGCCAGGTCAGCACGACGGTGTTGCGAAGCGCACGGTAGAGACGTTTCACCGGCTTGCTCCTCCTCTCGCAATGGGCTGAGGTGGAGTGTAGAAGGCGCGGGGTCCTTGTGGCCAGTCTCGTGTAATTTTCGAGGGAACAGGATGCGCTTTCAAACCCCTCTTGAGCCGGCCCGGCTGATCCGGCGCTATAAACGCTTTCTGGCCGATATAAGGCTGGAGGATGGGCGCGAGGCGGTGGCGCATTGCGCCAACCCGGGCAGCATGATGGGGCTGGCCGAGCCGGGGATGAGGATCTGGGTCGAGGGCAATGACGATCCGAAGAAGAAGTTGAAATGGGGCTGGCGGCTGGTCGATCACGAGAACGGCCATTTCACCGGGGTGGACACGAGCGTGCCGAACCGGGCGCTGAAGGCCGCCTTGATGGCGGGCGAGGTGCCGGGGTTGAGGGCGCCGATGGTGCGGGCCGAGGTGGCCTATGGCGAAAGGAGCCGGGTCGATTTCCTGCTGAGCGGGGCCGGCAAGGACACTTATGTCGAGGTGAAATCGGTGACCTTGAGTCGGCAGGGCGGGTTGGCCGAGTTTCCCGATGCCCGGACGGCGCGCGGGTTGAAGCATCTCGATGAGTTGGCCGCGATGGTGGGGCAGGGGCACCGGGCGGTGATGCTCTATCTGGTGCAGCGCACCGATTGCGACCGGGTGGGCATCGCCGGCGATATCGACCCGGCCTATGCCGAGGGGCTGGTGCGGGCAAGGGCCGCCGGGGTCGAGGTGATGTGTTTCGATTGCCGGATCACGCCGCAAGAGATTGCCTTGGGCCGGGGGCCGCCCTTCGTCGGCGGGGAATGACCGCCCTCACGCGTCTCCCACCCGGTCGAGGGGGCTGGGGCGGCTGCGTTGCGCCCTCCCGCCCCGACACGCTCGGGCGGTCATGGGGGCTTTCGCCGAAGCGGAGCGCGCTGTGGCGGGGAGGACGCTCTGCGGGGAGTATTTGTCGGAAAGATGAAAGGGGAGCGGGGGTCTGGGGGGCATCCCCCTGTGGCCTGCGTGGCCTGAACGCAATTGAGGCTGTGTGCGTAGCACGCCTTTGGGCCAGGCGCGGCTCAGTCGGGGGCGGCGAGTCGAGAGCGGGGTCGTAGCTGTAGAGTGCGACCGTGGTATCGGTGCCGGGCGCGGGCTGGTAATGGGCGAAGGCGCCGGTCTGATCCTCGCGCGCCAGCAGGCCGGTTTCGGGGGAGATGTAGACCGTGTAGGCGGCGCCGAAATAGCTGCCGCCCTGATCGGGGTTGGGATCGGTCTGGGTGGTGAAGCGGTAGGTGGTGAAGGTCTGGCCGTCGAGCGTGGTCGGGCCCGGGCAGGCGGTGTCGCGCAGGTTGGCGGCAAGCTGGTCGCGGATCGCCGCCTGGAAGGCCGCCATATCGGGCGGGTTCTGGTTGGGAGCCTTGGTCCAGGGGCCCTGGGGGCCGGGGCCGATCCAGGTGTCGGGGCCGATCATCAGCGTGACCATCTGGCCCTTCATGCCGGACAGAGAGCGCAGCGGCGTGTCCCAGAGGGTGAGCATTTCGTATTGCACCGCGCCCGAGGCGTCGCGGGTGGTGGTTTCGATCATGTGCGGCGGCCGGGTGAAGGGATCGAGCGCGCCGCCGTGGAAGAGGACGGCGATTTCGTCGGTGCAGGCATCGGCGAGGGCAGGGATGGGGGCGAGAGCGGGCAGGAGGGCGAGCGAAAGCAGAAGGCGGGGCATGGGTCTGGGTCCTGAAATGCGAAAATCCTATGCGGCGAGCCTAGGCCGTCCGGGGCGGTCGAGGCAAGGGCGCGCGGTGGTCTTGCCGCGGCTCTGGCCCTTGGCGGCGTTCTGCCCTACATAGGGGCCATGATCTTGAATATCGGCAGAAAGGCCGGGGCCATGAACCAGACGCATCGCGGCCGCATGACGCGCGAGGGGATCCGCATCCACGAGGAGGCGGATTTCGCCGGGATGCACAGGGCGGGGGCCCTGGCGGCGACCATCCTCGACGCGATGGCGGAGCATGTCTTCCCGGGCCAGACCACCGGTGAGATCGACCGCATCATCGAGGAGATGGTGGAGGCCGCAGGGGCGATTTCGGCCACCATCGGCTATAAGGGCTACAAGCATGCCAGCTGCATCAGCGTGAACCATGTGGTCTGTCACGGCATTCCGGGCGACAAGGTGCTGAAGGATGGCGATATCCTGAATATCGACGTCACCGTCATCGTCGACGGCTGGTTCGGCGATACCAGCCGGATGTATGTCGCCGGCAAGCTGAGCCGCAAGACCGAACGGCTGATCGAGGTGACGCATGACGCGCTGTTCAAGGGGATCGAGGCGGTGAAGCCGGGCGCGACCTTCGGCGATATCGGCCATGCCATCCAGACCTATGTCGAGGCCAACCGGATGAGCGTGGTGCGCGATTTCTGCGGCCACGGGCTGGGCCGGGTGTTCCACGCGCCGCCCAACGTGCTGCATTACGGCCGCGCCGGCAGCGGGCCGGTGCTGGAAGAGGGCATGTTCTTCACCATCGAGCCGATGGTGAACCTCGGCCGGCCCGAGACCAAGGTTCTGGCCGACGACTGGACGGCGGTGACGCGCGACAAGTCGCTCAGCGCGCAGTTCGAGCATTCGGTGGGCGTGACGGCGGACGGGGTCGAGATCTTCACCCTGTCGCCGGCAGGGAAATTCCACCCGACCTGGGGCTAAGGGGCGCTTCGCCAATTCCAAACGGTTGCCGCCGCGGTGTGTCGGGGGGCGTGCAGCCCTTCGTTGCGAGTGCGGCGGTTGTCCGTTCAGCGGGACGAAGCTGCCGCCAGAGGAGAAAGCGCGAATGCCTCGATTGGGGCCGGTTTCTGACGGTTCGGTTTGAGGCACGAAGACATCGAAGCTGTCCTTTCCGGCTTCCGATCGGGCCTTCGAAACTATCCAATGCCGATCGGAAGATGACCGCTTAGGCCAGGCGCTCACCAGCCCTAGGAATACCTCATTGTCAGATGCATAAACCACGACTAGCCTTTGGGTCTGGATTGGCTTCGGGGAGAGCGCACAATGGACGGACGGAGGCTCCAAGAATTTTGGAACCAGGATGTTCTGGCGCTCCTGGCGGTGTACCGACAGTTCGAGACTCTGCTGCCTAGCCCTAACTCGGAAGGCGCAGAGCATCGCGGCGAGGATGGCCGCTACGTCGAAGCCCTGCTCCGCAATTATCTGCAAAAATATCTTCCCAAGGATCTTGAAGTGCTGACTGGCTTCATTTTGCGGCCGGCCGTTAAGACGGGCAAGAACACGCGCAACAGGAAGAAGGAAACGGACCAGCATTCGACCCAGCTGGACATCATTGTCTATGACACCGGCACCTATCCGGTGTTTCAGCGCATGGGCGAGACGGTGATCGTACCGCCTGAGGGTGTCATTGCTGTAGTCTCAGCTAAAAAAACGCTGCGCAATAAAGATTTATCAGCTGAATGCCAAGCCTTGGCAGCTGTGGCCAATATTTGCCGCTCGGATGAAGGCAAGCCACAGGAACGCCGTCGCGGCCCATTTCTTGCCCTCGTGGGCGCCGGCTCGCAACTTACTGACATTAGAGTGGCGAAGGAGACGAGGATTTTCCAGAAGCTGGAAGAGCTTTACGCCAAAACGTCCATGTTCGATGACATGGTCGGCTTTATCGGCGATCTTTCTGGATGGTATGTATTCAAAGCTCGTCCACCTGAAAATCCCACA
>JAWKXE010000040.1:0-36446 GCA_041397165.1 Paracoccaceae bacterium | reverse complement strand
TGAACCCGCCCTATTTCGACCGCGCCACCGGCACCCGGGCCCGCGCGGAGGACCGCGAGACCGCGCTGGGCGGTCAGGCCGGGCTGGACCTGTGGCTATCCGAGGCCGCCAAGCGTCTGGTTCCAAAGGGATATCTCCACGTCATCCTGCGCGCCGAACGGCTTCCCGAGCTGCTCTCACATGCCGTGCCTCGGCTGGGCTCGCTGCAGCTTCTGCCGCTGATTCCGCGGCCCGGGCGCGACAGCCAGCTGATCCTGCTCAGGGCCCGCAAGGGCGGCCGCACCGCCTTCCGGCTTCATGCCGGGCTGGTGATGCACGAAGGCACCGCCCATGCCGGCGACCGCGAACACTATACCGCCCAGATCAACGCCGTGCTGCGCGAAGCGGCGGCGCTGCCCTTCCCGGATTAACATTCGCGAGAAGTTTACCTTTTCTTCACCCTCTCCGAGCGAAGCTAGGTGACAGGCAGCGGATTTTGTGCTGCACTTGTCACATAGGCTTTACATTGAGAGGAGGACATCCATGACCATCGGTTCGCATGTTGAGGAACTGAAGAAGAAACATCAGGCCCTCTCGGATCAGGTCGAGCAGATTCAGCGCGCGCCCGGATCGTCGGATCTGGAAATCGCCGAACTGAAGAAGCAGAAACTGCGGATCAAGGAAGAAATCTCGCGCCTGTCTCTGGCGGCCGAGTAATCACGCTCGGAAACTGGCGCGGGCGGCAAGCCCCGCGCCGGCGGTGATCAGAAGCGCGGCCAGCGCCAGGGTTGGGCTTGGCGCGGCCACACCGGCGATCACCAGGATCAGCGTCGACATCAGCGGCGCCGCATAGGACGCGACGCCCAGAAGCTGGATATCGCCGCGCTTCACCCCGATATCCCAGACATAGAAGGCCAGCCCCACCGGCCCCAGCCCCAGACCGATGGCCGCGGCCCAGCCCAGCGCGCCGATGGGCCAGACCGTCTCTTCCAGGCCCAGGTGCAGCACCGCCGACAAGGCTGCCGTCGCCAGACAGAAGACGGCCACCGTTTCCGTCGGTGCCGCGCCCAGCCGCCGCGACAGCACGGAATAGCCCGACCAGGTCAGCGCACAGCCCAACGCCGCCAGGTATCCCCAGCCGGCGCCGGCCGCGAACCCCGCGCCATCGCCCAGCCGCCCGCCGATGATCAGCGCGGCTCCGGCGAAGCCGATCAGCCCGCCCAGCACATGACCCGGCCGCAGCCTTTCGCCCGGCAAGAGCCCCGAGAACAGCACGATCAGCAGCGGCCAGGAGATAGGCGATCAGCCCCGCCTCGGCCGCGGGCGCCAGCCTGAGCGCGGTGAAGTACAGCGCGTGATAGCCGAACAGTCCGGCGGTCCCGAAGGCATAGACCCCCAGCCCCACGCCCCGCAGCCGCGACAACCCGCCGGTGGCCAGCGTCCAGACCAGGCCCAGCGTGCCGCCGAGGCCGAAACAGATCGCGTTCAACAGCAGCGGCGGGGTCGGCGCTGCCCACCGTCATCAGCGCCAGCAGCGCCCATAAAAGCACCGCGCCGAACCCTACCGCCGTGGCCTGCGCCTTGGTCATGTCCTGTCCTCTACCGCGATCAGATTGCGCCCTCGCGCAACGGGTTAACCGCCGCGCCCTCGTTGTGCAACCAGGCGCGGAAGGCCGCGATGGCGGGCCGGCCTTCGGCGCCTTGCGGACAGACGAAGCGGAAGTTGGCCCGCGTGGTCAGGCCCAGCGCGAAGGGCGCCACCAGCCGCCCCTCCAGCACGTCCCGCGCCATCAGCGACGCGCGCCCCAGCACCACGCCCACCCCGACAGCGCCGCGTCGATGGCGTGCTCGGCGTTCGAGAAATGCGCGCCGCTCAGCCGGTCCGCCTCGATGCCCGCCACGCGGAACCAGGTCGGCCAGTCGCAGCGCGGGCGCAGGAAGTCGATGGAATCGTCGAAGATCAGCGGCGCCCGCAACAGATCCCGCGGCGTCTTGATCCGCTCGGCCATCGCCGGGGCCATCGCCGGGGTCATCCATTCCTGACCCAGCGGTTCCGAGAACAGCCCGTCGTCCGGGCCATAGCCGAAGCGCACCGCCACGTCGATCCCGTCGCGCGCGAAGTCTAGAAGCTTCAGGCTGGCGGCAAAGCGCAGCTCGATCTCGGGGTGAGCGCGGGCGAAGTCGAAGATCCGCGGCACCAGCCATTTCGCCGTGAAGGCCGGCCCTGCGGTCACGGTCAGGACATTGCCCCGCGTCGCCCTCAGCGCCGCCGCCCAGGCGCCCTGCATCGTCTCGAAGGCGGCCGCCAGCCCCGGCGCCAGCGCCTCGCCCGCCTGGGTCAGACGCACCGCCCGGGGCAGGCGATGGAACAGCGGCGCGCCCAGGTGCTCCTCGAGCGACTTGATCTGGAACGACAGCGCCGCCGGGGTCACGTTCAGCTCGCCCGCGGCCTGGGCAAACGACATGTGCCGGGCGGCGGCATCGAAGGCGCGCAGGGCGGTCAGGGGCGGCAGGCGGTCGCTCATGATCAAGAAATTCTTGTGTGTAAGCTCAGAAAGTCTCGTTTGTAAGACGGATACCGCAAATTTATCTATGGGTCATCGGAAATCTTCAACGCCGGAGGGCGCCATGCACGAGACCGCCACCACCACCGAGATGAAAGCCCATTACGACTGCGCCCATGCCCTGCGGGCGGCAACCTTCCGCGCCATGGGTCAGTGGTTCGCAGGCCTGGTGCGCAAAACGAAAGGGCCGCGCCAAGCGGCACGGCCCCTGTCGGCTTGCGCCGTGTGCTGAGTTACACGAAGAACTGCCCGCCATTGGCCGAGATGGTCGAGCCGTTGATGAAGCCGGCATCGTCCGAGGCCAGGAAGACGACGCAACGCGCGATCTCCTCGGGCTCGCCCAGGCGGCCGGCGGGGATCTGCGCGATGATCGATTCGCGCACCTTTTCCGGCACGGCCATGACCATGTCGGTGCCGATATAGCCCGGGCAGATCGCGTTGGCGGTGATGCCGGCGCGGGCGCCTTCCTGGGCCAGGCTTTTCACGATGCCCAGGTCGCCGGCCTTGGTGGCGGCATAGTTGACCTGCGCGAACTGGCCCTTCTGGCCGTTGATCGACGAGATGACGACGATCCGGCCGAACTTGCGCTCGCGCATCCCGGGCCAGATCGGGTGGACGGTGTTGAAGACGCCGGTCAGGTTGGTGTCGATCACCTGTTGCCACTGTTCGCGGGTCATCTTGTGGAAGGGGGCGTCGCGGGTGATGCCGGCATTCGCCACCACCACGTCGATCGGGCCAAGATCGGCCTCGACCTTTGCGATGCCGGCGGCGCTTTCGTCGTAATCGGCGACGTTCCACTTATAGGTCTTGATGCCGGTCTCGGCGGTGAATTTGGCCGCCGCTTCGTCATTGCCGGCATAGGTCGCGGCAACCTCGTATCCGGCGGCCTTCAATGCCTTCGAGATCGCTTCGCCAATGCCGCGGCTGCCGCCGGTGACCAGTGCAACTCTTCCCATCGTGTCCTCCTGGGGTTCAATATCTTCAAGTAACGCTGTTACGCATTCCAAAGAGAATGCGCAACATTATTGCGTGTGAAATTTCGATGAAAGCGGGTGGTGGGTTGGCACCCACCCTACGATTGCGCCCGCAGGGTGGGGGAAACCGCCGCTCCTCAGCGTTCGACGCAGAGCGCCACGCCCATGCCGCCGCCGATGCAGAGCGTCGCCAGGCCCTTCTTGGCGTCGCGGCGCTGCATCTCGAACAGCAGGGTATTGAGGATGCGCGCGCCCGAGGCGCCGATCGGGTGGCCGATGGCGATGGCGCCGCCGTTCACGTTGACGATGGCCGGATCCCAGCCCATGTCCTTGTTCACCGCCAGCGCCTGGGCCGCGAAGGCCTCGTTGGCTTCGACCAGGTCCAGGTCCTCGGCCTTCCAGCCGGCCTTTTCCAGCGCCTTGCGGCTGGCATAGATCGGGCCCACGCCCATGATCGACGGGTCGAGCCCGACGGTGGCGTAAGACGCGATTCGCGCCATCGGCGTGATGCCGCGCTTCTCGGCGTTCTTGTCCGACATCAGCAGCACGCCGCGGCGCCGTCGTTGATGCCGCTCGCGTTGGCGGCGGTGACGCTGCCGTCCTTCACGAAGGCCGGGCGCAGTTTCTGCATCGCCTCGATGGTGGCGCCGTGGCGGATATTCGTCTTTGTCGACCACGATGTCGCCCTTGCGGGTCTTGATGGTGAAGGGGATCACCTCGTCATCGAAGCGGCCGGCCTTCTGCGCCGCCTCGGCCTTGTTCTGCGACGCGACGGCGAATTCGGTCCTGCATGTCGCGGCTGATCTGCCACCGGTTGGCGACGTTTTCCGCCGTCTGGCCCATGTGATAGCCGTTGAAGGCGTCCCACAGCCCGTCGCGGATCACCTGAATCGATGTAGCTGACATCGCCCATCTGGTGCTGGCGCGCAGATGCGCGACATGGGGGCTCAGCGACATGCCTCCTGCCGCCGGCGGCCACCACTTCGGCACGCCCGTTGCGATATGCTGCGCGCCCAGCGCCACGGCGCGCAGGCCCGAGCCGCAGACCTGGTTGATGCCCCAGGCCGCCGCTTCGATCGGCAGGCCGGCGTTGACATGCGCCTGGCGGGCGGGGTTCTGGCCCTGACCGGCGCTCAGCACCTGGCCCAGGATGGTTTCGCTGACATCGGCCTTGTCGACGCCGGCACGGGCAACCAGTGCCTCGAGCACGGCGGCGCCCAGATCGTGGGCCGGGGTGGCGGCGAAGGCACCGTTGAACGAGCCCACGGCGGTGCGTGCGGCCGAGGCGATTACGACATTGGTCATGGCAGAAATCCTCTTCCCTTTGG
Organism: Paracoccaceae bacterium; assembly: GCA_041397165.1. Classification (GTDB taxonomy): domain Bacteria; phylum Pseudomonadota; class Alphaproteobacteria; order Rhodobacterales; family Rhodobacteraceae; genus JAWKXE01. The sequence goes on along the minus strand of JAWKXE010000040.1, from coordinate 31,601 downwards.
GCCGAGGCGCGGGTCGTGCCGGCTCTGTTCCGGCCGCGCCCCTTGAGCCCTGTTCGGCGCCTCCATAGCGGATTTTCTGCGTTGCGGCAACTCTCGGTATGCCGTCGTATTCGAAACGCCCCGTTGTGCCGGGCCGGCGGGGCTCAGCCGGCCTTGACGGATTCGCGCACCTCCCGCTCCCAGGTCGGGTGGACGGTGGGCGCGCCAAAGTAATAGCCCTGCAGGCAATCGACCCCGATCGAGGTCAGGAAGGCCGCATCCTCGGCGCTTTCGACGAATTCGGCCACGGTGAACATGTCGAATTGCTGCGCGATGCTGACCAGCGCCCGGGTCAGAACCTGATTGTCGGGGTCGGCATGGACGCCGCGAATGAACTGGCCGTCGATCTTGACCACGTCGAAGAAGAAATCCCTGAGATAGCGGAACGAGGTGAAGCCGGCGCCGAAATCGTCGAGCGCGAAGCTGATCCCCTTGCGCTGCAACTGGTCCATGAAACTGATCACCAGTTCCGGCACCAGCATGGCCGAGCTTTCGGTGATTTCCAGAATCAGCCGCTCGGCCACGGTCGGATCGCGCGACAGACCGCGGCGCAGGATGCGCATCCAGCGTTCGTAACCGATGGATCGCGCCGACATGTTGATCGACAGCCGGAGCGAGGCGTGTTCGTAAAGCGTGGCCAGCCCCTGTTCCAGCGCCAGGCAATCCATGATGCGGCCGGTTTCGGTCTCTTCGATCCGCGACATGAATTCGCGCGCCGGGATGATGCGCCCGGTATCGTCCTTCACCCGGATCAGCCCTTCGTAGAAGGCGGCGAAATCCTGCTGGCGGGCCTGCACCACCGGCTGGAAGGCCAGCATGACCTGCTTGTGGCGCACCGCGTCGTCGACCATCTGCACGACCGAGCGGTTGCGCGACTGCACGGCATAGCTCAGCGGGTCTTCGTGCCCGGCCGGGATATCGGCCCATTTGCCCTTTTGTCCGCGCCGCATTGCGCCCCTCCGTCGGGTGTCCTTCGTGATCGGGGCGACATTGGCGGGAAAAGGTGAAGGCGGCGTAAACCGGGGCGCGACTGGGTCGAATTTTCGGCAAAAAGCGCGGTTTGCGCGCCGGTTCAGTCGTCGGGGCGCGACAGGGCGAAGCGCTCGCCCACCACGGCATAGTCGCGGTATCCCAGCCGGGCCAGCGGGCGGAACCGGGTGATGTCGAACATGCCGTCGACCAGGCAATCGTCGCGCATGTGGATGCCGGTGACGGTGCCGAAACAGACGTAATTCGCCTCGCCCTCGATCTTCACCACCTGCGTCATGCGGCATTCCAGCGCCGCCGGCGCGCCCTCGACCCGGGCGCAGGCGACGGTCTCGCATTCCGCCCGCGTCAGCCCGGCATGGTCGAATTCCGATTGCCCGGCGGGCAGGGTCTGCGACGACGCGTTCATCGCGTCGGTCATCGCCTCGGCCACCAGGTTGACGCAGAACACGCCGGTCTCGCGGATATTGGCCAGGCTGTCCTTGGTGCCGTCGCGGTCGGGCTTGGTGCCGGTGGTGGCGAACATCACCTGCGGCGGCGTATAGGCGCAGCCGTTGAAGAAGGAATAGGGCGCCAGATTGTCCACCCCGTCGCGGCCGCGGGTCGAGATCCAGCCGATCGGGCGCGGCACGATCAGGGCGTTGAACGGGTTGTGGGGCAGGCCGTGGCCGTCCTCGGGGCGATAGAACATGGCGCGGGTTTCCTATTTGGTTTGAACGGGTTTTACGCCCGTGCTAGGGGCGATGCCACCCCGAATGGGCGGCCGGAGGAGGGATATGAAGGCAACATTCGCGCTGGCGCCGGAACGGCCCGACGACTGGTGGGAGGTCGAGGCGCTCTATGACCTGCTTCGCCCCTGGCCGCACCGCGCTGTCGTCCTACTGGCTGCGTGACGGGGCCGATCCGGTGCCGGGCCTGTCGCTGGTGGCGCGCGACCCGGATGGCATCGTCGCCGGTGCGATCCGCTTTCTGGCCGGTGCGAATCGGCCCCACTGGGTGCTGCCCTGGGGCCTGTCGCCGTCCACCCGACCCATCAGGGCGAGCGCCTGGGCGGCTGGCTGGATCCGCGAAAGCCTCGATATCGCGCGCGCCAGTCCGGCTGGGAGCGGGTGATGCTGGCGGGCGACGCGCTCCTATTACGCGCGCGCTTCGGCTTCACCCGCCTGACGGGGTCGAGATGCCGCCCCACCAACCCCGACCGCGTGCTGGCCGCACCTGCGCGCCGGGGCCTGGGCGGGTGTCACCGGCCTCGTCACCCGCGACGCTTGAAAACCGCACGCGGAAGGCCGATCTTTGCTGCAAGGAGGACCGCTCATGCAGCCCATCGAAATCCTGCCCGAACCGCCCGATCACCTCGACCTCGAGGCCGAGCTCGACGCGCTGGCGCGGCGCTACCGCGCTGCCTCCGGCGTCGGCATCCAGGCCCTGAACCTGATCGGCGGACAGACGGAATCGCTTCTGGCGCGGCTGCCCGACAGGGTCCGCGACGGGCTGACCGGCCAGACCGAGGCGGCGCTCAGGCTGGCCCTGCGGGCGGCGCAATCCTCGCGCCGCCGGGTGCCGGATCAGCCGGGCTGGCTGAACACGGCCGTGACCACGGCCATGGGCGCGGCCGGCGGGGCAGGGGGGCTGCCCACGGCGCTGGCCGAACTGCCAGTGACGACGACCGTGCTGCTGCGCGCCATCCAGGGCATCGCGGCCCATCACGGCTTCGACCCGGAAGAGGAGGGGGTGCAGTTCGACTCGATCCAGGTCTTCGCCACCGCCGGGCCGCTGGAGGAGGATGACGGCTCGGATCTTGCCTTCCTGGCGACGCGGGTGCTGGTCACGGGGGGCGCGATCCAGGGGCTGATCGCCCGGGTCGCGCCGCGGCTGGCGGTGGTGCTGGGCCAGAAACTGGCGGCACAGACGGTGCCGGTGCTGGGCGCGGTGGCGGGGGCGGCCACCAACTATGCCTATACCAGCTATTACCAGGAGATGGCGCATGTCCATTTCGGCCTGCGCCGGTTGGCCATCACCGCCGACCGCGACCAGGCCGAACTGGTCGCGGACCTGCGCCAGCGGATCAAGCTGCCACCGATCAAGCGTGCGGGATGACGTAGGGTGGGTGTAACCCACCATCCCTTCGGAGCAACCCACCGTCCGGCGGGCCGGCCCCGGCGCCTCAGGCCGGCATCTCCAGCCCCTTGTCCTTGAAATAGGCCATCACCGACGGCCGCACGCTCTGTTCGCCGCGCTCGCCGGCGGCATGGATCACCGCGCGCAGCTCGCCCAGATCGAGCTGCCGCAACAGGCTCTTCACCGGCCCGATCGAGGCCGGCCGCATCGACAGGATGTTCAGCCCGATGGCCGCGAAACAGGCCGCCTCGACCGGCCGGCCGGCATCCTCGCCGCAGAAGCTCAGCGGCGTCTCGTTCTCGGCGCAGCGCTCGACGATGCGCTCGATCAGGCTCAGGAAGCTGCAGTTCAGCGTGTCATAGCGCCGCCGCACCCGCTCGTTCTCGCGGTCGGCGGCGAAGAAGAACTGCTTCAGATCGTTGCCGCCGATGGAAATGAAGCCGACATCGCGGAAGAACTTGTCGGGCGCGAAGACCAGGCTCGGGGTCTCCAGCATCGCCCCCACCCGTACATCCAGCGATGAGGATGGCCGAGGCACCCTCCTCGCGCGCTCGATCGCCTTGCCCAGCCTCGCGGACGGCGCCTTGTATTCCTCGAATTGCGCCGTCACGAAGGGAAACATGATCGACAGCGGCCGCTTCATGCGGCGGCAAAAATAAGCGCCCGCACCGCAATCCGCAGTACCCCGGGGCTTGTCCAGCCTACCCGGATGGCGCGCCAGCCCAGCGCCGGGTTGGGCTCGTCCTGCGGCGCCATATAGGGCAGCACCTTGTCCGACCCGATATCCAGCGTGCGGAAGATCACCCGCTTGCCCTGCGCCGCGTCCAGCACCCGGCTGTAGAGCGCCGACAGCTCGCCCCGGCGCGGCATCTTGTTGCGCACCAGGAATTGCAGCTCGGTCCGGAACAGGCCCACGCCCTCGGCGCCCGAGTTCTCCAGCGACGGCAGATCGGCCATCAGACCGGCATTCATATGCAGCGCGATCACCCGGCCGTCGCGGCTCTCGGCCGGCTTGTCGCGGATCGAGGCATAGCGCTCCAGCGCCTGGGTATGCATCGCCATCTTGTCGCGGAAGGCGCTGACGACGCTTTCGTCGGGGCGCAGATGGACGATACCCTGATCGCCGTCGACCATGATGTGATCGCCGTTCAGCGCTTCGGTGGTGATCCGCTCGGCATGGATGACCAGCGGGATCGCCAGCGCGCGGGCGACGATGGCGGCATGCGACCCGACCGAGCCCTCTTCCAGCACGATCCCGCGCAGCGACCGGCCGTAATCCAGCAGCTCCGCCGGGCCGATATTGCGCGCCACCAGCACCGGATCGGCCGGCATCTCGGCCCCGGTCTGCGACCCTTGCCCGGTCAGGATGCGCAACAGCCGGTTCGACAGATCGTCGAGGTCGTGCAGCCTTTCGCGCAGATAGGCGTCGCTGACCTGTTCCATCCGGGCGCGGGCGGTGGATTGTTCCTTCTCGACGGCCGCCTCGGCGCTCAGCCCGCGGCTGATATCCTCCTCCATGCGCCGCTTCCAACCCTTGGAATTGGCGAACATGCGATAGGCTTCCAGCACCTGGACCTGTTCCGCCTCGATCCCGGTGACGCCACCGCCGCGCGCGCCGGCCAGCATCTGGTCGACGCTGACGCGCAGTTGCTCGACCGCCTCGCTCAGCCGCTCCATCTCGCGGTGGGGATCGTCGGCGATCGGGTTGGTGACCACGACGCGCGGCTCGTGCAGCCAGACATGCCCTTCCGCCGTGCCCTCCTGACCGGTGCCGCCGCGCAGCATGACGGGCTGGGTATGGCGCTTGGCCAGGCCCGATTCCTCGCCGACGAAGGCGCCCAGCTCGGCCATCTCGGCCAGCACCATGGCGACCACTTCGACCGCCTCGATCTCGTCGTCCGAGAACTTGCGCGCCGCCTTCGACTGCACCACCAGCACGCCCAGCTTCTCGCCCAGCCGCTGGATCGGCACCCCCAGGAAGGACGAGAAGATCTCCTCCCCCGTCTCGGGCATATAGCGGAAGCCCTTTTCCGACGGCGCGTCGGCGGTGTTGACGATCTGGCCGCTGCGCGCCACCCGGCCGACCAGGCCCTCGCCCAGCCGCATCCTCGTCTGGTGCACCGAATCCGGGTTCAGACCTTCGGTCGCGCAGAGTTCCAGCGTCTCGGCATCGCGGAACAGATAGACCGAGCAGACCTCGCAATACATCTCCTCGGCAATCAGCCGGGTGATCTTGTCCAGCCTGGCCTGGCCGGCGCTCTCCTCGGCCATCACGCCGCGCAGGCGGCCCAGCAGGCGTCGGCTGTCTGTCACGTTCTCGTGGCGCATCGTGCGGTCCCTGTTCCCGCTATCCGTGTCTCGGGGTCTTGTTAATCCAGTTAGACCACAGCCGCATGACGAGTGGAACGGGATTCTGCCGTCGACCCCCACAGGACCGCCACGGGCCGGCCGCCGCTCACATTCTCAGCGCGCCGATCCAGTCTTTCAGCAGGGTTTCGACCGCCGCCGTCTCCTCGATGAAGGGGAAATGGCCGCTCTCCTCGAAAATCGCCAGCTCGGCGCCCTCGATCAGCCCGGCGATGCGCTCGGCCCCCGGCCCGGGCGGTGTGATCGGATCGTGCCGCCCGCCGATCACCAGCGTCGGCACGCCCTTCAGGGCGGCCAGCCCCTCGCGCGTGTCGAACGTGGCCAACAGCCCGTTGGCCGCATTCCAGGCCTGCGCCGAATAGACCGTCGCCGCATCCAGCCGCGCCGCGACCTCGGCATCGAACCGGCGGTAATACATCTGGCTCAGCGTCATCCAGGTCTCGCGCCAGGTGGCGTCGTCCGGCATCGGCTCGCTCAGCGCCCGGGTCAGCGCCGCCATCTGCGCCTCGGTGCCATCGAATGCGGGCTGATAGTCGAAGGCCGGCGCGGTGTTCATCAGGATCAGCCCGCGCAGCCGCTCGGGATGGGCGATGGTATAATGCTGGGCGATGAAACCGCCATAGCTGTGCCCGATCAGCACGAACGGGTCGTCGCCGCCGTCGCGCGCCACCGCATCGGCATCCTCGACCAGCAGGTCGAAATCGTAGCCTGCCCAGTCACCCGGCCGGGGCGACCGGCCGTTGCCGCGATGATCGTAATAGACCAGCGTGCCGATCCCGGAGAGCCCGTCCAGCCAGGGCCGGAAATAGCTGTGATCCAGCCCCAGCCCGCCATGCATCGTCACGATCTGCGCGCCCGCGCCCAGCCGTTCGACGTAAAGATCGCTTGTCATGCCGCTTCCCCCTCGTGCAATGGCGAACCGAAAGGGCAGGGCGATGGGCTCAGCCCGCCTTCTCCAGCTCGAAGGCATCATGCAACGCCTGCACCGCCAGTTCCATGTATTTCCGGTCGATCAGAACGGAAATCTTGATCTCGCTGGTGGCGATGACCTTGATGTTGATGCCCTCGTCGCGCAGCGTCTGGAACATCTTCGCGGCCACCCCGGATTGCGACCGCATCCCGATCCCCACCGCCGAAACCTTGGCCACGTCGGTATCGGCGATCAGGTCGTGGAAGTTGATCTCCCCCGCCGCCTTGGCCTCGTTCAGCGCCTTCTCGGCCCGCTTCACCTGATCCACCGGGCACGAGAAGGTCATGTCGGTGCGGCCCTCCTCGGCGATGTTCTGGATGATCATGTCGACATTGACATGCGCCTCGGCCAGCGGCCCGAAGATGGCGGCGGCGATGCCGGGGCGGTCGGCCACGCTGACCAGCGTCATCTTGGCCTCGTCGCGGCTATAGGCGATGCCCGAAACGGGACGGTTTTCCATGACTTCCTCCTCGGCGCAGACAAGCGTGCCGGCCTCATCCGATTGTTCCTCGAAACTGCTCAACACCCGCAGTTTCACGTTAAAGCGCATCGCCAGCTCGACCGAGCGGGTCTGCAACACCTTGGCGCCCAGGCTTGCCAGCTCCAGCATCTCCTCGAAGGCGATCTTGTCCAGCTTGCGCGCCTTCGACGCGATCCTCGGGTCGGTGGTATAGACCCCGTCGACATCCGTATAGATATCGCAGCGCTCGGCCCCGAAGGCCGCGGCAAAGGCCACGGCGGTGGTGTCGCTGCCGCCCCGGCCCAGCGTGGTGATCCGGCCTTCCGGGCTGATCCCCTGGAACCCCGCGACCACCGCCACCTTCATGCCCTCGGCGAATTTGGCGTTGATGTTGTCGGACGGGATCTCCTCGATCCGCGCCGCCGAATGCGCGTCGGTGGTCCTGACCGGCACCTGCCAGCCCTGCCAGCTGCGCGCCGGAATATCCATCTCCTGCAGCGTCAGCGCCATCAGCCCGGCGGTCACGTTCTCGCCCGAGCTGACCACGGCATCGTATTCGCGCGCATCGTAAAGCGGGCTGACCTCGTCGACATAGCCCACCATCTTGTTGGTCTCGCCGGCCATGGCGCTGACGATGACAATGACGTCATAGCCCTTGGCCACCTCGACGCCGACGCGTTTGGCGGCGCGGCGGATGCGGTCGATATTGGCGACCGAGGTGCCGCCGAATTTCATCACGAGAACGGGCATGGTCTTTTCCAGCTCAGGACGTTTGGCGCGGTTTATTGCGCTTCCGGCGCAAGAGCAAGATGGCAAGACCGCCGCAGCCCCCGCCGCGCTCTTCGCGCGCGCATGGGCCCTGCCGCGCGCCCTTCGCGAAAACGCCCGCCCCGGCGAACCCGCGGCCCGGAAAGGCGCTAACGCTCCGGCGCCTCGGCGATCACCCTGATCTCGACCACCGCGCCCTCGCGCCGCAGCCCCGCCGCCTCGATCGCCGTCCAGGCGGGGTAGGGCGGGGCGAAGACCTCGCGCCGCACCCGGTCGAACAGATCGAAATGATCGCGCAGCCCGACATGATAGCTGGTCATCTCGACCACGGCGTCGACTCCCACGCCGGCTTCCCGCAGCACCGCAGCGATCTTGGCGAAAGCCTGCCTGAATTGCGCCTCCGCCGTCTCCGGCATGGCGCCGTCCGGCCCGCTGCCGGTCACCCCGGTCAGAAACAGATGCCCGCGCGACAGGATGCCGGGCGACATCGCCAGCCGCTCCACCACCTCTTCCGCCCATATCCACCACCCGCCGCTCGCCGTCGCGATCCCTGCCACGTCCCGCTCCGTCCTCATCTGACCGAAAATATCCCGGGGTCCAGGGCAGAGCCCTCCGGGGCTCTCCGCCCAGGGCCCCGCTCAGAACGGATGCACCCGCCCGTCCCAGGTCAGGAATTCGCCGGTGGTCTCGACCGACAGCGCCGCGAACCGTGCCATCAGCCCACCCGCGGCCTCGTCCACACCGATCTCGGCGCTGCCACCGCCTCATATCGGTGCGCACCCAGCCGGGTGATAGATGCCCACGGCCACGCCGTCAGCCTTAAGGTCATGGTCAGCCAGCCCAGGTTCAGCACCGCCGCCTTCTGACGCGCGATAGATGTAAGACCCGCCCGGCGCCCGTTCGTCGCTGGCCATCTGGCTCGAGATGATGGCGATCCGCCCTTGGCGGCGCGGATATCTGGCAGCACGCCTGGATGGTCAGGAAGACGCCGGTCGCATTGGCGGCAAAGCCCGCCGCCCACATCTCGGCCGGGTATCCGCCGTCCAGCCGCCGCCCCCTTGTCCAGGTAGACCCCGGCATTGCAGATCAGCAGATCCACCGGCTTGCTATCCAGCGCCTCGGCGAATTCACCCACCGCGCCCGGGTCGGTCACGTCCAGCCGCGCGCCGGTCGTGCCATCGCGCGACGTCGCCGTCACTTCGTGCCCTGCGGCGCGATAGCCCTCGGCCAGCGCCTTGCCGATGCCCCGGTTGCCCCCGGTGATGACCACATGCATGTCGCGTCCTTCCCGTTGTCGGTGCCGTAGGGTGGGTGCCAACCCACCGCCCCGCTCGGTTCGATTTGCTTCAGTTCGATTTTCGCCCCGGCCGGAAGGGCAGCGGCGCCACCGGCACGCCGTCCTCGATCAACTGCCGCGCCTCGTCGGCCCGCGCCTCGCCATGGATGGCGCGCTCCGGCGCCTCGCCGGCATGCATCGCCCGCGCCTCGCGCGCGAAATCGCGCCCGACATAGTCGGAATTGGCCTCGACATGGCGCTTCAGCTCGGCCAGCGCCTGTTCCGCCGGGCTGGCCGGAGCCGAGAGCGGCCGCGCCGCCGCAACCGCATCCGCCGCATCGCGCGCCGGCCGCACCCTGGGCGCCATCACCGCCTTTTCCACCTGATCCGTGCCGCAGACCGCGCAGGCCATGGCCCGCGGCCAGCAACCTGTCGAAGGCCTCGGCCGAGCGGAACCAGCTGTCGAACCGGTGCCCCTCGGCGCATCTGAGCGAAAACTGGATCATCTCTGTCCGGCTGTCCTGCGTCGCAATCACCCTATTACATAACCGCGCCGCCCGCATCCGCAAGGGGCCGCGCGCCTGCGGGGTCAGAGCAGCCGCGGGTCGAAATTCTTCAGGATCTGCGCCAGTTCCGGCTCGAATACCATCTGCGCCGCCTTCTTCGGCGTGACCCATTTGCGCTTGCGCTCGCCCGCCTCGGGGAAGTCCTTTTCCAGCTTGCTCACCTTGACCGGATAGACCATCGCCACGCAGGGCAGCGAGGTCCCGTCGTCGAGCCGCTTGAGATAGGAAAACAGCCCCAGGCTGCGGTCGCTGGGCTTGCCGCAGACCCCGGCCTCTTCCCAGGCCTCCTGCAGCGCACCTTCGGCCGGGGTGCGGCCCGACATCGGCCAGCCCTTGGGAATGATCCAGCGCCCGGTCCGGCGCGAGGTGATCATCAGAATCTCGGGCCGGCCGTTCTTCACCCGCCAGCACAGCGCGGCAAACTGCGAACGCACATCGGTCTTGCGCTCGACCTGCACCGAAATCGGAAGCTGCCTCGTGCCTTGCAGGGTCATCTTATGCCCGACTTTCCCCTTCACCTGAACGCTCTTGCGCCTCTTTCCGCAACCTTATCTCGATCCACGGCGATTTTCCAGCTTTTCCACCGCCGAAGCAACGGGAAACGCACAATATCTGCCGTATCGCACTCGCCTCGGGCGGATATGTGGACGGCCCGGGCAAGGCCCGGGTCCGCGCATCATGACAGGCGTTTGTGACGGTTCGGTTACGTCCGGCGCATCCGCCGCCACCGCGCCAGGGCGCCGCTCAGCGCCACGATCCAGACCAGGCTCGCGGCCAGGCCCGCGACGGTGCCCCAGCCCATGCCCAGACGCGGAAAGAACGCCGCCACGCTCAGCGTATAGACCACCAGCGCGGTCAGCCCCAGCGGATAGGCCTTGACCATCGCGATCACCGGTTCGCGGCCGTGACGCGCCTGGATCAGCAACAGCAGCGGAAAGGTCACCACCGGAAAGCCCGACAACAACCCGGCCCAATAGGGTCCCACCGCCCCGGCCACGCCGGTGATGGCGGCCACGCAGCCCGCCGCGACCCCGGCCCGCAGCACCAGCTCGGGCAATGTCAGGCGCGGCTTGACGGCGACACCGCCGCCCTCGTGGCGCCGCATCAGCACCCAGGCCCCGGCCAGCGCCGCTCCGGTCAGGGCCGCCCCGGCCAGCGGTCCCGGTGCCAGCCAGCGCAACAGCAGCGCCGCCAGCAGGAAAACGGCGATCCCGCCCGCCCCGGCCCGCGCCGCCGGGCCCCAGCCCCGGCCGCGCGCCAGCGCCGCGAACCCCAGCGCATGGGCCAGGTTCGCGGCCAGCGCCCCCACCGCCGCCATCGCAGCACTCGCCGCGAAATCGACCCCCTGTTCCAGCCCGATGAAGTAGAGAACGATGGCGATGCCATGCGGCAGCCCGGCCAGGATGCCGGCCAGCCGGGCGCTGACATGCTCGGCCACCAGGCTCAGCCCCACCACCACGCCCAACGTGACGGCGATCTTGACCACGATCAGCCCGCTCAGCATCGGCCTAACACAGCCGCCGCAGGATCACGCCCGATGCGCCCCGTCGGCCAGCGTCTTGACGAATTTCAGCACCTCGGCCACCGGCTCGCCCTTGCCGATGCGGCTGACGATGGCGCTGCCCACCACGGCGCCGTCGGCGACGCTGGCGATGGCCTCGGCCTTTTCCGGCGTGTTGATGCCGAAGCCCACGATGACGGGCAGGTTCCCCGCCGCCTTGATCCGCGCCACATCGGGCGCCACGTCCACCGCCTCGGCCTCGGCCGCGCCGGTGATGCCGGTGATCGACACGTAATAGACGAAGCCCGAGGTGTTCTGCATCACCTTCGGCAGCCGCCGGTCGTCTGTCGTCGGCGTCGCCAGGCGGATGAAGTTCAGCCCCGCCGCCTGCGCCGGAATGCACAGCTCGTCATCCTCCTCGGGCGGCAGGTCGACCACGATCAGCCCGTCGATCCCGGCCGCCCTGGCCTCGTCCAGGAACCGCTCGACCCCGCGCGAATAGATCGGGTTGTAATAACCCATCAGCACGATCGGCGTGGTCTGGTCGGTCTTGCGGAACTCGGTCGCCAGCTGCAGCGTCCGGGGCAGGGTCATGCCTGCCTCCAGCGCGCGCTGCCCGGCGGCCTGGATGGTCGGCCCGTCGGCCATCGGATCGGTGAAGGGCAGGCCCAGCTCGATCACGTCGACACCGGCGCCGGGCAGCCCCTTCACCACGTCGAGCGAGGTCGCGTAATCCGGGTCGCCCGCCATGACATAGGCGACGAACGCCTTGCGGCCCTCGGCCTTCAGCTGGGCGAATTTGGCGTCGATACGTGTCATGCTGGCTCTCCCCGGACATCCTTCGTCTGGGGTTTGCAGAAAATCGCCCGGGAAATCAATCGCCCAATGCGCCGCCGCTCGCCGCGCCCTGACGTGCGCGTCTCGCCGCGAAACCGCCGCGCGCTCCGCCAACCCCACCCTGTGCCGAACGCTTGCTCGCCCCGCGCCAGACGAATGCCGGCCGCGTAGGGTGGGTGCCAACCCACCACCCCGCCGCGAAACCGCCGCGCGCTTCGTTAACCCTGGCGGTTACCAAATCCTTGCACCGCCGCGCGCCCGACGGATGGCAGCCGGCGGGCAGCCGCGGGGCAGACAGCCCGCTTTCCACCGAACGTTGCGCTTAACCGGGCTTGACCGCGCGGCCCTTCGGCCCCTACATGCGCCCGCATCTGCCGCAAAGGGAATGGGATCATGGGTTTCAGGATGGGCATCGTGGGCCTGCCGAATGTCGGAAAGTCCACGCTTTTCAACGCGTTGACGCGCACCGCCGCGGCCCAGGCCGCGAATTTCCCGTTCTGCACCATCGAACCCAATGTCGGTGATGTCGGCGTGCCCGACCAACGCCTTGATAAGCTTGCGGAAATTGCCGGATCGAAGCAGATCATCCCGACCCGGATGACCTTTGTCGACATCGCCGGCCTGGTCAAGGGCGCCTCGAAGGGCGAGGGCCTCGGCAACAGTTCCTGGCCAATATCCGCGAGGTCGATGCCATCGCCCATGTGCTGCGGTGCTTCGAGGATGGCGACGTGACCCATGTCGAGGCCGGAGTCGATCCGGTCGCCGATGCCGAGACCATCGAGACCGAGCTGATGCTTGCCGATATCGAGTCGATCGAGAAGCGTCTGCAGGGGGCTGGTGCGCAAGGTCCGCGGCGGCGACAAGGAAGGCGGTGCAGCAGGAAGGCTTTGAAACAAGCGCTTTGCCGTGCTGGAAGAGGGCAAGCGGCGCGCAGCGTCGCGGTCGCCGAAGACGATGCCCGCACCTGGAAGAGCCTCCAGCTGCTGACCACCAAGCCGGTGCTCTATGTCTGCAACGTGGCCGAGGAGGACGCCGCCAGCGGCAACGCCCATTCCAGGCCGTCGCCCGGCACTGGCCGCCTCCGAGGGCAATGCCACCGTGGTGATCTCGGCCAAGATCGAGGAAGAGATCAGCCAGCTCGACGATGACGAGGCGGCGATGTTCCTGGAAGAGATGGGCCTCGCCGAGGCCGGGCGCCGACCGCCTGATCGCGCCGGTTACGATTTGTTGAACCTCGAGACGTATTTTACCGTCGGCCCCAAGGGAAGCCCGCGCCTGGACCATCCCCCGCGGCACCCTGGCGCCGCAGGCGGCGGGCGCGTTCACGGCGATTTCGAGCGGGGCTTCATCCCGTGCCGAGACCATCGCCTATGAGGATTTCGTTAACCTTGGCGGTGAACACGGCGCAAGGAGGCCGGCAAGATGCGCGCGGAAGGCAAGAGCTATGTCGTCAAGGACGGCGATGCTTGATGCACTTCCTGTTCAACACCTGACCGGCGATCCATAGGCGGTCGATTTGCTTTTGGCCTTCTGTGTGTTGGGATTTCGGTCTGAGGGTCGTCATGCTTAAATTGCGATTTGGTTAATTTTTCCATCTCATGCGCGGCAGGAGGTGACGCCTGTGTTTACGGTTTTCCCCAGAGTTCTCCCCAAAGTCACAGGCCTCTCCCAGGCGCTGCGCCGGCCGCGGCGGATTGATAAAAAAAATCGAACAACAGCAACAAGATGGTGACCGAAGTTCTGGGAATGGTCCCTGCAACAACCGTCCGCGGCGCCGCGCAGCGTGCGCGAGAAAGCTAGGCTCGGGCAAGCCGCGAAGACCAGGCTGAGTGGACTGTGAATACGGCCACAAGAGCTGGAAGAAGGCCGGCCCCGCCACCCCGGTCGTCCGCCCTTCCGCTTGTCAAGGCAGATGCGACCCCGATCCCCGGGCAGCGATGGCCACCTTGCGCGGCTGACCGAACATCCGCCCTCTGCCACTCGGGCGATATTTTTTTACGCCTGGGCCCCTTGCCCCCGAAGGGCTTCATCATTAAACGGGTCGGCGGAGATGTGGCCGAGTGGTCGGCGCTCCCCTGCTAAGGGAGTATACCGGGAACGGTATCGAGGGTTTCGAATCCCTTCGTCTCCGCCATCATTCTGCATATATTGCCGTTTTTGCTAGGAAGCTCCTCCGGTTGCACGGGTTTCGAAGTGCTCATGTGTTTCTGGCGGTGTGGGCCCGACACGTTGCCTCTGGCACCGAAGCCGGCATGTCCAGGGCGCCGTCAAGGGCCGGGCCTCGGTGGAAAGCCGGGCGGATCGTCGCGTCAGGCCAAGGTATGCGAGCATTCCGGCGCGGCTGCCTGGGACCCCCTGCGGCTCCAGGGGAGATCGAATTTGCGGTGTCCTGGATGGCCGGAAGCAGATCGCGGCGGATGGTGTCGTCGGTCCAGCTGTGGGCCGAGACCGAACATTGCACGGCTGTCGCCCGCCCGCTGGGGCCCGTAATCGGTGCGGAAATGGCGATTTCGTCGAGGATCATCTGATCACGCGAGATGGCATAGCCCTGGGCGGCGGCTTCGTCGAGGAGGCGGGCAATCTGGTTGCGGTCGGTGATGGCGCGTGGGGTTTGAACGGCGATCGGCCATGTCGCGATGGCCAGGGCCCGGGCATCGGGGCCGTGCGTGGCGAGAATGGCGCGCCCGGCCGCGGTGGAAAGCGCGGGCACACGGCGCCCCGGGATCGTGGCGGCAAAGGCGGTGCGGTTGCAGGGCAGGCGGTTGACATAGATGATGTGATCGCCCGAAAGCTCGGCCAGGTTGATGGTTTCGCCCAACTGCCGCGACAGCTCGATCAGCTTCGGCAGGGCGAGCGAGACCATCGGATCGGACCAGTAATAGGCATAGGCCAGTTCAAGCCAGGCGTGCGAGGGCCGGAAGCGCCGGGTTTCGCTGTCCTTCACCAGCAGGCCCTCGAGGTGCAGCGTGTTGGCCAGCCGCTGCACCGCGCTTTTGTCGAGCCCGGTGCGGGCGACGAGATCGGTGAGCGACAGGTCGGTATGGGATTCGTCGAACGCGCGCAGCACGCGCAGGCCCTTGGCGAGTGCTCCGACGAAGAGCGTGTTGTTCTTTGACATGACGTTTCGGGTCTCCCGGGGCGAATTCTGTTGACTCTCGGCGAATCCGCGCGAGGATATTATTATTAAGCGCACCGGTGTATCACAATATAATACTTTCGCCGTTGACGCAAGCTATCGCAACAGGGATCACGAAGGGGGATCACATGACACTTTCCGCGATGAAATCGACCATTGCCGTGCTGGCCTTGACCGCGTCGGCCGGGGCGGCCTGGGCCGACAAGGCCTCGGATACGCTCAGCGTGGCGTTCACCAAGGAGCTGGAGAACGTCGACAGCTATTTCAACTCGTCGCGCGAGGGCGTGGTGATGCAGCGCGCCGTCTGGGACGGGCTGATCTATCGCGATCCGGCGACCAATGAATACAAGGGCAACCTGGCGACCAGCTGGACCTGGATCGACGACACCACGCTGGAACTGAAGCTGCGCGAGGGCGTGAAATTCCACAACGGCGAGGATTTCAACGCCGATGACGTGGTCTACACGGTGAATTTCGTGGCCAAGGAAGAGAACGGCGTGAAGACGCAGCGCAACGTCAACTGGATGAAATCGGCCGAGAAGGTGGACGATTACACCGTGCGCATCCTGCTGAAGGACAAGTTCCCGGCGGCGATCGAGTTCCTGTCGGGGCCGGTCTCGATGTATCCCAACGAATACTATGCCGAAGTCGGGCCGTCGGGCATGGGGCTGAAGCCGGTGGGCACCGGGCCCTACAAGGTGACCGAAGTGGTGCCGGGCCAGCATTTCGTGCTGGAGAAGAACGAGAACTACCATGACAGCCCGAAAGGTCAGCCGGCTATCGGCAAGATCGACATCCGTACCGTTCCGGACGTGAACACCCAGCTGGCCGAGCTGTTTTCCGGCACGCTCGACCTGATCTGGCAGGTTCCGGCCGACCAGGCCGAGAAGATGGCGATGATGGATGGCTTCACGGTGGCCAACGAATCGACCATGCGGGTGGGTTATCTCTCGATGGATGCGGCCGGGCGGTCGACCATGGATCCGAACCCGTTCAAGGACGTGAAGGTGCGTCAAGCGGTGAACCATGCCATCGACCGCAAGGCACTGGTCGACAACCTGCTGAAGGGCAAGTCGGTGGTGGTGAACACGCCGTGCTTCCCCAGCCAGTTCGGCTGTGCGACCGATGCCGCGGTGACCTATGACTACGATCCCGAGAAGGCCAAGGCGCTGCTGGCGGAAGCCGGTTATCCCGACGGGTTCTCGACCGAGTTCTATGCCTATCGCGACCGCGAATATGCCGAGGCGATTGCCAGCTACCTGAATGCCGTGGGCATCAAGACCGACTTCAAGATGCTGCAATATTCGGCACTGCGCGATCTGAACATGAAGGGCGAGGTGCCGCTCTCGTTCCTGACCTGGGGCAGCTATTCGATCAACGACGCCTCGGCGATGGTCAGCCAGTTCTTCAAGCATGGCAGCCTCGACGATGCCCGCGACGATCAGGTGAAGGCCGATCTCGACATCGCCGACAGCTCGACCGATCCGGCGACGCGCAAGGAACATTACGCCAAGGCCATCGCCCGGATCACCGGCGAGGCGTTCTGGGCGCCGATGTTCAGCTATAACACCAACTATGTGTTCAAATCGGATGTGGATTATACCCCCACCGCCGACGAGGTGCTGCGCTTCACCAACATGACGTGGAAGTAATCCGCGTCGCGGCCCGGCCTGCGCATACCGCGCGAGCCGGGCTTTTCACGAAATCCGGGGGGCCTCGCACGGGCCCTTGTGAGCGGAGGTTTCGCTTGTGCTTCAGTTCATCCTGAAACGGCTTGGGCTTGCCCTGTTGGTGGCCTTCACCGTCTCGTTCATCAGTTTCTCGCTTCTCTTCCTTGCCGGCGATCCGGCGGCGGCGCTGGCCGGGGAAACCGCAAGCGGCGAGGATATCGAGGCGATCCGCAGGCTCTATGGCTTCGACCGCCCCATGCTGGTGCAATATGGCGATTGGCTGGCCTCGGCCCTGCGCGGCGATTTCGGCGAGAGCTATTATTTCAAGCTTCCGGTGGCGAGCCTGATTGCGGACCGGCTTTCGGTGACCATGCTGCTGGGGGTTTGCGGCATCAGCTTCGCGCTTCTGACCGCGGTTCCGCTGGGTGTGCTGGCGGCGATGCGGCCCAATTCGATCATCGACCGGATCGCGCTGTTTCTCAGCGTGGCGGGGCAGGCGCTGCCGTCGTTCTGGTTCGGCCTCATCCTGATCGTCGTCTTTGCCATCGAGCTCCGATGGCTGCCGGTGTCGGGCACGGCGACCTGGGCGCATTTCGTCATGCCGACCATCGTTCTGGGCTATTACGCCATGCCCGCCATCATGCGGTTGACGCGCGCCGGGATGCTCGAGGTGCTGTCTTCCGACTACATCCGCACCGCGCGCGCCAAGGGCTCGTCCGAGCTGCGGGTGATGTTCCGCCACGCGCTCAGGAATGCGATCATCCCGGTCGTGTCGCTGGCCGCCGTGCAGATGGGCTTCATGCTGGGCGGCTCGATCGTGGTGGAATCGATCTTCGCGCTGCACGGCGCGGGCTTCCTGGCCTGGGAGAGCATCAGCCGCAACGATCTGCCCACCGTGCAGGCGCTGATCCTGATCTTCTCGATGTTCTACATCGTCTTCACCTTCCTGGCCGATGTGCTGAACGCCTGGCTCGACCCGCGGATGAGGAGCAGCTGACATGGCGAATACGACTGTCGATCCGCTGCTGGAAGAGATCACCGGCCCCACTCCGGGGCAACTGCTGCGCCGCCGGGTGTTCGGTCATCAGGGGTTGATGATCGGCGCCGTGGTGGTGGCGATCCTGCTGGTGATCGCGCTGCTGGCGCCGGTGCTGGCGCCGCACGATCCCTATACGCAGAACCTGGCCATGCGGATGAAGTCTCCGGTCTTCCTGGGCGGCACCTGGGAGCATCCGCTGGGCACCGACCATCTTGGTCGCGATTACCTGTCGCGCCTGATCTATGGCGCGCGGGTGTCGCTTCTGATCGGTGTGGTGGCGGCCACGATCTCGGGGCTTATCGGCACGGCGATGGGGGTGGCCGCCGGCTATTTCGGTGGCCGGGTCGATGCTGTCGTGACCTTCCTGATCAACGTGCGCCTTGCAATGCCGGTGGTTCTGGTGGCGCTGGCCGTGGTGGCCATCCTCGGCGGGTCGCTGACCGTGGTGATCGTGGTGCTGGGGCTGCTGCTGTGGGACCGGTTCGCGGTGGTGATGCGGGCCTCGACCCGGCAGGTGCGGCGGCGCGAATACGTGGCGGCGGCGCAGGCCATCGGTGCCTCGACCCCGCGCATCCTGCTGTCCGAGATCCTGCCCAACGTTCTGAACAACCTGATCGTGGTGGTCACATTGGAAATGGCACATGCGATCCTGCTGGAAGCGACGCTTTCGTTTCTGGGCCTCGGGGTGCAGCCGCCGACGCCCAGCTGGGGGCTGATGGTAAGCGAGGGCAAGAACATGATGCTGTTCGAACCCTGGTTGGTGCTGATCCCCGGCGCGGTGCTGTTCGTGCTGGTGCTGGCGATCAACCTGATGGGCGACGGGCTGCGCGACGTCACCGCCCCCGAGAACAGGAGTTGAGCCGATGAGTGACAAGCTGCTCGAGGTGAAAGACCTGACCATCGACATTCCCGTGGGGGGCGGCACGCTGCACGCGGTGCGCGGTATCGACTTCGATCTGAAGCGCGGCGAGGTGTTGTGCATCGTCGGCGAAAGCGGCTCGGGCAAGTCCCTGACCTCGCTGGCGCTGATGCGGCTGCTGGGCAAGCGGATCGCGGTGAGCGCCGGGAAGATGGAGTTCGACGGCACGGCCCTTCTGAAGGCGACGCCACGGCAGATGCGGGCCCTGCGCGGCGCCCGGATGTCGATGATCTTCCAGGAACCGATGACCAGCCTGAACCCGGCCTACACCATCGGCGATCAGCTGATGGAGGCGATGCTGCTGCACAAGCCCGTCAGCCGGGCCGAGGCGCGGGCGCGGGCGGTCGACCTGCTGGAGAAGGTCGGGATCACCGCCGCCGCAAGCCGGCTGGGGCAGTATCCGCACCAGCTTTCGGGCGGGTTGCGCCAGCGGGTGATGATCGCCATGGCGCTGATGTGCGGGCCGGAACTGATCATTGCGGATGAACCGACGACGGCGCTCGACGTGACGATCCAGGCGCAGATTCTGCGGCTGCTGGTCGATCTGGTGCACGAGATGGGCATGGCGATGATCCTGATCACCCACGACCTGGGCGTCGTCGCCCGCGTGGCCGACAAGGTGGCGGTGATGTATGCCGGCGAACTGGTGGAAACCGGCGCGGCAGCCGAGGTCTTCAACGCGCCGATGCATCCCTAGACCCGCGGGCTGCTGCGCTGCATCCCGCAGCCGGGCAAGACCGAACGCGGCGCGCCCTTGGGCACCATCCCGGGCATCGTGCCCTCGCTGGTGGGCGAGGTTTCGGGCTGCGTCTTCCGCACCCGCTGCGACGAGGCGGTGGAAGCCTGCCGCGGCACGATCCCCAGCCATGGGCCGGGCGCAAGCCACGTTTTCCGCTGCGTGCATGAAACCGGCGCGAAATCCGGGCAAGAGGAGCGCGTGTGATGCTGGATGTTGCAAAGGCCCCGCCCGCACTGGAACTGAGCGGCGTGACCAAGACCTATACGGTGAAACAGGGCCTGATGGGCAAGCGCAAGCCGCTGACGGCGGTGCGCGACGTGACGCTGAAGCTGCAGAAGGGCGAGGTGCTGGGCCTGGTGGGGGAATCGGGCTGCGGGAAGTCGACGCTGGCCAAGATCCTGCTCGGGCTGGAAGCCCCGACCAGCGGTCAGGTTCTGGTCGACGGCGAAGTGCTGGGCGGGCAGGACCGGCTGGCGCTGGCGCGGCGGATTCAGCCGATCTTTCAGGACCCCTACAGCAGCCTCAACCCGCGCAAGTCGATTGCGGATATCATCTCGCTGCCGCTGCGCATCCACGGTATCGGCGACAGCCAGAGCCAGCAAAAGGCGGTGCGCGAGATGCTGGATGTGGTTGGGCTTCCGTCGCGGGTGATGAACACCTATCCTTCCCAGATGTCGGGCGGGCAGCGGCAGCGGGTGGCGATTGCCCGCGCCCTGATCATGAAGCCCGAGATCGTGATCTGCGACGAGCCGACCTCGGCGCTGGACGTGTCGGTCCAAAGCCAGATCCTGAACTTGCTGGGCGAGTTGCGCGCCGAGTTCGGGCTGACTTACCTGTTCATCAGCCACAACCTGGCGGTGGTCGAGCACCTCGCCACGCGGGTGGCGGTGATGTATCTCGGCCGGATCGTGGAAGAGGTGAACTCGACCGATCTGTTCGAGGCCTCGGCCCATCCCTATACCCAGGCGCTGCTGCAATCGGTGCTGACGCCCGAGCCGGGGCTGGGCGTGCCCGATACGCATCTCGGTATGGCCTATCCGAACCCGATCGACCCGCCCTCGGGCTGCGCCTTCCATCCGCGCTGTGCATTTGCCACGGATCTGTGCAGCGCCAAGGCGCCGCGTCCGGTGCCGCATCGCGACGGCCATGTCGAATGCCATCTGCACGACCCCGAAACCAACATGTTTGAAAAGGCCTGACGTCATGCCCTCCCATGCTCTCTCGCGCACGCAGACCGTGACCAAGACGGTGATCGAAACCGAAGGCGGCGTGGTCGCCGCGCAGAACGCACTGGCCGCCGAGGCCGGGGCCGAGGTGCTGCGCGCCGGTGGCGATGCGGTGGACGCGGCCGTCGCCACCTCCTTCGCAATCGGCGTGCTGGAGCCGTGGATGAGTGGTCCGGCGGGCGGCGGGGCAATGATGCTGTGGCGCGCCGACAAGGGCGAGGCGGTGGCGCTGAACCACGGGATGCGCGCGCCGCAGGGGCTGAACGTCGCGGATTATCCACTGACCGGGGCGGGGATCGCCTCGGGCGATCTGTTTCCGTGGGAACAGGTGGTGGACGATCGCAACGTTCAGGGCGCCACGGCAGTCGCCGTGCCCGGCGTGGTCGACGGGCTGGGCCAGGCCCATGAGCGCTGGGGCAGGATGCCCTGGGCCGAATTGCTGGCGCCGGCCATCGAACATGCAAAGCGCGGGATGCTGGTGGACTGGTATGCCGGGCTCTGCATCGCCTCGGCGACGCGCGAACTGGCCAAGGACGCGGATGCGGCGGCGATGTTCCTGGTCGATGGGCAATGGCCCAAGATCGGTGCCTGGACGGCGCTGAACGAGACCCGGCTGGACCAGTCGCGCATGGCCGACAGCCTGGATGCCATCGCGCGTGGCGGCGCGCGCGCGCTTTACGATGGCGATGTCGGCGCGGCGATGGCGGCGGATATCCAGGCCAAGGGTGGCAGCCTGTCGCACCAGGATTTGAAGGACTATCGCGCCGAGTTCCACGCGGCGCTGAGCTTCGCTTATCGCGGTGGACGGATGCACGCGGTGCCGGGGCTGACGGCGGGGCCGACGCTGGCCCACGCCCTGGGCGTGGCCGAGAAGACCGAGCTGGCGGGCGACGCCCTGGATGGCGCGGCCTATGCGGCCTATGCGCGGGGCCTGAAATCGGCCTATGCCGAACGGCTGAAGGGCATGGGCGACGATGGCGAAAGCCCGAAGGCCCCCGGCACCACCACGCATTTCTCGGTGGTCGACCGTCAGGGCAACATGGTGGCGCAGACCCAGACCCTCCTGTCGATCTTCGGGTCGCGCGTGGTATCGCCCTCGACCGGGTTCCTGATGAACAATGGCATCATGTGGTTCGATCCGGTGCAGGGCCGGCCGAACTCGCTGGGGCCGGGCAAGCGCTGCCTGATGAATGTCTGCCCCGCGATTGGCGAGATCGGCGACACCCGCTTTGCCATCGGCGCCAGCGGTGGGCGCAAGATCGTGTCGGCCATCGCCCATCTGAGCGGCTTCATGCTGGATTACGGCATGGATATCGGCGCGGCCTTCCACACCCCGCGCGTCGATGTTTCGGGCGGGGCGGTGGCGGTCGCGGACGAGAGCCTGTCCGATGAGGTCCTGACCGCGCTGCGGGCTGAAAACGAGGTCAAGACCGCGCCGCGCACGGTATTCCCCTATACCTTCGCCTGCCCGGCGGGGGTGATGCGGCGCGGCGGCAGGAATTCCGGCTGCACCGAGATCATGTCGCCCTGGGGCGATGCCGTCTGCGAATGAAAAGGACCTGAACCATGAGCCGCGACGCCGCGATCTCGACCATTACCGACTATTTCGAAACCGGCCGTTTCCAGACCGATCTGGCCGCCCTGGTGGCATACCCGACCGAAAGCCAGAACCCCGATGCCGCGCCCGAATTGCTGCGCTATCTGACCGAGGCGATGCGGCCGCGGCTCGAGGCGGCGGGGTTTGCCTGCGCTGTTTTCGACAACCCGGTGAAGGGTGCGCCGCCCCTGCTGGTGGGTGAACGGCACGAGGGCAACGACCTGCCGACCGTGCTGACCTACGGCCATGGCGATGTGATCCGCGCGCAGGACGGGATGTGGCGCGAGGGGCTGGAGCCTTTCAAGCTGATCGAAGAGGGCGAACGGCTCTACGGTCGGGGTTCGGCCGACAACCAGTGCCAGCACCTGATCAATATCGCGGCGATGGAAGCGGTGATCGCGGCCCGGGGCAAGCTTGGCTTCAACGCCAAGATCGTGATCGAGATGGGCGAGGAAACCGGGTCGCCCGGGCTGGCGGAGTTCTTCACGGCCGAAAAGG
The DNA here is from genome assembly GCA_041397165.1 of Paracoccaceae bacterium. Classification (GTDB taxonomy): domain Bacteria; phylum Pseudomonadota; class Alphaproteobacteria; order Rhodobacterales; family Rhodobacteraceae; genus JAWKXE01. The sequence continues at coordinate 8,888 of JAWKXE010000040.1, read as the reverse complement.
CGCGTCTGAAGGCGGATGTGCTGATCGCCTCGGACGGGCCGCGGCTGCAGCCCGATACGCCGACGATGTTCATGGGCTCGCGCGGGGGGATCGGCTTCGACCTGGTGGTCGATCTGCGCGAAGGGGCGCATCATTCCGGCAACTGGGGCGGGCTTCTGGCCGATCCGGCGATGATCTCGGCGCAGGCGCTTGCGACCATCACCGACAAGTGCGGACAGTTGAAGATCCGGACGGAGGCCCACCAGCTCTCCGACCGACGAGGCGGCTCTTGAGGGGATTGCCGATCGAGCCGGGCACGGATGGTCCGCAGATCGACACGGATTGGGGCGAGGAAAACCTGACCCCGGCCGAACGCGCTTATGGCTGGAACAGCTTCGCCATCCTGGCGATGAAAAGCGGCGTGCCCGAGGCGCCGGTCAATGCCATCTCGGCCTCGGCCCGGGCGACCTGCCAGTTGCGCTATGTCGTGGGCACGGACGCGCAGGCCATCCTGCCCAGCCTGCGACGGCATCTCGACGAGAATGGGTTCGAGGCGGTGAAGATCGTGCCGATGGAGCGCGGGTTCTTTGCGCCACGCGCGGCTCGATCCCATCACCCGTGGGTGATGGGCCTGCCAGAAGGACTCGATCGAAGAGACCGCCGGCAAGGCGCCGCATGTGCTGCCCAACCTGGCCGGGTCGCTGCCGAACGACACCTTTGCCGATATCCTTGGCCTGCCCACCGTCTGGGTGCCGCATTCCTATCGCGGCTGTTCGCAGCACGCGCCGAACGAACATGTGCCGAAACCGACCTGCCGCGACGCCCTGAGGGTCATGGCGGCCGTGTTCTGGGATGTCGGCAGCGGCGAAGGCCTGCCCGGAAAGGCGCGGTGAGGTCAACAGCGGGCGCTTGCCGCCACGCGGTGAAGCGCCCGACGGCGCCGGAGCCGGGGTGTCAGGCGTGACGGCCGGGCATCCCATCGGAGTTGTCGTTACCGAAACGGACCTGGCCCCGACCGTGATCGAACGCTCGCCGGTAGCGAACCCGGGTTCAGCCGAGCGCCGCCAGATGGCTGAGAAAGAAGGCGGGTCTTCCATCAGGGCCCTGCACCGCGCGAAGCGGCCGGTGGCATAGGCCCAGAAATCCTCACGGCTGCTGTCGGCGTGCTGGATCAGGCCCCAGAGCTGCTAGCAGATCGCACATCGCCTTGTAGACGACCATGCGGCCCAGCTTCGGCCGGCGACGGCTCGCGACCGAAATAGGCATGCAGCAGCGCATGTCCCGACATCGAACCCGGCCTCGACCGACAGATCGCCGAGGTCCCACAGCGGATCGTTCATGCCGGAATATTCCCAGTCGACGATCCACATGGCGGTACCATCGTCGAGAAGTTCTCGCACAGCGGGTCGCAATGGCAGGGGCCAGAGGCACCGGCTCCGCCAGTGCGCGCTTGATGGGGTCCGCGGCGCGGACGATGTCGTGATAGCCTTCGGGCAGGTCGGTCTGCTTCCTGCCAGCAGCGCTGCATCGATCGTCGACATGGCGAAAAGCTCAAGCGGAATTCGAAGCCCTCGCCGGAATTATGAAGTTTCGCTGGCCTTGCCGGCGCTCCCGGCTGCCGGCGCGGGCCTTGAACAGCGCGGGCGTCATCGTGGTGATCGGGTCGAGGCTGCGCGAGGATCATCACGCCGGTGGCGGGATCGGCCCAGAGCACTCGGGCGAGACGCCGGCGGCGGCGGCGGCGCGGCATTGTGCGTGCTCGACCGCGCGGTCGATGTAATCCTCGGTGCCTGAACCGGTGAACGATCACCGTCACCCGTCCCTGCGCCTCTCGACCCGGTAGACAAGGTTGGCCAGCCCGCCCAGCCGGGTGGCGGTATATAGCCGGGTTCGAGCCCGGCCCAGTCGGGCAGGTTGGCAAGGGCGGCGCGCAGGGCTTTGTCCTCGGTCTCGCCGGTCCTTCCGCTCCGAGGCTGCATCGCGACTGTAGCGGGGCGTCGACGCGGGTGATGGGATAGCGCGTCGAAGGCCTCCCTCGAAATCGGCGACCTCCCACAGGACCTGTCGAGATAGCCATAGAGGATGGTCTTGCCGACCGTGTGGCCGGAAGCCCGCTGCAGGGCCAGCGAGACCGCGCCCCGTGCAGGTCGATGGTTTCGCCGCCATAGAGCGGCAGGTCGCCATCGGCGGTGAAACAGCAGAGCTTGCGGGTTACACCCCGGCCTTCTGCGCTCGAGAGCGGCCCGGCCGATGAAATCGCCCTTGGACTTCAGGTGGACGCGGTGGCCCAGCCCGGCCCCCGAACGGGGTGTAATCGGGGGTGATGTCGGACGACCAGTAGAGATAGCCCTTTTCCAGCCGCAGCCCTCGATGGCGCGATAGCCGATGTCGCGGATGCCATGCGCCGCGCCGTGCTGGCAGAGCAGGTCATAGGACATGGAGGGCGAATTCGGTGGGGATGTGTACTTCAGCCCAGTTCGCCGACATAGGCCGATGCGGATGGCGCGCACCGGGGCGGCGCCGATCAGGATGTCGCGGGCGCTGGCGAAGGGGAAGGCCGCGGCCGAGACATCGCTTTCCGAGGCCGCCGCCAGCACGTCGCGCGCCTTAGCCCGGCCGATCACCGCGAAGCCTGAGGTCACCTCGGTCAGCACCGCGTCCTCGGGGCAGGTTGCGGCGGATCCAGTCGCTGTCATGCACGCCAAAGCCGGCGCCGGTGACGATATAGAAGCGGTTGTCGCCCAGCCGGGTGCGGATGGTGACGTCGGCCTGGATCCCGCCGCGCGGGTTGCAGAGCTGGGTATAGATCACGCTGCCCAGCGGCTTGTCCATGTTCGACACCGCCAGGCGCTGGATCGCCGCCAGGGCGCCGGGGCCGGCCAGCTCGAACTTGGAGAAGCTGGACTGGTCGGTCAGGTCACGCCCTCGCGCACGGCCTTGTGTCTTCGGCGACGAAGTCCTTCAGCCGGGGGCGAGGGAATGAGCCTGATCGACCGGCCTGACCCTCGGGGCGAACCGAGCGGCCGTTCCCAACCATTCTCCTTCGAACCATAGACGCAGCCCCTGGCCTTGGAGCCGCCGTAAAGCGGGCTGAGCCGCACCGCCGCGCCACGCCGCTTTCGACCTGGGATAGCGCATCTTTGTAATGGTGGGCGTAATGTTCGACCGCGCGCGGATACATGAAGGCGCGGGTGCCGTGATGCGGGCCGAAGCGGCGGTTGTCGAGCGGCCAGAGATCGAGGCTGGGGCGGCCTTCGGTCAGCATTCGGCGATCATCTCGCCGGCACCGCCGCCGGCCGCGATGCCATAGAGGAAGCATCAGGTTGTCGAAGCCCGGCACCGGGCCCATGACGAAATCGCCATCCGCCGAATAGGGGATCGGGCCGTTGATCACCTGGCGCACCCCGACCTCTCCCACGATCGGGGTGGTCAGCGCGGCCCGCTCGGCCAGCGGCGCGAAACGGTCGAGATTGTCGGGCAGCAGCTGACGCACGAATTCGCCGGGGATGCCGTTTTCGCCGAAGGGGACGGTGTCGTCCTCGTAGCCGCCGACCACCAGCCTCCCGCCGGCATCGGGCTTGTAATAGACCAGGCGGTCGGGGTCGCGCAGGGTGGGCAGGCCATCGGGGAAGCCCGGGATCGGTTCGGTCACGATATACTGATGCTCGACCGCGCAGGCCGGCACCACCAGGCCCAGCTTCTGGCCCAGCTCGCGGCTCCACATCCCGGCGGCGAGGGTGACGGTCTCGGCCTCCCATGTGCCTTCCGTGGTCTGAACCTCGACAATGCGGCCGGATTTAATCACGAAGTCCTCGACCTTCACATGCTGGCGCAGCTCGGCGCCATGCAGCCGCGCGCCGGCGGCAATCGAAAGACACAGCCCGCCCGGATCGACATGCCCGTCCGAGGGGATGAAGGCGGCGCCGACCAGCCCGTCTGTCGAGATATAGGGGAAAAGCTCTTTCGCCTCGGCGGGGGAGAGGGTGTGCATCTCGAGCCCGAAGCTGCGCGCCATGGTGGTCAGGCGCTTGGCTTCCAGCATCCGGTCGGACGAGGCGGCCAGCCGCAGGCTGCCAGTCTGCTTCCAGTCGCAGGCCAGCCCGGTTTCGGCCTCGAGCCGTTCGTACATCGCCACCGAGCGTTGCAGCATCCGCGTGGTGTTGCGCGACGAGCGTAACTGCCCGACCAGCCCCGCCGCGTGCCAGGTCGCGCCTTCGGTCAGGGCGGCCTTTTCCAAGAGCACCACGCCCTTTTCGCCGCGCCGGGCCAGATGATAGGCGATGGAGCAGCCGATGATGCCACCGCCGATGATCAGATGCTTGGCCGAATGGTCCGCCATATGGGTCAATCCTTGTTGAGAAGCGCAATCAATTCGGCGTGCAGCGCCGGGGTCGCGGCGCTGACGACGGCCTCGTCGTTCTGCATCGCCAGCCGTTCGCCGCGCCAGTCGGTGATGACGCCGCCCGCGGCCTCGATCACCGGCACCAGCGGCAGATAGTCATAGGGCTGCAGATCGAAATCGACACAGGCATCGACGTGCCCGGCAGCCACCAGAGCGTGGGGATAACAATCATAGGCAAAGCGCCGGTCCTTGCCGGCGCGGTTCAGCCGGTGGAACGTCTCGGGGGCGGCGCGCAGGATCTTGTCGGCCTCGTTGATATAGAGAAAGGCCGTGTCGAGCGAAGCGGTCTTCGAGGTGGAAAGGCGCTGTCCCGCCCCGTCGAAGGCGCCCGCGCCACTGCCGTAATAGACCTCGCCCAGGGCGGGAAGGCGCACGGTGCCCAGAACCGGCTTGCCATGTTCCAGCAGCCCCACCAGCATCCCGAACAGGGGCATCCCCGAGATGAACGAGCGGGTGCCGTCGATCGGGTCGATGATCCAGCGGTAAGGGCCGTCGCCGCCGGTTTCGCCGAATTCCTCTCCGAAGATGGCGTGGCCGGGGAAATGGCGCTCGATGGCGGCGCGCAGGAAGCTCTCGACCTCGCGGTCGGCCACCGTCACCGGGGTTTCGTCGGCCTTCTGGATGACATCGACGCCCTGACGGAAATATGTCTGCGGCAACGCCGCGGCCTCCTCGGTGATCGCAAGGATCGCATCGAGCCAGTCCTGCATGGTCAGTCCCCCTGTGCCAGGACCAGCGAGATGTCGAACCGCTCCAGCATGTCGCGGATCGCGCGCGATGGCTCGGCCTCGGTGATCAGGATGTCGAGCTCGGATTGCGGCGTCACCGCGATGGGCGCGCGGCGGCCGAATTTCTCGCTATCGGCCAGCACGATCCGGGTCTGGGCCCGTGCCGCCGCCTCGCGCGATAGGTCGGCCTCTTGAATGTCGTGCAGCATGATGCCGGCCTCGCCATTGATCGCGCCGGCCGAAAACACCGCATAGCGGACATTGAAGCGGCGGATGAAGTTGATCGCATCCTGCCCGAACGAACCGCCGTCATGCGGCCGCAGCTCTCCCCCGGCAAAGAACACCCGGTTGCCGTTGATCATCGCCAGCGTGTTGGCCACCGCGAGCGAGTTGGTGACGATATAGAGGTCGCGGTGTCCGGTCAGGGCCTGGGCGGCATAGGCGGTGGTCGAGCCGATATCGAGGAAGAGCGAATCGCCATCCTCGATCATTTCGGCCAGTTTCGCGGCCAGACGCTTCTTGGCCTTGGCATTGCGCCGCATCCGGGCCTGCAAGGGTTGTTCGGTCAGCGTCATGTCTTCCGACAGAAGCACCCCGCCATGCACCCGCCGGACCAGCGCCTTGTCCTGCAAGGTCTTGATGTTACGGCGCACGGTTTCGTCGGAAACCCCAAGCCTTTCCGCAAGATAGCCGACCCGGCACGAGCCGCCCGCCAGCCGCACCTCGCGCAGGATCTCCTGTTCGCGGTGGTTCGATTTCAACGCCGATTCCGTCATGTCCCTACCATCCGGGGGCGATTTTCCCACTGCTCGCCGCTCTGCCCATTATTACGTCGCATATCCACAAAAACCAACAAATAGTCCGGCCAAACTCACCAAATCGCACGAAATTGTTGACCTTTGAGGGTTTTATCAGCAGTTTTTCAGTCAGGCGGGGGATACCCGCGACCGAACAGGGCCTATTTTTCAGGACATAGACAGGGGGTTCCCGATGAAACTGACTTTGAAACAAACCATGATGGGCGCGGCGCTGGCGGCGATGACGGCCGGGTCCGCGCTGGCCGAGGTCGAAAGCGCCGATCCGATCAAGCTGACGCTGCACGACTGGTCCGGCCAACTGATCAATACCGAGATCATGGGCGCGATCCTGGAAGAGGCGGGCTATAACGTCGAATATGTCCAGGCCGACTATATCGCCCAGTTCGCCGGGCTGAAGACCGGCGACCTGACCCTGGCGATGGAGATCTGGGCCACCACCGGCCAGGAGGCCCTGGACGAGGCCGTGGGGTCGGGCAAGGTGGTGAATGCCGGCGAAACCGGCCTGATGGCGATCGAGGAGTGGTGGTATCCGCTCTACATGAAGGACCGCTGCCCGGGCCTGCCGGACTGGACCGCGCTGAAATCCTGCGCCGAGGCCTTCGCCACGCCGGAGACAGCGCCCAAGGGCCGTTATGTCGGCGGGCCGGTGACCTGGGGCGGCTTCGACGAGGAACGCGTCGATGCGTTGGGTCTCGATTTCGAGGTGGTCCATGCCGGCACCGACGCCGCGCTCTTCGCCGAACTGGAAAGCGCCTATCAGCGCGAGGCGCCGGTGATGCTGTGGATCTACGTGCCGCATTGGGCGCCGGCAAAATACAAGGGCGAGTTCGTCGAATTCCCGCCCTATTCGGCGGAATGCTATGCCGATCCCTCGGTCGGGGTGAACCCCGAGAAGGCCTATGACTGCGGCAAGCCGCGCGGCCCGATCTGGAAGGCCGCCTGGGCCGGGATGCCGGAAAAATGGCCGGGTGCCTATGAGATCGTCCAGAAATACAAGCTGACCAATGACGAGATGAGCGCCATGGTCGGCGAAGTCGATCTCGATGGCAAGTCGGTCGAGGATGTGGTCGACGCATGGATGGACGCCAACGAAGACCGCTGGAAGGCCTGGATCGGCCAGTAACCGGTCGATCGACTCCGGTTTTTCTATCAACCCCCTGGGCCGGGCAAAACCTGGCCCAGGGGCAACAGACCCAGCCCACAAAGACCCAAAGGACGGCGCACAGGCATGTCGGCTCCGGTAAAACTGATCTGCAGGAATGTCTGGAAGCTTTATGGCGCCAATGCCGAAGGCTTTCTCGACACCAACCCCGCCCCGAAATTCGAGGATTTCAAGCGTGCCGGGGTGATCCCGGCGGTGCGCCATGCCGATATCGAGATCCGCGAAGGCGAGATCTTCGTCATCATGGGGCTGTCGGGGTCGGGGAAGTCCACGCTGGTGCGTTGCATGTCGCGGCTGATCGAACCCACGGCGGGCGAGGTCATCTTTCACGGTCAGGACCTGCTGAAGGCCACCGAAAAGGAGATGATCGAGATCCGCCGCCACCGGATGGGCATGGTGTTCCAGCATTTCGCCCTGTTGCCGCATCTGACGGTGTTGCAGAACGTGGCCTTTCCGCTGTCGATCCAGGGTAGGAAACGCGCCGAGGCCGAGGCGCGGGCGCATGAGGTGATCGAGCTGGTGGGGCTGAAGGGGCGTGAAGGCTACTATCCGCGCGAGCTGTCGGGGGGGCAGCAGCAACGCGTCGGCATCGCCCGGTCGCTGGCCGACGAGCCCGAGCTGTGGTTCCTGGACGAGCCGTTCTCGGCGCTCGACCCGTTGATTCGGCGCGAGATGCAGGACGAATTCCTGCGCCTTCAGGGGATGCTGGCCAAGACCATCGTCTTCATCACCCACGATTTCGACGAGGCGATCCGCCTGGCCGACCGGATCGCGATCATGAAGGACGGCAAGGTGATCCAGATCGCCACGCCCGAGGAGCTGGTGCTGAACCCGGCCTCGGATTATGTCGAGGAATTCACCCGCCATGTGTCGCGCGACAAGGTGATGTCGGTGGCCACGATCATGCAGCCCGGCGCGGCGGGCGAGGGGCCGGGCATCCCGGCCACCGCCAAGATCGCCGAGGTGGCCGCGCGGGTGGTCGATGCTGGCGTGCCGCAGACGGTGCTGGGCGCGGATGGCGCGCCGGTGGGCGCGGTCGACGCGGCGGCGGTCATTCGCGTGCTGATCGGCAAGGCGGTCTGAGATGCGGCGCGGGGGGGGCATCTGGGCACGTCGCGCGACCTGGGGGTTCGCCGGGCTCTTCGCGCTGACCTGGGTGCTGGCGCGCTTCGCCGGCCCGCTGCTGGACGCGGCGGGGATGGGCTGGGCGATGGAGTACCCCTCGGGCTGGGTGGTGCCGCTGAAGGACTGGATCTCGGCGGCGATGAGCTGGCTGGTCGATGACCTGCATTTCGGCCTGTTCAGCTTCACCGACCTGACCCGGGCGCTGTCCTGGTTGATCGAACAGCCTTACGAACTGGTCCGTGCGCTGCTGGCCGACGGTTTTATGGACGGAGTCGGGCGCCGGGCGAACCAGATCTTCCCGCCGCTGTCCTGGATCACCATCATCGCCGCCGTCGTGGCGCTGGCGCATTACAGCCGCGACTGGCTGCTGGCGCTGCTGGTGGGGCTGTCGTTTCTCTATCTGGCGCTGTTCGGTCAGTGGGAAAGTGCGATGGTCACGCTGTCCTCGGTCATCATCGCGGTGCCGATCGGGGTGGTGGGCGGGCTGTTGCTGGGCATCCTGGCCTATCGCCATCCGCTGTTCGACCGGGTGCTGAAGCCGCTTCTGGACCTGATGCAGACCATCCCGATCTTCGCCTATCTGGTGCCGATCCTGTTCCTGTTCGGATTCGGTCCGGTGGCGGCGCTGGTGGCCACGGTGATCTATGCCATGCCGCCGATGGTGCGGGTCACCA
>JAWKXE010000039.1:0-36964 GCA_041397165.1 Paracoccaceae bacterium | reverse complement strand
ATCAAGCGCGCCCGCTTCCTCGCCCTGCTGCCCTATGCCGTGAACTAAGGAGAGAGAGACATGCAAGTCATCCTTCTCGAACGCGTGGCCAAGCTGGGCCAGATGGGCGATGTCGTCGACGTGCGCCCCGGCTATGCCCGCAACTACCTGCTGCCGCAGGGCAAGGCGCTGACCGCGTCGAAGGCCAATATCGACGGCTTCGAGGCCCAGAAAGCGCAACTCGAGGCGCGCAACCTCGAATCCAAGGCCGAGGCCGAGGCGCTGGCCGCCAAGCTCGACGGTCAGCAGTTCGTCGTGATTCGCTCGGCCTCGGATGCCGGCGCGCTCTACGGTTCGGTCACCCCGCGTGACGCCGCCGAGGCCGCCACCGCCGACGGCTTCAGCGTCGACCGCAAGCAGATCGTCCTCGCCCGTCCGATCAAGGACCTGGGCCTGCATGACGTCCATGTCGTGCTCCACCCCGAGGTCCAGGCCACCATCCAGCTGAACGTCGCCCGTTCGCCGGAAGAGGCCGAGCTGCAGGCTTCGGGCAAGTCGATCCAGGAACTGGCCGCCGAGGAAGAGGCCGCCGCGGAGTTTGAGATCGCCGAACTGTTCGACGATATCGGCGCCGCCGCCTCGGACGACGACGACCTGGGCGAAGCCGCCCGTGGCGACGCCGGGACCGACGACGAGGCCTGATCCGGCCGACGGCCGACCGCGAAACACAGGGCGCCGCGCGATCCCCTCGCGCGGCGCCCTTTTCCTTGGCGGTGTCGGCGGCTTTCCGCCCTTGGCCGCGGCTTCCCCTTTCCTGCCCTCTGACGATACGGCATCACCGCCGCATCGCATCCAGAGGCCCCGCATGACCGCCCGCTCCCACATCGTCCAGACCCGCCGCCACCTGCTCGTGACCTTCGCCGCGCTGCCGCTCGCCGCCTGCGCCGGCACCCGCCGCGCCCCCGAGCCCGTCTCGCGCGCCGGCTTCAACCCGCCACTCTACCCGAACGAGACGCCCGAGCTGCGCCGGCTGATCAACAAATGGTCCGACCATTACGAAATCCCGCGCGAACTGGTCCACCGTCAGGCGGTGCGCGAAAGCACCCACCGCCCCGGCGCCCGCAACGGCCCCTATTACGGCCTCCTGCAGATCCTGCCGCAAACCGCCCGCACCATGGGCTTTCGCGGCAAGCCCTCGGACCTGCTCGATGCCGATACCAACCTGCAATATGCCGGCAAATACCTGCGCGGCGCCTATCTGGTCTCGGGCGGCGATATCGACCGCGCCATGATGTGGTATGCCAGGGGCTATTACTACGAGGCCAAGCGCCTCGGCCTGCTCAAGGAAACCGGCCTGCGCAGCTGACGCGAGACGCCAGCGCTCCCCCGAACGACAAAAGCCGCCCCTTGCGAGGGCGGCTTTTTGCAGGCGCCGGTACCCCACATGGGGTACCGGCCATTCTTTCGTCAGCCTAGATATAGGTCTGCGACGCACCCGACAGGGCCTGGTCGACCGCCGGACCGTCGCGGACCAGCACGTCGTTCAGATCCTGCCACTGATCCCAGAGCGTGCGGTTCCGCTCGCCAAGCACGATCTCGGGCTCCGGCTCGGGCAGCGGGCAGTCGCCGCCCTTTTCGATCCAGGACCGCCACAGACGCATGAGGCGTTCAAGAATGGCCAGCAGCAGAAGCAGCCAGCTGAAGAAGCGCCTCCTGGACGGAAAGACCGGTCCGAAGCCGGCCATCTGGTTGATTTCAGTGAGTGTCATGGGCTTTCCTCCCGTGTTGCCCGTCTACGGGCCGTTGGTGTTTTACCTTGACCAACCCGGGCGGTTCTGGGAGTTTGCCCCAGGTTTCCGGCGGTGGGCTGAACAAGGCGGTCTCGCAACTTCCATTCTGCCTCACTTGCCGGAGCCGATGAATAGCGCCGTGCCACCCGGCAGCTTTTTCGGCCTCTCGCGGCGAAATCCCTGACGCGCATTGATTTTTTGTTGGAAATTCACTGTTGCGCAGTTAAGAACGATATCCGCAAATATCCGCATTTACGCATATCATCCGCATCCAGCGGCATGGCTTGCGGCGGCGAAGACCAATTTGGAATCATTCTTAATGAGTACCCCCGAAGACGACCACCCACCGCGACGAGCTCTACAGCTATTTCCGGAACTGAAGCGGGTCGGGGAAATCAACAGCGTCCACGCCGATCTCGGACAGGATCTTGCCGACCTGCTGAATGCCAACCGCCTGCCGGGCGACAAGCTTCCGAACCGGGATATTCCGCACCTTCGACCAGAAGGGCCAGAAGGCCAAGCTTTCGATCTGCGCCGAGGTGCGCGACGCGCTTCCCTGGTCGATAGGCTCCGCCTCAGCCAGACCGACAACCGCGGGATCTATGAACGCCAGTTCCCCGGCAAGTCCTGGGATGTCCACGATTCCGATCGCACGCTGTTTCGCTATCGCAAGCAGAGCGCCCCACCCCTGGGCAACGATTGCCCGTTGCTGGGGGACTATGTGCACTTTCGCGCCGAGGTTCGCCTCGACGACCCCAAGCGCCGGCTCGGCAAGCAGACGGTCAGCATCTCGCGCATGTTCTATCGCTTCTATGTCCATGCCAACATGCACATGCGGATCATGGGGCTTCCGTCATATATCGTGGAACGCATCTCGGGATGCGCGGCTGGGTCGTCGACAATGAAAAGGAATATCTCGGCATCGGCCATATCGTCGACCGCAGCGGCCCGAGCAAGGACGATGAAACCATCTTCGGCGGTATCTCCACCCTTTCGGTCCGGCACCTGCTGCCCAGCACCTTCACCCTCAAACGCAAGGACAAGGACGGCATCCAACGCATCTTCTGCGCTCCGACACTGCATTACCGCGCCATCCACGGTCACGCCCCTCGGCCTCGCGCGGGTTCCTGCTGCGTGTCGAAGGGCTCAAGACTTCGGCGGCACGGCCCATGACACGCCCGGCGACCGCTATGGCATGATCCGGGACCTGCAAGCGCCTGACCGTTGCCTTCGACAAGGAACTCAGCTGCGCCGAAGCGGCGAAGATGCTGGCAGAACACACCGGCTTTCACCGCGATGTCTTCTGCTCGTCCCGGGCGGGCCGCCTGCAGGGGCTGCTGATCAACCACCCGCCGGAAGAAACCCTTGACGCATCCGGCACCGGAAGCGGCCCTCTGAGCTTCGACCTGCAAGGAAAGGCGGCGCAAAAGACCGGCAAACAGGCCCACCCCCTGGTCATTTCCTCCTGAGCACCGCGCCCCTTGCCTCGGATCGTAAGCCCACCTACCATGCCGCCATTCCAGACGCGACGGGAGGCGCCCATGGACGGCCAGATCCACGATTTCGACCTGATGAGCATCGGCCCCGATTTCATCGCCGATCCCTATCCCACGCTGCACCGCCTGCGCCGCGAAAGCCCGGTGCATCGCAATGCCGACGGCTCGGTCTTCCTGACCCGCCATGCCGATTGCCTCAAGACCTACCAGTCGCGCGACATGGCCTCGGACAAGACCCAGGAATTCGGCAAGAAATTCGGCCAGTGCCCGCTGCTGACGCATCACACCACCTCGCTCATCTTCAACGACCCGCCCTATCACACGGTGGTGCGCAAGCTGATCTCGGGCGCCTTCACCCCGCGCAAACTGGCCGAATTCGAACCGCTGATCGACGACATCGTCGACACCCTGCTCGACCGGATCGAGGATATGGGCGAGCTGGACCTGATCGAGCATTTCGCCAAGGTGCTGCCGACCGAGATCATCTCGTTCATGCTGGGCATTCCCGAAAGCTATCGCTCGCAGCTGCGCGATTTCTCGCTCGCCATCCTCGGCGCGCTCGATCCGGTGGTGCCCGAGGACCGGCTGGCCGCCGGCAACGCCGCCGTCACCGAATTCAGCGCGATCCTCGACGATCTGATCAACCACCGCCGCGCCCATCCCGAAGGCGCGCATCAGGGCGAGGTGCTCGAGGCGCTGATCTTCGGCGAACACGAAGGCCGCCGCCTGACCCAGGAAGAGCTGATCCAGAACTGCATCTTCCTGCTCAATGCCGGGCACGAGACCACCACCTCGCTGGTGGGCAATTCCGTCGGCACCCTGCTGGACGAGCCGGCACAGCACAGGCTGCTTCTCGACGATCCCACGCTGATCGACACCGCGGTCGAGGAGTTCCTGCGCGTCCAGTCGCCGCTGCAGATCGGCAACCGGCTGGCGATGGCGGATATCGAGCTGGCAGACGGCACCGTCCTGCCCCGGGGCACCTATATCCACACCTCGATCGCCGGCGCCAACCGCGACCCCGAGGTCTTCGCCGATCCCGACCGGGTCGACATCACCCGCAAGCCCAACCGCCACATCGCCTTCATCACCGGCATCCATGTCTGCCTCGGCGCCACGCTGGCGCGGATCGAAGGCCGCATCGCCATCGGCAAGTTCGTCAAGCGCTTCCCCAAGCTCCAGGCGGCCGGCGACAAGAAGCTGGTGCCGCTGGCCCGGTTCCGTGGCTATGCCAGCCTGCCCGTCCGCCTGCGCTAGGCTCCCCAGCACCGACAGGGGCCCTGGCGCCGTAGGCCGGGGTTCACCCCGGCACGCCGGCAGAACGGCCGAGACCCACCGCGCGGCGCGTTAACCCTGCCCCTTGCCAAACCCTTACCCGTCCCGTGCCAGACGGATCGCAGCCGGCGGGCAGCCGGGGCGCAGACCGCGCCTTTCGACCGTCCGGTGGCGTTAACCCTTTCAGCCGCCGAAGCCGGCGCCCGTATCCAGCGGCTCCATCCGGATCAGCCGCGAATCCGCCACCGCCGCCTGGCGATGCGCCATCGCGGCGCGATAGGCGGGCAGCTTGATCATCGCGACGAAGGCCTCGACATCGGGGTATTCGGCGATGAAGCAGATGTCCCAGCGCTCGCCCTGCTGCGGCCCGATCAGCATCGCCTCCATCTTGCCGCGCCACACGATCCGGCCGCCCAAACCCTTGAGAATAGGCGCTGTTTCACGCCCATAGGCGGCATAGGCCTCGGCCCCGGTGGCGCTGCGGCCATCCTCGTATTCGGCCGTTTCGCGCAGCCTGATCAGGTTCAGCATATGGATCGGGCCGGCGCGCGGCACGTCGCGGAAGGCGCGGAATTCCTCGCCGGTGAAACCGATATGGACCATGGTCTCCTCCCTCTGTCCCGGGTCTGCCGCCAGCGTGCAGCCGCCATGCGCGCCCGTCAACGCGAAGGGGCTTGTGACGCTGCGCTCCGCGCCCCATAGTCACCCCGCAGACAGGAGCCCGCGCCATGACCGACGACCCGAAATTCTCCCGCTTTTTCAACATGCTGCACCATCGCAGCGCCGCGCTCGAAGCGGGCGACGGGGTGCCCGATCCGCTGGTCATGACCTCGGCCTTCGCCCTGCCCGACCAGCCCGATCCGTCGCGCACCTATGGCCGTGTCACCTCGCCCACGCTCGACGCGCTCGAGGCCCGTCTGGCCGCGCTCGAAGGCGCCCCGACCCTCAGCTTCCCCTCGGGCATGGGCGCCTATGCCGGGCTTCTGATGGCGGCGCTGAAGCAAGGCGACCGGGTGCTGGCCCTGGCCGACGGCTATTACGCCGCCCGCAACCTGCTGAGCGAGATTCTGGGCCCGTTCGGGGTGACGCTCGACACCTGCCCGGCGGCGGATATCGACATTGCCGCGCTTGACGATTTCGCCATGGTCATCGTGGAAACCCCTTCGAGATCCGGGCCTTTACGTGATCGACATCGCGCAGCTTGCCGCCCGCTGCCGCGCGGCGGGCGCGCTTCTGGCAGTGGACAACACGGTCTGCACGCCGCTGTTGCAGAACCCGCTCGACCTCGGCGCCGATGCCGTCATCGTCTCGGACACCAAGTCGATGGGCGGCCATTCCGATCTGCTGATGGGCCATGTCGCCAGCCGCGACGCGCGGCTGATGGAGCGCGTTCACCGGTGCGCACCCTGATGGGCATGAACCCCGGCCCTTACGAGGCCTGGCTGCTGATCCGCGGGCTGGAAACGCTCGAAGTGCGGCTGTCCCGGATGTGCGCCAATGCCCGCGCGCTGCTGCCGGTTCTGGAAAAATCGCCCCATATCAGCGGCTTGACCTATCCCGTTGCGCATCCCCAGGCCCGCGACCAGGGCTTCCTGATCGGCGTCACGCTGAAGGATGCCGCCACCGCCGACCGCTTCCTGTCCGGCGCCGGGTTTGCCCCCACCACCAGCTTCGGCGGGCTGCACAGCTCGGGCGACCGCCGCGCCCGCTGGGGCGACGATGTGGCGGGCGGCTTCCTGCGCCTCAGCATCGGCGTGGAACCGACTGATCTGCTTGTGGAAAAGGTCGCCTCCGCCCTCGCCGCGCTCTAGCCGAACCGCGCCAGAAGCCCGGCCAGATCGGGATTGGTTGCGCCGTGGCTGACCACGCGGATATCCAGATCCTGCCCGGCAAACAGGCCCAGCGCCCGCTCCAGCGCGTCGAGGATCCAGCCGGTCGGATTGCCGAAGGCCCCCCGCCCAGCAGGGTCAGGTAAAGCGGCGCTTCGGCCCGCAGCGCCACCAGCAAGGTCGCCTCATAGGGCCGCCTCCAGCGCCAGCCGGGCGAAGGGCTCCCAGGCGGCCGCGGGCTCGCTGGAATAGGCCAGCGGCAGCGCGCTGCAATAGACCTGCGTCACGGTATGCCCGGCGCCCTCCAACGTCACCTCGGTGTCGGCCTGAACCCCCACCCGGATCGGCCCGCGCAGCCGCTGGGCATCGCCCCGCGCCACCCGCTCCAGCCCCTCGGCCGTGGCCAGCGCATAGCCGTTGCGCATCCGCCAGAGCCGGCCGCCGTCATTGCCCAGCGCCAGCCGCCAGCGCATCCAGCCCGTCGAGCCTGGGCCGCGGCGCTCGGACCTTGGCGCCCGTCGCCTAAGCTCACGAGATAATTCGAAAAATCGTTCCCGCCCCGCAGGCCATGGCACAGGCGGGGCCCTGGGTGCGATCCGTCTCGTAACGGCCGATGCCCTGTTCCGGCCCCACCTCGGGCGAGATCATTTCGAGACAGTTGAACTGCGACGCGACCTGAAACACCGCCCCAGCATTGGCCGGATCGCGGTGCAGCGCGCACGTCGGCCACCACCTCGCGCAGCCTTGGACGGCCGCGGCGCGCCGGCTGCGCGGCACCGCGCAGATCGTCCAGCGTCAGGTGCGAGAACCGCCCCGCCCGCATCCGCCGCCCGCTCACCCGGCTTTCGATCCAGTCGCCGTCGAGCGTCAACCGGTCGCGCACGAAGTGCGGGCTGATTTCGGGGAATCCGGTCAGGCGGTCGAACCATGTCATGAGATGAAGAGTGCCGCGCAAGGCCGCGTTCTTCAACGAAAAAGGCCGCCCCGAAAGGCGGCCTTCGATAATTTTCCGAAAGCGCGAAGACTTATTCGTCTTCCAGCGCCTCGATCGCCTTTTCCAGCACGTCCTTGGTGACTTCCTTGTCGGTCACCGTGGTCAGCCTCGAAGGCATAATCCACGACCTTGTCTTCGAAGATCGGCGCCCGCATCTGCTGTTGCATCTCGGCGTTTTGCTGAACGAATTCAAAGAACTGGCGTTCCTGGCCGGGATATTGACGGGCCGCGTTCATCACCGCCTGGGTCATCTCGGCATCGGTCACCTCGACCTCGGCCTTCTGGCCCATCTCGGCCAGCAGGAGGCCCAGCTTGACGCGGCGGTCGGCCAGCTTCTTGGCCTCGTCGCTCACCTCGACCTGACCATGGTTGTGGTCGTGCACCTCGGGGTGTTCCTCGTGCCACAGCTGATGCGCGATCTGGTGGGCCTCGGCGTCGACCAGGCTCGGCGGCAGCTCGAAGCTGACGGCCGCGTCCAGCGCATCCAGAAGCGCCCGCTTCATCACCGCGCGCGAGGCGCCGGCATATTCGGCTTCCAGACGCTCGGCCACCTGGCCCTTCAGCGCCTCGAGGCTTTCGGCGCCGAATTTCTGCGCCAGCTCGTCGTTGATCTCGGCGGCCTTCGGTTCCTTCACCTCTTTGATCGTGCAGGAGAAAACCGCGTCCTTGCCGGCCAGTTGAGCGGCCTGATAGGCCTCGGGGAAGGTGACGTTCACGTCCTTTTCCTCGCCCTCTTTCACGCCGACCAGCTGATCTTCGAAGCCGGGAATGAACGAGCCCGAGCCCAGCACCAGCGGATAATCCTCGGCCGAGCCGCCCTCGAAGGCCTCACCATCGACGCGGCCGACGAAGTCGATCACCACCTGGTCGCCGTCCTTGGCCTTCGAGCCCTTCTTGCGGGCGACGAAATCCTGCGCCGTCTGGGCCAGGCTTTCCAGCGCCTCGGTCACCTCGGCCTCGCCGGCCTTCACGACCATCTTCTCGAGGCTGATCGCCTTCAGGTCGACCTCGGGGATCTCGGGCAGGGTTTCATAGGACATCTCGACGGTGACGTCGTCGCCCTCTTTCCAGCTCTCGCCGTCGACCATCTCGATCTTGGGCTGCATCGCCGGGCGGTTGCCGGTTTCCTCGAAATGCGCGCCCATGGCTTCGTCGATCGATTCCTGCATGGCTTCGCCCAGGATGCGCTGGCCGAACTGCTTCTTCAGCATCGGCAGCGGCACCTTGCCCTTGCGGAACCCGCGCAGCTCGATCTCGGGCTGGGCTTCTTTCAGTTTCGCCATGACCTTGTCGTCCAGCTCCTGGGCGGTCAGCATCATGGTGTAGGCGCGTTTCAGACCCTCGTTGAGGGTTTCGGTGACCTGCATTGTCGTCCTCTCATATGCATCGGGCCGCGGAGGCGTCCGCGGCGGTCAAAATCACGGGCCCTTCTAGGGGGGCGCCGGGGCCGATGCAAGGGGGATCGGGCGGGATTCGCGCGGGCGATCCCCTAACCCCGGCAGATGGCGAAGAGGCCCGCGCGCGAACCGACGCCAAGCTTGTCATAGGCGCGCTTGCGATAGGTGACGACGGTCGAGGGTGCGAGGTCCAGATCGCCCGCGATCTGCTCGGCCGTGCGGCCCGACAGGATGCCCAGGCAAACCGCCCTCTCGCGCGCGCTCAGCACCATCAGGGGGGCGGGCCAGGCGCCCTCCTCGACCCGCTCGAAATGCAGCAGCGCCAGCCGCCCGATCAGGCGCGCCACGTCCGGGTCGACCTCGGCCTCGGCGCCGGTGCGGTAGAGGTTGACGAAAAGCCGCAACCGCTCGCCCACCGCCAGCAGCGTGGTCTTGGCCCGCAGCCCCGGCGCGTCGAAGAAGATCTGGCGATAGGCCGCGCTCATCCCCGGCGCGATGTCCTCGAAGCGGCGCAGATCGACGCTGCCCGGCGCGGTGGCGCAAAGATCGGGCAAGAGCGGGTCCTGCCGGAACCAGCCGTCGAGATAGGTCGCCGCCAGCCTGCCGCCCAGCCCCGCCGCGCTGAAATTGCGCGACAGCAGGCAGCGGGCGTGATCGCCGGCGATGGAGAACACCATGATCTGGCCGATCCCCTGCGCCTCGACGAGATCGCAGAAGAGCGGCGCGAAGTCCTCGCCCCCGAGCACGGCCAGACAGGCATGGATATGACGGGCAAAGGCGGCCATCCCCCCTTATGTCCCCCATGAAAGAGGACAGACAAGCCCCCGCAAGCCGGGCTAGAACCCGTCTCGAACAGGAGGGAGAGACGCATGAGACCGGCCGGACGGGGCGAGACCGCATCGCTCTATTTCACCTATCCGCAGTTCGCGGCCCCCTTGGAGCGGGCGCATCTGGGCGATCCGGCGCCGGTCGCCATCGTCGGCGCCGGGCCGGTGGGCATGACCGCCGCGTTGGCCCTGGCGCGCGAGGGCGTCCGCTCGGTCCTCTTCGACGCCAAGGACACGTTCAACGACGGCAGCCGCGCCATCTGCATCGCGCGGCAGAGCTTTCACATCCTCGAACGGCTGGGGGTGGTGGACCCGTTCCTGGCGAAATCGCTGGGCTGGACCATGGGCCGCAGCTTCTATCGCGGGCGGCAGATCCTGGAATTCGAGATGCCGGATTCCGAGGCCGAGAAATACCGTCCGATGTACAACATCGAGCAGCAGTTCATCGAGCAATACCTCTGGGACGCCATCGCCGCCGAACCGCTGATCGACGCCCGCTGGCAGAGCGAGGTGACCGGGATCTCGGACACCGAAGGCGGTGTGCGGATCGAGGTCCGCGACCCGGAGGGCTCCTATGCCCTGACCGCCGATTGGCTGCTGGCCGCCGACGGCGCCCGCTCGACCGTCCGTCAGCTGCGGGGCCTGCGCCTGAAGGGCGAGAATTTCGAGGGCCGCTATGTCATCGCCGATGTGCAGATGGCGCATGACTATCCCACCATCCGCCGCGCCCTGTTCGATCCCGATTGCCGGCGCGGCGGCACCGTTCTGGTGCATCGCCAGCCCGACGATATCTGGCGCATCGACTATCAGCTGCGCGACGGCGAAACCGCCGAGGAGGCCACGCGCGAAGAGAATGTGCGCGCCTCGGTCGCCTCGGTGCTGGACGAGATCGGCTATACCGGGGCGTGGGAACTGGAATGGTGGAGCGTCTATTCCGCCAACACGCTGGCACTGGACGATTACCGCGACGGGCGGGTGTTCTTCATCGGCGACAGCGCCCATATCGTGCCGATCTTCGGGGTGCGCGGGCTGAACAACGGGCTGGCCGATGCCCAGAACATCGCCTGGAAACTGGCCCGGTGATGCAGGGCCGCGCCGGTGCCGGGCTGCTCGACAGCTATTCCCCCGAACGCCGGGGCGCCACGCTCGACGTCTTCGCCAATGCCTCGAAATCGGCCCGCTTCATGACCCCGCCGACGCCCGGCTGGCAATTGATGCGCGACGCGGCGCTGAACCTGGCGCTCAGCCACCCTTTCGCCGGCGAACTGGCCAACCCGCGCCAGATGACGCCCTATACCTATGCCGAAAGCCCCATCGTCGCGCCCGACGATCCCGCCTTCGGCGGCGGCCCGGTCCCCGGCGCGCCCCTGCCCGAGGCCCGGGTCGAGGGCGGTTTCCTCTCGGACCGGCTGGGGCCCAGCTTCACCGCGCTCTGCTTCGATCCCGCCCTGGCGCGGGCGCTGGACGGGCTCGATCTGACGCCGGTGCTGCTGCAACCGGGCTCCGAGGCGGCCGAGCTGCTGCACGCCGGCCCCGCCAGCGCCTATCTGGTGCGGCCCGACAGCCATATCGCCGCCCGCTGGCACAGCGCCACCCCCGACGCCCTGCGCCAGGCGCTGGCGCTTTCCACCGCAGGAGGCCCGACATGACGCCGAGAGAGGTTGAAACCGTCTACGAAGCCCTGGCCGAGACGCTCGACCGGGTCGGCCCGGCCCGGCGCGAGCTGTTCCTGGCCAAGCTGGCGCTGCTCCTGTCGCACGATCTGGCCGACGCGCCCCGGGTCTGCAGCCGCATCGACGAGGCGGCGCTGAACCTCGAGGCCTGAGGCCGCCCGGCCGACGGCTCGCCCCCGGCGCGGGACCCTGCGCCGGCCGGGCAATATCGTCCGGGGGCTGGAGAATTGCCGCGGGATGGGCGATATCTGGGCCGAACGCGAGCGAGGCCAGGCGATGGATGACCTGCGAAAACGGCGGCCGAGCCCGCACCGGGACAGGCCCGGGGAGGTCGGCAGCGCCTTCGGCCTGCAGCACCCGCTGCGCGACGTCGCCTTGCACGTCGCAGGTGCAGGGCCGGGGAAAATGGGGCCGCGCGACAGGCTGTGCCCCCACGCATGGCTTGACCGCCGCAGCCACACATGGTGACAGTTCAAATGTCTCAGAAGGTTAACTCATGATCACCCCGGTTCTTCTCTGCGGCGGTTCGGGCACGCGGTTGTGGCCACTGTCGCGCAAGTCCTACCCCAAGCAGTTCGTGCCGCTCACCGGCGACGAGACCCTGTTCCAGGCCTCGGCCAGGCGGTTGTCCGGCCCGGGCTTCGCCGCGCCGCTGGTGCTGACCAATTCGGATTTCCGCTTCATCGTCACCGAACAGCTTGCCCAGGTCGGCATCGATCCCGGCGCGATCCTGATCGAACCCGCGGGCCGCAACACCGCGCCCGCCATCCTTGCCGCCGCGCTCTGGCTGCAGCGCCACGATCCGCAGGCGCTGATGCTGGTGGCGCCCTCCGATCACGTCGTGCCCGACGCCGCCGCCTTCCGCGCCGCCGTCGCGCTGGGCCGGCCGGCGGCCGAGGCCGGCAAGCTCGTGACCTTCGGCATCGCGCCCGACCATGCCGAAACCGGATACGGCTATCTCGAATTGGCCGAGGCCCCGGCGGCGCAGGACCCGCAGGCGATGGACCTCGTCCGCTTCGTCGAGAAACCCGATGCCGCCCGCGCCGCCGAGATGCTGGCCTCGGGGCGGCACCTGTGGAACGCCGGTATCTTCCTGTTCTCGGTTGCCGCCATCATCGAGGCGTTCCGCGCCGAGGCCCCCGGGCTGCTGGCGCCGGTGGAACAGGCCGTGGACCGGGCCCGGCCCGATCTCGGCTTTCTGCGGCTCGATCCCACCGCCTGGGCCGGGGTCGAGGACATCTCGATCGACTATGCGGTGATGGAGCGCGCCCGCAACCTCGCCGTGGTGCCGTTCTCGGCCGGCTGGTCCGATCTCGGCGGCTGGGACGCGGTCTGGCGCGAAAGCGGCCCGGACGGAAACGGCGTCGTCACCTCGGGGCCCGCGACCGCGCTCGACTGCCGAAACAGCCTGCTGCGCTCCGAGGATGGCGGCCTCGAGATCGTCGGTCTCGGGCTCGACAACATCATCGCCGTGGCGATGCCCGATGCGGTGCTGGTCGCCGACAGCGCCCGCGCCCAGGACGTCAAGGCCGTGGTCGCCGCGCTGAAGGAGAAACGCGCGCCCCAGGCCGAGACCTTCCCGATCGACTACCGCCCCCGGGGCTGGTTCGAAAGCCTGGTCACCGGCGACCGGTTCCAGGTCAAGCGCATCCACGTCAACCCCGGCGCGGCGCTCAGCCTGCAATCGCACCACCACCGCGCCGAACACTGGATCGTGGTGTCCGGCACGGCCGAGATCACCATCGGCGACCAGGTGCAGCTGGTGACCGAGAACCAGTCGGTCTATATCCCGCTCGGGACGAAGCACCGGATGTCCAACCCCGGCAAGGTTCCGATGGTCCTGATCGAGGTCCAGACCGGCGCCTATCTCGGCGAGGACGACATCATTCGATACGAGGACGTCTATGCCCGAAACCGCCCCGAAGACGACTGACCGCACCAGTCGGGGCGCCTGCCGGGCCGACGGCTCGGGGAAGGAAGGGTCGCGACGGCCCGGAAACCCGGATTAAGGCAATCGTTTCAGGTACCTGCGCGGCATTTCGCAACCGGCTGACGGGGTTCGCAATGGACGGCGCGCGCCCATCCGCCGCCATGACTTCGCCCCGGGGCGACCGCATCTCCTTCCCCGCAACGACAAGGGCGCCGACGTGAAGACCGGGATGCCGGGAACCGTCGACATTCGGTCAGCGACGCCAACCCGGCCGCCTTGCGGGCCTTTCCACCGGCCATTGCCGCGCCTTCGATCTCCGCGAAGCCACCGACAAACCGGCGATGCGCGACGAAGCTCGAGCGCTCAACGGGACGGGTTATGCTCGACGCGCATTTCATGAAGCAGCGAAACCAGACTGGCACGGTTGTCGATGCCGAGCTTGGCGTAAACCGCCTGGGTCTGGTTGCGGATGGTCGCCGGCGCGACCCCCAGCAAGCGGGCGGCTTCCTTGTGGCTTTTGCCGGCCGCCAATGTGCGCGCGACTTCTCGTTCACGGTGAGTCAGAAGGTCGAACGGCGTCAGCCTGCGCAAGGTCAGCTTGCGCAGGCCCATGCCCTGCAGCCCAAGCGCGTCTTCGCACCGGATCACCAGCTGGCGATCCGTCAGGATGTGTTCGCCGGGTTCGCGGATCAGGCTGCGCAGGCGGGAGGGCAGCTCGTCACCCTCCCATCCCGGCCAGAACGTGCCCAGTTGCTCGCGCAGATTCGACAGGCCGAGAATGCCGATCCCGTTTTCATTGACGAAGATCGACACGGCACCGGGCGTTTCCGCGCGGCTTGGTTCATTGGCCGAGAGCTTCATGGCGTCCGACAGCTGATCGACGGCGCATTGCAGGAAATCCTGCTCGATTTCGCTCCAGTCGCGCGAATGGCGACCGACGCGATAGCTGGACAGATAGAAGGACGCCACCCGCCCGGGACGGGAATGCATGGCGGTCGCAATTCTCTTCAGCCCGTAGGTATCAGCCAGATACACCATGCCTTCGTTCTGGCGTCCGCGGTTTCGGTCATAGGTCGCCACAGCGCCCGATTTCTCAAGCATCTGGGCGGCAAGAAGATCGTCATCCGCCATGGTCTGCCAGGTGTCGTAGTAATCGTCGGGAAGGTTCAGCGAGGCATTGGCATGGATCTCGACCCCGTCCGGGATCATCTCGGCCCAGCCATACCAGGCGGCGTCAAAGCCCAGCGTTTGCGACAATTCGCCAATCGCCCACCGCGCAAGGCCTTCGGCATCGTCGGTCTTGACGCGATCATGCATCTCGGACACGAATTCCGAAAACAGGTTCAGGGTGCTTTTCATACGCACCGCAGAGCTCCCTTCCCTTTGCAGATCGCGTCTAGCGCCACAGCTTTTCGTCGCCAGTATACTGCGATCCGGGCAATTTTCCATCTTTGGTGAACGCGTCCAGAACATTGCGCATGATCGTGGCCACGTTGTTCTCGCCGCCATGACAGGGCAATGCCTGGCTCCAGGCAATCGACCCGGCAGCGAACACCGCGCCGTCCCGGGGGGTGGTGAAATAGATCATGTCGCCGCGCACCTGCGCGTCCTGGGTGCCACCGCGGCCCGGGAAGGCATAGGTGACTTCCTCGCTCACCAGCGGGTAATTGTCGGAATGGCCCCAGCTTGCCGCCAGCAGCATCGTGTGCGGCGGGGTGCCAAGCACAAGGTCGTAACGGTCCAGCTCGACCCCGGCGGCACCGCCGAGCGCCAGGCCGAAATCGCCGATGGCTTCCTCGTCGCCGATCCCGTCCATGATCCAGCTTACCCGTTTGTGGAAACTGTCCGGCATCCGTTCGAACGGTTCGGACATATCCATGCCCTCGGTGGTGAAGCCCAGCCCCACGATCTTTTGCGGCGCCCGCCCGCGCGACCGCCACAGGCCCGAGCGTTCGCCGGTCGACGCCAGGTGCCCCTCACCGGGTTCGGCCTGCCAGGCCCGGCTTCCGGCGTCGAGCTTGCGCACCTCGATGCAGTGCGGCTCGCCCTGGCGTGTTCCTGTGACCCAGTAATAGCCGTTTCCGCCCAGATACATGACGCGGCCACCGCCGCGCAGATAGTCTTCGGTCCCGTCCATCATCTCGGCGGAATAATATTCCGGGTGGGTGCCGTTCAGGATCACCTTGTAGGGCTTCAGCGCCTCGGCGCCCTCGGCGTGCAGGTCGTGGTCGGTCAGCACGTCGAAGTCATAGCCCGCATGTTCCAGCCACCACAGCAGCGACAGGTCGGCGGGCAAGGCCCAGGGAAAGCCCATGGCGGGCAGCCGGTATCGCGGCCGCATCGAGATGATCGGGCGGCGCCACGAGGAATAGCAGCAGCCGCTTCCATCCGTATGGTGATCATAGGTCGACAGGCCGAACTCCTCGAGCTTCTTGAATTCGAGATCCTCGACGGTGACGATCGGTGTGTGCCCGGTGATCGCCTGGGCGATCGGGGCCTCGTAACTCAGGTGTTCGTTGGCATAGGCCAGATAGGTGAAGGTCGGCAGCAAGACCCCGATCCTGGCGCGCGGCACGTCGGGCCGGACGATGAAGGGGATGTGGTCTTCGATCCCGCCCGCGCGCAGGCGCAGGCCATAGACCCCGCTTTTCAGGGTCTTGGGCAGGGTCAGGGTATGGCTTGCCGTCCAACCTGAATCGGTCAGGGCGTCGTCGTGAAAATGGACGCCGCCATAGGTGTCGGGCGCCATGTGGAAACTGTCGGCCCCGACCCAGTTATAGCCGGTCATCAGCCGGACGGGGCGGTTCACGCCGTCCAGGTGCAGCCCGTTGGGG
The DNA here is from genome assembly GCA_041397165.1 of Paracoccaceae bacterium. Lineage (GTDB taxonomy): Bacteria > Pseudomonadota > Alphaproteobacteria > Rhodobacterales > Rhodobacteraceae > JAWKXE01. Next base: position 20,940 of record JAWKXE010000039.1, on the reverse strand, counting down.
CCGGTGTCGGAAATCCGGTCGCCCACGCCCTTCGGCGTGATCCCGGCGGTCGGGTCCCAATAGGCCACGATCCCGTTGTCGGGCGGCGCTCCTCCCTGGGCCAGCGCCGCCACCTCGTCGCGCGTCAGCACACGGTCGTAAAGCCCCGAGCGGTCGAGTTTGCCATTGAACAGGAACGACGCGTATTTGCCGCGTTGCGCGTTCCAGGCCGTCGCCGCTGCCAGTTTGAAATCGGCGTTTTCCCCTGTGGCGGCGGGGTGCACGCGCAGGGTTTCCTCGACCCAGCTGTCATCCTCGAACGGGACCACGGTCGAGATCCGCGAGTTCCACGCGTTGACACAGTTGATCACATGCAGCGCGGCCTTTCCGGTGGCGGCGTCGAAGCTCGCCGCGATGAAATACCACGCCCGCGGCACCAGCGGGATTTCCGTGGTGATCTGGTCCACCGCCGCGCCATCGCCAACCCAGAGCGACACATGCCCCTCGGGGTCGATCCCCAGCCCATAGCCCTTGTTGCCCTCGATGGCCCAGCGCCCCATGATCATCTGGCGTTCGGATTTCGGCAGCGTCGGGTAGACATGCGCGAAGAGCGTGAAGCTTTGCAGCCCATCCAGCCTGGCCTCGGGGTCGTCGCAGCGGGCGAACGAACCGATCTGGGTGTATTGCCGCCTCACCTCCAGCCAATGCGGCAGATCGACGTCGATCTCCTCCTCGATGAAACCCGGCCCGGCGGGGTTTTCATCGCCATGGATCAGCCGGACCAGCTTGGCCTCGACCTCGTGGCGGCCTTCGGCGGAGATCATGAAATCGACGCTTTCGCCGGCCTTGGGGTTCAGCGGATCGGCATAGCCGAAGATACGGGCGTTGGTCATTGTCAGCTTTCCAGAAGGTCGTTCACGCGCAGAAGAAACACGGCGTGATAGGCATCGTTGAGGTCTTCGTAGAGCTTGTCGTCGACCAGGCGCGGCGGCGCGCCGCGCACCCCGGAAAAGGCCACGATCTTGTATTTGTGGAACCCCTCGGGCTGACGCATGATGGCGTATTTGTCGGCCATCTCGCCGCGACGGAAATGGTTCAGCACACGGTTGAGATTGTCGGAATGCTTGCCCACCGGCGCGCGGCGGTGCTCCTCGATCAGCTCGTCGGTGATCAGCGTCTTCAGGTGGTCGCGCAGACGCTTGTGAAAGCGGCGATAATAGACTTCCTGCTTGTCGGCAAATTCGATGGCCTCTTCGGGCATGACCTCACCTCCTTTTTCGGTCCGGCGCGCGCGCGCCTCGGATTTCCTGCGGTTGCGGTAATTGCGGAACTGTTCGCGGATGCCGACGATGCCGTTATGGGTCCAGAGCGTGACCCCCAGCATGATCGCGGCGATAAGCAAGACCCTGAGCGGCCCCAGGTTCAGCATCCCCTTGTCGACCAGCACCACGATCGCGGTGCCGACAACCGCGCCCTCGGAGCGGCCCAGACCGCCGATCACGATCATCGCGAACAGCAGCAGCAGCTGGTCGAGCGAGAAGATGGAGGGCGAGATCGACATGTAGAACATCGAATAGAACGCCCCGATCACGCCGAGCGAGCCCGAAGTGATCAGAAAGACATACATCCGTGCCCGGCGGTAATCGATACCGATGGCCTCGGCGAAGGCTTCGCCGCCAACCTCTTCCCGAGCGGTCTGCAGCAACATGCCAAGGCGCTCGGAATTGACGATGCGAAAGACCAGCAGCGACAGGAGCAGCAGGACAAAGGCCCCGCCGAACCCCAACAGAAGCCCGGGCCGCTGCAGGAACCAATCCCTGGGAATGAAGCTGCCCACATTGTTGATCGACCCGTTGGTCGGACCCAGCACCTTCATCTGCACCACGAAGAGACGGCAGATCTCGGCAAATCCCATCGTCAGCAGCGCGTAATAGAGCCCGTCGAGCCGGGTGGATGGCAAGGCCAGCACCCCGCCGATGGCCAACCCGGCAAGCCCGCCGGCCACGAACATCAGGGGCCACGGCAGCCCCAGCCAGACATTCAGGGCGGCGGCGACATAGCCGCCGATGCCCACGATGGCGAGCGTGGCCAGAGAAAAGATTCCGGCGGTGCCGATCACCAGCGTCCACAGCACGTTGATCGCGGCGAACATGCAGAAGATCGCGGCGATGGTCAGCATCGAGTTCGACAGGAACGGCGCCGAGATCAGCAGCGCTCCCAATCCGATGGCCCACCACAGCGGTTTCTTGTCGGCGAGCCGTCGCTCCTGGCGCAATGTCTTCGGATTGGCGCGCGAGCGCCATTTCAGCATGTGCCGCCGGGTGAACGGCAGGCGCCGGCGTTTCAGCGGCGCGTCGCCCGCGGGATGCAGGAACAGCTCCTGCGGGCGCTGGCCGATCTGGTAGTATCTGGTGTCTTCGGCCATGGATTATTCCCGCGTCTCGTCCAGCAAGCCGCCCAATCCCCGCGGGCGAATGATCAGGACCGTGATGATGAAAAGGAAACTGGCAAAGAGCACATAGCGCTGCCCGAGGAAGGGGATTGCGCCCACCACGGCCTCGAGAAAGCCGATGATCACCGCCCCGGCCACGGCACCGGGGACCGAGCCCAGCCCGCCCAACAGCGCGATGGTCAGACCCTTGATCAACGGCAGCGCGCCAGAGGTGGGGCTGACAAAGATGGTCTGGCTGAGGAGGATGGCCGCCAGCCCCGCCAGCGCCCCGGTCAGCATCGTCACCGGCAACGCGGTCCAGCGCACCGAAATGCCCGACAGCACCGCGCCTTCGGGGTTCTGCATCATCGCCCGGATCTCGAGCCCCTTGCGCGACACCTTGAGCCATAACAACACAAGCCCCAGGACCACCGCCGTCGACAGGATCGCGCCCGCCTGATCGTACCGGACCGGAATGCCGAAAAGCTCGAACTTGCCGAAGCCGAACAGCTTGGGCAGACCACGGTTGCGCGGCCCGAAATACCATAGCAAGAGCTGCACCGTGGCGAGGTTGATCGCCAGCGTCATGATCAGCGAGCGCACCGCGAAATTCGGTTTGTCATGAATCGGCAGAAAGGCCAGCAGATAGATGACGGCGCCGAAGACCGCACCCGCCATGACGCCTGCGCCCACGGTGACCCCCGCCATCGCCAGATTGGCCATCAGCGTCTTTCCCAGGGCCGCCGCGATCACCGGTTTCATGGCGCTCGATGCCAGCCAGGCGACATAGCCCGACACCGCGAATGTCGCGCCATGCGCCATGTTGATCATGCCGATCGACGACCACAGGATCGAAATGCCGATCGCCATCAGCCCGTAGATCGCCGCAAGGTTCAGCCCATGGATGAGGGTTGCGAAGATATCCATGGCTCACTCCAGTCCCACATGGCCGACTTCGCCGCGGATGCGACCTGCATGCATCCCGACCATCCGGTCGACCCGGCCCGACAGAAGCGCGACGTTCTGTTCGGAAATCACCATCGCGCGGCCCTCGGTGGGCAGAGAAAACAACGCCTCGACCACCGAGGCCGAGATCTTCGGCGCCAGGCCCAGCGAGGGCTCGTCGATCAGGTAAAGCGAGGCATCGACCATCAGCGCGCGCCCGACCGAGACCATGCGGCGCTCGCCGCCCGACAGTTTGCCCACCAGCGCGTCTTCCAGCCTTCTCAGCGGCGGAAAGATGTCCATCACCATGTCGCGGCGTTTGCGGCGTTCCCGCCAGGCCAGCCGCGAATAGGCGCCGCAATCGAGATGCTGGCGCACCGTGAGGCCGGGGAAAATGGCATCGCCCTGCGGCGTCATCGCCATCCCCTTGCGCACGATGGCGCTGGTCCGGCGTCCGGCGCCGGTGGACCTTGCGCCGCCGATTTCGTCGCCATTCAGCTTGATCGACCCGCTCTGCCAGCCGACCAGATGCGACACGGCGCGAAAAAGCGTGGTCTTGCCATGGCCGTTGAGCCCGACAAGCCCCACCCGTTCGCCTTCCTCGACGCGAAAGTCGATTTCGTGCAGCACCCGCAAGGGCCCGTAACCCGCGGTCAGGCCAGAGATGGACAGAACGTCAGCCATCTTTCACCTCTTCGAAATAGGCGGCGTGTACGCGCGGATCGTTGAACACCTCGCGCGGGGTGCCGGTGGCGATGACCTCGCCCAGATCCAGCACCACGGTGCGGTCGGCGATGGCGGAAAGCAGTTCCAGCCGATGTTCGATCAGGATCGCCCCGATGGCGTATTCGTCCACCAGCCGCCGGATGATCAGGTCGAGCTCATCGATCTCGGAATTGATCAGCCCCGAGGCCGGCTCGTCCAGGAGCAGAACCGTCGGCTTGCGCAGCAACAGGCAGGCCAGAAGCAGCTTGCGCCGATCGAACGTGTCCAGCGCCCCTGCGGGCGTATCCCAGGGCACGTGCAGATGCGCCAGGTGGCACCCCCATTCGGCATCGAACCGGGTGAGATAGGGTTTATGCGAAAACCGCGCGGCGCGCAGCACCTCCGCCACGGTCATCGACGAGGGCACGACCGGGCTCTGATAGGTCCGCGCGAGCCCCATGCGGGCCCGGTCATGCGTGGCCTTGCCGGTGATCTCCTCGCCCTTCAGCCAGATATGCCCGGCGCTTGGCGTATACCGCCCGCACAACACCTCGAAGAGCGAGGTCTTCCCGGCCCCGTTCGGCCCGACAAGGCCCAGAAGCTCGTGGTTTTCGACGTGCAGGCCCACGTTCTTCAACACGGGTCGGCCGCCGAAGGATATATCTATCCCACGGCAACCGAAGATGCCCCTGGTGTCCGCGATGGTCACGTTCCGCCGCCCGGTGCCTACTGCATCCACCAGGCGGGCTGAAACGCGCTCTCGGCAAAGGGCGCGGGCGCGATGATCTTGTGCGCGTCGTCCTGGACCTGGAAGAACAGGTGCGCCTGACCGCTTTCGGGGTCATCCGTCTGGTTGGGATAGCTGGTTCCGGACTGGCTTTCATTGTCGAACCGATAAAGCCCGGCGACGCCGCGATACTGGATCTTGCGGATCGCATCGCCCACCGCGTCGAAGTCACCCGGGTCGACATCGGCCCAGACCCGGCCATGATATTGGCCGTGTCATAGCCCGACCCGGTATAGACCATACCCATCGTGCCGGGGAACCGTTCCTGATACTTGGCCCGGAATTCGGCGCCCATCTCGTCGTTATAGGTGCCGATCACCGTGCCCCAGACAAAGCCGTTTGCCGCCTCGCCGGCAAGATCGAGGAATTCCGGCTGGCTGGGCCCGTATTGCAGATAGACAAAGCGCCTTCGACCGGGTCGACGGCGAAGGTCTGGGCAAAGGCGGCCAGTTCGGCGGCGACCCAGTGGTCGATCATGATCGCGCCGGCATCGGTTTCCTTCAGCGCCCGCATCACCGGCGCCCAGTCCTGGACCGGAAACTGGATGTCGGTCACCGCACCAAGCTCCCATTCGCCGTTGCTGTCGGCGATGGCTTTCTGCGTGGCCTGGCTGATCGCCTGGGTATAGCCGATCTGCTCTTGCACGATGTGAATCTTGTTGTTCTTCGGCGCCCACTGGCCGCTGGCCTTCAGGTCGCTGAGGAACCTGACGAAGCCCGACCCGTAATAGGTCTCGGCCACGTCGATCTGGAAGACATTCCGGTATTTCTGCTTGTCCGACAGGAACAGGTCGAGCGAGGCCTGCTGGGTGTTGCCGTGCAGATAGGGGATGCCCGTCGCCGCGGCGGCCTCCATCGCCGGCTGCGGGATCAGCACGAAGGGCGAGATGATCGCCTGCGCCCCGCCTTCGGACAGGTTCTGGAACGCCGCCAGGGTGCCTTCGGGCGTCAGGACGTCGATATCGGTGCTCATGATCTCGATCATGCGCCCGTTCACCCCGCCCGCGGCGTTGATCTCGTCCACCGCCAGCGTCACGCCATTCAGCCAATCCTGCTGGTCGGCAACGCCGACCGGGCCCGATTGCGCCGTCGGCACGCCCAGCTTGATGGTATCCGCAGCCATCGCCGCATTGCCCAGCGACAGCGCCGTCATGCTGGCCGCGGTCAGTTTCAAAAAGCTTCTTTTGTTGAGCTGTTTCATGTCGTTTCCTCTCTGTCCCGGGAATTGAAACGAAATCTCAAACAGGCGTCTATGGTTCAAATGCACTACCGAATGGGGCCATCGCATCCGGTCGGGAATGCCATCGTCAGGCTGCGGCCCTGCGCGAAGCCCGGCCGCCAGAACGGCCCAACAAGCAGGCCCCGACCCCGAAGAAGAAGGATTGGATGACGCGCGGCGCGGCGATCTCGTCCAGCTTGCCCGGCGCACCGGCCAAAGCTTGCCACAGGCGGGCCGGTTGCCGACCCCGAACTTGCAAGGATGCTCGATCCGCTGCTCGCAGCCGCGCGGGATTCACATCCCGATCATGCCCGCCAAGGGGCGACACGGGATCGACCGTTCCGGGCGCCATCATGCCCGGCGGGAGGTGCCGAAGCCCACCGCCCGCTCAGGCCGCCTTGCGCAGCGCCTCGGACGGGGTGCAGGCCAGTTCCATGCCGTCGACATAAAGGATGTGCTGCGACTGAAACCCGAGCCGGATCAGATCGAGCCGTCGCCGCCCTGCCGTGCGAATGAACTCGCCATCGACCAGCCGGCCCACCGGGCAAAGCGCCTGGTCCTGACCGAACAGCGCCCGCGCCCGCCAGTCGCGCAGCAGAACCGGCTGCGCGGCGGGCAGGATCACGCGCGGTCGGGCCGGTCGGCGCCCAGCGTCCCGGCCCGAACCGCAACGCTGTCGCAAAGGGCGCCAAACCGCTCGACTCCGCGCAGGATCGCCATGCCGGTATCGCGGGTGACGATCCGGTCGCCCGGGACCAGATGCTCCACGGGCAGCGCGCCGTCCAGGGTGAGGACGATGCCGCCGGGCACGAAACCCTGCACGTCATCGCCAGGGCGCGCAAACCCTGCGCGGCCCTGTTGGGGAGATCTTTCATCGGGCGTCCTGCTCTGGTTGCCTCTGGTATTTTTATGGCAGAATACGCCAACAATCGGTAAATGTCGCCCGATTTTTCCTCTCGCTAAAGGCGCGCGGGCTTTGCTATCACCCGGGCCCGTGCGGGTGTGGCGAAATTGGTAGACGCACCAGATTTAGGTTCTGGCGCCGCAGGCGTGGGGGTTCAAGTCCCTTCACCCGCACCACCTGATTTTCCCGTATTTTTATTATGCCGAGCCGCTGGCCATCCCCTTGTTCCTCGGGTTTGCATTTCCGGCTTTTCCCGCAGTCGCCGAGCGTCTTTCGCGAACCGGTTCCGTTCCGCCCGGCCACGACTTCTTCGCCCTTCGAGGCTGAGATGACCATTGACTGCCAGGGCCGGGCATTCGTCGGGGCCTCGGCTCCAGCTCCTCCGTCGAACTGCCCCCGACGCATCGCGCGCACCGCCGCCTGCGCCCTGACGCCTGAAAAGGGACACTCGCGCGGCGGGCTGCCCCTGCGGATGAAGGGGCCGGTGACGGCTGGCACCCGCCTTACAGCCCGAGCGCGCGGAAGACCTTGGGCAATTCCTCGGGCAGGTCCTCGGCGATCAGGCCGGGGCCGAAACTTCTCGCGCATTCGACATGCAGCCAGGCCGCCGTCTCGGCCGCCTGCATCGGGTCGAAGCCCCGCGCCAGCAGCCCGGTGATGAAGCCCGCCAGCACGTCGCCAGATCCCGCCGTCGCCAGCCAGGGCGCGGCGCGGTCGTAATGGGCCGAGTTGATCGAACAGCGCCCATCTGGCGCGGCGATCACCGTGTCACCCCCTTGTAGAGCACCACAGCCCGCGCCGCTCGGCGGCTTCACGGGTGGCATCGACCTTGAAAAGCCGGGCCCTGGTCGCCGGCGCCGCCAGTTTCTCGGCAATGTCGGGAAAAGCCAGGCGAACTCGCCGCCATGCGGGGTCAGGACGCAGCCGTCGTGCAGCATCGACCAGCAATGCCTCCGGCGCGTCCGCAAAGGCAGTGAGCGTCTGCATCCAGACCGTAGGGCGGGGTTTCACCCCGCCACACGCCACGGCAACCGGTCCCGCGCCCGCTCCACCCCAGCCCCGGCCCGAGGCAGAGCGCATTGATCCGCCCGTCCTCCAACACCGAAGCCAACTCATCCGCCGTGCCCGCGCTGCAACATCACAGCCGTAACGTGAGAGGCCACCTCCATCTGCGCCGCCCCCGGCACCCCCAGCGTCACCAGCCCCGCGCCGATCCGCAAAGCCCCCCGCGCCGCCAACCGCGCCGCGCCGATGCGGCCGGGACCACCCGACAGGATCAGGGCGTGACCATGGGAGTATTTGTGACCATCGAACTTCTCCAGCCGGTATGAAGGTTGTTCCAGCAATTCGGACAACGTCGCCCGGCGGCACGCCGGACAGCCCCTCCGTTGCCGACAGGCGATTGCCATGGCAATCGCCGAGAGGAGCCGCCCGCCAAGCCGATGCTCTTCACAACAGTCTTGCCGCACAGTCTCGGACCATCTCCAATCATGTGCCCAAATTTCATTGCGTGAAACGAAACCGTAAGGTGAGCCAGCGGAAACTCTTCGGGCCAATCGGCCATCGCCCGTCCTGAATCGCTTGCAAGGATGCTGGGAACGTCGACCGCGACGCGTCGACAGTTCAGCGTCGCCATCAGGTATTTCGAACCGCTTCGGAAGTTGGCCGTGCCAATCCGGTCCCGAACAATGCGTCAACCATAACTGGATGTGAAACCCATCGATCACCGTAACATTGTTCAAGTGGCCTCACCTCCCCATCCCGCACCACCGCTCGTAATTCACCCGCGCATCCGGCGGCAGCCGCTCGGGATCGCCATAGAGGAACACCTCCACCTCCCAGCCCCAGTCCTTCAACAGCCGTGCCATGACGAACCCTGTCGCCGCCGTTGTTGCCCGGCCCGCACAGCACCACCGCGCGGTGCGAGGTTGCCGCCAACTCCGGCCATTCCTCACACCGCCTCGACCACGCCGCGCCCGGCGCGTTCCATCAGTTCGAGCCCCCGTCACCGCGCCCCGACTCGATGGCCGCCGTCTCGATCGCCCGCATCTGCGCCGCCGTCAGCAGTTCCGTCATGGCTCACCCGCTCCGATTCACTTTCGCCCATTTTGCAATCTACTTGCACAAAAATTAGGCGCATCCGAGATTTCCCCCGGCCAAGGCGCCCCGGCCCCACCCTATCCAATTGTCCCTGCCGTGGGGAAGTGTTGAGTCCGGCAGGGAACAGAGGCGCGGGAGGCCCACATGAAAAAGATCGAAGCCATCATCAAGCCCTTCAAGCTCGACGAGGTGAAGGAGGCGCTGCAGGATGTCGGCGTCCAGGGCCTTTCCGTCATCGAGGTGAAGGGGTTCGGCCGTCAGAAGGGCCATACCGAGCTTTATCGCGGCGCCGAATATGTGGTCGATTTCCTGCCCAAGGTGAAGATCGAGATCGTGCTCGAGGCCGATCAGGTCGATGCCGCCATCGCCGCCATCATCGACGCGGCCAAGACCGACAAGATCGGCGACGGCAAGATCTTCGTCACCTCGGTCGAGCAGGTCATCCGCATCCGCACCGGCGAAACCGGATCCGACGCGATCTGACGCGCCGCCAAACCGAAACACCGAAAATCCCAGAACGAAAAGGACCCAGGGAATGAGCACCAAACACGTTCTCAAGACGATCAAGGAAGAAGACGTCGAATATGTCGACATCCGCTTCACCGATCCGCGCGGCAAGCTGCAGCACGTCACCGTGATGGCCGATCAGGTCGACGAGGACTTCCTCGAGGAAGGCTTCATGTTCGACGGCTCGTCGATCGCCGGCTGGAAGTCGATCGAAGCCTCGGACATGAAACTGATGCCCGACACCGAGAGCATCTACATGGACCCGTTCTATGCCGAGAAGACGCTCTGCATCCACTGCTCGGTGGTCGAGCCCGACACCGGCGAGGCCTATGAGCGCGACCCGCGCGGCACCGCGATGAAGGCCGAGGCCTATCTGAAGTCCTCGGGCATCGGCGATGTGTCCTACTGGGGCCCCGAGGCGGAATTCTTCCTGTTCGACAACGTGAAATTCGCCAACCAGATCAACAAGGTCTCCTATGAGGTCGACGCCATCGACGCCTCGTGGAACACCGACACCGATTACGAGATGGGCAATACCGGCCACCGTCCGGGTCTGAAGGGCGGCTATTTCCCGGTCAACCCGACCGACTATGCCCAGGACATCCGTTCGGAAATGCTCTCGACCATGAAGCGCATGGGCATGAAGGTCGACAAGCATCACCACGAAGTGGCCTCGTGCCAGCACGAACTGGGCCTGATCTTCGGCACGCTGACCACCCAGGCCGACGAGATCCAGAAGTACAAGTACGTCATCCACAACGTCGCCGAGGCCTATGGCAAGTCGGCCACCTTCATGCCGAAGCCGATCTATGGCGACAACGGCTCGGGGATGCATTGCAACATGTCGATCTGGAAGGACGGCAAGCCGCTCTTCGCCGGCGACAAATATGCCGATCTCTCGCAGGAGGCGCTCTACTTCATCGGCGGCATCCTGAAGCACGCCAAGGCGCTGAACGCCTTCACCAACCCGGGCACCAACAGCTACAAGCGCCTGATCCCCGGTTTCGAGGCCCCCGTGCTGCGCGCCTATTCGGCCCGCAACCGCTCGGGCTGCGTGCGGATCCCGTGGACCGAAAGCCCGAAGGCCAAGCGTGTGGAAGCCCGCTTCCCCGATCCTTCCGCCAACCCCTATCTGTGCTTCGCGGCGCTGCTGATGGCCGGCCTCGACGGCATCAAGTCGAAGATCGACCCGGGCGAGGCGATGGACAAGAACCTCTACGACCTGCCCGCCGAGGAACTGGCCGGCATCCCGACCGTCTGCGGTTCGCTGCGCGAGGCGCTGGACGAGCTGCAGGCCGATATGGACTTCCTGCTGGCCGGCGATGTCTTCACCCGCGACCAGATCGAAGGCTATATCGAGCTGAAGATGGAAGAGGTCCACAAGTTCGAGCACACCCCGCACCCGGTCGAATTCGGCATGTATTACAGCTGCTGATCGGGTCCGGAACGGATCAGGGAAAGGGCGCCTTCCGGGGCGCCCTTTTCGCATTGCAGGGCGGCAGATTTGCGCTGACTTTTCGGGCAGACGCCGCGGTTGCCGCCGCGCCTTCGTCACAGCCGTCATGGCCGCCGCCACCCGCCGGAAATGCCCTTTGCCTTGGCGGGCGGGGGTCGACTAAGCTCGCACCCGGGCCCTTGCCACCGGCCGGCGCCAACCTGGGAGCAGCGCATGACATCCTCCGATGCCCAACTCTTCGAAATCGCCGATCTGACGCTGCAGCGGGGCATCACCCTGCCGCGGGCGCAGATCACCTACAAGACCTATGGCAGGCTGGCGGCGGACAAGTCGAACGTCATCCTCTACCCCACCTCCTATGGCGCCCAGCACCACGATACCGAATGGCTGATCGGGCCGGGCCGGGTTCTGGACCCGACCGACTGGTTCATCGTCATACCGAACATGTTCGGCAACGGCCTGTCCTCCTCGCCCTCGAACCTCGACGCCCCGTTCGGCCCCGACCGCTTTCCCCTGTTCACCCATTGGGACAACGTCCAGGCCCAGCGCCGGCTGCTGGCCGAGGTCTTCGGGATCGAGCGCCTGGCGCTGGCCTATGGCTGGTCGATGGGCGCACAGCAGGCGCTGCACTGGGGCGCGATCTTTCCCGACCGGGTGGAGCGCATCTGCGCGGTCTGCGGCTCGGCCCGGACCTCGGTCCACAACCGCGTATTCCTGGAAGGGGTGCGGGCAACGCTGACCGGCGATCCGGCCTGGCAGGGCAGGCATTTCTCGGCCCATCCGGCGCGCGGCCTGCGGGCGATGGGCCGGGTCTATGCCGGCTGGGCGATGTCGCAGGCCTTCTATCGCGAAAGGCTGTACGAGCAGGTCGGCTACAGCTCGCTCGAGGATTTCCTCGTGCGCTCGTGGGAGGCGAATTTCCTGCGCCGCGACGCCCATGACCTGCTGGCCAGCCTCGAGACCTGGCTGGCCTCGGACATTTCCGACAATGACCTCTATCACGGCGATCTGCGCGCGGCGCTCGGGGCGATCACCGCGCGGACGATGGTGATGCCGTCCCGGACCGATCTCTATTTCACCCCCGAGGACAGCGAGATCGAGACCGCGATGATGCCGAATGCCGAGTTCCGGCCGATCGAGTCGATCTGGGGCCACCGCGCCGGAAACCCGGCCCTCAACCCCGGGGACGAAACGGTACTGCGCCAGGCGGTATCGGAGCTTCTGGCCAGCTGACGCAGCGACGAAAGAGGCCCGCCGGGATGGCCGTCAGCGCCGCGCCGGGTCCAGCTGATGCGGCGCCAGCGGCGGGTCGACCAGTTCGACCGCATCGTCGCCATCCAGAACCGCGCCCGCCGCATCGACCAGCTCCTGATCGGCGTCGTTCCAGCCCTTCATGCCCAGCTTGACCGAGCGCACGTCGGCAAAGCCGATCTCGCGCAGCACCTCGGCCGCCAGGGCCGAACGGTTGCCCGAGCGGCAGATGATCAGCACCGGCTTGTCACGGGCCGTCACCAGCTCGGGCTCGGTCTCGGCATAGTCCCATTCGGCGGCGCTTTCCAGGATGCCGCGCGGCACGTTCAGCGATCCGGGGATGCGGGCGCGTGCGAACTCGCCGCGCTCGCGGATGTCCAGCAACAGCGCATCGGGGTGTTCGGCCAGGAAACCGGGCACGTCCCAGGGCATGATCTCGTCGATCCTCTCGGCCGCCTCGGCGGCCAGCTGGCGATAGGTCTTGCGGGTCATGGCGGCCTCGTGCTGTCAGGTCCCGGCAGTAAGGCAGAGCCCGCGCCGCGCCGCAAGCCCGCCGCCTGCGACCTGCTGTTGCACCGCGCCATCGCCTGTCCGGCGCGGGCCGGCCCACAAATCGCCGCATTGGTCATGCCACGGAAACGGCCTATTTCGCGTTAATCCTTCAGTAACCACAATTTTGCTCGATTTGCGCCGCGGAAATTCCTTGGCCACGCGCGATGGATGTAGAAACAAGAACAGCACCACCGGAGGAAGCCTCGTGTCGATAGAGCTTTCTGTATTCACCGGAGGACTAGTATTCGCGGTTACCCCCAGGCTTGACGCCGCCGAAATCGAAGCACTCCTCGCGCCGACGCTGGCGGAACGGGGGCATCCCGTGCTGTCCGTTTCGGCGATCGGGACGACCGGCCTGCAGCTGACCTGCAAGGACCTGCTGTTGTGGTGCAATATCGAATGCCGCGCCTATGCCCCGCCGCGGATGCGGGTCACGGCCCAGACCATCGCGCCCACGCTCGTCACCCCCGGCCCGCATGGCGGCGGCGACCATGCCGCGACCGTCGCCCACGATCAGTCGGGCGATGACACCAAGGCGGTCCTGGCCACGGCGCTGGCGCATCTGGCGCGCGGGCTCGGGGCCGAGGCGGTCAACTGGCTCAGCCGCGACGTGCTGATCCCGGCCGACCGCTTCGCCGAGGCCGCCCTGCCGGTGCTGCCCCGCCGGGTGCAAAGCCGCGAACCGGGCGAACGCCCTGTCCCGGCCCGGCTGCAACCGGGCGAGGTGACCCTGCCCGAGCTGGGCAGCTTCCCCATCGCCCCGCGCCGGGTGGCCAGCCAGGCGCCGCGCAGCGAACGGCCGCGGTCGCGCGGCGCCGGCCGCGAACTTGGGCTCAATTTCTCGCTCAAGCTGCGGGCCCTGCGCCAGAAGGAAGAGGAAATCGCCGAGGCGATCCATTCCGACGTATCGCTGCCCCTGCGGGTCTCGGCCATGATCATGACCGTGCTGGTGGGTATCTTCTCGGTGCCGCTGGCTTGGGTGCTGTTCGCCTTCAACCTCAACAAGGGCGGCGACTTCCGTGTCACCGCCAATGTGCTGGCCGCCACCGCCGGCCTGTCGCTGCTGCACGCCGCGGGGGTCACGCAGGTTCTTTTCAACATGCTCTTCCAATAGGGCGAAAAGCCCGGGCCGGCCTGCTTCGACCGGTCCGGAATTCCCCCTTTGCCTTGGTCTCGCCGCGTGGTTAATCTCGGCCCAACCATTGTTTCGGGAGACTTCCATGTACCGCATTGCCGCCCTTGCCACCGCCATCGCCCTGGGGCTTTCCGCCCCCGCCCTTGCCGCCGGCTGCGGCAATTCCGCGTCCGGGTTCGAAGCCTGGAAGGCCGATTTCGCCAAGGAAGCGCAACGCGCCGGCGTCAAGGCGCCGGGTCTCCAGGCGCTGGCCGGCACGCGCTATGCCCAGTCGACCATCAACGCCGACCGCAACCAGAAAAGCTTCAAATACAGCCTCGACAAGTTCATGAAGGTGCGCGGCGTCGACACCATCATCGCCCAGGGCCGCAAGCGCAAGGCCAAGAACCGGGCCTTCTATGACGGGTTGGAACGCGCCTATGGCGTGCCCGCCGGCGTGCTGATCGCGATTCACGGCATGGAGACGGGCTTCGGCGGCTTCATGGGCGACAGCCCGGTGGTTTCGGCCATCGTGACGCTGACCTATGACTGCCGCCGCTCGGATTTCTTCCGGCCCCATGCCATCGGCGCGTTGAAACTGGTCGACCACGGCTCGATCACCGCCGCGACCAAGGGCGCCAAACATGGCGAGCTGGGTCATACCCAGTTCCTGCCCGGCAATGCGCTGGCCTATGGTGTCGACGGCAATGGCGACGGCCGGATCGACTTCTACAACCAGTCCGACGCGCTGGCCTCGACCGCCAATTACCTGCGCCAGAAGGGCTGGAAACCCGGTCAGGGCTATCAGCAGGGCCAGCCCAACTATGCCGTGCTGAAGGAATGGAACGCCGCCTCGGTCTATCAGCAATCGCTGGCGATCATGGGGGCGCGGATCGACGGCTGATCCCGACCCGCCGGTTCAGGCGCGCCGATGTGAGAAATTTCCCTTTCTGCGGGATATTTCATAACTTTATGTCAAAGTCGCCACAGTTTTGGCGAAATCTGTCGGTTTAGTGGCAGGGTCTGCTTCAACCCTGCCCGAGGCCACCTGCCATGGCTTGCCAAACCCATATCGTCGCGGCGCTCTACCGCGAAAAACCGGCGATGGATTTCGACGACATCGTCGATGAATTCGAGCTCTCGCTGCGCGGCACCAATGCCGGCCGCCGCCGGCTGACCTATGATTACGACGATCTTGTGATCATCGACAGCCCGCCGCTGCGCGTCGGCCTCGCCTGGGTCGAGCCCGAGACCCCGGATCAGCCCTGGGGCCTGGTCATTGCCACCGGCGCCCTCACCGAGGCGCTGGGCGACGATGCCGCGGACGACTGGGCCGAGACCGCCCTGCCCGAGGGTTTCGCCGCCGAACTGGGCGAAACCGTGCTGGCCCGGCTCGGGCACGAACTGCCCTTCGACACCGCGTTGCGCGCCACGCTGAACGAACCGCTCGGCAGCGACCTGCTCGACCGGGTGGCGTCGGGGCTCGATACGCTGATGCCGCAGGCACCGGTGCAGACCGAGATGCCGGATGCCACCTCCGAGGCCGACACCGCGCTCGACCGCCTGTTCGACGACATCGCCACCCCGCTCTATCGCGCGACGCCCGCGCGGGCCCCTGCCCCCGCCGCTGCCATCCGCACCGGCGGCGCCGAGCCTGCGGCCGGCAACCCGCAATCCGCCGTCGACCGCCTGCGCGCCGCCTATGCGGCCGGCCCCAGCGGCCATGGTGCCCGGGTCCTCGGCGCATTGGGGGCCGTTGCGCGCGGCACCGCACAGCTTTGGGCCACCTCCCGAGATCGACCCCGACCCTTACGGGCGCCGACGCCGACGGAGAAGGTCAATCGCTATCTCGATCGCTTCGACAAGGCGGAATACGAGCTTTACGGCCACTTGCTGGATTGACCCCGGCGCGTCGGGGCCCGGATCAGACGGCCCCGCCCGCCGGCGCCCCGACCCGCTCCAGCCTGCCGGCGGCGCCCGGCACGGCTTCGGCTTTCAGCACGAAGGTATGGATGCCGAACACCACCGCCCCGGTTTGCGGCAGGCGGCGGAGGGTCTGACGTTCGGACCGCAGGAACCCCGCCTGCCCCGTCGCCGGCTTGACCCGCCTGTCGCCCTCGCGCCGGGGCTGGTGCAGGCCGGGATCGCTGTAGAGCAGCGCGTTGAACCGCCACAGCGGCCGCCCCGGCTGAACCCCGTCGAACAGCCGCTGCACCCGCCGCGCGATATTGTCGTCATAGCTGTCTACGGGGATGTGAATCGCGATCAGCGGCCTGAGGAACTTCTGCTCCAGGCTCCAGCTGGCCGGAAAGCACAGCACCGCGCCGACCAGAACATGCTCGTCGCCGCGTTTCTCCAGCAGGCAGAAATCCTCCTGCACCAGCCGCCCGGCGGTGCCCAGCGGATCGCCCCGGTCGATCCGGACCTGCCGGCCATCC
This sequence comes from Paracoccaceae bacterium, assembly GCA_041397165.1. Classification (GTDB taxonomy): domain Bacteria; phylum Pseudomonadota; class Alphaproteobacteria; order Rhodobacterales; family Rhodobacteraceae; genus JAWKXE01. Next base: position 4,553 of record JAWKXE010000039.1, on the reverse strand, counting down.
GGGCGGGTCACCGCATCGCCCGCCCGCGTGAAGCCCGGCAGGCGCAAGGCGGCCTCCAGCACGGTTTCGAGCAGCTCGTCCGCCGCCGGCCGCGCCGCCTCGTCCAGCGCGATCACCTTGTCGCGGTGATCGCCGATCAGCCGTTCGCGCTCGGCCATCTGGGCGGCGAAGGCATCATCCACCCACAGCCAGTCGGCGACATCCAGCGGCGCGATCCCCGGCAGGGGACGCGGCGCCAGCACATCATAGGGCAGGCTACGCTGCAGGATCGCCGATGTCTCGGTCACCGTCCCGCCTCTCAGAGCGCGCCGGCGGTCTCGACGATCCGCGCCAGGTAAGAGGCGCCCACCGGTGCGATCTCGTCGTTGAAATCGTATTTCGGGTGGTGCACCGTCGCGCCCTCGACCCCGTTGCCGACAAAGGCATAGGCCCCGGGACGTGCTTCCAGCATATAGGCGAAATCCTCGGCCGCCATCAGCGGCGTCACCTTGTCCTCGACCCTCTCGGGCCCGACCACATCGCGCGCCACGCCGGCGGCAAAGACCGTCTGATCGGCATGGTTCACCGTCGCCGGATAGCCGCGCTGATAGTCCAGCACCGCCTCGACCCCATAGGCCGCCGCCTGACCGGCGACGATCTCGCCCATGCGGCGCTCGACCAGGTCGCGGGTCTCGGGGGCGAAGCTGCGCACCGTGCCGGTGATGCGGGCAGTGTCGGGGATGATGTTGGTGGCGGTGCCGGTCAGGATCTGCGTGACCGAGATCACCAGCCGGTTGGCGGAATTGTTGTTGCGGCTGACGATGGTCTGGATCGCCTGCACCATGCCGGCGGCGGCGACCACCGGGTCCAGCGTCTCGTGCGGCTGGGCGCCGTGGCCGCCCTTGCCCTGGATGTCGATATAGAAGGCATCGACCGCCGCCAGAAGCGGCCCCGCCGTCATCGCGATCATGCCTTCGGGAATGCCCGGCCCGTTATGGATGCCGTAAACCTCGTCGATGTCGTATTTGTCCATGACGCCTTCCTCGACCATCGCCTGGCCGCCGCCGCCACCCTCTTCGTCGGGCTGAAAGAGCAGCACCGCGCGGCCGCGGAAGTTGCGCGTCTCGGCCAGGTATTTGGCGGCGCCCAGCAGCATCGCGGTATGGCCGTCATGGCCGCAGGCATGCATCTTGCCCGGGCACTTTCGAGGCGTAATCGAGCCCGGTCTCCTCGAGGATCGGCAACGCGTCCATATCGGCGCGCAGCCCGATGGTGGGCCCGTCGCCCGGCCCTCGATCACCGCCACGACGCCCGATTGCGCCCAGCCGGTGGTGATGTCGGTGATGCCGAACTCCTTCAGCCGCTCCACCACGAAGGCCGCCGTCTGATGGCACTCGCGCCCCAGCTCGGGGTTCTCGTGGATATGCCGCCGCCAGGCCTTCATCTCGTCGGCCAGTCCGGCAATTCGGTTGATCACAGCCATGTCGCGCTCCTTTCTGTGCACCCGGGGGCAGTCAACCCCAATCCCGGCGCGATGACAATCCGGACGCCGCGTTGGGCGCCGCCTCGGGCGCCCTCGATGCCTACTCCGCAGGCTGCAGCGTCTCGATCAGCCGGGCGAAGAACGACGCCCCGTAAGGGGCCGCCGCATCGTTGAAATCGAACTTCGGATGATGCACCGACGGCCCGATCCCCTGGCCCAGGAACAGAAACGCCCCCGGCCGCGCCTCGAGCATGAACGAGAAATCCTCGGCCCCCATCTCGGGCGGCAGGTTGGTCAGGACGAGGTCCTCGCCCACCACCTCGCGCGCCACTTCGGCCGCCTTCCCGACCTGGTCGGCATGGTTCACCGTCGCCGGGTAATTGCGCTGATAGTCCAGCCGCGCCTCGACGCCATAGGCCGCCGCCTGGGCCGTCACGATCTCGCCGATGCGCCGCTCGGCCATATCCCTGACCACGGGCGAGAAACTGCGCACCGTGCCCGCCAGATAGGCCTGCTCCGGAATGATGTTCATCGCGCTGCCGCCATGGATCTGCGTCACCGACACCACCAGCCGGTCCAGCGCCGAGGTGTTGCGGCTGACCACCGTCTGCATCGCCTGATGGATCGCCGCCGCCGCCGGCAGCGGGTCGATACAGTCATCGGGATAGGCCGCGTGCCCACCCTTGCCGGTCAGGAAAACCTCGAAATCGTCCACCGCCGCCATGATCGGCCCCGGCCGGGTGCGGAACTCGCCCAGGGCGCCGAAGGGATCGGTATGCAGGGCATAGACCTCGCCCACGCCGAACCGGTCCATGATGCCTTCTTCCACCATGATCCGGCCGCCGCCGATGGTTTCCTCGGCCGGCTGGAAGATCAGCACGGCCTTGCCGGCGAAATTGCGCGTCTCGCACAGGTATTTCGCCGCCCCAAGCAGCATCGAGGTATGGCCGTCATGGCCGCAGGCATGCATCCGCCCCGGCACGGTCGAGGTCCAGTCGGCCCCCGTCGTCTCGTCCATCGGCAGCGCGTCCATATCCGCGCGCAACCCCGTCACCGGCCCCGCGCCCCGGCCCTCGATCACCGCGACCACGCCGCTTTCCGCGATGCCCTCATGCACCTCGTCGACGCCGAACTCGCGCAAGCGTTCGACCACGAACGCCGCCGTCGCATGGCATTCCAGCCCCAGCTCGGGGTTCATGTGCAGATGTCGCCGCCACCCGGCCATCTCATCGGCAAAGCCTGCAATCCGGTTCAATACGGCCATCTCTGGACTCCTGTCGTTCACCCGCCACAACTGACCCCGGAAAGGAGCCCGGCGCAATGGCAAACGACGATCTCATTCACGATCCCGAGGGGGAATGCCCCGCCTCCTGGAAATCATGCGCCGGCTGCGCGATCCCGAAACCGGCTGCCCCTGGGACATCGAACAGACCTTCGCCACCATCGCGCCCTATACGATCGAGGAGGCCTATAGAGGTCGCCGACGCGATCGAGCGCGAAGCCTGGGGCGAGCTGAGGGGCGAGCTGGGCGATCTGCTGTTCCAATCCGTCTTCCATGCGCAGATGGCCGAGGAGGCCGGGCTCTTCACCTTCGATCAGGTGGCCGACACCATGTCCGACAAGATGGTCGCCCGCCACCCGCATGTCTTCGGCGACGAAAGCCGCGACAAGTCGGCCGAACAGCAGACCGTCGACTGGGAGGTCATCAAGGCCGCCGAACGCGCCGACAAGGCGCAGCACCGCACGCTCGACGGGGTCGCCGCCGGCCTGCCCGCCCTGTTGCGCGCCGTCAAGCTGCAGAAACGCGCCGCCCGCGTCGGCTTCGACTGGCCCTCGACCGGTGAGGTCGTCGACAAGATCGTCGAGGAGGCCCGCGAACTGGTCGAGGCCCGCGACACCCTGAGCGAAGAGGAAACCTTCGAGGAATTCGGCGATCTGCTCTTCGTCATCGCCAACCTTGCCCGGCATCTGAAGATCGACCCGGAATCGGCCCTGCGTGCCGCCAATGCCAAGTTCACCCGTCGCTTCGGCCGCATCGAGGACCTGCTGGCCGACCAGGGCAAGACCCCCGCCGAAAGCGACCTTCAGGAAATGGACGCGCTCTGGAACCGGGCCAAACGCGAAGAGAAGGCCGCGCGCTGAGCCCGCCGCCGCGCTGTGACGTTTTTCGACAGCGCATCGCCGGGCGGGCAATGTTACAGAATTCTAACAGCTCGTGTCTTGCGCTGCGATGCAGCATTCCGCTAGCAATACAGGCAAAACAAGCGCCCCCAGGGAGAGGTCCATGGCCGAATTCAACAAGATCCTCGTCGCCAATCGCGGCGAAATCGCCATCCGGGTGATGCGCGCCGCCAACGAGATGGGCAAGCGCACCGTCGCCGTCTTCGCCGAGGAGGACAAGCTGAGCCTGCACCGCTTCAAGGCGGACGAGGCCTATCGCATCGGCGAGGGGCTGGGCCCGGTGGCGGCCTATCTCTCGATCCCCGAGATCATCCGCGTGGCCAAGGAATCCGGCGCCGACGCGATCCATCCGGGCTATGGCCTGCTCAGCGAGAACCCCGATTTCGTCGATGCCTGCGTCGCCGCCGGCATCACCTTCATCGGCCCCAAGGCCGACACCATGCGCGCGCTCGGCGACAAGGCTTCGGCGCGCAAGGTGGCCATCGCCGCTGGCGTGCCGGTGATCCCCGCGACCGAGGTGCTGGGCGACGACATGGCGGCGATCAAGGCGGAGGCGGCCGAGATCGGCTTTCCCCTCATGCTCAAGGCCAGCTGGGGCGGCGGCGGCCGTGGGATGCGGCCGATCCTGAACGAAAAGGAACTGCCCGAAAAGGTCATGGAAGGCCGCCGCGAGGCCGAGGCCGCCTTCGGCAATGGCGAGGGCTATCTGGAAAAGATGATCACCCGCGCCCGGCATGTCGAGGTCCAGATCCTGGGCGACAAGCATGGCGGCATGTATCACCTGTTCGAGCGGGATTGCTCGGTCCAGCGCCGCAACCAGAAGGTCGTGGAACGCGCGCCCGCGCCCTATCTGACCGAGCTGCAGCGCGCCGAGATTTGCGAGCTGGGCTACAAGATCTGCAAGCATGTC
>JAWKXE010000038.1:0-37194 GCA_041397165.1 Paracoccaceae bacterium | reverse complement strand
AGGGAAAGGTTAACCAATTGTTCTCGGGGCCGCATACCCCAGATGGGCTAAATCCGGGGAAACCGGTGGGCCCGCGGGCAGGCGGTTTCCTTTCGGGCACTCTGCTCGGGCGCTCTGGGGCGGGCCGATCTGCCGGTCTCAGTCCGCGGCCGGCAGCAGGGCGGTTTCCAGCCGCTCGAGCCGCGCCGCCAGGGCGGCGTTATCGGCCTCCAGCCGCCGCGCGGTTTCCCTGAGCGCGGGGATCTGGCGGGTCTCGCGTTCGAGCTGGGCGATATAGAGATGCGCGTGCTCGAGCTCGTTCAGCATCCGGCCCAGCTTGTCGGTCACATCGAAGGGCGCGCCCTCGGGCGTGGGCCCCACATTGGGGAGATAGCCCAGCGCCTGCATCCGCGCGGCGTGGTCGGGAATGCTGGGCAGGGCATAGTCGTCGCGGAACACCGCATCGCAGCCGCTGCCGCAGGTCGTGCCGCCGGTCACCAGCGAACCGGTCAGGGTGGCGTTGCCGGCCGGGTCGATCTCGAACAGCTTCGTCTTGGCGTTCGAGGTGCTGCCGACAGCGCCCTGCTTGAGGATGAAGTTCGTCCCCGCCCCGAAGGACCATTCGCCGCCCGTGTCGGTATTGGCCATCACGATCTCGGGGCGGCCGGCGTTCTTCAGCGCCAGCAGGGCGCGCGGGGCGACGGTGGTGCTGGTTTCCTCGATCAGGATCCGGGTATCGCCATCGCCCGAGCGGAAATGGGCGAAGGCCTCGGCCGCGACACCGGCCGGCGTGGTGGCGGCTTCGACCAGAAGCGCGGCCTGGCTGTCGGTCTGCTGCCGCCTGACATGCAGGCCGGCCCTGGGCGTGTCGGTCCCGATGCCGACCAGGCTGTAGCGCGCGACCAGGGTGTCGTCGTCGTTGCCCGAGAAGAGCCGGAAGGGATAGCGAGAGCTGCCGCCGCCCCGGTCGGCGATCTGCAAGAAGGTCTCATGCGCCTGGATGTCCCAGGTCCAGGCCGGCCAGGTGACGCCGCTCTGTTCCAGGCGGAGGGTGGGCGTGTTCTCGCGCAGGATATGCAGCGAGGCGCCGGGGTTCGAGGTGCCGAGCGCCAGATTGCCCCAACGGTCGAGATAGAGCGCGCTGGACGGGGCCTGGCCCTCGATGGTGAAGGGGATGGTGTTCTGGGTCATGTCCTCGATCGAGAACCGTTCCAGGCCGCCGCTGGCCGCGTCGTTGACCAGCAGGCGCCAGTCGCGATCGGGGAAGGAACTGCCCGAGGCGTCGTTGAACTCGATCCAGGGCTGGCCCGCGCTGATCTTCAGGGTGGTGTTGGCATCGAAGACCTCGGCATCGGCGCAGCTGTTGCCGATGCAGGTCTTGCCGTCGAGCACGCTGACATCGCTGACATAGAGATCGGCCGAAGCGGTGTCGCCGCCATCGTTGATGTTGACCCCGGTCGTGAAGGTGTCGAGCGCCGCGGCCGGCCCGGCCAGCGCAAGGGCAAGGGCCGGCGCCAGAACGAGGGCCGGGAGGGTGGCACGATGGCGATGCCCGGTCGGGGTCATGGGCGCGGCCCCCCGTTTTCGGCCAGCATCCGGCCGACCTGGGCTTCGAGCGTGGCGATGCGCCGGTTCTGGGCCTCGATCTGTTGCGCCTGCCGGTCGATGAAGACATGCGCGTGTTCCAAGGCGTTCAGCATCCCGCCCAGCTTCTCGCTCACGTTGATCGGCGCGCCCTCGGGGGTGGGGCCGACATGGGGCAGGAAGCCCTGCGTCCACATCGCTTCGGCATAGTCCGCCTCGGGGATGATGGCGCGCTCGGTGAAGACCCGGTCACAGCCGCCGCCGCAGGCGGTGCCGCCGGTCACCAGACTGCCCGCCAGGGTGGCGTTGCCGGTATCGGTGATCTCGAACAGCTTGGTCTTGGTCAGAAGAGGCGCTGCCCACCGCGCCCTGTTTCAGGATGAAGCTGGTGCCGGCTCCGAAGCTCCATTCGCCGCCGGTGCCGGTATTGCCCATCACGGATCTCGGGGCGGCCGTTGTTCTGCAGGTTCAGCAGGGTGCGGACCGGTGGTGGCATCCGTTTCCTCGACCATCAGGTTGGCGTAACCGGCATCGCTCAGGACATGCACCATGGCCTTCGCGACATGTTCGGCGCTCTGACATCTTCGACAAGCAGCGCCTTGCCGCCTTGCACGAAGTCATTGACTGCGATGTGAACTCGGCGCATCCGGGCCCGGGGTGCCGAAGCCGATATAGTCGTTGTCGATGACCATCAGATAGCTCGCGGTATTGGTGTTGTTGATGCGGAACGGCGCGTTGTTGACGATCGTCGCGCCATTGTGAATGGCGAAGGCGCTGCCGAAATCCTCCAGATACCAGGTGTCCGCGCCGAGCCCGGTCCGCTCCATGATGATCCTGGGGTTTTCTTCGAAGCGGGAAATATGCAGATCGGCCTGCGGCAGCATCGTGCCCAGCCCGATATCGCCGTTCGGGGTCATCCAGAAGGCGCTCTGCGGCGCGCCGCCTTCGATGGTGAAGGGAATGGTGCCCTCGGTCATGTCGCGGATCGAAAACCGCTCGATCCCGCCCGAGGCGATGGAGCCGCCATCGTTGACCACCAGACGCCAGTCGCGGTCGGGGAAATCCGTGCCCGAGGTGTCGTCGAAGTCGATATCCAGCAGCGAACGTTTCAGCTTGAGCGTGACGGTGGCGTCGAGGCTTTCGGTCGCCGAGCAGGACCCCCCGACGCAGAGATTGCCCTGGATGACGTGATCGCCGTGTTGAGGACGGTCTGGGCAAAGGCGGGTGCGGTCGCCAGCAAAGGGCGGCCGTGCGGATCGTGCGAAATATCATGGTAGGTCCTTGTCTTGATCGTCAGTGTCTTGAAGTTCAGTTCCGGGGGATTGCCAGCGCCCGGACGCTGTCGCGCAGCGCGGCCAGTTCGTCGCGCTGGGCGGCGAGTTCCGCGCGCTGCGCGGCAAGCTCGTCCTGTTGCTGGGCGATGAAGAGCGCGCGTGCTCCAGCTCGTTCAGCATCCTCCCCAGCTTGTCGGTCACGTTGAAGGGCGCGCCTTCCGGCGTCGGGCCCACGTTGGGGAGATAGCCCAGCGCACGCATCCGGGCCGCATGATCGGCGATCGAGGGCAGGGGGTAATCCGGGGCGAAGACCGCATCGCAGCCGCCGCCGCAGGTGGTGCCGCCGGTGGTCAGGCTGCCGGTGAGGGTGGCATCGTCTATCCTGGTCTTGAAGAGCTTGGTCTTGGCGTTCGAGGCCGAGCCCACGGCGCCCTGCTTGAGGACGAAGTCTGTCCCCGCGCCGAAGCTCCATTCTCCGCCGGTATCGGTATTGGCCATCACGATTTCGGGGCGGCCGTTGTTCACCAGGTTCAGGAGAGGTGGGGCTGGTGGTGGCGACGGTTTCCTCGACCTTGATGGTGGTGGTCCCGTTCAGGCCTTTGACATGCAGCGTCGACGCGCCATCATAGGGAATGCCGCCACCGATCCCGACTTGCTGGGGAAATACGCTCATCATGTAGCTTGGCGTGCCCGGAGCGACGATAAGGGGCGTCTTGTCGGCAACGCCGTCCCAGATCGAGTAAAAGACATCGGAGCCGCGGATTTCCCATTTGTAGGGCGGGTTGACGAGCGCGTCCTGCTCGAGGGTGATGCTCGGCCGATAGCTCGAAACGATGTGCAGGTCCGTTTGCGGCAGCGCGGTGCCGAGACCCACATTGCCGTCGGTGCCGATGGTCAGGCTGCTGGCCGGGCTGGTGCCGTCGATCCGGAGCGCCATAGCGTTGGTGGTCAGGTTCTCGATCCCGAAGAAGTCGAGGCTGTTGTCGTTGCCCCGGATCGCCCAGTCGGTCGTCGAACCGCCTGGGCCGGCGCTGTCCTCCAGCAGAATATAGATATTGACCTTGAACTAATCAGGTCGGAAACGCCAAAGGACACCGTGCCGGAATCCCCGCCGACGCAAAGACGGCCATTGATGGAATGATCCCCGGTGAGCAGCGTCACCTGGGCGCCGGCGGAAGAAGCCAGGATCGCGGCGGTGAGAGCAGAGAGAGCGCCGGACAAGCGGCACGGCAGAAGGCGAACATGGCAAAGTCCTTTGAAAACAATTTTCGGGTCGGCCCCCACTGGCCGGGAATTCTACGTGTGGCGAGGGGATGCGTTCAGGCTAGACGTCAGGTCGGGGATCTGCAAAACGAATAAATCCTCAGGGATGCGCCTTTGGCTTGCCGGGCGCGCCCGTCTAGTCGCTGGCAAGCTGGCCGAGCCGCGTTTCGAGCGCGGCGAGGCGGCCGGACTGACGGTCGATCTGCCGCTGCTGCGCGTCGAGGCGCGCCCGGTCGTCGCGCCGCGCCTGCTCGAGCTGGGCAATGTAGAGATGGGCGTGCTCGAGCTCGTTCAACATGCGGCCCAGCTTGTCGGTGACGTCGATGGGGGCGCCTTCCGGAGTGGGGCCTATGTTCGGCAGGTAGCCCAAGGCACGCATGTCGCGCGCGTGGTCCTCGATGCTGGGTAGCGGGAAATCCGGCGCGAAGACCGCGTCGCAGCCGGTGCCGCAGGTGGTGCCGCCGGTGGTGAGCGTGCCGGACAGGGTGGCGTTGCCGCTGTCGTCGATCTCGAAGAGCTTGGTCTTGGCCGAGCTGGTCGAGCCTACCGCACCCTGTTTCAGGATGAAGTTGGTGCCGGCGCCGAAGCTCCATTCGCCCCCGGTATCGGTGTTGCTCAGCACGATCTCGGGGCGGCCGGAATTCTCGAGATGCAGCAGGGTGCGCGGCTCGACCGTGGTCGAGGCCTCTTCGACATGCAGGCTGGCACTTCCGTCGTCGCGCCGGACATGCAGCGTGCTGTCGGTCCAGAAATTGCCGCCGATGGCGACGCGGTCGCCGGAGAGCCGCATCAGGTCGTCCTCGGCGCCGGGAGAGATCCGGAATGGCGTGTCGTCGCCGTTGGTGGTGTCGTTGATCATGAAGTAGCCCGCATTGACGATGTCCCAGCGCTGCGGCGTGAGGCCGGTCGTGCCCAGACCGTCGAGCGCGATGCCGGGGACGTGGCCTTCGGCGATATGCAGGTTGCGGCTGGGAAAGGCGGTGCCCAGGCCGATACGGCCGATGTTGTCGACCCGGAGGCTGTTGGTCGGCGCGTCGCTGTCGATCCGCAGCGGCGTGAGGCCGGTGTCGATCTCTTTCAGCGCGAAGAAATTCGAGGTGCCGGTGTTGAGGGCATTGGCGATCAGCATCCAGTCGCTGATCGAGCCGCTGGTCGAGGTATCCTCGAACAGAAGCCGCGGGTTGTTCTGCTTGAGCTTCAGCGCCTCGTCGCCGAAGGTCTCGGGCGTGGTGCATTGGGTCCCGATGCAGACCTTGCCGTCGATGCTCTGGTCGCCCGGGATCAGGGTCTGGGCGGAAAGCGGGAGGGCGGTCGCCAGGGCCAGGGCGGCAAGGCCGGACGTGCGAAGCATGTGAACTCAATCCTTTCGAGGTGTTCAATTCCTGTCGGCGACCAGCGCCTGAACCACGGTCTTCAGCGCGGCCAGCTCGCCGCGCTGGGCGGTCAGTTCGGCCTGTTGCTGGGCGATATAGAGATGCGCGTGCTCCAGCTCGTTCAAGAGCGTGCCATAGCGCTCGGACAGGTCGAGCGGCGCGCCGGGCAGGGTGGGGCCGACATTGGGCAGATGGCCGAGCCGCTTCATCGCCGCGGCGTGCTCGGCGATCGAGGGCAGGGCATAGCCCTCCGCCAGCACCGCGTCGCAGCCCGAGGCACAGGACGGCCCGCCGGTGGTCAGGCTGCCGGTCAGGGTGGCATTGCCGGCGTCGTCGATCTCGAAGAGTTTGGTCTTGGCGTTCGAGGCGCTGCCGACCGCGCCCTGCTTGAGGATGAAGTTGGTGCCGGCGCCGAACGACCATTCGCCCCCCGTGTCGGTATTGCCCATGACGATTTCCGGGCGGCCGTTGTTCTGCAGGTTCAGCAGGGTGCGCGGGCTGGTGGTCGGGCTGAACTCCTGTACCTTGATCTGGGCATTGCCGTTGCTGCGGGTGACCAGAAGCGCGGTCCCGGCGGTCGGCAGGCTGCCGACGCCGACCCCGTAGGCGCCGACCATCAGGGTCGAGTTGGGGGCGTTGTTGTAGATCTGGACCGGGGTGAAGCCGTTGGTCGGATTGTAGATCCCCAGGGTCGGATAACTGCCGCGCAACTCCCAGGTCTGCGCGGTGCTGCCGCCCGATCCGTCGCGTTCCAGCCGCAACGCGGCGGTGGACGGCGACACGATATGCAGATCGGCCGCCGGCAGGCTGGTGCCCAGGCCGAGATTGCCGCTGGCGGCAAGATGCAGGGCCGCGTCGGGGGCGCCGCCCTCGACGGTGAAGGGGATGCTGCCGGCCGTCAGGTCCTCGATCGAGAAGCGCTCCAGCCCGCCGCTGCCGCTGTCGTTGACCAGCAGCCGCCAGTCGCGGTCGGGCAGGGTGGTGTTGGAACTGTCGACGAAGTCGATGCTGGGCGTCGGGCCGTTCAGCCTGAGCGTGATGTCGGTGGCGAAATCTTCCTTGATGTCGCAGCCGTCGCCGATGCAGGTCTGGCCGTCGAGCACGGTCTGGTCGGCCACGAACAGGTCGGCGACGTCGATATCGGTGTCGGATATCTCGACGCCGTCGGTGAAGATATCGGCGGCAAGGCCGGGTCCCGGCGGTGGCGGTGGCGGCAAGCGCGCACAGCGCCAGGGCAAGGCAGGGATTGGCGGTCATCCAGGGATCCTTTCGCGGCAGATCGGCGAAACGCTAGTGCAGAATTTTCCGCGGCGCATACCCCCGATGGGCTATGCGGCCGCGATTTTCACTCGGCCTGCGCCATCGCCTCGACCATGGCACGCAGGGCGGCGTGATCGGATTGCATCGTCTCGATCCGGTTTTCCAGCTGGGCGATATGAGATGCGCATGTTCCAGCTCGTTCAGCAGCGTGCCATAGCGCTCGGACAGGTCGAGCGGCGCGCCGGGCAGGGTGGGGCCGACATTGGGCAGATGGCCGAGCCGCTTCATCGCCGCGGCGTGTTCGGCGATCGAGGGCAGGGCATAGCCCTCCGCCAGCACCGCGTCGCAGCCCGAGGCACAGGACGGCCCGCCGGTGGTCAGGCTGCCGGTCAGGTGGCGTTGCCGGCGTCGTCGATCTCGAAGAGCTTGGTCTTGGCGTTCGAGGCGCTGCCCACGGCACCCTGCTTGAGGATGAAGTTCGTTCCGGCCCCGAACGACCATTCCCCGCCCGTATCGGTGTTGGCCATGACGATCTCGGGGCGGCCGGAATTCTCCAGATGCAGCAGGGTGCGGGGGCTGACCGTGGCCGAGAGCTCTTGGACATGCAGGCTGGCGCTGCCGTCTTCGCGCTGGATATGCAGCGAGCTGTCGGCGGCGAAATAGCCGCCGATGGCGACGCGACTGCCGACCAGGCGCAAGAGATCGTCGTCGGTGCTCGGGTCGATACTGAACGGCGCGTCGTTGCTATGGGTCGCGTCGAGGATCTGGAACCTGCCGACGTTCTTGATCAGCCAGCCCTGCGGCAGCTGCCCGCCCAGGCCCTGCGCCTCGAGCCGGATGCCGGGGTAATAGCCGTTGACGATATGCAGGTCTTCGAGAGGGATGGTCGTGCCGAACCCGACATAGCCGGTAAAGCCGTCGATCCAGAGCGCGTTGTCGGGGGCGCCGCCTTCGATGGTGAAGGGGATGGTGTCGGCGGTGCGGTCCTGACCGAGAACCGGTCGATCCCGCTCGATCCGGGGTCGTTGACGCGCAATTGCCAGTCGCGCGCGGCATAGCCGGGATTGCCCGAGGTGTCCTCGAAGTCGATGATGGTGGAGGCGGATTTCAGCCACAGCCCGGTATTGGCATCGGGCAGCACGCCCGAGGCGCAGCCGTTGCCGATGCAGACCTGCCCGTCCAGTACGGTGTAATCCTCGACAAAGAGATCGGCGGCGGCGGGATCGCTGTCCGAAATGGTGACGCCGGCGGTAAAGCTCGCTGCGCCGCCACCGGCGCGGCCAGAAGGCCGAGAAGGGCGGCGGCGAGGCCACCTCGGGCGGTGGAGGGCTGGGTCACGGCTGCTGTCCTTGGCTGGGTCGGGTGAGACTGTCGAGCCGCGCCGACAGGGCGGCGATCTCGGCGTGGAGGCCGGCGATTTCGGCGGCATGGGTCGATTTCAGTGTCTTCGATCTCAGCGCTGCCGGTCGATGAAGACATGCGCGTGCTCGAGCGCGTTCAGCATCCCGCCCAGCTTTTCGCTCACGTTCAGCGGCGCGCCTTCCGGTGTGGCGCCGACATGGGGCAGGAAACCCTGCTGCCACATCGCGGTGGCGTAATCCGCCTCGGGGATGATGGCCCGTTCGGTAAACACCCGGTCGCAACCGCCGCCACAGGCGGTGCCGCCGGTCACCAGGCTGCCGGTCAGGGTGGCGTTGCCTGCGGGGTCGATCTCGAACAGCTTGGTCTTGGCGTTCGAGGTGGTGCCCACCACGCCCTGCTTGAGCACGAAATTGGTGCCGGCGCCGAAGGACCATTCGCCGCCGGTGTCGATATTGGCCATGACGATCTCGGGGCGGCCGTTGTTTTCCAGGTACAGCAGGCTGCGCGGGCTGGTGGTGAGAGAGGTTTCCTGAACCTTCAGCTGCGCGCTGCCGTCATTGCGCACCAGATGCAGGGTGGCCTGCGGGTTCGCGGCCCAGACGCCGCCGATGCCGACATGGCTGCCGGCAAGGGTGAGAAGGTTTGTCTCGGCATCCGATTTCACCCTGAACGGGTAGGTCGAGGCCGTCACGTTGTTCAGGTCGAAGTACAGGTCATTGGGCCTGATCTGCCAGGTTTGCGCGGGATAGCCCAGCGAGGTATCCTGTTCGAACCGAAGCGAGGGCGTCCAGCCGCTGACCAGGTGCAGCCGGGCCTGCGGCAGCGTGGTGCCGACCCCGACGCGGCCGTCGTTGCCGAGATAGAGCGTGGCGTTGGGCTGACCGCCCTCGATGGTGAAGGGCACGGTGCCGGCGCTGAGGTCGCGGATGCTGAAATGCTCGAGCCCGCCGCTGGTGGTGGCCAGGTCGTCGTTGATCTGGATCCGCCAGTCGCGGCGGGGGAAGCTTGCGCCCGAATTGTCGTCGAACTCGATACTGGTGACCGAGGCGCGCAGCTTCAGCAGGGTCTCGGCCGCGAAGGTCTCGGTATCGGCGCAGCCGTTGCCGATGCAGACATTGCCGTCCAGCACGCTGACATCGCTGACATAGAGATCGGCCGAGGCCAGGTCGGTGTCGCTGACGTTCGCACCGTCGGTGAAACTGTCGAGCGCGGCGGCGCCCTGTGCGGCGAGGATCAGCGCGGCAACAAGGGCGGGACGGAAGGTGAAGGCGGGCATGGTCTGCGTCCTGAGCGGGGCTGGCTCCGGCCGCGGCCTTGGGCCGGGCGGGCCATCGCGCCAAGCCTAGGGCAGACGGGGCCGCCGCGCATGCCCCAGATGGGCTAGGGCGATGCGGAAAGTTCTGCCTTGCAAAAGAAAAACGCCCCGGCCGTTGCCAGCCGGGGCATTCGCATTCCCGTAGGGTGGGTGACAACCCGACAAGCGCCTTACCCGATGGCGGCGGCCTTCACGTCTTCGTCGATGTAGGCACGTATTGCTCGAAATTGGCCGAGAACATGCCGACCAGTTTCTTCGCTGCCGCGTCATAGGCCTCCTTGTCGGCCCAGGTCGAGCGCGGGTCCAGCAGGCCGGCATCGACGCCGGGCACCGTCACCGGCACGTCGAAGCCGAAATTCGGGTCCTTGCGGAAGGTCGCCTCGTTCAGCGAGCCGTCGAGCGCGGCGGTCAAGAGCGCGCGGGTGGCCTTGATCGGCATCCGGCTTCCGGTGCCATAGGCGCCGCCGGTCCAGCCGGTGTTGACCAGCCAGCAGGTCGCGCCGTGCTTGGCGATCTTTTCCTGCAGCAGCTTGCCATAGGCCTCGGGGCGGCGCGGCATGAAGGGCGCGCCGAAGCAGGTCGAGAAGGTGGGTTCGGGCTCGGTCACGCCGCGCTCGGTTCCGGCCACTTTCGACGTGAAGCCCGAGAGGAAGTGATACATCGCCTGCGCCGGCGTCAGCCGCGCGATCGGCGGCAGCACGCCGAAGGCGTCGCAGGTCAGCATGATCACGTTCTTGGGATGCCCGCCCAGGGCGGTGTCGGACGCGTTCGAGATATAGTTCAGCGGATAGGCGCAACGCATGTTGGCCGTCAGGCTGTCATCGTCGAAATCCAGCGCCTTGGTCTCTTCGTCATAGACCATGTTCTCGATCACGGTGCCGAACTTGCCGGTCGTGGCATAGATTTCCGGCTCGGCCTCGGGGTTCAGCCCGATGGTCTTGGCATAGCAGCCGCCCTCGAAGTTGAAGGTGCCGCGATCCGACCAGCCATGTTCGTCATCGCCGATGAGGGTGCGCGCCGGGTCGGCCGAGAGCGTGGTCTTGCCGGTGCCCGACAGGCCGAAGAACACGGCGGTGTCGACCGGGTTGCCGGTGGCGTGGTTGGCCGAGCAGTGCATCGGCATGACGCCCTTTTCCGGCAGCAGATAGTTCAGCAGCGTGAAGACCGACTTCTTGTTCTCGCCGGCATATTCGGTGTTGCCGACCAGGATCAGCTTGCGGTCGAAGTTCAGCGCGATCACCGTATCGCTGCGGCAGTCGTGGCGCTCGGGGTCGGCCTTGAAGCTGGGGCAGTTGATGACGGTGAAATCGGCGGTATAGCTGTCGAGCGCGGCGCGTTCGGGGCGGCGCAGCAGGTGGCGGTTGAAGAGGCCGTGCCAGGCCAGTTCGGTCACCATGCGCACGTTGATCGCCAGCGCCGGGTCGGCGCCGCCGACCAGGTCCTGCACGTAATAGTCGCGGCCCTTCATGTGTTCGAGCATATCGTCATAGAGCCGGTCGAAGCCTTCGGGAGACATGGCGGCGTTGTTGTCCCACCAGATCGTGTCTTCCACCGAGGCCGTCCGCACCACATGCTTGTCCTTGGGCGAGCGGCCGGTGAACGTGCCGGTCGACACCAGGAAGGTGCCGCCATTGCCCAGATGCCCTTCGCCCGCCTTCAGCGCCGCTTCGATCAGCGCGGGTTCCATGAGGTTGTAAAAGACATTGCCCAGCCCCGTGATACCTTGATCCTCGAGGCGGAAGTTCGGGTTGACCCGTCCTGATGTCATGTCTTGTGTGCTCCTGATGTGCCCGCGTTCGGTTCGCGGATTTCCTTGATTTGAAGGGCGTTTCGCACCGCGGTAATGCGGCAATGGCCCTAACCGCCCAATCCGGCGGTGCGGCCTCTTACCATGCGGCTGACGCGGGGGAACAGTGTGGTTTGACGCAGTTAGCGCAACCACGCCGGGGTTAGCGCAACCATCGGCAAGACCCGGCCGGAGAAATTTCCAATATGAAACAGAAAGTGAGGGAATTTAGCCTCGGGTAAGCGTTTTTCGAGTCACAATCTTGGCGAAAACCCGGCTGATTCGCAGTTTGGGATTGATTGTAAAGGCCAAAACGGGGAATGTGCCTGCAAAAAACAGGCGTAACGAGCAGTACGAAGGAAAAATCATGTCGAAAATCGCCCTTGTGGACGATGACAGGAACATCCTGACATCGGTGGCCATGACCCTTGAGGCAGAGGGATTCGAGGTCGAAACCTACCATGACGGCCAGCAGGCGCTGGACGCATTCAACCGCAAATTGCCGGATATGGCCGTTCTGGACATCAAGATGCCGCGCATGGACGGCATGGATCTGTTGCAGCGGCTGCGGCAGAAGACCTCGATGCCGGTCATCTTCCTGACCTCGAAGGATGACGAGATCGACGAGGTTCTGGGCCTGCGCATGGGCGCCGACGACTATGTCAAGAAGCCGTTCTCGCAGCGCCTTCTGGTCGAGCGGATCCGCGCGCTCTTGCGCCGTCAGGACGCGGTGGCCGGCGACGTGGTCGGCGACACCGAGGAAACCAAGGTGATGGAGCGCGGCGACCTGCGCATGGACCCGCTGCGCCACGCGGTGGCCTGGCGCGGCCAGGACGTGTCGCTGACGGTGACGGAATTCCTGCTGCTGCAGGCGCTGGCCCAGCGCCCCGGC
Source organism: Paracoccaceae bacterium (assembly GCA_041397165.1). GTDB lineage: Bacteria > Pseudomonadota > Alphaproteobacteria > Rhodobacterales > Rhodobacteraceae > JAWKXE01. The sequence continues at coordinate 25,106 of JAWKXE010000038.1, read as the reverse complement.
TTCGTGAAAAGCCGCGACCAGCTGATGGATGTGGCCTATGACGATCAGGTCTATGTCGACGACCGCACCATCGACAGCCACATCAAGCGGCTGCGCAAGAAGATGCGTTCGGTCGATCCCGAGTTTTCGGCCATCGAAACGCTCTATGGGATCGGCTATCGTTACAACGAAGAGTAAGGGCAGCAGGACGCGGCCCTGATCCGAAAGGACCGATGTGCGCGACATGGCGCCAAACCGCGACGGTGACATTGTTCTGGGCGACGATTTCGTCGCCCCGAACGCGACCGTGGACGACGAGATTCGTGTAACCCGCGAAAAACGCGGGATTTTCGCGTTGCGCCGGTCGCCTTTGGCGCGCAAGATCATCACCTTCAACCTGATCGCGCTGAACATCCTGGTCGCCGGTATCCTCTATCTCAACTCGTCGCGCGACGGGCTGGCGCTGCAGCGCGCCCGCGGCCTGGTCAGCGAATCCGAACTGATCGCCGACGTGTTCGAAGCCCAGATGGGCGATGCCGGGCAGGGCGCGGCGGCGGCGAAGGACCTGGCCGCGGGCGACGGCATCGACGTCGGCGCCACGCTGCGCGGGCTCGACATGCGGGTCGGCGTGCAGGTCTTCGTCTTCGACCCCGACGGCACGCTGATCGGCACCACCGGCGGCCGCGGCATCAAATCGCCGCTGCAGGAAAAGGAAGAGGATGTCGATCCGACCATCCTGACCGACGGCTTGACCTGGCTGTGGGACAAGCTGGCCGGCTTCTTTACCGGCAAGCGGCCGATGAAACCGCTGATCGCGGTCGAGGATCAGGCCCGCGCCCTGGTGCCCGAGGCCCTGGCGAACGGCACCCAGCTGGCCCCGGGCAGCGAGGGCGAGGGCCGGGTCTATACCGTGGCCACGCCGGTGATGCGGGCGGGCAAGGCGGTGGCCGTGGTGGCGCTGGCCTCGACCAGCGGCGAGATCGACCACATGGTCCGCATCGAACGCGAAAGGGTGCTGCAGATGTTCGTCGTCGGCACGCTGGTGTCGATCGGGCTCTCGCTGGTTCTGGCCTCGACCATCGCCAACCCGCTGAGCGACCTGGCCCAGGCCGCCGAGATCGGCCGCGACCGCGATCACAGCCATGGCCGTCGCACCGCCGGCGGCCGCATCCGCATCCCCGACCTGACGGCGCGGCCCGACGAGATCGGCCGGCTCAGCGGCGCGTTACGCGGCATGGTCAGCGCGCTCTACGACCGGATCGAGGGCAACGAACAATTCGCCGCCGACGTGGCGCATGAGATCAAGAACCCGCTGGCGTCCCTGCGCAGCGCCGTCGGCAGCCTGCGCATGGTCAAGAAAGAGGAACAGCGCGCCAAGCTCTTGGACGTGATCGAACACGATGTGCGCCGGCTGGACCGGCTGGTCAGCGACATCTCGAACGCCTCGCGGCTGGACAGCGAACTGGTGAAGGAAGAGCAGGAGGAGTTCGACCTCTTGAAGATGCTGGGCAACCTCTGCCAGTTCCTGGGCGAGGATGCGAAATCGAAGGGCATCGACTTCATCACCGACCTGCCGGAAAACCCGATCGTCATCGCCGGGCTCGAGGCGCGGCTGGCGCAGGTCTTCGTCAACCTGATCACCAACGCGATCTCGTTCTGCGAGGATGGCGATGCGATCCGGGTCTGGGCCCGGCAGCGGCAGAACCGCGTGCTGGTGGTGGTCGAGGATACCGGCCCCGGCATCCCGGAAGAGGCGCTGCAGAAGGTGTTCAAGCGGTTCTATTCCGAACGCCCCGAGGGCCAGTTCGGCAACAATTCCGGCCTCGGCCTGGCGATTTCCAAGCAGATCGTCGAGGCCCATGACGGCGTGATCTGGGCCGAGAACATCCGCCCCACCGACGCCGACCGCACCAGCGACCCGCTGGGCGCGCGCTTCATCGTGGGCCTGCCGGTTTGATCGCATCCCCCGGCCGCGTGCGGGGACCGAATTCCGTCACGGAATTCGGACCGGAATTCGCGACGAATTCCGCCCCCCGCCGAAAGCGAAGCAAATGAATTCGGAGGTCGAGACGGTTCACGGCTCCTGCGTCGCGCATCACGGCCGCGCGGTGCTGATCCTGGGCGCTTCGGGGCGGGGCAAGTCGGCGCTGGCCTTGCAGCTGATGGCGCTGGGCGCCGGGCTGGTGGCCGACGACCGGGTGATCCTGACCCGCGACGGCGACGCGGTGATCGCCAGCGCGCCCGCCGCCATCTCCGGCCGGATCGAGGCGCGCTTCGTGGGCCTTCTCAACGCCATCCCGGCGGCGCCCGCGCCGCTGGCGCTGGTGGTCGATCTGGACGCGGACGAGACCGAGCGGCTTCCGCCGCAGCGCAGCAGGAAAGTGCTGGGGATTTCCCTGCCGCTGGTTCACAATGTCGCCAGCCGCCATTTCGCGGCCGCGATTCTGCAATATCTCAAGGCGGGTCGCAGCGACTGACGGGACCGACAGAGGATGATCATGGCCGAAACAGCCGACCAGAGCCGCAGCCACCCGCGCTGCGTGATGGTCACCGGGCCTTCGGGCGCCGGGCGGTCGACCGCGATCCGCGTGCTCGAGGATCTGGGCTGGGAGGCGATCGACAACCTGCCCCTGTCGCTGTTGCCGCGCCTTCTGGAAGGGCCGGGCCACACCCGGCCGATGGCCCTGGGCATCGACACCCGCAACCGCGAATTTTCGGTCGCCGCCCTGATCGAGGTGATCGACCGCTTCGCCGAGCGTTACGGCCAGCCGCTCGAGCTGTTCTATCTCGATTGCCACGACGACGTGCTGCTGCGCCGATTTTCCGAAACCCGCCGGCGGCACCCTATGGCGCCGGCGGAAAGCCCCGACCAGGGCATCGCGCGCGAACTGGACCTGCTGGTGCCGATCCGGGCCCGGGCCGATATCCTGATCGACACCTCGGACCTGACCCCGCACGAGCTGCGCGCCGAGGTCGAGCGCTGGTTCGCCCCCGAGGCCGGCCGCGGCCTGGCGGTCAGCGTCAATTCCTTTTCCTACAAGCGCGGGCTGCCGCGCGGCATCGACATGGTGTTCGACTGCCGCTTCCTGCGAAACCCCTATTGGGACGAAACCCTGCGCAGGCTCGACGGGATGGACCCGCGCGTGCAGGCCTATGTCGCCGGCGATCCGCGATACCAGGCCTTCCTGGCCCAGGTCCGGGGCCTGGCCGAACTGCTGCTGCCGGCCTATTCGGAAGAGGGCAAGGCGCATCTTTCCATCGGTTTCGGCTGTACCGGCGGCCAGCACCGTTCGGTCACACTGGCGGAAATCTTGGCGCGGGCCCTTGCGGAAGCGGGCTGGCAGGTGTCAATTAGACATCGCGAACTGGAGCGCCGGCAGCCGATCAAGGCGGTCGAGGTCCAGACGGAGGTGCCGGCCGGCGATGGCCGGAGCGAAGCGGCGGAGTGACCGGCTTGATCGGGATCGTGATCGTGGGACATGGCGGGCTGGCCCAGGAATACCTGGCCGCGATGGAGCATGTCGTGGGTCATCAGAAGGGTGTCCGCACCGTCGGCATCTCGGCCGAATGCGACCGCGGCCGCAAGCAGGCCGATATCTGCGCCGCCGCCGACGAGGTCGACCAGGGCGACGGGGTGATCATGGTGGTCGACATGTTCGGCGGCTCGCCGTCCAACCTTTCGCTGATGGCCTGTGCCCAGGACAATCGCCGCATCCTCTATGGCGCCAACCTGCCGATGCTGATCAAGCTTGCGAAATCCCGCCATCTCAGCGTCTCGGAAGCGGCCAGGCTGGCGATGGATGCCGGGCGCAAATATATTGACAGCCAGACCATCACCGCCGACCAATAAGGGCGGTGCCGCGCGATCAGGGCGCCGCACCACCCAGGAAAGACCGCCATGACCGAGACCACCCTGCGCCGCTTGAAGATCGTCAACGAGAAGGGCCTTCATGCCCGCGCCTCGGCCAAGCTGGTCGAGGTGGTCGAAGCCTTCGACGCCCATGCCGAGGTGCTGAAGGACGGGATGAGCGCCAGCGGCGACAGCATCATGGGGCTTTTGATGTTGGCAGCGTCGAAAGGAAGCACTATTGACGTGCAGACCTCGGGGCCGGACGCCGAGGCGCTGGCCGACGCGCTGGAAGCGCTGGTCGCGGACCGGTTCGGCGAGGACAACTGAGACGGCGACGCGGCGCCCCGGCGGCGGCCGCGGCAAGCGAGGGCAAGGACCCAGATAGGATCCAGGTGGTGGACGGTTACCAGGACAGCAAGGAGCAGGGGCTGGCCCCGGTTTCCGTGGCGGCCGATCCGGTGCAGCCCGCGCCGATCCATCACGACCGCCGTTCGCTGACCTATGCCAATTCCTTCGACAGCGCCGCCAAATCGACCGCGATCCGCGCCGTCGAGTGGCTGACCGGCAAGCTGACCATCATCCGCATGGTGCGCCGGTTCGAGCGCGAGGGCGCGCCGCGCGGCCAGGCCTTCTGGCCCGCCGCGCTGAACGTCATGGGCATCGACCGGCTGACGCCGCAGGAGCAGCTCGACCGCATCCCGAAGGAGGGCCCGGTTGTGGTGGTGGCGAACCATCCGCACGGGCTGACCGACGGGATGATCCTGGCCGATCTGATCGGCCGGGTGCGCAACGATTACCGCATCCTGACCCGCGCCCTGCTGACCGGCATCGACGAGGTCGCGTCAAGCTACATGATCCCGGTGCCGTTTCCTTACGAGCCCGACGCGCAGCAGAAATTCGTCGAGATGCGCCGCCAGGCGATGGCGCATCTGAAGCAGGGCGGGCTGATCACGCTGTTTCCGTCCGGCGTGGTGGCCTCGTCCGACACCATGTTCGGCCCGGTGATCGAGCGCGAATGGAACGTCTTCACCGCCCAGATGATCCGCCGTTCCGGCGCCCGCGTGGTGCCGGTGCGCTTCACCGGCCAGAATTCCCGCGCCTATCAGATGGCGAACCGGATCTCGGCGACGCTGCGCCAGGGGCTCCTGCTGCATGAGATCGTGAAAAGCTGCAACAAGCCGCAGGCGCCGGTGGTGGGCCATCCCATCCCCGAGGAGAAGCACGCGCTGCTGGAAAGCGATCCGCGCGGCTTCATGGCCTGGCTGCGCGAACATACCCTGTCGCTGGAAGGCTGAAGCCGCGCGGCCTCAGCCCCGCGTTCCGCCGCGCAAAGCCCGGATCGAGGTGCCATAACCGGCGCGAAAGGCCCGCGACAGCGCCGACTGGGCCGAAAACCCGGTGGCGAAGGCGATATCCTGCACCGGATCGGCGGTCTCCAGCGCCAGGCGATAGGCCTCGGCCAGGCGCAGCGAGAGATAGGCCGATTTCGGCGATTGCTCCAGCGCGCGCGCGAAATGCAGCTCCAGGCTGCGCGGCGTCAGCGACAGCCGCCGGGCGATCTCGGCCACCGCCAGGGGCGTGTCGATATGCCCGGCCATCAGCTCCAGCGCCCGCGCCACCACCGGATGACGCCGCGCCAGCGCCGGGCCGGATTGCGGCACCTGCGGCTGGTCCGATCCGGGCGCGGCGGCGTGCAGAAAGGCGCCGGCCACGTCGCGCGCCAGCCGGGCGCCGAACTGCTGTTCGATCAGATGCAGCATCATGTCGAGCGCCGGCGCCGCGGCACCGGCGGTCAGATACTTGCCCGAGATGACATAGCGGTGGCGCAGCGCGGTGACGGGCTCGAACCGTGCGGCGAAGGCGTCGAGGTCTTCCCAATGCGTGGTCGCCGCCTGCCCGTCGAGCAGCCCGGCGCGGGCCAGCACCCAGGCGCCGCCATCGACCCCGGCGATCCGCCCGCAGCGCGGCGCCAGCCGCCTGAGCGTGGCCAGAAGCGCGGGCGTCGCCCGGGTCTCCAGATTGAACCCCGCCACCAGCACCAGCAGATCGGCGCCGTCCAGCCGCGAGACCGGCGCGCCCGGCACCGAAAGCCCCGAGGTCAGCGCGGCCGGCGGCCCCTCGGCCGTGAAGAACTGCCAGTCGTAAAGCCGCTGCCCGGCGCGGCGATTGGCGGCGCGCATCGGGTCGGTCGTGGCGGCCAGCGACAGGATATTGCTGTCATCCAGCACCAGCACGGCCACCGAAAGCGGCTTGCCGGTCGGGCGGAGGGATATTTTTTCGGAAAATTCCATGAAGAATTCGTAAAACGTAAAAATCTGCACCGCAAGCCGGGGAATAGTGGGGCCAGCCTGATCTGGAGGAATCGACCATGCCGCTGACCATGAACCGTGAGGTCTTCATCACCTGTGCCGTGACCGGCTCGGGGGGCACGCAAGACCGCAGCCCGCATGTGCCGCGCAGCCCGCAGCAGATCGCCGACAGCGCCATCGAGGCCGCCCGCGCCGGCGCCGCGGTGGTGCATTGCCACGTCCGCGACCCGGAAACCGGCGCGCCGTCGCGGCGGCTGGACCTCTACCGCGAAGTGACCGAACGCATCCGCGAATCCGAGGTCGACGTGGTGCTGAACCTGACCGCCGGCATGGGCGGCGACATGATCTTCGGCCCGCCCGAACGGCCCCTGCCGCTGATGGAGCAGGGCACCGACATGGTCGGCGCGGCCGAGCGGGTCGAACATGTCAAGCAATGCCTGCCCGAGATCTGCACGCTCGACTGCGGCACGATGAACTTCGCCGAGGCCGATTACGTGATGACCAACACGCCCGGCATGTTGACCGCGATGGGCCGGATGATGACCCATCTCGGCGTGAAGCCCGAGATCGAGGCCTTCGACACCGGCCACCTGTGGTATGCCAAGCAGCTGGTCGAGGACGGCGTGCTGGACGGTCCGGCTCTGGTGCAGCTCTGCATGGGCGTGCCCTGGGGCGCGCCGGACGATCTGAACACCTTCATGGCGATGGTGAACAACGTGCCGAAGGACTGGACCTTCTCGGCGTTTTCGCTGGGCCGCAACCAGATGGGCTATGTCGCGGCTTCTGTTCTGGCGGGCGGCAATGTGCGGGTCGGGCTGGAAGACAACCTCTGGCTCGACAGGGGTGTGCTGGCCACGAATGCCCAACTGGTGGACCGCGCGGTGGGCATCATCGAGCGGATGGGCGCGCGGGTGATCGGCCCGGAAGAGGTGCGCCAGAAGCTCGGCCTGACCAAGCGGGCGCCGGGCTCGGTCTGAACCGATGCCGGTCGTCCTTTGCTTCGGTGACAGCAACACCCACGGCATGCCGCCGATGCCCGAACATGGCTTCAAGGGCCGGTTCGGGCGGGATGTGCGCTGGCCCTGCGTCATGGCACGCGATCTGGGCGCGGATTGGCATCTGATCGAGGAAGGCCAGAACGGCCGCACCACGGTGCATGACGACCCGATCGAGGGCGAACACCGCAACGGCCGCCGCATCCTGCCGGCGATCCTGGAAAGCCACGCGCCGGTCGATGTGCTGGTGCTGATGCTGGGCACCAACGACCTGAAGCAGCGGTTCGGCGTGCCGGGTTACGACATCGCGCTCGGCGCTTGGCAAGCTGGTGGACATGGCGCTGGCCTCGGGCGCGGTGGGGCGGGTGCTGCTGGTCTCTCCGCCGCCGGTCGAGGAGCGCGGCTGCCTGGCGGCGATGTTCGCCGGCGCGTCCGAGCGCGGCGAGGGCCTGGCCGCGATGATGGCCGAGGTGGCCCGCCAGCGCGGCACCGGCTTCTTCGACGCGGGCAGCGTGATCGGGTCCGATCCGCTGGACGGGGTGCATTTCAGCGCCGAGTCCCATGTCGCGCTGGGTCATGCCATGGCACAAGCGGTGCGTGACCTGATGAAGGAATTGGTATGAGGCTCCTTTGTTTTCATCGCCTTCGCCGCGCTGGCCGCCTGCCAGCCGCAGGACCCGTTCGGCCGCAGCCCGGCCCAGCTGCGCCAGGAGAAGGCCAGTTGCGCCACCGATGGCGGCACCTGGAGGCCGGGCGGGATCACCGCGGCCGAGATGTGTTTCCGCCCGACCCCCGACGCCGGCAAATCCTGCCGCAAGGCCAGCGATTGCAGCGGCGTCTGTCTGGCGGATACGCGGACCTGCTCCACCATGTCGCCGATGTTCGGCTGCTACGGGTTCCTCGACGACGAAGGGCGCGAGGCCGAGATATGCGTCGACTGATCGCAGCCGCCCTTGCCCTGCCGCTTCTGGCGGGCTGTCTGGCGCCGGCGCCGCGGGGCGCGCTGGCGGTGCGCAATCCGACGGTGCCAATCTCCAGCCAGGTCGATGCCACGGCCGAGCGGCTGAAGGGCGATTGGGTGGTGCGCGCCACCTGGTCCGAAACCGCCCGGATGGGCGAGGCGCTGCACCTGCGGCTGGGCGAAGGCGGGGCGCTGTGGCTGGGCGATATCGCCCTCAAGCCGCGCGGCCACGGCCGCTTCGGCGGCGCGGGGGCGTGCCGGAATGGTGGGTGCTCTTCCTCGACGCCGACAACCGCACCGCCGCCATCGGCACGCCGGGGGCGAATTCGGCTGGATCATGGACCGGCGCGCCAGCGGCGGGGCCGACCGGATCGAGGCGGCGAAACAGATCATGCAATGGTCGGGATACGATCTGTCCCGGGTCAAGGAGTAACGGCAATGACGAAAGTGGCATCCATCATCGGTGGCGGCGTGATCGGCGGCGGCTGGGCGGCGCGCTTCGCGCTGAACGGCTGGGACGTGCGGGTCTTCGACCCCGACCCCGAGGCCGAACGCAAGATCGGCGAGGTGATGGCAAACGCCCGCCGTGCGCTGCCCGGCCTGGGCAATGTCGCCCTGCCGCAAGAGGGCGCCATCACCTATCACCCGACCCTGGCCGAGGCCGTCGAAGGCGCCGCCTGGGTGCAGGAAAGCGTGCCCGAGCGGTTGGACCTGAAGCACCGGGTCTATGGCGAGCTGATGACGCTGGTCGGCCCCGAGACGGTGGTGGGCTCCTCGACCAGCGGGTACAAGCCCAGCGAGTTGCAGGAGGGCATGCCCAATCCCGGCCAGATCGTGGTGACCCACCCGTTCAACCCGGTCTACCTGTTGCCGGTGATCGAACTGGTGCCCTCGCCCGCGAACCCGCCCGAGGTGGTGGCCCGCGCCAAGGAGATCCTGACCGGCATCGGCCTCTACCCCCTGCATGTCCGCAAGGAGATCGACGCCCATATCGCCGACCGCTTCCTCGAAGCCGTCTGGCGCGAGGCGCTGTGGCTGGTCAAGGACGGCATCGCCACCACCGAAGAAATCGACAATGCCATCCGCTATGGCTTCGGGTTGCGCTGGGCGCAGATGGGCCTGTTCGAGACCTATCGCATCGCCGGCGGCGAGGCCGGGATGCGCCATTTCATCGCCCAGTTCGGCCCCTGCCTCAGCTGGCCCTGGACCAAGCTGATGGACGTGCCCGAACTGACGGACAAGCTGATCGACCAGATCGCCGGCCAGTCGGACACGCAATCGGGCGCCTATTCCATCCGCGAGCTGGAACGCATCCGCGACGCCAACCTGGTCGGCATGATGCGCGCGCTCTACCGCGAGAATTGGGGCGCGGGCGCGCTGCAACGGGCCCAGGATGCGCGGCTCGAAGCCGGTGCCGGGCTGCTGGGCCATGTCGATCAGCTGGCCGATCCGGGCCAGCCGGTGCTGACGGCGCATCGCGTGGTGCCGCTGGAATGGCTCGACTATAACGGCCACATGACCGAAAGCCGCTATCTCGAGGCCTTCGCCGACGCGACCGACCGCTTCATGGCGATGATCGGCTGCGATGCCGACTACATCGCCTCGGGGGCAGCTTATTTCACCGCCGAAAGCCATATCCGCCATGTCGACGAGGCCCATGCCGGGGCGGTGATCACCATCCACACCCGGAGTGCTGCAGGGGGCGGGGAAGAAGATGCACCTCTTCCACACCATGCGCGAGGGCGAGCGGCTGGTGGCGACGGGCGAGCATTTCCTCTTGCATGTCAGCCTGTCGACGCGACGCTCCGAGCCGCCGGCGCCGCATGTCGAGGCGGCGCTGGTGAAGCTGGCCGAGGCCCATGCGGCACTGCCCCAGCCCGAAGGCGCCGGGGCGGCCATTCGCGGGCCGCGGTGAAGCGGGTTCTGATCACCGCCGGCGGATCGGGCATCGGCCGCGCCATGGGCGACAGCTTTGCCGCTGCCGGCTGGCAGGTCTGGGTGGCCGACCCCGTCCTGCCCGCCGATCTGCCGCCCGACTGGCAGGCGCGCGCGACCGATGTCACCGACGAGGCCGCGCTGGCCAGGGTGATGGCCGAGATCGCCACGGCCGGCGGGCTCGACGCGCTCTGCGCCAATGCCGGCGTGGCGGGACCGACCGCGCCGGTCGAGGAGGTGGCGCTGGACGACTGGCGCGCCTGCGTCGGCGTGAACCTCGAAGGCGCCTTCCTGGCGGCGAAACATGCCGCCCCGCTGATGAAGCGGGCCCGGCGCGGCGCGATGATCCTGACCTCGTCGACCGCCGGGCAATACGGCTATCCCAACCGGGCGCCCTATGCGGCGGCGAAATGGGCGGTGATCGGGTTGATGAAGACCCTGGCGATGGAGCTTGGTCCCTTCGGCATCCGCGCCAACGCGATCTGCCCCGGCTCGGTGGAAGGCCCGCGCATGGAGGGCGTGTTGATGCGCGAGGCGGCGGCCAAGGGCATGACCCGCGATCAGGTCTATGCCGGCTACGCCTCGGGCACTTCGATGAAAAGCTTCATCGAGGCCCGCGACGTGGCCGAGATGGCGGTCTTCCTGGCCTCGGACGCGGCCCGCTTCGTCTCGGGGCAGGCGATCGCCGTCGACGGCCATACCGAGAACCCCGACCCCAAGCCGTAAGCCCGCCGGGCGCGGTGCCGCCTGCAAGGCCGGGGCCTCCGGCGGGAGTATTTGCCGGAAAGATGAAAGGGCCGATCCGCTTCTTCATCTGACCGCAAATATCCTGGGGGTTTGGGGGTGAAACCCCCAAGCCTGACCACGCCTCCCGCGTCCCGGCCTCAGAAATCGGTGGGCGCGCCGCCTTCCTCCTTGCGGCGGGCGACGAAGGTTTCCAGCTCCTCGCGGATCGCCTCGTCCATATGTGGCGGCTCGAAGCTTTCGACGATGCGCTTATAGAGCGTATGCGCCCGCTCCGCCGTCCACACCGCGCCGGCCTGGTCCCAGGCCTCGAAATTGCGCCAGTCGCTGAGGAAGGGCTGGTAGAAGGCGGTGGCATAGCGGTCCTGGGTGTGTTGCAGGCCGAAGAAATGCCCCTGCGAGCCGACCTCGGCAATCGCCTCGAGCGCGATATCCTCGGGCGTGGTGGCCCAGGTTTCGGGCTCCATATAGCGTTGCATCTGCTGCAGCACCTCGCAATCCATGACGAATTTCTCGGGGCTGGCGATCAGCCCGCCTTCCAGCCAGCCGGCGGCGTGATAGACCATGTTGGTGCCCGACTGGATCGCGGCCCAGAGGGAATGCTCGGTCTCCCACATCGCCTGGGCGTCGGGCACGTTGGCGGCGCAGACCCCGGACGAGCGCAAGGGAAGCTTGTAGAACCGCGCCATCTGGCCGGTCATCTGGGTGGCGCGCATGTATTCCGGCGTGCCGAAGGCCGGCGCCCCCGATTTCATGTCGACATTCGAGGTGAAGGTGCCGATCGCACAGGCCGCGCCGGGCCGGATCACCTGCGCCAGCGCTACCGCGATCAGCCCTTCGGCGAGGCTCTGCGCCACCGCGCCCGCCATCGTCACCGGCGCCATCGCGCCGGCCAGGGTGAAGGGCGTCACCACCAGGCCCTGGTTGGCCCGCGCCATCCGCATCCAGCCATCGAGCATCGGGTAATCGTGTTTCAGGGGCGAGGTCGAGTTGATGTTGGTATAGAACTTGGGCGAGGCTTCGAATTCCTCGTGCGTATGGCCGCCGGCGATGCGGACCATCTCGATCGCGTCCTCGACCCGCTCTTTGCCCAGCGAATAGGTATGCACCACCTTGTCGGTCAGCGTCAGCTTGTCATAGAGCACGTCGAGATGGCGGATCGAGGCATGGATGTCCTGCGGTTCCACCGGATAGCCGCCGCAGAAATGGATGCAGTTGAAATACTGGCTGAGCTTGATCAGGTCGGCGCACATCTCGCGCGTGCCGGTCATCTTGCGGCCCGTCTCCAGCGTCCAGTAGCTGGGCGGAGAGCTGACATTGCCGAACAGGATATGGCCCTCGCCGATGACCAGCCGGTGATCGGGGTTGCGCGGCGTCATGGTCCAGCTTTCGGGCGCCTTGGCCACCATCTCCATGATGAAGTCGCGGCCCAGGCGGACGTTCTCGCCGTCGATCAGCGCGCCGTTCTGGCGGAAGATCTCCAGCGCCTCGGGGTTCAGGATCTGGATGCCGATCTCTTCCAGGATGCGCATCGCGCCCTCGTGGATCGCCTGCACGCCCTCCTCGCTCAGCGGTTCGGTCGGCTTGTCGTGGTTCACCGGCAGCCGCCAGGGCATCTGCTCGATCACCGCAGCACCCCGGCGGGCCGATTTACCCGCCCGGCCGCCGCCGCGCTGCCGTTTCGCTCCGTCCGCCATTGCCCGTGTCTCCCGTTGAAGGCCTGCCCCGGATCATTCGCCCTGACCGGGGCGCTTGCCTGCCTAAGCGCGACAGTCCTTGTCGCAAAAGGCCAAACCTGAGCGTCCTCGGCGCCCCGATATCTGTTCCGCCGGGTCCCGGGCCGCGGTGCCGGCCATCGCCCTGCATCCTTGACAGCGCGGCGGCGGCGGGCGCAGCCTGAGGGCATTCCCCCGGCGCAGGGCGGTCGCGGCAGCACACGCCTTGTCCGGCAATGACGTTCGACCGACCGTATTTCCATCGAAGGACCTTGCCCGATGCCCGTTTCCCCGACCCGCCGCCGCGCGCCTGACAGCCACCGCCGCCCTGATCCTTGCCACCGGCGCGGCCGGAGCCACCGATTTCACCGACAGCGTCAGCGTGATCGACAACCTGCTCTGCGTCGGCCCCGATTGCGGCCCCTCGGCCAGCGAACCGGCCATCGTCGGCGCCGCGGGGATCAAGCTCAAGGGAAATGCGCTTACGATCCGGTTCGAGGATACCGGGCCGTCACCGGACAGCGACCGCGACTGGCAGATCACCGCCAACAACAATGCGGCTTCGGAGAACTTCTATGTTCGCGATGTCGAATCCAGCACCACGCCGTTCTGGATCGAAGGTGGCGCCCCCAGCAATGCGCTGCGGATCGACCCTTCGGGGCGCATCGGCATCGGCACGGCCAACCCCGTCACCAGCATCCACGTCATCGAAGGCGGCGAGCCTGCCGTCCTGCTCGAACGCGACGGCCGCCTCGGACTGTCGCCCTATTATTGGCTGATCGAGGGCAACGAAGACACGTTCAACATTCGCCCGGACGGCGACTTCACCTTCTCGATCCGCAAAGGGGCGCCCAGCGGTGCGTTTGTCCTCGACGATTTTGGCAATCTGGGCCTGGGCCTGGCCGTTGGCGGGGTCCCCGAGGCCTCGCTTCACATCAAACGCACCAATGGAACCGCCAGCCTGTTGGTCGAGGAAACCAACGCCAGCACCTCGCCCCGCACCTTGCTGAACCTGAAAAACAATGGCCGCCCCGAGATCGTGATGGCCAACACCGACACGGGCGGCGAATGGTCGTTCGGGGCGGGCACCAATTTCATCCTCAAGCAGGGGGCGGTGGGCAGCGCGTCCAGCGCCAAGACCAAGCTGTTCGAGATATCCGGCAGCGGCAACGCCACGCTGGCCGGCACGCTTACCACTGGTGGGCCCAGCTGCGCCTCGGGCTGTGACGCGGTGTTCGCTGCCGATTACGCGCTGCCGTCGATTGCCGATCACGCCGCGCGGATGTTCGCGCTGGGCCATCTGCCGAATGTCGGGCCGACGGCGCCGGGCGCGCCGGTGAACCTGTCCGAGCGCTATGGCCGGATCCTGAACGAACTGGAACACGCCCATATCTATATCGCCCAGCAGGAGGACCGGCTGACGCGGCAGACCGCCCGGATCGCCCGGCAGGAGGCGCAGATCGCAAGTCAGGCGGCGCGCCTGACGCGGCTCGAAGCGCGGCTCTCTGCCAGCGGCGGGTGAGCCGCCCGGCCGGCGGCGCGGCAGCCGGGTCACGGCCCGCCGTTGCCGAAACGGCCGTTAAACCGTGCGCCGCGGTCATAGATTTTCGGTTAACACCTGGCCCCACCGCACGCCCGACGGATGCCAGCCGGCGGGCAGCCGGGGTGCAGACAGCGCCTTTGGAGGCGGTTTGTTAAGGTTAACCCGGCGGGACGTTGCCTGCGGGCGCCGTCAGTCGATCCCGATCAGCGCCGGGATATGGCCGATATCGGGCAGGATGACATCGGCCAGGTGTTGCAGATCGGCCCGCTCGGCCAGGCCGGTCAGCACGCCGATGGTGCGCATCCCGGCCCGCCGCCCGGCTTCCAGATCGTGGCCATTGTCGCCCACCATCGCCACCCTGTCGGGGGCCAGCCCGGTGGCGTCGAGAAAGGCCAGAAGCTGCCCCGGCGCCGGCTTGCCGCCCCAGCCGCTGTCGAAGCCGGCGATGAAGTCGAATTGCCCGGTCACCCCGGCGGCGTCGAGATGCGCCCGGGCGGGCATTTCGGCGTCGTTGGTGGCCAGGCCCAGCCGCAGCCCGGCGCCGCGCAGCCGGGTCAGAAGCGGCATCAGCGGCACCGCTTCGGCCTGCGGGGCGCGGGCCGCCTCTTCGTTCAGCATGTCATAGAGCGCGGTGCGGTCATGGTCGGGCAGGGCGGTCATCAGCGCATCGACGATCTCGCTCACGGTATGGGCGATGATCAGGCTGTCGCGGGTAAAGCTTTGATTTTCAAGGTCGAATCCCACGGTCCAGCCCAGTTCTGCGGCGCGGGCACGGTCGCCCTCGGCGATCCGGGTCAGGAAGGCGACGGCCCAGGCCTCCCAAGTCGCGGCGAAGTCGAACAGGGTGCCGTCCTTGTCGAAGATCAGCCCGTCCAGCCGCATCGCCCGCTCCGCTGCCATTGCCACCACTGCCGCCGCCGCCGCCCGCTCAGGTCCAATAGACCTGCTTGCCGCCGGGCAGGGCGGCGCGGGCCAGCATCGGCTTTTCATAGCTCAGCCCGGCGGTGTCGCAGAACCCCACCACCCAGGCATCGTCCATCAGCAGGAAGTCGAGGATCGAGCCGAGGAAGTCGGCATCCTTGGCGCGCTCGCGCAGATCGTCGCCGACGGCGCCGGTCGAACCCAGGAAGACCGGCAGCAGATCCTCGTTCGCCGCCAGCCAGGCCAGGGCCTGCAGGGCGATCGTTTCGGCGGATTCCTGCGACATCGACATTATTACGGCTTCCGGAAAGGATTTGTTAACCAGTCTGGTGAAATGATGAGGGCGACACAAGCGACAAGTGCAAGGGGCGACAATCCGTGCCAGGCAAGGTGCTCATCATAGACGCGATCGCGACGAATCGGATCGTGCTGAAGGTCAGACTGGCAGCAGCCTGTTACCAGGTTGCTCAGGCTGCGAACGGGGCCGAAGGATTGGCTTTGGCACAGCGGCTCAGGCCCGATCTGATCCTCTGCGCGGCGCATCTGCCCGACATGGAGGCCAGCGATTTCGCCCGCGCCCTGCGGCGTGCGCCCGGCACCCGGGCGATCTCGCTGGTGGTCGAAACCATCGACCGCAACCCGGAGCTGCGCCATGATATCCTGGCCGCCGGGGCCGATGACCTGCTGTTCAAACCCTGCGACGAGAGGCTGTTGCTGGCCCGGCTGCGCAGCCTGTTGCGGCTGCGCGAGACCGAGGAAGAGCTGACATTGCGCGAAGGCGCAAACCGCGCGCTGGGCCTGGCGGACGAACCCGAGAGCTTTGCCCGGCCCGGCCGCATCGCGCTGATCGCGCCGTCGGCGGAGGCGGCGGTCACCCTGCGGACCCGGCTCGAACGCCATGTTGCCGGACCGATGACGGCGCTGCCGATGAAAGAGGCGATGCGCCGGCTGGACGAACAGGCGCCGCCCGATGCGGTGGCGATGCTGCTGACCGCCGAGAGCGCCGAGAGCGGCCTGCAGCTTCTGGCCGATCTGCGGGCCAAGGCGCAGACCCGCGACACCGGCGTGCTGGTCCTGATCGAAGGCGCTGCGGCCGAGGCATTGGCCGTCGATGCGCTGGACAGGGGGGCCAGCGATGTCGTGCTCGAAGGCTTTGCCGGGCGCGAGATCGCGTTGCGGCTGGCCCGGCAGATCGCCCGCAAGCACCGGCTGGACCAGTTGCGCGCCGATATGCGCGACGGTCTGCGTGCCGCGCTGACCGACCCGTTGACCGGGTTGTTCAACCGCCGTTACGCGATGCCGCGGCTGGCCAGGATCGCCAAGGCGGCGGCGCAGTCGGGGCGCGATTTCGCGGCGATGTCGATCGACGTCGATCATTTCAAGCTGATCAACGACCGTTTCGGCCATGCCGCCGGCGATGCGGTGCTGGTGCAGCTGGCCGAGCTTCTGCGCGGCGCCGTGGGCGAGCAGGATCTGGTGTCGCGGATCGGCGGCGAGGAATTCCTGATCGCCCTGCCCGAGACCAGCCGCACCGCCGCCCAGATGGCGGCCAAGCGGATCTGCAATATGGTGCGCGATGCGGCCTTTCCGGTGCCGGGCCGGGACCGGCCGCTGCGGGTGACGGTCAGCATCGGCGTGGCGCTGCTGTCCGACGTCCAGACCGGAGAGGTGGCGGAAGGCGTCGGCATGGGCACGATGCTTGCGCCGTCGCTGCAAGGCGGCGACGAGACGGCATTGCATCAGCAGGTGCTCGAGCAGGCGGACAAGGCGCTCTATGGCGCCAAGGCGCATGGTCGCAACCAGGTCACGCTCTGCAACGCCCGGTCGGCGGCCTGAGGCGCGGGCGAGGACGCGACAACAGCGGTCGTTCGCCGGACCGGGTATGGGTTGACACATGCCCGGGCCAGGTGATCGAGAATGCCTGATCCAGAAGGCGAAACGGCTTTGCGATGCCGGCAAGGCCCGCTCTCAGGGGTGTCGACGCGGGGCGGTGGCCGTTGCGTCACGACCTGGCATTGGGCCGCGCGATCGTGCCTCTCAGTCCCAGGACGGGCCGGGCCGGGGCAGGCGGCGGCCGTCATGCGGTTTCTCCTCACGCGGGGGCGGGCCGTTTTCCAGCACCTCCTCCAGCCGTTCGGCATAGGCGGCGCGTTCGCTGTCGCTCATCGCCTGCAGCCGGTCCAGCAGCAGCGCCTGGCCCAGCTCGGCCCGCCGGGTTAGCACCTGGGCCTGACCTTCCAGCGCCGTCTTCACCGCCTGGGGATCGAACGGACGGGCCTTCAGGGCCGTCACCACCGCGCGATATTCGGCCTGCAGATCGGCACGGGTCGGGCGGTTCTCGTGCGCCGCCTCGCGCAGGGCCATGCCGATGGCGCGGCGGTCCGAAAGGCTGAGCGCGGCCGTCATCGGCCCGCCCCCCCGGTCGAGCCGCGGCGGCCGGCCGTCGCGGTCGGAGCGGTGATGCACCACCGCGCCCAGCACCAGCCCGGCGACCAGAAGATTCAGCGCCAGCGACAGGAACAGGGCAATCTTCACCCCGCGCCGTGTCCGCGGTTTCGGCTGCGTTGCGTCGCTCATCCCGCCTCTCCTTCGTTGAAGGCAAATTCGAACCCGGTGGCATAATCCACCAGGTAAAGATCGCTGCCCGGATCGGCCGCGCCGTCGACCCCGAGGGCGCCGGCCATGGCGCTGGTCATCGCGTCGCCGACGCCGAGCGCCGGGCTGATCCCGATCCAGACCCCGACCGCCGCCGCCGCCGAAAGCCCGGCCACTGCCGGCCAGCCGCCAAGCCCGGCGAAGGGGCCGGACGATCCGCCAGAAAGCCAACCAGAAAGCCAGCCGGAAAGCCAGCCCGACAGCCGGCCGAACGGGCCGGAGGGCCGCGACGGCACCGGCGTCTGCAGGAGCCCGTCCTGCACCGACAGCGCATCGTTCAGGACCCGTGCCATCAGCCGGGCCGAGGCCGGTTCGGGGGTCTGCCGCGCCGCCTCGAAAAAGGCCTCCAGCCCGTCCGGGCCGGTGTCGTCGGGGCCGCGCCCCGTGTTGCGATCCGTCTCAGCCATTGTCATACCCCAGTTCCTCGCGCCGTCCGGCCAGGGCCGTGGTCAGCGTCCGTTTGCCCCGGGCGGTCAGGCTTTCGACCGCCTCGGTGCTGATATCCATGATCGCGGCGATCTCGGGGTTCGACAGCCCCTCGATATGCCGCAGCACCACCGCCTGGCGTTGCCGGTCGGGCAGCGCGTCCAGTGCCGCCTGCAAGGCGGCCGCGCGGGCCCGCGCCTGCATCGTTTCCGCCGGACCCGGCGCGTCGTCCACCGGGTCGGGCAGATCGTCGAGCGCCGGCGCGGCGGTTCGCTTCCGCCGTCGCAGCCGGTCGGTCGCCAGGTTGGCCACCACGCGATAGAGCCAGGTGGTGACCTGGGCCTCGTCCTGGCGCCAGTCGGGGGCGATGCGCCACAACCGCATCATCGCCTCCTGCGCCACATCCTCGGCCTCGGCCCGGTCGCCCAGCATCCGATAGGCGTGGCCCATGACCCGCGGCGTCAGCCGTTCGGTCAGCACCCGTGCCGCCATCGCATCGCCCTGCGCAAACAGCGCCAACAGGTCGTGATCCGGCAGATCCTGCGGATCCCCACCCCTGTCGTTCCGGGCAAGACTGTCGAGCGGCATCGTCATCCTGTCAGTGGCCTAGCGCCTTCGTTGCGGCCCCGCAACCGGCCCGGGGCCCCGGGCCGGCCGCGGAAGAGCCGTGTCAGTCCTGGCAGCGCTTGCCGTGGTGGCCGTCGCCCATGCGCGGGCCTTCGCCCATGCGCGGGCCTTCGCCGCGACGCTCGCCCATCTTGGCGCGGGCGGCTTCGAACTCGTCCTGGCTGATGACGCCGTCGTTGTTGGCGTCGAGCCGTTCGAACATCTTCTGCGCGCCGGGCTTCTTGTCCGGCATCTCGTCATAGCTGAGCGCGCCGTCCTTGTCGGCATCGAGCCGTTCGAGCATCCGCGTGGCCATCATCCCGGCGCGCTTGGCGCGGGCTTCCTCGGCGCGCTTCTGCGCCGCCGCGGTCAGCTCGTCCGCCGAGAGCTTGCCGTCGCCGTTGCTGTCGGCGGCGTCGAAGCGGGCCTTGCCATAGGCCTCGACCTCGGCCTGGGTGACCTTGCCGTCGCCATCGCTGTCGATCTCGGCGAAGTTCAGCATCATCGCCGGCCCCATGCCGCGCGGTCCGCCCATGCCCATGCCGTCGTCCATGCGCTTGCCATGGGCCAGTGCCATGCCCGCGACCCCGGTCAGGGCGATGGCTGCGACGGTGACGATCATCGTGTTACGTTTCATCTGGTGAACTCCTGTTCAGCTTTACTGCGATTTGTCCCTTGGAATGGCCGGACTTTCCGCCCTGTCTGATGGCTCTTACGCGCCGCGCCGGACCTTCCGTCGCCGGGGCCGCCATTTTTTTCACCGCAGCGGTCCGGCATCCCGCCGTTTTATGGCCCGGGTTTTGCGACATCGCGACGCAAGGACAAACCGCAGCCTTCAAAGCGGGGCCGATTTTCGCCATGTAGGGACATGGAACGCGAGGACACCATGACCGATCAGACTATCGACCCGTCCCTGGCCATGATGGCCGGGGAAGACCGCCCGCTGGCGCGCGCCCTGCGCAACGGCTGGCGCCGGCGCTGCCCGAATTGCGGTTCGGGGCCGCTTCTGAAGGGCTATCTCAAGGTGCATGACGAATGCTCGGTCTGTCGCGAGGATCTGTCGCATCAGCGCGCCGATGACGGGCCGGCCTATCTGACGATCCTGATCGTCGGTCACCTGATGGCGCCGCTCCTGCTGGTCGTGTTCAAGACCTGGCGGCCCGAGCCGCTGGTGCTTTTCACCATCTTCGCTATTGGCTGCGTCACACTCTCGCTATACCTTCTGCCCAGATTGAAGGGGGCGGTGATCGGGTTCCAATGGGCCCGGCGGATGCACGGGTTCGGCGACGAGGACGAGGTCGACTACGCCTGACGCCCCCCGGACCCCCGTGAGACGGGCAGGGAGAGCAAGGCATGACCAGCGCATTGGGCGCCACCACCACCGACAAGAGCGCGGTGCGCAACGCCGCCACCGTGATCGTGCTGCGCGACAGGCTTTCGACGCCGAAGGTGTTGATGGGCCAGCGCGGGGCGCAGGCCGCCTTCATGCCCAACAAGTTCGTCTTCCCGGGCGGCGCGGTCGATGCCGCCGACGAAGGCGTGCCGCTGGCCCGGCGGATGCCGCAGGTCTGCCGCGACCGGCTGCTCGAGGATGCGCCCGAGGATTTCACCCATGCGCTGGCCACCGCCGCGATCCGCGAGCTGTGGGAGGAAACCGGGCTGATCCTGGGCCGCAAGGGCAGCTGGGACATCGAGCCGCCCGAGGACTGGCGCGGCTTCGCCGAGGCCGGCTTCCTGCCCGATGCGCATCCGCTGCAATTCGTCTTCCGTGCCATCACGCCAGCCGGCCGGCCGCGCCGCTTCGATGCGCGGTTCTTCCTGGTCGATGCCGATGAGGTGGCCACCGACCTCGACGATTTCTCGACCGCGCAGGACGAGCTGAGCCACCTGCAATGGATCCCGCTCGACGAGGTGCGGCATTTCGATCTGCCCTTCATCACCGAGGTGGTCCTGGCCGAGGTCGCGGCCCGCGCCGATGACCTGACGCCGCCGGAAAACGTGCCTTTCTTCAACAATTCGCGGGAAGAAAGCCTGTTCCAGCGCCTCAAGGGCCGGGGGCCGCTTTCGGGCCGCAAGATCGTCTATGACGACCCGTAGGCTGCGCACCCCCCGACCTATCCCAGCAGCACCAGCCCCAGGATGCTGGCCGTCAGCAGCGCGATGCCGGTCAGTTCCTTGCGTGCCATCGTCTCGTGGAAGATGAGCACCGAGGCGAGGATCGAGAAGATCACCTCGATCTGGCCGACGGCAAGGGACATAGGCCGCGTTCTGAAGCGTGAAGGCGGTGAACCAGCACAGCGACCCGGCCATGCCGGTGATCCCCATCCAGACGGCGGTGCGGCGGGCGGCGATGACGCGGGTCAGCTCGCCCTTTTCGCGCCAGGCCAGCCAGGCCGACATCGCCACCGCCTGGCTGACCGTCACCGCCGCCAGCGCCAGCACGGCGCGCAGGAACGGGTCGTCGCTGGCCACTTCCAGCGTCGCGCCGCGATAGGTCACCGCCGAGACGGCGAAGAACGCGCCCGAGCAGGCCAAGCCCGGCGGCGCGGTTCATGAAGCGTCGCGCCCCGGCCCCGCCGGGCGTGTCCGACAGCACCAGCACGCCGAAAAGCCCGAGGATGATCGCCGCCATGCCATGGGCCGAGACGGTATCGCCCAGCAGGGCGAAGCCGACGATGGCGGTCTGCACCACCTCGGTCTTCTTGAAGGTGATGCCGACGGCGAAATTGCGATAGGCGAACAGAGCCACCACGCACCAGGTCGCCGGGATCTGTGTCAGCCCGCCGGTCAGGGCATAGGCCCAGAAGCCGGGGCGAATAGCCAGGCCAGGCGACCCCGCTCCACAGCCAGTAGCCAGCGGCCAGCGTCACCACGAAGGGCGCGGAATAAAGAAACCGGGCCAGCGTCGCGCCGCCCGTCGGCACGCACCCATCGACAGCCGCTTTTGCAGCATGAAGCGCAAGCGTCTGAAAGGCCGCGGCCGCGATCGAGATCAGAACCCAGGTCATGCCTGCGCTATGGCACGGGCTCAGCGCCGGGGAAAGAGCGGATGCGGCACCGGGTCCTTGGCCTTGAGGAAATAACGCAGGAAGACCTCTCCATAGGAGCGATAGTAATAGCCTTCGTTGCGTTTCAGATACTCGTCGCGCCGGGCGGCGAACCTGGCGGGCAGCTCGTACCACGGAAGCCGCGGGTGGCTGTGGTGGACGACATGGAAATTGTTGTTGAGGAAGATCAGCGCCAGCGGCCGGTGATCGTCGATCAGAACAGTGCGGCCCCGGGCGCTTTTCATGGGCGCGGTGTTCCAGGAAGGTGCGGATCTTCAGGATCGACAGCGCCGCATAGGAGCTGAGCAGGAAGGCCCAGAGCGGCATCTGCCCGAAGGCCGCCCACCACCAGATCACCAGCCCCAGCGCCGGCAGATGCCACAGCCACTGCCAGAGGACGGTGCGGTCGCCGGCGCGGATCTCGGCCCAGTCGGATTGCATGAACGAAAGCTGGCCGACCAGCGGCCCGATCAGCATCCGGCCGAACAGCGTGTTGTTGAAGCGCAGCACCGCCTTGAACCAGCCCGGTTGCCTGGCCCAGACCGCCGGGTCGAGATAGTTGCTTTCGGGGTCGTCGTAGGGGTCGGTCAGGATCTCGTCATGGTGATGCGCCAGATGGGTGTCGCGGAACCGGCCATAGGGGATCAGCAGGCTGAGCGCCGGGAAGACCAGCGCCTCGTTCAGCCGCGCGAAGCGGGTGGGGTGACCATGCAGCGCCTCGTGGCAGAGCGA
The DNA here is from genome assembly GCA_041397165.1 of Paracoccaceae bacterium. GTDB lineage: Bacteria > Pseudomonadota > Alphaproteobacteria > Rhodobacterales > Rhodobacteraceae > JAWKXE01. The sequence continues at coordinate 2,688 of JAWKXE010000038.1, read as the reverse complement.
GGAATGCTGCGCCGCCGCCAGCGTCACCAACACCATGCCCAGCGGCAGCCACAGCCCCGCCGCCCAGGTCGTGCCCAGCGCCCAGAGCGCATAGGTCAGTGCCAGCATCCCCCAGGTCGGCCATTCGATCCGCCGCCGTGCCACGCCCTCAGCCATGTCGCCCCCATGCGATGCGGGACCAAAGCCGTTCGTATCCCAGATACATCACGAAGCCGATCCCGGTATTGACCGCGGCCATCACGCCGCCCAGCGCCAGCGAGCCGGTCATGACCAGGCCCACGAGGCTCATCATCGCCAGGCCGAGGGCGTTCCAGCACAGGGCTTTCACGAGGCTGCGGCGGGGCGATTCCATGGGCTCTCCGATGTTGCGGTGTCACATCAGCGTTACGGGCCGGGCCGCGTTGCGCCCATTCGGAATGTGATTAACATTTCTCTGCATATGTGATAATTATCATCATATGTCGCAGAAATTGGACAAACGTGCCCGTGCCGCCCAGTTCCGCGCCCGCCTGGCCCAGGCGATGGCCCGGCGCGAGATGACGCAGAGCGCCCTGGCGCGGCAGATCGGGGTCGACCGCTCGACCGTGTCGCAGCTGTTGAAGGGCGCGGGCGCGCGGCTGCCCAATGCCCAGGTGGTGGGCGAATGCGCCGCCGCGCTGGGGGTGTCGGCCGACTGGCTTCTGTCGCTGTCCGACCGGCCCGAGACGGCCGCCGACCTGCTGGCCAATTCGCTGACCCTGACCCAGGCGCCCCGTGCGCTGGTCGACGAACAGATATTCGCCTGGCACGAAGAGGCGGTGGGGATGAAGATCCGCCATGTGCCGGCGGCGCTGCCCGACATGATGAAGACCCGGGCGATGCTGGAATGGGAATATTCGCCGCATCTGGGCCGCACCATCACCCAGGCGATCAACGCCTCGGAGGACCGGCTGAACTGGATGCGGCAATCGCAATCGGATTACGAGATCGCCGTGCCCCTGCACGAGCTCGAGAGTTTCGCCGCCGCCGACGGGTATTATCGCGGCCTGGCGCCCGGTCTGCGCCGGGCGCAGCTGAAGCGCATGGCCGAGCTGCACGATCAGCTCTATCCGCGGCTGAGGCTGTACCTGTTCGACGCGCGGCGGCTGTTTTCGGCGCCGCTGACGGTGTTCGGGCCGCGGCTGGCGGTGCTCTACGTCGGCCGCAACTACCTGGCCTTTCGCGATACCGAGAGAATCGCCGCCTTCACCGCGCATTTCGATCAGCTGGTGCGCCAGGCCAGCATCCCGGCGCGCGATCTTCCCGCCTTGCTGAGCCGCCTCGACACACCGCTGTCGAATTGAGCGCGCTGCGCGCGCGCAGGTTTGGTCATGTTGGGGGCCAGCCCCCAAACCCCCGGGATATTTTCCGTCAGATGAAGGGGCCGGGTCGGTGCTGCGGTTCGTGGGCCATGGTCAAGCCGCCGGGGTTGTCATAAAACCGTTACAAAAGACGGAGGCAGCAGGTGGGCGAGACGGGCGGCATTCTGACGGCGCTGGGCGGTGTCGGGCTGTTCTTGCTGGGCATGGTGCTGTTGACCGAAGGGGTGCAGGGGCTGGCCGGGCAGGCGCTCAGGCGCGGGTTGAGGCGGTTCACCTCGACCCCGCTGAGGGGGGTGGCGGCGGGCACGGTGGCGACGGCGATCCTGCAAAGCTCGTCGGCGACGACGGTGACGGTGATCGGCTTCGTCAGTGCCGGGGTGATGTCATTTCCGCAGGGGCTGGGCGTGGTGTTCGGCGCCAATATCGGCACCACCTTCACCGGCTGGCTGGTGGCGCTTCTGGGGTTCAAGCTGAAGCTCGAGGTCATGGCGCTGCCGGTGGTTTTCCTCGGCGCGATGATGGGGCTGTTCGGCGGGCGGCGGATCGCCCTGGCCGGGCGGGCGCTGTCGGGGTTCGCGCTGCTGTTCCTGGGCATCGCACTGATGCAGCAGGGGATGGAGGGGTTGAGCGCGGTCCTCACGCCCGACGAGCTTCCGGGCGATACGCTTTGGGGGCGGGTGCAGCTGGTGGTGCTGGGGGCCCTGATCACGGCGGTGACGCAAAGTTCCAGCGCCGGGGTGGCGGCGGCGCTGGTGGCGCTGGAAACCGGAGCGATCGGGTTCGGGCAGGCGGCGGTGATGGTGATCGGCATGAATATCGGCACCACCGTGACCGCGCTTCTGGCGACGCTGGGCGGATCGGTGGCGGCGCGGCGCACCGGGATGGCGCATCTGCTGTTCAACCTGGGCACCGGGGCGCTGGCCTTCGTCCTTCTGACCTTCGTTTCGGCCGCGCTGGGAGCCTGGGTCGAGGCCGGGGGCAGCGGTGCGGCGCGCTATGCGCTGGTGTTGTTCCACACCGCGTTCAATCTGGTCGGGGTTGTCCTGGTTCTCTTGCTGCTCGATCCGTTCATGGCGCTGGTGCAGCGGCTGGTGCCCGAGCGGCGCGAGGCGCTGCTGGCGCCGCTCGACCGGGCGCTGCTGGTGCAGCCGGGCGCGGCGGTCGACGCCGCCTGCGCCGCGGTCGAGGCGATCGCCCGGCACATGTTCGGCCTGCTTGCGGCGCGGTTGTCGCCCGGCGGCGCGGCGGCGGGCGATGGCCGCCAGCTGCGCCAGGGGTTGCGGGCGGTCGACGGCGCGCGGGCCTATCTGGAGGAGATCAGCGCGGCCTCGCTGACCGGGTCGGTGCT